>JAFAFC010000039.1 GCA_023423715.1 Bacteroidota bacterium
TTTAACTTTTGCCTTGATGCAAAAGTTACAAAAGATCAAGACTTGGATTTTGAAGCTAAAATTTTCAATAATTTTCTAAAACTTCTAAAACTCACGCCTACGCTTTTTCTTTCGCTTGTTCAAACAGTAGAAGTTTTTTAACGAAAATTGTTGCAAATTTTTTAACGCTTCAAACTCCTAGGTCGGTTTAATGCCGTTTTTTGTTTTAAATTCCCGATTGTCATTTCGAATGGAGTGAAGCAAAGTGAGAAATCTCTTTCACGTGAGTTTGGAGAGTTCCCCTTTAGGGGTTGGGGGTCTTTTGTCGATACCATTTTATGTTCGTTTTTTGTTTGACGTTTAAGGTTTAAAGTCTGGTGTCTGTTGGTCTCGAGTCTAACGTCTAATTTCTAATTTCTAACCTCTATTTCGGGTTTAAAGTCTCGTGTTTGTTTGGCTCAAGTTGAACAAAACGCTTCAAAATATATGATACATTTTACAATGAATCAAAGTCTGATGCCTCATGTCTGTTGGTCTCAAGTCTAATTCGTATCCATTAAATACTCGTGTTTTTTCCATGTTAGTAGTGTGTTTGGGGTTGGTTTTGTTTTTGGATGAATTGGTAAGCGACAATAAATTCGCGATGTACTTCTTTTTCGGGGAGTTTGAGTTCTTGGGCGATCACGGCAAAGGAAGTTTTTTGCTCCATTCTTCTTCGTATGATTTCCGTTTGTTGGTCCGTTAGCTTTTCTGATTGTTCTACTATGGTGGTGGCTGTTTTTTCTTGAACTTGATTGTAAGAACTTCCTTTAATGATTTTTCGTAGGTCGTCAATTGCTTTGGAGACTTCGTTGCTTATGCTTGTTACGCTGCTTCCCATGGCTGTGGCGATTGCTTTATAATGGAAGCCGTATTCTAAGCAAAGCTCTATAAGGCGTTTTCTTTTGGGTGTTAGTAGGCTTAGCAGTTTCATCACTTCGTCCAATCTTGTTTGTTCGGTTTCGTGATTGAGAAGGTTTTCGGTGTCGTGTGCTGGGTCGTACCCCGCAAGGTAGCTTTGGTAGTTATCAAAGCCTTCGAGGGAATATTGCAAGCGTGCGAATTTGTTTTTGGGAGCCGCGTAGTAGGTGATGCATTCTCTTTTCAAGACAAAGCGTAGAAAGCAGACCATGTGAAAGGGGGATTCTATAGCATCTCGGTTGAGCCAAAGTTTGAGATAGACGTCTTGAACGAGGGTTTCCAGAACGAAATCATCCTGTAGTTTTTGTCTTCCGATCCAGAAGAGGAGTCTTCGGTAGCGTGCATCAATATGCTTTATGGAAACGGGATCACCATCTTTCAAAAGTTCGTACAGCTGGAGGTCTGTGATTTTGCGAGGCAAGGTGTTTGTTCTTTTCATAAGACGAATGTTTTTAAACTTAGTATTACTAGAAGAAACTGCTTTGATCCGTACGCTGAACTTACCTCCTCTAAAACACCCACCCTTACCAACACCCCATAAAAAAGGCGTGGAACTCAACTTACAGACTAGAGGCACTGGTATACCCGTGTACGATAAGTGAGCCCACGCCGCGGTCGTGAGCTAATTTACTTATCTTCTCGTACACATAAAAATTACCAGTTTTCTAGTCGAGAATCTAAGCAATAGCTTCGAATATTATAATTTGAAGTATTGCAAAATTACCTTTATAAGTAATTTGTTTCAAATATAATAAAATTATTTCAATCACGGCCGTTCGGCCGTAAAATTTTAAAAACAATATATTTCTTTTGTTATATGACTGACATAAACGAGAAAATATGTTCTTATATAACCAAACAATGGTTAATCCCCTGGCTTAATGAAAACAAGTCACAGAACTCGTTTGCTAAAATTCATGATGTAGAAGAAAGTACGATTAGGAAAATTAAAGGTGATACAACCTACAGAATTCCCGTTGAAACTCTATATCGAATTTGTTCTGCAAGAAAAATTACACTTGAACAATTTTTCAAACTTATAAATGAATAAACCACCAGCTTAAGTTGGTGGTTTTTTATTCCTTCAGTCAAAACGGTTTTTAAGTTGTAATACCACAACGTAAGAAGAAAAACCTATTTTAATTCAACAAAGTTTTTCGTATTTTTGGAAGATAACCATAAAACGAAATGATACTACGACGCTATATTGATATAGGAAATATCCTCTATCAAACAAGAAACTCATGAGAACATTTGTGTAGAGAAGATTTACACGCACTCCTCCTTCCATTTTACCGCAGATTCTAACCATTGAAGAATCGTTGTAGATATAACAAAGTATAAGAAGCGGATAAAAATAGTAGTCTTATAGTTCGTTTTAGCATTCTAATGTGGTATGAAGATCAGAAGTAACACTATTCTAATAGGGAGGAATTGATGATCTAGAAAATTGATAATATTTTAAGATGATTGTAAAGTTTTTAAAAGCAGACAACGGTGATTCCATATGGATTTCATTTCTCGAAAATGATATAATAAGAAACATTCTTATTGACGGAGGCGTTGGGAACACTTATAATAGTACATCAAACGTAAAAGGCGATTTGTATTCAGTAATTGAGAACATTCGAAAAAATAAGCAAAGCATTGATCTTCTTGTTTTAACCCATTTTGATGATGATCATATTGGCGGAATTTTACGATGGATCAATAAAGATAAAGAAGCTTCTAGTCTTATTAAAAAGGTATGGTTTAACTCAGGAAAGGAAATAGCAAAAAAGTTTGAAAGCGAAGAAAATCCAGATTTAGATATTGAAATAGTTGACGGTGTAGATGATTTTCATACAAGTCCTAAACAAGGGATAAAATTTGAAAATTATCTTAGAGATAACAATTTATGGGATGGTCAAGTTATTCAACAAGGGTCAGAATATGATCTGTTTGGCTTAAAGTTCAAAATTTTATCGCCCAACAACGATAAGCTTGATAAACTTTTAAAGTTATATGAAAAACAAAAAGATTATTTTACAAGTGGTGGTGAATATGATTTTGAAACTTCTTTAAAAGGTTTTATCATCGAAGAAAATCTGGATGATTTTGAATTCAAGGAAGATACAAGTATTGCCAATGGAAGTTCTATAGCTTTTATAATGGAGTACGAAGATAAAAGCTTTCTTTTCTTAGCAGATGCTCATCCCTCAGTAATAATCGAAGGTTTAGACCATTTTGATTACAACAAAGGTAATCCATTAAATGCGGAATTAATGAAAATATCACATCATGGAAGTATGTACAATACCAATAAAGAACTTTTGGAAATTGTAAAAACAAGTAATTATCTAATAAGTTCAAATGCAACTAAACACGGATTACCCAATAAAAGAACAATAGCAAGAATTATCAATAATAATCCTAATGCATTTATCTATTTCAACTACGATTTAAAAGATGCAATCTTTTCAGAACAAGATTGGAAAGATTATTCGGGCTTTAGATCTAAAATGCAAAATGAGTTTTGATGGACGTAAATGATTTAAAAAAATATACAGTAATACTAGGTACTGGTAGTGGAGTTTTATTTCAACCCTTGGACGAATCTAAAACATATATACTTTCAGCAAAACATGTATTTTATAAAAAGGTTCCAAATGACAATGGACAAAATACTGAAAAATTAGTAAGCACGATTAAATACTCAATGTCAGATACTCAAAATAATGGTATAGATGTATTAATTAATAAAGGCACAAATTATTTTGAACATGAGACTGCTGATGCTGCTATATTAATATTAGATGAGAATCTAGGGTTCAATCAGATTTTTATTGATGAAGTATGTACTACTTTCAACGAGTCCTTCCTTTGCGGGTTTCCTGGTAAAATTAATGATAATAGAAATGACAGATATACTAATCATCAAATTAATCGCAAAATAACTGATACTAATAATAAGTATTTAAGACTGGAAACAAATTTTGGAAATTTAAATCATGAAGATATTCTAGGTTTTTCTGGTGGTGGAATTTTAAGATTAAACAATGGTGTAATTAATATTATTGGTATCCAATCATCTACGATAACGGATTTTGCCAATGGTCAAATAGATGTCGTACCTATCAGTAAGTTTATTGAAATAGTTGAGAGTAATGACTTACCTGAAATGATTCCTAAACATTTATCAAATTTCTCTTTTCTAAACGATAAGATTTTTGACTTCCATGCTGGATCTGGGGAAGAAGATATCGCTATTGTAAAATCTGTTCTTAAACGTACAGCTTTAGATGTCATAAAAAGTGAAATAACCCCCCTTTTTATAAAGGATTATTTTAAAGAAAAACTTTTGTTAAATAAAAGTGATTTAACAACTTTAAAAGATGAGTTGGTTTATATAACGTGGTTAGAATTTTTGACTTTCATAAATGTAATCAAATCCAAAATTTGCACTCGAGAAGAGTTGATTGAAACTCAATCAATTGTAAGATTAATATTTAATTTTAATGAAAGTGATTGGTTGGGAGATAATTTCATTACAAATTGTCTATTATACGATTATGATAATCTTTCTGTAGAGGGAACTATATTCATAAAAACTAAAAAATCACCAAGTAAAATTAAAGACTATTATGTAAAAAGAGGTGATGTTTTACCAAGCATAAGTGTAGTCAAAGATAAATATATGAAAGGAATTCCAGTCTATGATGGTCAAGGTTCAGATATATTTAATGCTGAATCTGAAACTAAGGAATTTATTTTTGATAAATATAATTTTGTGCATTTTGAATATCTTAAATATATAATGCTAGTTGAAAATAGTGATGAATATCGAACTTTCAATAGATTGAATGAAAATGAACTACTTATAAAACTAAAAGAAGAATATGGAAAAATATTTGGAATATAGTGCTGAAGTAAATAAGCAACTAAAAAAGAAATATGAAAATTTTGATTTTCAGTTTCAATTAATAAAAGCAAATGTAAATATATCTGTATTCTTTGTATTCACAGATAGTATTTCTCTTTCTGAAGAAAATAGATGGGAGAATATTTCTAAAGAGATAGCATTAAAATACCAATCTAAGCTAGAAACTGTATATGAAAAGTGGAATCTTTATATCATATATATTACAAGTGATATGACTCCTAAAGAACTCAAAAACAAAATTGAGAATGATAAATTTTCAAGTAGAAAGATTGTTGAAGATTCATATAACAAAGAATTTAATAACGAAGAGGCGAATCGTTTGATTGTAAAACATATTACCAATGCAGATTTAAAAGAAATCGTAGAGAAAACTCAAGAAGTCACTATTGCAACATACGTCCCTAAAAATGAAAAACTGTGGGAACTTCTATTGAAAGAAGAAAAAGTGATTGGAGATAGAAAAGTTCAAAAAGAATTTATTAAAAAAATCAATTCATTATGAAAATCAAAAGTGTAAAGATTACCGGATTCAGGGCATTCGAAAAAGAAGAAGATTCCACTTTTGATTTTACAAAAGATGGTGAAATAATGAACTTTGCTTCAATATATGCTCCAAATGGTTTTGGCAAAACCTCTTTCTATGATGCTGTTGAATGGGGAATTACTCATAAAATTCAACGCTTTGACAGGATGGTTGATTTTGAAAAAGTAAGAAAAGATAATAATGGGGATTTATTGCAAAATAATTCTTCTTCATCTGGTAAAGTAATTGTAGAAACAAATTTAGAAACCTTTCAAAATATTATTAATAAAAGAAAGGTTTACAAAAAGGACGAAAAACCTATTAATGAATATTTTAAACATCAGATATTAACTCAAGATTTAATAGATTCTGTTCTAAAAGAAGAGAAAGCAGATAAACGATATGAAAACTTTTTAGAAATTGATGATAATTTAAAAAAGTACGATTCAGCGTATAAAAAGATTAATACTCTTTTGGGATATATTGCTGACCAAAGAAACGAGTTGGTTAAAAGCAAAGAAGATGAAGAAAAAAAACTTCAAGGAGAGATTGATTTTGAGCAGGAGTTTAAAAAGTTTGATGAGATTAATGAAGTAATCAGTTTGCTTAATAAAGAAAATGAAAGCTTAAAATTAATTAATCAAAACACATTCAATCAGACTTCTTATGATAATCTATCTAGAAATATTGATGTTCGATTGTTATCACTGGAAGAAGAATTAATCAAAGTTAGATTACGTATCGATACAATAATATTAGCAAGAGATGGGGAAGAATCTGAAGATGGTAAATTGGATGGTGGAATACTTTCTTACCTTGAAAATAAGGATAAAATTGTAAAATTAGATGAACAAATTAAAGAACTGGATAAGATAATAAAGTGGTTTGAAGAACAAGAAAAGGTTAATAGTGAATCTAGTGTTATAGAAGAGAATTTAAAAATCCAGCAAAATAGATTGGAGCGAGCTCTCCATATTGAAAAACAGTTTGCAACATTTCTTAGTATAAAAAAAGAAATAGATAATTTAAATAAAGATATCACAGGGTTTAAAGACACATTACTTAATTCCGAACGTGAGAAGTTTGATGTTGAAAAGGAGAAAAACGATACAATTATAAAGCTTAACGATTTAAAGAAATCTCTTGAAAATAATAGATCTAAACTAAATAATATACCAACTCAGCAAAAACAGTTCGAATTAACTTCTCAGGCTATTGTTGATTTACAAAAGGTTATTGATGATTTATCAAAATCAATTACAACAGAAGAAAACAAACTAAATGACCTAAAAATAATTTTAGATGAGTTTGGATATTATGAAAATAAAATCAACGATGATATTGAACTTCTGTTGGAATTTAAATTATTCGACGAACATAAAGAGTTAGTTACTCATCACATAAATGAGAAACAAAATCTGGAGAAATTAAAAAAAGATATTCAGGAAATTCAATTTAAAATTGACAATCAAAACCAGTTCAATAAAGAACTTAATGATTTTATTAATTCAGGATTGGAATTGGTAAACAAGTCGCAAAATTCAGACTGTCCTTTATGTAACCACAACTATGGCACATTTGAAAAATTATCTGAGAATATCTTATCTAATAAGTTATTAGATAGTCAGTTGAAAATACACCTAGAAGAAAAGGTTGAGGCAGAGTCAAAAATAAATAAGCTGGTATTACAGCTTTCTGTTGATAAAGAAAAAATTGAGAAGTTTTTTTCTGCAATCAAACAGCCTTACTTATCGGATTATAAAAATGCACAAAATGTAATTGACAAATTAGGTTCTGAGAGAAAGATTAATTCAGAGAAACTGAATAGTAATCAATTGATATTAAGCGATATTAATTTATCATTAGGAGATTCAAAGACATTTGAAGAATTATCAACTAAAATACAAAATGATATTTCAAAAACAGATAACCAAATATTAGAGTTATCTGGTCAAATGAAAAAAAATGATGAAACATTATTAGAGAAAGAAACTTTGATTAAATCAACTAAAGAAAAACTAGAAATTTCAGAACACAATCTGTTAAAACATCAGTCTTCAAATGAGCATAAGGAAGTCCGAGAGTATTTTATTGAAGAATTGAACTCTAATAATATTGAAAAATCTATACTATCAGAAGGTATAACTACTATTTACACAACTCTAAATTACTTAACAGACAAAAATGGAAATTTAAACAAATCTTTAGAAGAGTTAAAGCTAAAACTATCTAATCATGCTTTAAGTAAGGATGAATACATCAAAAAAACTCACGAAATAAATGATGCAAAAAGCCTAATGTTGAGAGTTTATGAAAGTTATGAAAATTATATTCTATCAGAATTTGGTGTAAAAATAAACGATAAAGATAAATCTCAAATAGAAGCAGCATTTATAGATTTGATTGAAAAGCAAAAGAAGGTTGAAAGGCAAGCTGAATATAGAATTGAAAAATATAAAATTCTAAAAATTTTAAATGATGCCTGTATAAAAGCTACTGAATCTAAACGAGTGCAAGATGAAATTGAAAAAATCAATAATAGTCTTAAGGAATTAGGTAATGCTGAGAAAGAATTAAATAATGAAAAAGAAAGCCTAAAAACATATCTAAAAAGTACAATCGAAGCTTATTTTTATACAAAACTTATAAATGAGATTTATTGCAAGATAGATCCTCATCCAGATTATAAAGAAATAGAATTTGAATGTCATTTTGGAGAAAAAGAAAAGGATAAGCCAAGACTCCAAATTTATACTATAGATAATGATGGAGTAAAAAGCATTCCTTCATTATATTTTAGTACAGCACAGGTAAATATTCTTAGTTTGAGTATATTCTTAGCAAGAGCCTTAAAAACAACAGACAATGAAGGTAATTCAGTAGATTGTATTTTTATTGATGATCCGATTCAATCGATGGATAGCATTAACATTCTTTCATTTATTGATTTATTTAGAGGAATTTCTGTATCTCTTAATAAGCAGTTGATTGTTTCTACTCATGAGGAGAACTTTCATTTACTACTACAAAAGAAAATTCCGTCAGGTTTGTTTAAATCCAAGTATATCGAATTTGAAACATTTGGAAAAGTGAGAAAAAACGTCCTTAAATAGTACTTTTGAGTAAAAAAACAGAATTATTGAAAAATAAATCATCCAGTGATTTCCAGACCTCTTTTGACTTTGATGTTCATAAGTGGCCTGACCAAGTTTTGTTTCCTCTCAACCTAAAATCTTACAATCGAGCTGTTGAATCTATTATTTATAAGGATATTGAAAGTAGTTCTGAATATATTATCGCTACGGGTTTTACCTCGCTTTCAAATCTTGTGGATTTATTCGGAAGTAAAGATTTTGAAAATCTAAAAAAAGTCAGAGTTTTAATTGGATTTGAACCCAACATCAGAGGACGAAAAAAATATGTAAAGCTCAAATTAGATAAAGAAATCAAAGATTATTGGTTAAAGAAAGGTTTATCCATAATGCTTGGAGGTGCTATTATAAATCTGATTGATAAAATCGACA
Organism: Bacteroidota bacterium; assembly: GCA_023423715.1. Lineage (GTDB taxonomy): Bacteria > Bacteroidota > Bacteroidia > Flavobacteriales > Weeksellaceae > JAFAFC01. The sequence continues at coordinate 8,909 of JAFAFC010000039.1, forward strand.
AAGGAAAAATAGAGTTTAGATATAAGGATAAACTTCACGCAAAAATCTATGTGGGTAATGATAATGCCGTACTAGGTTCTTCTAATTTTAGTAAGAATGGATTAAACTATCAGGAGGAAGCAAACATAAGAGTAAATAAGAATTCTGGACAAACAGAAAAAGAACAATACTATGCAATAAAATTAATTGCTGAAAGCTATTATGAGGATGCAACTTCTTACAATGATAAAATGAAAGAGCTACTTATGGAGCTTATCAAAGAGGTAACTTGGGAAGAAGCACTTGCAAGAGCGATTGCAGAAATACTTGAAGGAAATTGGTTGGACGACTACAAAGCTATTTTAACTAAGCTTGAACAAACAAAATTATGGCCAACACAATGGAAAGGCATTGCGCAAGCGGTTGCAATACTTCAAGCACAATCCAATGTTTTGATAGCAGACCCAACAGGAGCTGGAAAAACAAAACTGTGTGCATCACTTATTTTAGCAGTAAAACACTGGTTATATGAAATTGGTAAAAATGATAAAACAAATTCAGTAATAATTAGTCCACCTTTAGTTGTTTCTAAATGGAAGGAAGAATTTTGGTCTTTGAAAAGAACTGACAATTCTGAAATATCAATGGGATTGCTCAGCAATGCTAGTGCAAAAAATCAAAAAATGGTTTCAGAAAATTTAAAGCACGCTCACATTCTAACTATTGATGAGGCTCATAATTATTTGTCACCTAGTTCCAATCGTACTGGATTAATTAAGTCAAATAGAGCAGATTATAAAATATTAGTAACAGCAACACCAATTAGTAAAAAAGTAGAGGATCTATTGAAGTTAATTGAATTGTTAGATATTGATAATTTGAATGATAGTGATTTTGAAATATACAAAACACTAATTAACAAACCATACCTGAAAAGTAACGATGAAGATATTCAAAATTTAAGAAATTTCATCAGCAAGTTTACTGTTCGGAGAACTAAAAAGAGTCTAAATAAAGAAATTGATAAAGAACCTGAAAGATATATAAACAAGCTAAATAAGACTTGTAAATTCCCAAAACAAAGGGAAAGAACATACGACACAAAAGAAACAGAGGGAGATAAGGAAATTGTAAGACAAATAAATGAGCTAATCTCAAGTCTAAAAGGTGTCACCTATCTAACAAATTTTCATAAACCTAATTTTGAGATTTCCAAACTGGAAAGTCTTGAAGCATACATTAATAAAAGAATTGGTGCAGGAAAAGCATTATCTGCTTATATGATTAGAGCCGCTCTACGCTCATCTCATATTGCATTAGTTGAGCATATTGATGGGTCTCAAAAAACAATGGATTATTTTAATTTCAAAGGAAAGAGTAACCATACTGGCGACAAGATTAAAACAATATCTGACATAATAAAATTAGACAAACTACCTCGAAGAAATAACATTTTTACTAAAGAGCTATTCCCAAGTTGGTTGATAAATAAAGAAGAATATATTACTGTCTGCAAACAAGAATTAGAGATATACAAAAAGATAAGCTTTTTGGCTAAAAAACTTTCAGGAAAAAGAGAATTAGGTAAGATTGAGGAGTTAGTCAAAAACTCCAAAAAACATGATTATATTTTAGCATTTGATAGTACAGTAATTACTTTATATTACTTTAAGAAACTTTTTGAAGAAAATTATCCTAATCAAAAGCTCTTAGTAGCGTCAGGAAGTGAGAAAGATAATGATAGTAAAAAAGTAATGGAACTTTTTAATCTGCAATCAGAATCTGATGAAAAATGTATTGCTTTATGTTCTGACAAAATGTCTGAAAGTATTGATTTACAAAAGGCTTCTTCAATCGTTCTATTAGATTTGCCAAGTGTACTTCGGATAGTGGAACAAAGAATTGGCAGGGTTGATAGAATGGATAGTTTGCATACAGAGATAGAGATTTATTGGCCTAATGATTCAGAAGAATACTCTTTAAAAACTGATGGTAGATTGATCCATACAAATGATATGGTTGAGGATATATTCGGGTCAAATTTCGAAATTCCCATCACGCTAAAAGAAAAGCACTTTTCTCAAACTGATTCTACAGATTCCCTTATCAAAGAGTATAAAGATTTTATTGACAAAGACGAATCGTGGTCAGGTATTCAAGATAGTTTTCAATCCGTAACCGAACTTAAAGATGGAAAAAATGCTTTAATTTCAGAAGAAATCTATGAAGAGTTTAAGGATGTTTCATCAGAGGTTAAAACAAGAGTAAGTTTTGTCGGAAGTGAAAAAGATTGGTGCTTTATCACATTAAGAGGAGATAAAAACAAAAGTCCGAGATGGTATTTTATCGATGAAAACAACAATATTCATACTGATTTCCCTGACGTTTGTAATTCTTTAAGAGAGAATATAAGCAAAGAATCTCAAAAACTAAAATGGGATGATAGCTCACTACATAGATTCATTAATTTATTTAAGCAGAAAGAAAAAGATTTACTTCCGCCTAAAAAGAAGAGAGCATTAGATGTTGCGGAATATATTCTTTCTAAAAAAATAGAAACCAAAGGAATACATCCAACTTTGAAACAATCTATGAGAGATATGTTGAACTTGTTAAAACTCAATTCTATTGAAGCAGTAGATTATGAGAGGTTAGCTGAAGAATGGATCGAAATATTACAACCATATTTAGATACAAAAAGAGAACAGAATAAAAGAAAGAAAATTATCTTAAACTTATCATCTTTAAAATCAGACTACAAGAACATAAATTTAGATATAGAACAACTAAATAAGATGATTGAAAATAGTACTATTATAGATGAAATTGATAATAAGATTGCATCTTGTATAATTGGAATAGCACATGTAATTAATGAATAAAACACTATTGCAAATTTAAGCTGCTGAGATAAACCACTATAATAACCACAAATTATGGCAGAGTAATTTATGTATTTATCACATGGATAACAATCAACAGGTTGCGTTGTGTCTCAAAGATAATTCAATTCAATTCTTACTTTTTATTGCCAAATTCCCTATTGTATATGGTTTTAAAAAAGGGTTGAATATAGAAGAACGAATGAAAACGATGGTTTACTAACTGCCAAGTATACTAATTTGTTACTCCAACTAAAATTAGATTTCCAAGTCTATAGAAAATATAACTATCTAGATGCTAGCGAGAGTTGGCATTTTTAGGATATTTATAAAAAATACCATTGCATTGTCGTAGCAATCCATTAAGAGAAAACCTATTTTTATTGATTGAAGTTTTTCGTATTTTTGGAAGATAACCATAAAGCTAAATGACACTTCAACAGTATATTGATAAAGTAAATATCTTATATCAAACAGGGAACGCAAGAGAACATTCGTATCGAGGAGATTTGCAAACACTACTTTCTTCTATTTTACCACAAGTTTTAGTCACCAATGAGCCAGCACGTGTTGAGTGTGGTGCACCTGACTATGTATTAACAAAAGGAAAACTTAACATTCCGGTTGGGTACATTGAGGCTAAAGACATCGGTGTTAATCTAGAATCCAAGTTACTAAAGGAACAATTTGATCGGTATAAGAATGGACTTAGTAATTTAATTATTACGGATTACCTACTTTTTGAATTCTATAAAGATGGTGAAAAAACAAAAACCATTCGCCTTGGAGAGGTTAAAGATGGAAAAATTATTGGATTTGCTGAAAACTACATTGAATTTGAAAACCTAATAAAAAATTTTGCTGAGACCGTTTCGCAAACCATAAAAAGTCCCCAACGATTAGCTGAAATGCTAGCCGGTAAAGCACGATTGATGGCTGATGTGATAGAGAAATCATTGAATTCTGATGATGAAAACGAACGTTCTTCTGAACTGAAAACTCAGATGGCAACCTTCAAGAACATGTTGATTCATGATATTGATAATAAGGCGTTTTCTGATATTTACTCACAAACCATTGCTTATGGAATGTTTGCAGCTCGTTACAATGATCCAACCTTGCAAACATTTTCGAGAATAGAAGCTGCGTCTTTGATTCCAAAATCCAATCCTTTTCTAAGGAAGCTTTTTCAAGACATTGCAGGCTTTGATTTGGACGATCGTTTGGTTTGGATTGTTGAGGAATTAGTGCAAATTTTCTTAGCCACTGATGTAGAAAAGATTATGAAAAATTTTGGAAAATCCACTAAAATGGAAGATCCGATTATTCACTTCTACGAAACTTTTCTGGCGGAATATGATAGTTCTTTACGTAAGGCAAGGGGAGTATGGTATACCCCACAACCCGTTGTCAACTTTATTGTACGTGCCGTTGATGATATTTTGAAAGACGAATTTGGTTTGTCACAAGGTTTAGCGGATACCTCTAAAACTAAAATTAGAGTAGATTCTCAAATTCCTGATGCTCGTTCGGCGACGGGCTTTCGTCAGGTGGAAAAAGAGGTTCACCGAGTACAAATCTTAGATCCTGCTACAGGAACAGGAACCTTCTTGGCTGAAACTGTAAAACACATTCATTCTAAATTTAAAGGAATGGAAGGCTTGTGGAGTAAGTATGTAAAAAATGATTTGATCCCACGACTTAATGGTTTCGAATTGCTGATGGCATCCTATGCGATGGCCCATTTAAAAATGGATATGCTCTTAAAAGAAACAGGTTATAAAGCAGATGACGACCAACGTTTTCGCATTTTTTTGACCAATTCTTTAGAGGAAGCGCATCCCGATTCTGGCACTTTATTTAGTTCTTGGTTGTCGGACGAAAGTACCCAAGCCAACAAAATTAAAAAAGAAACCCCAGTCATGGTGGTAATAGGAAATCCGCCTTATAGTGGTGAATCTGCTAATAAGGGAAAGTGGATTATGGACTTGATGGAAGACTATAAAAAAGAGCCTGGTGGCAAAGAAAAATTAAAGGAACGTAACCCAAAATGGATAAACGATGATTACGTTAAATTTATTCGTTTTGCACAATTTTTTATCAATAGAAGCGGAAGCGGTATTGTTGCTTTTATTAATCCACATGGTTTTTTAGATAATCCAACTTTCAGAGGAATGCGTTGGAATCTTTTGAAAGAATTTGACAAAATCTACACTATTGATTTGCATGGGAATTCTAAGAAAAAAGAAACGGCTCCTGATGGTTCACTTGACCAAAATGTCTTTGACATTATGCAAGGAGTTTCTATCAATTTATTTGTAAAAACTGGGAACAAAAAACCGACTGATCTAGCTCAAGTATATCATTTTGATTTGTATGGAAGGAGAGAATCTAAGTATGATTTTCTTACAAATAACTCCTTAAAGTCTATCAATTATCAGCTTCTAGAGAATTTTGCACCCAACTATTTTATGGTGCAAAAGGATTTTGGTCTACAAAAAGGGTACGATAAAGGATTTAAAATAAGTGAATTATTTCCTCTAAATAATGTTGGAATTGTAACAGCACGCGATGGCTTTACAATACATAATACTAAAGAATTGTTAGAAGAAACAATTGAAGAATTTTTAGAATTAGATGATGAAAATGCAAGAATTAAATTTAATCTTGGAAAAGATGTTCGAGATTGGCAAGTGAATTTTGCTAGAACTGATTTATTGAATAATTATCCAGAAAAAGGAAATTTTGTTAAAATCAATTATAGACCATTTGATACAAGATGGACATATTATACTGGAAACTCCAAAGGATTTCATTGTTATCCAAGAAAAGAAGTGATGAAACACTTTTTAAACGAAAATAATTTTGGATTAACTTTATGTAAACAATTTAAATCAGGTGATAGATATCAACATATCTTTATAACTAATAAGATTAGTGAAAGTTCGTTTGTTTCTAATAAAACAAGTGAAATAACTTCGGTTTTTCCACTATATTTATATAATAATATAACACAAACTAGTATCGAAGATGAGTTAGTAAGAACGCCAAACCTTAACTCAAAAATCGTTAACCAAATAGCCAATAAATTAGGATTAGCCTTTACGAATGAAAAAGAAGAAACAGAAGGAACTTTTGCTCCTATTGACTTGTTGGATTACATCTACGCCGTTTTGCATTCACCTAAGTACAGAGAAATGTACAAAGAGTTTCTAAAAATAGATTTTCCACGCGTGCCGTATCCAACCGATCAAAAGCAATTTTGGGAGCTGGTGGCTTTAGGAAAACAGATACGAAAAAACCATTTGTTAGAATCTCCTAAAGTGGACGATTTTATTTCCTCATATCCCGAAGATGGCGATAATATCGTAGATAAACCTATTTACAAAGAAGGAAAAGTGTACATCAACAAAAACCAATATTTTGATAACGTACCTGAAGTGGCTTGGAACTTCTATATCGGCGGTTATCAACCTGCTCAAAAATGGTTAAAAGACCGCAAAGGCATTGAACTGACATTCGATGAAATCCGACATTATAACAAGATTATTGTGGCTCTTACAGAAACCGATAAGCTTATGAAGGAAATTGATAACGTGTTTGGGATATAAAGTAAATCGAATCCAAAGCTTATTGTTATTGCGGGAAATGGATAATTGTTAATTGATAATGGATAATTGTTAATTGATAATGGTTAGTTGTAAATGGTGAATTGATAGGTGTGGATTGAGCTCCCCTTTAGGGGTCGGGGGCTATTTGCTTTTTAGAGGTTAGAAGTTAGAGGTTAGAAGTTAGAGATGGGACTTTGAGATTTCTCCTTTCGTCGAAATGACAATGGGAAATTGATAATTGACAATTGATAATGGTTAGTTGTAAAATGTGAATGGATAGTTGATAATGGTTAATGGTTAATTGATAATTGTTAATTGATAATGGATAATTGATAGGTGTGGATTGAGCTCCCCTTTAGGGGTTGGCCTATTTGAAAAAAGACCCCGCTCTTCAGGCATCCTTTTTGGGAGAAGGGGAGTTTAGGGTGTACAATAAGGAGGTCGTTAAAAAAAAGTCGCCTACTTGTAGGCGACTTCTATTGATAGATTATGGTTTCCAGAAGGTCCAGACGGTACCGTTGTAAACGGCTAATCTTTTTGCTCCTGCTTTGTTTACGTATACTATCATTCCGGGTGCAGGTTTGGGAATATCGTTAACGTCCGCAACTTGAGGTAACACCATTGCTTTTGTTGTAGATTCTAACACCAAAACACCTGCTGCCGATGAAGAATTCGCTCCAATAATGGCTTTCGAATTGGTATCTTCTGCCAGAGTTGGTTGGTTTGCCAATTGAGATGTTGTATTTCCATCCCTACCACTGAGGTCTGTCCAGCCCTGTGTGCCCGCACTTGTATTGCCGTCGTACACTTTAATTCTAGACGCGCCTGTAGAAGAAGCATCTAAGAGAATAGTACCTTCCACAAGACCTTTTGCTGGAGTGGGTAGGGTACGGACATACGGTAGTACCAGTCCCTTATTTTCTTTAGAGAACTCTAATAATACGGACGTTTTATTGGTAGCAGTACCAACAGCATCACCAATGATTACTTGGCTAAATGCTAGCGAACTGCATCCCAAAAAGAAGGCTATTATACTTATAATTTTCATTGTTCAGAATTTTAATATTACTATTTACGGACAAGCTGGTACGTTAAAACACTTCCAAGCACCATCTGAATAAATTTTCAAGCATTTCGCTGTTGTATCATACACCATCATTCCTTCTTGTGGCGTCGTGATACTTCCTAGACCAGAAGTTGGCACCCTTGTAGGAACAAAGCCTTGCGAATTGGATTCCAAGACAGTATGGGCAGAAGGTCTATTCATAGGCCAGCCTCCATTATCTGTACCTGCTCTTTTTAGCAATGTGATGCCATGCTTGGTAGGATTAGCGGTACCACTAGTGTTTGCTGGATTATAACATGCGCAAACTCCAATATCTACTACTAATTTGGCTTCGCTTAAACATCCTGAAGAACTTGTAAATCTGTAAATGATTTCAGCAGTACCTGATATTCCTAATGCCTTTGCAGTAGCTATACCCGTTGTTGGATTAATGGTGATTAAATTGGTATTATCTGTCGTCCAAATTCCTGTTCCTGCGGTTGTAGGTGGAACTATTGAAAATTGGTAAGTCTCCAACGTTGTGCCACTGCTGCAAATTTTTGTAAATCCAGGAGGTGTTTGTATTGGATTTAATGGATCTGGAGCTGGCTGAAATGAAATATCATCAATGGCAATATCATTACCTCGTCCTCCAATAGCGTTATTTCTCAAATAGATTTCTGCTGTAGTTGCTGTAGCAACAAATTGCGCGGAATATCTTTTCCATTGTGTTGCATGAATATTGCCGGTATCAATTGGCGTTCCCATTTCTATTCCTGTAGCAGGATCTACAATACCCATGGTTACATTTGGTCTGATCTCATACGTAGGTCCTACATCTGCTACCCAGAATGCCAATTCATATTTAACCCCTACAACCAATCCGGTTACGGTTTGTCTAAAGAAATCTTCTTTTGCGTACGATGCATTGAAAATTGCGTAATATCCATTTGCAGGCGCACCTGTGCTGGTTACAGAATGATCTTTTAGCAAGATATTGTGGGCTGGATAATCCCACCATCCTGTATTATCCTTCGTGATGATGTAATACCCATCTGCCGCTCTATTTCCTGCTCGGAAGTGATAGGATGTAAAACCAGAAATTGGTGTACTACTGAATGCTGAGCTTGAGGTATTGCCGCCAAATGTTACCACATAATTTGTAGCACAGGTATTAGGAATGTTTATTGCATTTTTAATGGTATTAGAATATACAACATTCACTACTTCGTTCTCGGCCACCATGACTTTTGATTCGTTATTGGCAAAGTTGCTAACCGTAGAATCGCCCGTTGGATCATAGATATTGATTTCATTGTTATTCCATTGCGGATTAACACCTTCTCTCACAAAATACGTTCCGACAGGTACAGGTATCATAATTGAGTTGCCCAAATCAGAAGTTCTGATACGCTCATCATCTAACCAAACCGGTTGTCCCGAAGTATTTAAGGTACGTGCTTTTGCATAAATTGACTGTTCAATTAGATCGCTGTTATTTTTATTGATAGACCAAGCCATATCTTGTGTACCTCCTGTATAGCCGTACAGTCGTCTTGTCATTAAGCTAGACGTCCAATCGGCATCCGTTTGCTTTTTCCAATAAATATACTGTTGATAACTTGTATAAACTGTACCATCATTACTAATTGCAACATCACGGCTTTCGTCTGGTGTAGTACCTGGATTAGAAATAAATGTGGTAGGTGGAGCGCTAAAGATGGAAACCGTTGCCGTAGCAGGATTTGCGCTAGCAACTCTATACACATTTAAGTCTCCACCCGTTCTAATGAATACCACTTCGCCTGTTGCAGGATTAATATCCAATCTATTTGCTTTTTGCGTTGAGGAAGGCGTAACGTTTGCAAACTTAGTCCAAACATCTGTAGTACCATTTCCGTTGTATTTAAAAATAGCGCCTGTATTGTCTACCACAACTATTGCTTTGTTAGTTCCTGCAGAAGCAACATCCACAATTTTGGTCGTGTGCGTGAGGGCATTCCAAATTTTAGCAGATGTAGCTCCGGTTACAATAAATACATCACCTGCTTCGTCAGAATATACTGCTCTGTCTGCATCTATACCATCGACCGATATTGCATTTGTAATGCTTGGCGAGACCAAAGTCCATTGTGAGCTATTCACCTTTCTGGTGTATAAAAAACCAGCAGTATTGTGCACTCCTTGGTTATTGGCTGTAGTGTTCACTACCGTCCATAGTTGTCCTTCGCCATTATCATGACTATTTCCGATATCAAAAGAATTCCCAATAGAATTAGGTTTATCATTTAGCTGGAATGTTTTCACCAAACTTCCATTTTGTGAATACAATCCGAAATCAAAATCTACCGAAGTGCTTTCACTTACCGCTTTTTTGTGTACGTATAGGTAGCCTAGTTTACAATCATTTGTTAGTTTAACTTGAATAAACTGGTGGCTAACGCATCCTGTAGAAGACGTAAACGTGTAGGTAATATTAACAATCCCCAAAGCGCCATTTACAGCAGTTGCCAATCCTGTAGTAGGATTTATGGTAAGTAAAGTGGTATTATCACTAGACCAAACACCGCCTGTTGTTGGATTGGTAAATTGTGCTGAAAGAGCTCCTGATGAGGTACAGATTTGCAAAGGTCCATCAATTGGCGGAATTTCTACTGGTGATGCACTAATTGTAACATCATCTATAGCAATGTCGTTACCGCTACCACCAACACCATTATTTCTAAGGAAAATTTCTCCAATGCTAGATGTTGCTGTAAACGTAAAGGTATATACTTTCCAATTGGTTGCCGTAATATCACCTGTTTCCACTTTCCCCATGCTTACCCCATTAGCATCAACAATCTCCATAATAGCATTGGGTTTTAGATCGTTTGTTGGTGATAAGTTTGCCGCCCAAAATGAAAGACGGTATTTCGTTCCTACCACCATATTGGTTAATGTTCTTCTGAAAAAATCATCTTTAGCATAGGAAGCGTTAAAGATACCAAAATAACCATCAGACTGACCCGGTGTGTGATTTGTAATATTAGGATTTAGACCACCGAAAAAATCGGTACTCGTCTTCGCTAATAGGTAGTACCCATCTCCAGCACTTGCATTATCATTACCATTAATTCCTGTTTTTTTGTAGTGATAAGCTGTGATACCATCTAGGGGAGGGCCAAACCTATCAGAACCACTTCCAAAATCCATCAAAACATTCTCATTACAATTGTTGGGAACTGCGACCGAATTAATCTTCGTATTTTGGAACGTAACATGTACAACTTCATCATTAGAAACATTAATATTTGCCGTACTCGTACCGATATTATAATTACTATTATTTGAAGGATCAATAATCGAAATTTCACTTAATTTATAATTGGGATCAAGAATTTCCTTGATTGAATACGTTCCCGCCTGTACAGGTATTAGAATAGAATTACCAATTAAAGCAGGTCGTACCCGTTCATCATCCAACCAACTTCCGTCACTAGCTCTTGTGAAGATTGCATGTTCTACCAAACCAGCATTTGCTTTACTTGCCGCCCAAACTTGGCCATTTGGTCCTGCTGTAGGAACAGCAAAGTTTCTCGATTGCTCGTTAAAGTGCCAAGAGCCACCGTAGTATTCGAAAATATATTGGGCATCACTTGGAGCTCCCGAGTAGGAGAAGATAGAATAAATTGTGCCTGTATCCGTTACCGCAATATCTCGTCTGTTGTTATATGACGCACCGCTAGACCCTTGTACGAAAATAGCTCCTGAAGGAGCAGGTACCGTAGTTCTGGTTGATAAACTAGGTGAAGCATTACTCATTTTATAAATATTAAGATCAACATCTCCAACCACGATAGGGTTTCCACTTGCATCTCTTTGCCCATCAGTAGAAAAATTGATAAAGTAAACTTCTTTTGTAGAAGGGTTTACATCCAATCTGTACACTTTATTGCCCGCATTTGTATAGGGCGACCAATTAGAAATACTAGTGCCACTATTGGAATATTTATAAAGTTGACGGTTTTGCATAGCAACAGGAAGCGTTATACTGGTACTATTTCCTGCTCCGATCACGGCATAGATACCTGTTTCTGTTCCATCGGACGCCACATCCACGGCAAATGCCGTTGCACTAGCATTGATACCTGACGTATTGTTATAAAGCTGTGTTGTTGCGCCATTTTTCAGTAGGAAAATATGTCCATTGGAATCTGTAAAAACAGCAGAATCTAACCCAATACCGTCTATGGAGCGAACATTAGTTAGTGCAGTTACCTGTGTCCATTGCGACTGTCCCGGTTTTCTGGTATAGATAGACCCATTCTGCCTTGGTGTAGCTGCGAAGCTTGTCGTGTTAGCCACTGCCCAAAGTTGACCTGCACCATCCCCGTGACTTGCCCCTAAATCTGTAACATTCAACGCGTCCGGGGTATCATTTAAGCTAAAAGTAGAAAGTCCAGAAGCACTAGGACTCATTTGAAAATTGAAGGTGGGAGAACCCAGTTCACTTGCTGCCTTCTTATGGACATAGATATATCCTTGGGAGAGCAATCCTTGTGAGATAAGCAAAAGGACTGTGATAAATAATTTAAAATATCTTTTTTTTATCATAAGTTAAAGTATAAAAAAATGTGAGAATTGTATTTAATTTTTGTACATCCATCTTTATTAACCTAAAAAAGTAGATTCGTATAAATGCTTTTAAAAAAAAAATAGTAAATGATGTCTTTCTTATTTAAAGAATATCATCACGAAAAAAGAAGTTATTGTATCAATGGAGGAGGTCTACTAAATCTAAAGAAATAGTATAATGTTGGAAAAAATAGAGCTAGTTCAAAGCACTTTTTATCAATACGTTGTAAAAAAATGGCTAGAATTTGTATTGAACATACAAATAAAATGAATAGCTGTATTTGATAAACAGATACAAGCGTACTGCTTTTTAATTGATTAAATTTTAATTGCCCTAAATAGTCTTGTGAATTTTTATTTACGCTAAAAAATTGGCGCGCTCGCGTAGGGTTTGGGACTTTAAGTTCACGAGAAAGAACTTCTTTTTTTTGAGTAAGGCTAGCTTCTTGGGAAGCGCTTTTTATTTTGCTAGAAGTCTGCTCTTTTTTATCGTCAACAACTACAATTTTTGCATTAGTTATCTTTTCGATAGTAACAACTGTAGCATTACCCAATACATAGATTTTAGCATTCGAATTCTCCGAATTTTCTTTTGAAAGAATCGCTTTACTTACGTTGGAAGAATCTAATTTTTTATGAGCAAAAAAGTTTTGCGCACCAAAAAATGCCAAAATGCAAGTAAAATACCTGAATATGTATATAAATTTATTTATCATTGTGTTGGCGGCAAAGATAGTTGTTTTTTATGTTTGAAAATGAAATTTGTAAAGTTCTTTGTTATGTAACGTTTACAAAATCATTTATTTACTTATAAAACTAACTTGCTGCCTAAAAACGCATCCTGAAAAACTCAGTGTTTTGGTGGAAAATTGATAATTGATAATTGTTAATTGTTAATTGATAATGGATAGTTGTAAATGGTGAATGGATAGGTGTGGATTGAGCTCCCCTTTAGGGGTTGGGGGCTTTTTGCTTGTTAGATGTTAGAAACTAGATACTAGATGTCAGATATGAGACTATGAGATTTCTCCTTTCGTCGAAATGACAATGGGAAATTGATAATGGATAATTGATAGTGGATAATTGATAATGGATAATTGATAATGGATAATTGTTAATGGATAATTGTTAATGGATAATTGTTAATTGATAATGGATAGTTGTAAATGGTGAATGGATAGGTGTGGATTGAGCTCCCCTTTAGGGGTCGGGGGCTGTTTTGTATGGAGAGGGTAATTGATAATTGATAATGGTTAGTTGTAAAATGGTGAATGGTGAATGGTGAATGGTGAATTGATAATGGATACCGGATCGATTTTTTTGATTCGTCATTTCCGGAGTACGTTGGTGAGTTGCGTGTCGAGAGGGAATCGTTACTAAAGTATCGCAACAACTTCAGTTCGCATTGCATTTTCTCTAGTCAATAGTCTATCGACCAAATCCGTAGGTGTATCTTCTAAGGTTCCGTTTAGTTTTTTGCGGACGCGACTCCACGTTACCCGGATTGCTGTATCGGAAACCCCTAAAGCATTGGCCATTTCTTTATGGGAGAAATTGAGTTTCACAAGCATTAAATAGCGCATCTCGGAGGTGGTCACGGTTGGGTAGTGTTCTTTTAAACTGTTTTTGAAATCAGGGAAAACCGTATCGAAATGGTGCTGAAAGTCGATCCAATCTTCATTGGTCAGGATTTTCATTTTTTTCATTTTGTTCAAGGTTGTACGAATCTGGTTTTGTTCCTCATTTTTCAGACCTTGTAATTTTTTTAGTTCCCTCTCGAAGTTAGAAACCATTTTGTTTTGTTCACTAACTCTATGAATAAAGTGGTTGATTTCTTTTTGGGCGGTTTCCAGTTCTTTTTGAGCTTGCTGTTTTTCTAAAACCGAAATTCTAGTTGTTGTGATCAGTCTTTCGTTTTGACGACTTTTTCTCTGACGGGATTTGTACAAATAAAAATATCCTAAACCACCAGGAATTAAAACCGCAAGCAGCAGTCCAGAATAAAAAAATCGTTGGTTTGCTTTTTCTTGTTCTTTTACTGCCAGTTGTAATTCTTTATTTTGGATGGTCAACCGATCCGATGCCATTTTTCCAATCGTTGAATTGTACTTTTCCTCGATTTCTTTTCGAACAGCCATTAAGCTATCTTGATAGTGTATGCCTTCGCGAAAATTATTGGTCTTTTTTAAATAATCAATTTTTGCTTCGAAATAAAGCTTTTTAGAATTTTCGATTTGCTGCCTATCACCTACGTATTTTGAACCGACATACGATGCATCCGACTCTAAAACATATAATGTTTCTTCTGCCATTTTCAGAAACTGATTGGCTTCCGTTACTTTCCCCAAAGCCAGGTAGACTTTTGCCATATTGATGGATGAATTCATTTTGACTGTGGAGTGCTGATTTTCATTTTTGTTGAAGTCGTAATTTTTTTGAAAATTAATCAGCGAAGCGTTGTATTGCTTCTTATTATAGTACATTTCGCCAATATTTCCATACAAGATTCCTTTCCAAATTTTGTTGTTGTATCGGTTAGCCGCATTCATAGCTTTGTTTAAAAAGAACTCGGCTTTATCGTAGTTTTTCAGGTGTAAGTAGGACATCCCAAGATTGTTATAGCGCTGTATGTCCAAACCTTTTTCAAATGGAGGGAATTTTAGGGAAATATTCATCAGTTTGATTACTTCTTCATAATCTCTAAAAAAATAGTAATGTAAAGCCACTTCATGAAGGACTTTCCCAATGTTCGGAACGTTTTCGTAACCGATGGTATTGTATATTTCTAAAGCCTTGAGGTCATTATCAAAAGCTTGTGCATAGTTTTGGTTCTGAAATAGAATCTGTCCTAATTCGTGATGACAAAAAGCAAGGAAGAGCAAATCATCAGAATCTTTGTATTTCTCTATGTTCTCTTTGCATTTTCTTTCTCTTTCTGCTCTTGGGAAATCCATGACTTCGGATTGCTTTCGCTTTATAAACTGGAGTTGCTCCAAAAGCGCTTTGTCGTTTTTTCGATCTGCAAACGTTTGAATTTGTTCCAAAAAGATGGTTCTTTGCCCTTTTCGATTTAAAAGGTCGCTTGCCGCTTCCGAATATCCAAACACCGCTCTTTGTCTTTCGAAAGACGTAAGATTTTCCAAAGAATCGAGAAATTTCTGGTGCTGCGCAAAAATGCTAAACGGAAGTAAAAAATAAAGGAAACTTAAAAGTAAAACTTGCGTTTGTCTTTTCATGTTGGCTTAAAGTCTTTGGAGATTCTGATGAAAGTTATACAAAGATACTTTTTTAGGCTTGAAACACCCATGAAATAAGAAAAAAAATATTAAACACCCATTTGTGCTGAATGCGTTAGCCTTTTAATTTCGTTTTTTAAGTTCTATGTATTTGTTTTCTCATGATAATGTTTTGTAAATCGGTAAAGTCTTGTGCGCAACTCTGCTACATCCTGACGCAATGGGAACGACGAGATGAATTAAAGAATACCTTAAAAGCTTTTGTTTTAAGATATTTATGTAAAATGAAATATCATCCTTGCAGAGATGAAAGGGATTCGAAGTTTCGTTGTGTCGTATCTCAAAGATGCTGAGGTAGGAAAGCAACAAAAAAAATCCGAAACGGGAAGGGTTTCGAATTTTTATTCAATTAAGCCATTGCTTCTGACTTCTTCATTGCGAAGTTTTTAATATAGCCTAGGGTAATCATCAAACCGATTAAAACCATGGCAACACCCACCAAAGAAGGGTAGTTGTAGGGCAAACCTTTTTCTAATGGAATTCCACCAAAGAACGCTCCCGCAGAATTGGCCACATTAAATGCGGCTTGCATAAAGGCTGCCGCCATCATTTCTGATCCAGGAGCCGCTTTCATAATCATCATATTGAGAGGCGCTGATGTTGACATCGATAACCCACCGCAAATGAAAACCATGGCAATTGATATATACATGTTTTCGGAGAATAAAAAGACGATCAGCAGAGCTGCTGCCATTAGGAATAATAAGGTTGCTGCGGTTTTTGGAGCTCCCAGTTTATCGGTGAGAACTCCTCCCAAAAGGTTACCTACAACCATGCCGCCACCGGCAAGCATCATGATGTATGCCATATTTTGAGGTTGAATTCCCGAAACAATCGTCATTAAAGGCGTGATATAGCTGAACCACGTAAACAATCCTCCAAAACCAATTGCCGTGATAAGGAGTACAAACCAGGTTTCTTTACGTTTTAGAAATTGCACTTCTTCTTTGATATTGATGTTCTCTTTTGCATCGAAATCAGGGAGCCACTTATAAATAAAAAACATGGTTAAAAGTCCAATAACCGTAACGACAGCAAAATACCAACGCCAATGAAACGTATGTCCAATATACGTTACAAGCGGAACCATTGCCAGATTAGCAACGGTGAGTCCGGTAAACATCAATGCTATGTAGCGGGCTTCTTTTCCTTTTCCACCAATTAACGAGGCTACTACGGTTCCCACTCCGAAAAAAGCGCCATGGGGCAGTCCCGATAAAAATCGAATCGGCAACATCGTACCGTATGAGGGTGCAATGATGGATAGTCCATTGAATATCGTGAACAAAACCATGAGCCAGAACAGTACTTTTTTAGGAGGATATTTTAATGAAAATCCGATTAATATAGGGGCGCCAACCACAACTCCTAAAGCATAAGCGGAAATTAGCAATCCCGCTTTGGGAATACTTACACCAAAAGTTGCCGCCATATCTGGGAGTAAGCCCATAATAGCAAATTCTGTGGTTCCTATGGCTAATCCTCCTAATGCGAGAGGTAGTATTTTTTTATTGATCATGTGAATCTAGAAATTTTAAGGTGCAAATGTAGTTCAGAATGAATTTGATTCTATTGTAATAATCTGATATAATGTTGTAGAAATAATGCATGTTGTATTTGCGTTTTAATAGAGGATTTTTGTTCAATTTATTTGTTTGTTCTTTTTGTTTGAACTAAAAATCATTTTATAATTGTTCTTTTTCCTTGATGAAAAAGAACGAAAAAATCAAGACTTGGATTTTGAAGCTAAAATTTTCAATAATTTTCTAAAACTTCTAAAACTCGCCCCAGCACCTTTGCTTGTTCTTGCTCAAACACTAGAAGTTTTGACAAAAATTCTTGCCAATTTTTTGACGCTACAAACTCCTAGGTCGGTTTTGCGTTTCGTCATCTCGAATGCGGCTGAAGGCCGTGTATTGCGACTTCTTCTTTGTCGGTTTTGACTAGAGACTGGTTAATTGATAGTGGATAATTGACAATGGATAATGGATAATGGATAATGGATAATTGACAATGGATAATTGATAGTGGATAATGGATAATTGATAGTGGATAATTGATAATTGATAATGGTTAATTGTTAATGGATATGTTTGACTTGAGCTCCCCTTTAGGGGTTGGGGGCTATTTGGAGGTTAGAGGTTAGATATTAGACACTAGATACTAGATGTCAGATATAAGACTATGAGATTTAACTTCGTTGAATTTTGAGATTTCTCCTTTCGTCGAAATGACAATGGATAATTGATAAACGATCCGGCTTGTTGGGAAACACTTTTGGGAGAAGGAGAATTATGGATGTAAAAAAGAGACTGCACATTGGCAGTCTCTTTTGATTATTTTAATTGATGCTTATAGCTTAAAATGCGTCCACTAAATCATTGATGGTTTTCAATTCGTCTTGGGAAAGGTTGATGTTGATGGCTTTTGCATTTTGAACGGCTTGCTCGGCGTTTCGAGCGCCCGCTAAGGCAATGGTAATTCCTGGTCTTTCGATTGTCCAACGAAGAACCAATTGTCCTAAAGTAGCATTGTGTGCCTCCGCAATAGGTTTTATTTTCGCTAAAAGTTGATTGGTTTTTTCAATAAATTCGGGTTGAAATTGTGGTAAGCTGGCTCTGTGATCACCTTCCTGAAATTTGTAGTCTGAAGAAATTTTCCCTGTTAGCAAGCCTCTTTCCATTGGGCTGTATGCCAAAATAGATTTGTTGTTTTCGATGCAATACGGAACCGTTTCTTTTTCAACACCTCGGTTCACCATGCTGAACGGAATTTGGTTAGATGCCAATTTCAATGTTTTCTCTGCTTCTGCCATTTGTTGCGCATTGTAGTTGCAAACCCCTGCAAAACGCACTTTTCCTTGTTCAATCAAGCGTGAAACAGCTTCGAACGTTTCATCAATTGGCGTTGTAGATTCTGGCCAGTGGATTTGATACAAATCGATATAGTCGGTGCCTAAGCGTTTTAAACTTTGCTCGGCTTCATAGATGATGCTGTCTTTTCCTGCGTATTTGTAAACATCGATATCTTTTCCGTTGTTATCTTTGCTGTGCATGGCAAAATCACCTTTCGCCAAATCCCAACGCATTCCGAATTTGGTTAAGATTTGCACTTTATCACGCGAAATCCCTTTGATGGCTTCACCTACAATTTCTTCACTCGTTCCTTGTCCGTAAATGGGTGCTGTATCAATGGATGTTACACCTTCATCGTAGGATGCTTTAATGGCTTCAATAGCGTCGTTTCTATCGGTGCTTCCCCACATCCAACCGCCTGCAGCCCATGCTCCAAATGTAATTGCTGAAACTTCTAAATCGCTGTGTCCTAATTTTCTATATTCCATTTTTTTAAATTTTAATACTGCAAAATTAGATGATAAAGGATTTAATATAGTTGTAATAATTTGTTATTTTGTTGTAATTTTGTACTATGAAACGAAAGCAATTCAAATCCTTAGAAATCGATTCGTTTGAAGCGACGGAATATCCGTTGCCACGACACAGTCATACGTATTACGAATTGGTTTATATTTTTAAAGGTTGTGGAGATCATCATATTAATCAAATTATTCAACCTTACAAAGCAGGGGATTTGTTGATGGTTTCGCCTGGTGATGAACATTATTTTGATATTAAAAAATGCTCGAAGTTTGCTTTCATCAAGTTTAATGATAGTTATTTTGAGTCGAACAAACATCTTTGTCCGGACACGATTATGACGGCTTCGCCTGTGGAAATGATGCGAAATGCCTTGTTGAAAGAGGAGAAACTTTATTTTGATGAACCTTGCAAAACGATTCTGAGAAAAACGGTTGAGAATATTTTAGATTACAATCAAATTTGTGAAGTTACTACGTCGCCCATTATGTTTTTTCAGGTTTTATCGTTGTTTGGATTGATTCGTGAAGCAAGTTTGAAGCTCAACGTTCGCATCGATAATGGTATTCCGAGTCAGGAAGATCTTATCTCTTTCATTCATCAAAATATTTATAATCCCGAACAAATTCGAATAGAAAATATAGCACAGCATTTCAATATTTCACCAACGTATTTCAGTGCTTATTTTAGAAGGAATTTTGAGGTTTCATATCGAAATTACGTTAACGATTATAAAATAAAATTAATAGAAAGGCGCATCGAGTCTGGCCAAATGAATATGAAACAAATCGCTTTTGAGTTTGGCTTCACGGATGTTAGTCATCTCACCAATTTTTTCAAAAAACAACGAAATCTAAGTCCGACCGATTATAAAATTCAGTTTGCAAAAGTGTAGTGGGTTTTACGTGAAAATTTCTTGTTTTAGTTTCGCATTGATTATGGAACTATTTTTGTGGTGTCATATTCGAATTGAAAACCTAGAAGTATGACACCAGAAGACAATAAAAAACAGCAAGACCGTAATTTAAGAGAAATGGATTACAATTCTGAAGACGATATTTTTAATCAAGAGGAGCATATCTCCTTAGATGAAAATGGAAATCCTATTTATGATGAAAACGTTGAAGATTTGGATATGGAAATGAATTTGGATGCTCCTGGTTCCAACGAAGACAATGCTATGGAAGAAGTTGGCTCCGAAGATGAGGAGAACAATTACTGGAGCTTATCTGATCAAGATGATCATGAAGAAGAAAATGATGATCTCGTAGAATAAATTTGTAGACCTTGCCAAAGCAAGGTTTTTTTAATTTGTTCTATTAATTTTGCTATCAGATATTTAGTAGCATTTTATGGCAGTTAGAAATTGAATATGTAAATATTCAAACATTGTTTTGTTATTTTTGATAGTGAAGTAGATCAACAAATTATTCAATAAAAACCAAATATAAAAATGAAAAATACGTACATCACTATACTTTTTCTTCTTTCAATTTCCGTTTTTTCTCAGAATAAAGTGGTTGCAAAAGCAGAAAACTCCATTCAATTTAAAGGCAGTATTAGCGGTAGTCCCATAACGATATTTCTGAAAAACCAAGAGATTATCGATTGTGATGACTTTGATCGATTTGTTGAAGGTTGGTATTATTACGATACTTATAAAATCAAAATTCCTTTAAATGGTTACACAAAAGGCTGCGATATGAAATTGTTTAATTATGGAAAAAACCATAAAACGGTTGTTGCAAAACTTCAAAATTCGGTGACCAATTCAACAATCGATAGTTTGTATCGTAGTTCTCATCCTGTAGAAACGCTGTCTTTCGATCGATGTTTTTATTCAGAAAGTAAAAATAAAAACAGAAAAGGCGAGTTTAGAAACAATGCGAAGACATTAGAAATCCTAGTAAATACGGATGATATTTTTATAGGTAAAAAATCGGAGAAATTTAAACTTCCCAATCAAAAAGAAATTGATTTACGAAAGGTGTTTGCTGGCTATGGTGGCAATCAGTTTTATAGTTTAACGGAGGATGTCAAAGAAAATCGCGCTATCTTTTATTTTGAAAGTATTTCTAATCACAATGCGTGTGGACAATGTGGGGGAAGTGAAGGTGAGAAAGGCTTTAGAATTATTTATTTTGATAAAAATTGGGCGATAAAAAAGAGTGAAGAGTTTTTAACTGAAAGTTGTCTTTCAATGATTTCAGAAACCAAAATCGTAAACACGACAACGAGCGAAACTAAATATCAGATTTTTGAAGGTTATGGTGAGAGCAAGAAATCGTATTTCTTAGTTGTCAATAAGACCAAATCAACGCTTGTGAAATTATAAAAGATATTCAAATTTGAACTTTTTTAGGATTAAGTCCACAAGGAAAACGTATTTTTAGGATGTATATTGGTTATTGAATATGGAAAACTATCTACGCGGATTAATTGCTTTAAGTTTGATTATAAGTTGCGCAAGTGCGAGCGACCTTAGTACGATTAATAGGGTTTCTCAATATCAAAGTCTTTCGAATTTTACAGCAGATTCTGATCATGTCAAATTTGCTCTTACCAACCCGTTACATACACCGTTACGAATTTCGATACAGACCAACGACTTAGGACTGAAAGTGAAATTTGATACCATTACATTGCAACCAAAATCGGATACAATTTTTGAGCTACGGCATTCGCAAAAAGAAAATTTGAAACTTCATCTTTCAGAAAGTTTTGGCGACTTAAATAAAAAAATAACGCTTGAAAAATTGGATTTACCTTTTCCGAAAGGAAAAAAATATCAAGTTATTCAAGGCTATCACGAAAAATTTACTCATTATAAAAGCGAATATAGTAGGTATGCAATCGATTTTAATTTGAAGGAGGATGATATCGTAACCAGCGCTGATACTGGTTTTGTCGTTGGAGTTGTTGATGCTTATACGGTGTATGGAAATGACGTGAAATATCAAAACTTTTCAAATTTTATTACGATTTATAATCCGGATTCTGGAATATTTACTCAATACGTTCATTTAAAGAATGGTAGGATTTTTGTAAAAGTTGGCGATCAGGTAAAACGTGGTCAGAAATTGGCATTAACAGGACTTTCTGGTTATATGGATGGGGAGCATTTGCATTTTAATGTTTTGGTTCCGAGTAAAAAAGATCAATTAAAATCAGTTCCCATTGAATTTAAAAACTACAAAGGAATCGAGTTGAAGAAATTTGATTTTGTAGAAAATAACTAATTTTTAAGAAATTCATATAAAATTCTGATAATTTGTATGTAACAAAAAAGGTCAGTTTTGAAATACTTCAAAACTGACCTTTCTTAATTTTTAAGTTTGTATTTTATTTTTTTAGCTTGAAACCGCTTTCAAACCAACAATAGATCCAATTAATGTGGTTAAGAATAAAATTCTCATGAATGTTGCCGGTTCTTTGAAAACTAAGATTCCAACAAGGACCGTTCCTACCGCTCCAATTCCGGTCCAAACTGCATAAGCTGTACCTAGAGGTAACGCTTGTGTGGCTTTAATTAGTAACGCCATACTAATAAATAAGGCTACTAAAAATCCCGCATACCACATGATCATTTCATTTCCGGTGGCTGTTTTTGCTTTTCCTAAACAAAATGCAAATCCAACTTCGAAGAGACCTGCAATAACTAAAATAATCCAACTCATTGTTTATAAATTTTGATGCAAAGATCATTTTTGAGAAGGAGAAAAAATTTATCAAATGATAAAAAAGAAATCTAACGAATTTCCGCTCGGATGCGGCTAAGGCTCACTTGGGTGATTCCCAGATACGATGCAATATGTCCCAAAGCCACACGCTGCAGAAGGTCGGGATGGTCTTGCATCAGTTGCAAATATCGTTCAGAAGCGGTACCAAAGAGTTTAGAAATTAAGCGTTCTTCGGTTTTTACGAGTTCTTGTTCTGCAAATTTTCGTCCCCAATTGGCGATTGCAAGGTCTTTTTCAAAGAGATTCTGCAAATCTTTAGCTTTAATTTTGTAGAAATCACAAGCTTCTAAAAGTTCAATATCTTCATAACCTTTTTGGTTAGATACATAACTTTTCATAGAGATTACGGCTTCACCTTCTTTACCGAACCAAAAGGTAACTTCCGAATCTGATGGGGTAGCGTACGCTCTTACGATTCCCTTTTTGATGAAATAAATATCTTTTTCAATTCGGTCCGCTTCCAATAAAATGTAGCCTTTTGGGTACGAAACTTCAGTCATATAGCCTTCCAATTCCTTTTTTGAGGATTCGGGTAACGTGTAGAATTGATCAAGAATTTCCGATAAGTGCATATTGAATAGTGGCGTAAAATTTCACATTACAATGATGCGAATTTTTTTGCAAAATCTTGTACAATTTTCCAATCTGTATATTCAATATTTGTCTTTGCATTGGTTGGTCCATTCGTTAACCACATAATTAGCTGAATCATAATTCGATCTTTGAATGGGTATTTCGAATAATTTAATTTTCCTGGAAACACAGCTGTTAATTGAGGTTTCCACGAGGTTGATTGTAAAAATTTAACAGCATAAGGATTGGTTTCTGGACTTTGTTTCTCCATTTTACGAGCAACTAAATTTACAGAAACAAAAGCCGTTTTTTTCAAGTTTAAGAGTGGGGCGTTTTCCTCAACAAACTTCAGGAAATCGGGATGGTGAAGTCCATAACGAATGCTTGATGCCAAAAGGATCTTATCAAAATCCTCCAAATTCCCTTTAAAATTACTAATATTTTCAATCGTAGAATGTCTTCCCAAAACCTTTAACTCGTCATGGATAAAACGACTTATTTTCTCTGTTTGCCCATCAACCGATGCATAGAGTAGAAGAGTCGTTTTGGGAGCGGAATTTACTAATTGATCTTGCATGGTTTCTTTGTTTTTACCTTATTAAATTTACGAAATATGAATTCGTGTTTTGAATGAACAAGGCTAATATTCATCAGGTTTGTTATTGATTTTATCTACTAGCTGTTCTTGATTTTCGACTTCAGAATGTTGAGTTTTGAAGGTTCAAATTCGTAAATTTGCAAAAGATTTTTAAGGGAATTATTATGAATTTAGAAGGAAAAAAGGCCATTATTACAGGTGGCGGACGAGGTTTAGGAAAAGCTGTTGCTCTTGCATTAGCCGCTGAAGGTGTGCATGTAGGGATTAGTGGAAGAAATGAGGGGAATTTAAAAATTACCGTAGAAGAACTTCAGAAATTAGGTGTTAATGCCTATTATCATATATTCAACATGGATAATGAAATCGAAGTGAAAGCGGGTATCGATAGCTTGGCTTCCCAATTAGGAGGTGTGGATATTTTAATAAATAATGCTGGAATCGGTGACTTTGGAAAAATAGATGAAATGCCATCTGAAACTTGGGAACAAGTAATTAAAACCAATCTTTTTGGTGTGTACTATGCGGCCAAGGCGGTTCACCCATATTTGCAAAAAAATGGGGAAGGCGATATTGTGAATGTTGCTTCTACAGCTGGTTTGAAAGGAGGTGGAAATATGTCGGCTTATGCAGCATCTAAAGCTGCGGTGATTTCATTATCACAATCGATGATGGCGGAATGGCGTAAAGAAAATATCCGTGTAATCACGTTAACGCCTAGTACCATTGCTTCGGATATGAGTATTGAAGGCGGTTTGACGGATGGGAATCCTGAAAAAGTTCTTCAACCAGAAGATTTTGCAGAATGGGTTCGCGATATTCTGAAAATGAATCGTCGTGCGATGATTGCTAACGCATCCATTTTTTCAACGAATCCATAAAAAATAGAATCCCAATCTTTCGATTGGGATTTTTTTATAGAAAAAAAGCGAGTGTACAAACGATAAATGCGGTAATTCCTGTATAGAATAATCCAAAAATGATGAAATATCCTAATTTTCGATGAACCGCAGAAAATTGTCCCGGGATTTCCTTTTTCTTAAAGTTTTTATTGGTTTTGAATATTGTATATGCCCAAACAATATACGTGAGAACGGCACCAATGATGTGCGCAATTAAAATAGGTTTGAAGTACCATGTATGTTTGTAAGGACTATCTTGAACAAGACTTCCAGAACCTCCAGATATACGAATAAGCAGCTCCAACAAGATCACGCCACCAACACATGTAAAGAAAAGTCCTTTCTGGATTTTCATATGGGCATTCATGTTTCCGTTTCGGATTTGTTTTGCTCCATAAAGAGCCACAAAAGGTGCAGCTAATGAAAGCGCCAACATTCCATAAATAATTGCGTAGCCTAAAGTCATAATTGCATTTTAATGAACGTCAAATGTACTCATTTATAATTTGAAATTGCTAGTATCAATCGGTGTTTTTGTGGATTTCCCTACTTTCTAATTGTTTTTTAATGTGAGAAATCTCTTTATGATTTGTAAAAAGAAATGCAAGCCCTATCTTTGTTCTTTAAGGAAAAACTATGTCTTTGCGTATTTCAAAGCTTTTCACGAAGCAAAATACTTTTTTACTTTTATTGGTTTTGATGGTTTTATTTGGAAAATGGTTTCCATATCACGATTCGTATGCGCAAATATTTAATTTGGATGCCTTTATCGATTGGGGAATCGCGGGAATATTTTTACTTTATGGCCTCAAGCTCAATTTAAAGGAAGTTTTGAACGACGTTTCAAATTGGAAGCTTCATCTCTTGGTTCAAAGTGCAACTTTTATATTATTTCCTTTATTAGTCGTACTTTTCTATCCTTTGGTTTCGGATGGTCCGTATTTTTTAACGTGGCTCTCTATTTACTTTTTGGCGGCGCTACCGTCAACCGTTTCCTCTTCCGTTGTCATGGTTTCTATTGCGAAAGGAAATGTGACTTCAGCGATATTTAACGCCTCCATTTCAGGGTTAATCGGAATTGTGATGACCCCATTATTGATGAGCTTTTTTATGAAATCATCTTCTGAAAATGTCGATCAATTGGAGATTATTTATCAATTGCTTCTAAAAGTTTTATTGCCTATTATTTTAGGTTTGATTTTGAATCCGTACTTAAAAAAATGGGTAACAAAATATGCAAAATGGATCGCTGAATTTGATCGATTAATTATTTTGCTAATTGTCTATAAAAGTTTTTCGGATGCGTTTCTTCAAAATATTTTCTCATCCGTTCCCAAAAGCTCATTTTTAATCATTGCACTTGCTGTTTTAGGATTATTCTTTGTGGTGTATTCCATTTTAACTTGGATCAGCAAAAAACTTAATTTTTCTTGGGAGGATCAAATTACATTGACGTTCTGCGGATCCAAAAAATCCTTAGTTCATGGGAGTTTATTCGTGATGGTCTTGGGAATTCCTGAATCTCAGAAAGTGCTATTTTTACTTCCTGTGATGCTTTATCATAGTTTCCAGCTGTTTTATGTGAGTTGGTTAGCGAGTAGATTGGCCTTAAAATCAACTTCAAAAGAGTAGATAATCATCAACTTTAATGCAATATTTAAAGCTAATTTTCCTTTATTTAGGGTGTTTTTCCTGTTTTTTTATTTTAGTTCTTGACGTAGATTTGAAGTACTAAAAACACATTCATATACTAATAACCATTGAAGCTCATTTTATATTTTTTCATAAAATTTAAAATGGCACTCATGAAAGTCATTTTCGACTGAAATGAAAAAGGTAAGCTGAATCTAACGATCAGCTTATTTTTTGTCTAAACTTTTTTGAACAACTGCTTTCGACTGCTTCTCGTACCTTTTTTTCTTGTACTGCAAACGTTCATTAAATAAGAACCAGCCTCCACAAACACCTAAAATGCTTCCTAAAATAATCTCCAAGAATCGTATTTGCAATAAATGATTGGGATCTGCGCTGAGAGAACTACCAGTTTCTGCTAAGAGAACACCTAAAGGCGTGAGAAAAACAACAGTTAAAGCGTAATGACGGGTTATTAATAATTCCACAATAATTTGTAAAATAATAATCGAAAAACACAAAACCAAAGCCGAATGTGTTAAACTGAAAATTCCCCAAACGATGAGCATTCCAGCCAAGGTACCTATAATTCGATGAAAACCTCGTTTCCAAATAGAATATTGATCCACACCTTGCAAAACCGCTAAACATGAGATGGGAATCCAATACGGATATTCTAAATTGAAAAACTTTCCGATGAAGATGGAAAGCATCATAAACACGGTGATTACCAAAACTTCTCGAAAATCAACGTACGGATTGACTTTAAATTGGGTATTGAAGCGTGTTTTTAAGGCTTTTGGAAGAAAGAGTAAACTGTATAGTAAAACCAGAAAACAAGCGGTAAATGTTCCTAAAGTAAACAATCCAACCATTCTGGGAATCGCATTCAACTCATGCGGAACGGCAATCGCCATCGAAGCAATCATAATGAAAAAGAAACTTCCCGGTGGTTTTTGAATAAAAAATCGGTTGACAAAATACGTAGCTCCAGAGATGAGTCCAAACCCTAGAATTGCCGTAATATCGTAGAAGCTAAAGAATAAAGCCAACGTATAAGAAACAATCATTCCGAAAGAACAAACGAACATTTTGGTCATAATTTCGAACAAGTTTCCATTGGTAGGTGTGTACAAAATAACCAAACCGGCTAAACTAGCGGTAAGTCCAGAGCGAATGTCATTGAAATAATAGCCAGTTAATAAAGGAATTCCAACAGCCAAACCTGCCAAAATAGGGATGTGCCAACTCCTCGCGCTGTTCTTAAATTTGAAAAAATTTAAAACTTCTTTGCGTAAGAATTTGTGGTAAACGGCTTTATTTCTCATAGAAAATTGGGGGAATTCAATAATGCAAATTTCCTGATTTTCTAAGGATAAGCCAAATTTTTAGAGGTTAGAAAACATGATTTTACGCAAGAAATCCTGCATTTAAAATTTCGTCTTTACTTTTTATAACGAGAAAGTAGAGTAGAGGCGCATTGTCGTCTCCAAAATGGGTGTCAAATTCGTAAATTTGTTTTTTGGCTTGTAAGTCCAAAGTTTGCTCCTTCAAGTCCATACTAAGATTCACAAAATCAGGTTTCATTGTGATCAGTTGAACTGAACTACCTGATGGTTTATCTTTAAAACTCAATGACTTGGTGAAGAAAGCATCATCAAGAGAAATCCCTTCAAGTTTAGGGAATTTTCCAAATTGAAAATCGGCAAGAAGTTCGTAGGCTTTGGGATTTTGCAATCCAATCTCGATTCTACGTTTTCCTTTTTCATTTTTAGTATCCAAATCTTTGATTTGCGTCATCACTTTTGCAAATTTTTGATACAAATATTTGTCTTCACAATCGCCAATGAAATCTTCCAATGTTTTCCGAATCAGTTTTCCAGATTTCGAGCAATGCCCAAATTCTTGGCTGTTCTCACGTACTTTTTGGTATTTCGGGTTACTTTCATAACCTTCTTTGGAAAAACCGCTTTTTCTTCTAACAACGGGAGTTCCATTAAGGTTGTAGAACACTAAATCTCCAATACTACCACTTAATTCGACAAGACTTTTGTATTTCGCCATAATCTGATTCTAGAAAAGCAAATATAGAAAAAAATCAATATCTATTCTAGTATATCTTATTTATAGTTATAGTATAGTTAAAGTTTCTTAAAATTTCGGTTTTTTAAGGGAAGTTTTTTATTTTTAGACTTTCAATTAAAATTTCTATGAACAATCTATTTTTAGTACATTTACAATCGCAAAAAGAAATGCTGAAAAAAGCTGTGTTTATCGCTTTTGCTAGTGTGGTTTTAGCTTCTTGTGGAGCATCAAAACCAGCAGTTGTAAAACGTGATACGCCATCAAAAACAGTAACAAAATCTGGTGATTTACGCACGTTGGATTCTCGTTTTTCTGGAAATGTAGATAAAACTGTAAAAGGGATTTTGAAGGACGCTGAAAAGTATTTGGGAGCTCCTTATAAATTTGGTGGGAACACCTCTTCAGGATTTGATTGTTCAGGTTTTACGGTAAAGGTTTTTCAAGAAAACGATATGAATTTACCGAGAAGATCAACAGATCAGGCTTCCACGGGAGAGCGCATTGATATTAGAAATGCAAAACCTGGTGATTTATTGTTTTTTGCGACAGGTGGTGGAGGAAGAGTTTCTCACGTAGGAATTGTTCATGATATCGGAAATGATGGTGAAGTGAAGTTTATTCACGCATCCACATCCAAAGGCGTTATTATTTCTTCATTGAATGAGAAATATTGGAACAAAGCCTATTTGCATGCCACACGAGTATTATAGTAGAAATTTTAAAGAAATAAAAGAATAATGTCATTACAACAAACAATCGAGCAAATCTGGGATAACCGTGATTTGCTACAAAATGAAGATAGTAAAGCGGCAATTAGAGACGTAATTGCGAAATTGGATTTAGGAGAATTACGTGTTGCTGAGCCGACAGAAAACGGATGGCAAGTAAACGAATGGGTGAAGAAAGCCGTTGTAATGTACTTCCCAATTCAAAAAATGGAAACCATTGAAGTAGGACCTTTTGAGTTCCATGATAAAATTCCATTGAAGAAAAACTACGCAGAAAAGGGCGTTAGAGTAGTTCCTCACGCTATTGCAAGACAAGGAAGTTTTGTAGCTTCTGGTGCAATTATGATGCCTTCGTATGTGAATATTGGAGCATATGTAGATTCAGGAACGATGGTTGATACTTGGGCAACGGTGGGAAGCTGTGCTCAAATCGGAAAAGACGTTCACTTAAGTGGTGGTGTTGGTATTGGTGGGGTTTTAGAACCGCTTCAAGCAGCACCAGTTATTATTGAAGATAACGTTTTCGTTGGTTCTCGTTGTATCGTTGTGGAAGGTGTTCACGTTGAGAAAGAAGCGGTTTTGGGAGCGAATGTCGTTTTAACTGCATCTACAAAAATTATCGATGTAACAGGTGATGAGCCAGTTGAAATTAAAGGAAGAGTTCCTGCAAGATCGGTCGTTATTCCAGGATCGTATACCAAGAAATTCCCAGCGGGAGAATACCAAGTTCCATGTGCGTTGATTATCGGTAAAAGAAAGGAATCTACAGATAAAAAAACATCGTTGAACGATGCTTTGCGTGATAATAACGTAGCGGTTTAATTGATATTTACTGGATGAAAATCTTAGTTATACAGAAAAAATTTATGGGGGATGTACTGGTTGCATCCTCTCTTTTTACCTTGTTGAGACAAAAGTTTCCTGACGCTGAATTGCATTTCATGATTGACAAAAAGCATCAAGATATCTTGAAAAATAATCCTGAAATAGATCAGCTTGTATTTTTTGAAGATTCGTTTTCATCTAATTTAAAGTTGATTAAAAGTCAGAAATACGATGCTATTGTTGATGTTTACAGCAAAATAGGAACTGCACTTTTGTCCAAATTATCGGGCGTTAAGAAAACGTCCGGGTATCGTAAATCGTATTTGTCATTTCTATATACAAATCCTATTTCACGTAAGAAAGAACCAATTTCTAAAGAGACGGCTCTAGCTATTGAACATCGCCAACAAGTTTTAGAGCCTTTGGGAATTCAATACGCTAAAGTTTTCCCTAAGATTTATTTGTCTGAAGAAGAAAAGTCAAATGCAAAGCTGCTTTTACAAAAATTTGGAGCTGATTTTTCAAAACCTATATCGATGATTTCTACTTTTGGGAGCACGCCAGATAAGACGTATCCATTTATGAAAGAGGTATTGGAAGATATTGCTCAATTTTCCAATGTTCAAATTTTATGCAATTATTTGCCTTCCCAAAAAGAAGATTTCAAAGTTCTATTTGATTCCATAAACTCAGAAACGAAAAGTAAAATTGTTTTAGATTTTGATACGAAGAATCTTCGTGAATTTATTGCGGTAACCAGTTTTTGTACGGTTCTTATTGGTAATGAAGGCGGCGCAACCAATGTTTCAAAAGCGTTAGGAGTTCCAACTTTTGGAATTTTTGCTCCTTATGTGGATAAAAAAACGTGGGCTTGGGCGGAAGATGGCATAAAAAACACATCAATTCACGTTCACGATTATATTGCAAGTTCAGAATCGTACGCAGATTTAAAAACCGAATTGTTCAAAGAAAAGCTACATCAATGGCTTTCGGAAAACATGTAATTGCTCTAAGGATCTAAATAAACGAATTTTGCTTCCCAGCTTGAGTTACACTAACTTCAGAATATTATTTAATGCTAATGAATACACATACAATAAAATTTCAAAATTTACTGTTTCTTGTAATTCCAATATTAGTGTTTTCTAATTTGATTTTTGCATGGCAAAAAGCTGACTTTCTTACTCCTGATTCATTAGACTATATTAAACTTGCAAAGTCTCTTCCGAAAATTGAGAATTCGTTATTTCCTATATTTTACCCTTTAATATTGAAGATTTGTAATTTTTTCTTTGACAATTATACTGTAACATATAAAATTGTAAATATAGTTTCACTATTGTTTTGTTTTTTATATACACTTAAAAAAGATTTTTTTTGGAGAGAGATTTGGACAATTTTAGCATTTCCTTCTTTTCAATTTGTTTATATGTTTGGTTGGAGTGAAAATATCATTTTACCTCTATTAATTATTTATTTTCATATTACTTATTTATTTTTTAACGGCAAACTAACATATCAAGAGTATATTATTGGTAGTACCACAATTTTATTTTTACTTATTCTAACAAAGTACAATTCCGTTTTCTTTCTTTTAGGGGGTGTGCTTTTTAGTGTGCTATATTATAGAAAAAGGAACTACTTCTATGTTTTTGGGTCTAGTTTATTAGCAGGTCTATTATTCGCTTTCTACCTTCTTTTTAATAAATATATTACAGGGGATTTTACAGGAGAGCGGAGTAGTTTAGATTTGGTTAAATTGAATTTTTCTAAATATATTAGTCTATCCAAGTATCAAATTTTTCCAACAATTGAACCATACGGCTTTTCATTAATAAAAATTAAGGAGCTTCATTATATTAGCGGCATATGGCAGTTGCCATATATTATTTCCATTTTAATTTTTGCTCTGGTTTGTGTTATAGTTTTGAAATTAAAAAGTAAGAAATTTTCACCGATGACCGTATTTGGATTTATTTTGTCATTTACTTTTTTATTGTTCACATTATTTTCAGCATTTTACACTAAAATTGACTTGTTGGGGCCAAGGTTATTGCTAGGATTCTCTTTTCCATTACTATTTTCAATATGCTTATTTCTTAAGGATAATAATGTAAAAATAAATACTCAAATATTGATTATTGTTGGGACCTCCTCATCATTGTTTTATACAATAACATGTTTCATATATGGATTTTGATAAAATATTTTGTTTAACAAATAAAACTATGATTCAAACAGAATATTTGGAATTATTTGTTCGAAATTGAGGTCTAGTATACTTTCTTAATTATTTCCTAAGCTTCGATTTTAGAATTTTTTTTCTAAAAAAACGATACTGAAATTTGCAGGTTGCTTCCCAGAAATGATCGAAAAACGTTTCAGTATCCATTTTATACAATTTTGCGTACTCGTCACTGATAATTTTTACCATTTTTTGATGGGGTGTTAGTCGGCCCAAATTCTTAATTCGTTGCTCAAAAGTCATATCGGAATGGAACGTCATTCGGTTAAGATCAACCAAATAGAAATCATAATTTCCGTCACCTTTGTCCACGATTAATGTATTGCCAGGAGAATGATCTTTAAATTCAATACCTTGTTGATGCAGGTCAAATGTAAACTGGGTGAATTTTCGAAGGATATTTTCGTAATCCGGAAACTGATCATCATCTACTAACGCTCGCAAAGTGAAATTGGCTTTTAGTTGCTCAGATGCATAGTAACTATCCTTAATTCCAAAAGCTCCAAAGTTTTCAAAATAGCCGATGGGTTTTGGCGTTTTAATGCCTTTATTTAAAAGGATTTCGGCATATTCAAAAGAACGTTGCGCTTTTGATTTTCTGAAGTATTTATACGCAATTTGATTAATGAGATTGGGTTTTTTAAAAGATTTGATGTTGATTTTTTCATCATTCAAATCAAATAATTTCAGTTTGTTTCGGTTTCCAATGACAAAATCTTCGCCTTCATTTTCAAAAGAATGGATGATTCTTTCTATCTCTTTTCGATTTTTTTCATACAATTGACTGACTTGCAAACCCATTCTCCAGAATTTTTTTCAAAAATAGCAATTTAAAAGCTTCTCTGCATTAAAATTTGGTTATTTTTGCTTGAATACTGCGGCAAAATTAGTGCTGTATGATGAATTGAAATTGAAAAACAATGAAGATAACCATTTTAGGTTTTGATATATGGGGTTATGTTGGTGAAATTGCAAAATTCCTTGAGAAGCAAGGGCATGAAGTGCATTTTATCAATTCCACTTTGTATCAGTTTCCGCATCGAAATATTCTCTTTAAATCGAAGAATTTTTTTGCGAAAACATTTCTAAGCAAAAACTTGAAAAAGGAAAACCGTGATGCGGAAATCAGTAAGCTTATCAAAGGTAATCAGGATTTTACTTTGATTGTAAATCCTGGTGAATACAATAACAAACTTTTGGCTCAAATTCGAAATTCAACAAACATTTTGGTGGGATGGAATTACGATTCGGCAAAACGTAAGAAAATTACGAGTTTTCACACCACGATTTTTGATCAACTTTTAACTTTTGACCGTATTGATGCGCTTAAACGGGAGGAATTACAGTTTCTTCCGAACTTCAATTATAAAGAGAAAACGGAAATTAGCAACCAGCAATTTAAATACAAAGCGTACACAATTTTGAATCAGGATTTTTATCGATTGAAAATTCTAAATCGAATTGCCCAACAATTGAAAGGTTATCCGTTTTTGATTCAGATGAAAGCCAAACCTCTTGCGGGTTTTGCAAAAGAAATCGAGTTTCTTTCGGAGCCTTTGTGTTTCGAAAAAGTGGGTGAGTATATTCAAAATTCCGAAATCGTTTTGGATATTTTGAGTAAGGGGAAATATGCTCAAAAAGGCTTAAGTTTTAGGGTGTATGAAGCGATGTCGTATCAGAAAAAAATGATTACCAATAACACGGATATTGTGAATTATGACTTCTATAATCCTAAAAATATTTTTG
The DNA here is from genome assembly GCA_023423715.1 of Bacteroidota bacterium. Classification (GTDB taxonomy): domain Bacteria; phylum Bacteroidota; class Bacteroidia; order Flavobacteriales; family Weeksellaceae; genus JAFAFC01. Next base: position 42,787 of record JAFAFC010000039.1, read on the forward strand.
TGATTGACGATGTCGAAAATATCGTTATTCCGAAGTCATTTTTGGATGGAAAATATGAGCCAATTCCGGAAGCTATTTATAATCGATATACGCTTGAACATTGGTGCGAGACTCTTTTGAGTATTCCCAAAAAAGTAGCGAATTAATTTTTTTTAGATTCAAAATTTATGTCAAAAAAAGTTCTTTTAGAAACACATAATCTTAAAAATCTGAACAGCGGGTTTGGAGTTTTTAACCACTCTTTACTCAAGTCTTTTGCGAAGATGGATACGCCCGATCTTGATTTTTATGTGAATTTAAAGCGTAAAGATGCCATTGTTGAAGAGTTTGGAAATCGATTTAAATATTCAGACTACTCGGAGTTGCAAAGGTTAGCTTTGTTTCGTCCGAAAAAGGTGTACGATGTGTGGCATTGTATGAATCAAAATATCGCTGTAGAGCCATTTTTCAAGCAGAAGAAATATATTTTAACGGTTCATGATGTTAATTTTGCAGAAGGCACAGGTAGAAAGGATAAAAAACGTGTCGAACTTTTCAAAAATAAACTGAAAAGAGCTGATTTGATTACATATATATCGCAGTTTGCAAAAGACCATACGCATCAATATTTTGACGTTCCCAATGTTGAAGAAAAAATTATTTTCAATGGAAATCCTATATCAGAATTGCTTTCTACGGATAATTTTAAACCAATAACTCCTCTAGATAAACCATTTTTGTATTCCATTGGAGACTTTCTTCCTAAGAAAAACTTTCTTTCGTTGGTTAAAATGATGAAGGAGATTCCAGATATGTATTTGATAATTTCTGGGAATAACAAGAAAGACTATGGCGTTCAAGTTCAACAAGAGATTGAGAATTTAGGTCTACAAAATCGTGTTTTTTTAACAGGTCGAGTTTCGGACGAAGGCAAGCAGTATTACATTAAAAATGCGTTGGCGTTTGTGTTTCCTTCGTTGCAAGAAGGTTTTGGACTGCCTCCTATTGAAGCAATGAAGTTTGGAAAACCCGTTTTTCTAGCAAATCGAGCTTCGTTACCCGAAATTGGTGGCGATGCCGCTTTTTATTGGGACGAGTTTGATCCTGTTTCGATGAAAAATGTGTTAGAAAATGGTTTGAACCAATTTGAGAACCAGAAAGAATTTTATCAAAGAAAACTAATTGAACGTGCTGATTTTTTTAATTGGGATCGTGCTGCGAAAGAATATTTAGAATGTTATCGTTCGTAATATTATTTATATAATTATCTAGTAACTATTATAAAATTAGATGTTTTTCATATTTTTATTTGTGGAATTCAAAAATGTTTCTACATTTGTATCAAATAATCGGAAAATGATTTCAACAATTTTAATTCATCATCATCATTCTATCTAAAAGACGGAGTGTATTGTGTTGTTTTAAAGTGAACAAAAAAATAATAGAAAACCGTCTGAGTAAAGACGGTTTTTTTCTTATATACTAAGGTTGAAAAAAGGATTTACTCAGATCAAATTTTAAAATAAAAAACATGAGTAAATTAAAAATTGCCATTCAAAAAAGTGGTCGACTCTATGAAGAATCGCTGCAACTGCTAAAAGATTGCGGAATCGACTACAACAACGGCAAAGATCAACTTAAAGTTGCGGTTTCCAATTTTCCTTTGGAAATTTACTTTCTTCGAAACTCAGATATTCCTCAGTATGTTGCAGATGGCGTTGTTGATGTCGCTATTCTCGGAGAAAATTTGCTCATCGAAAAGGAAAAAGATATTGATGTCGTGGTTCGTTTGGGATTTTCAAAATGCAAAGTTTCACTTGCTGTGCCTAAAGAAGTCGAAACAGATGATATTTCCTATTTCCAAAATAAAAAAATTGCTACTTCTTATCCGAATACGCTTTCAAAATTCTTAAAAGAAAATCAAATTTCGGCTGAGATTCACTACATCTCGGGTTCAGTAGAAATTGCTCCAAATATGGGATTAGCAGACGGTATTTGTGATATCGTGAGTTCGGGAAGTACCCTTTTTAAGAATGGACTTCGAGAAACCAAAACCATTTTAAAATCGGAAGCTGTTCTCGCCAAAAATCCAAATTTATCTGAAGAAGCAAATTCTATTTTGAACCAATTGGTTTTCCGAATCGATTCCGTTTTGAAAGCGAAAAACACAAAATACATTTTGATGAATGTTCCCAATGATAAGATTGATTCGGTTTCTAAAGTTCTTCCTGTTTTAAAAAGCCCAACCGTAATTCCTTTGGCTGAAGAAGGATGGAGTAGTATTCACTCGGTTATTGAAGAAGATCGATTCTGGGAAGTGATTGACGCATTGAAAAATGCTGGAGCGCAAGATATTTTGATTATCCCAATTTCTAAAATGGTTATTTAAAAAAAACACAATGAAAATATATACAAAACCTGCAAAAGCGCTTTGGCAAGACTTGATCCAAAGGCCGACTTTGGAGAAAGTCAGTTTAAAATCTTCTATTCAGAATATTTTTGAACGCGTTGAAAAAGATGGGGACACCGCTTTGAGAGAATTAACGAAAGAGTTTGATCAAGTTGAAATAGACTCTTTAATTGTTAGCCAAGCTGAATTAGATGAATCGGAAACACGTATTAGTTCTGATTTGAAAAAGGCTATTCAAATAGCGAAACAAAATATTCAAAAATTCCATCAAGGTCAAGCGGAAGCTTCAGAAAAAGTTGAAACTAGTCCTGGGATAAGCTGTTGGAGAGAATCTCGTGGTATTGAAAAGGTTGGATTGTACATTCCTGGAGGTTCTGCGCCTTTATTTTCTACCGTTTTAATGCTTGCGATTCCTGCTAAAATTGCGGGTTGCAAAGAAATTATCCTTTGTACACCTCCTTCCAAAGATGGGAAAATTAACCCAGCAATTTTATATGCTGCAAAATTATGCGGCGTAACTCAAATTTTTAAAGTGGGAGGAGCACAAGCAATTGCGGCGATGACTTTAGGAACGGAAACCATTCCCAAGGTGTATAAAATCTTTGGCCCAGGAAATCAGTACGTAACTGCAGCAAAAGAATTTGCAACGGAAATGGGAGTTAGTATTGATATGCCAGCTGGACCAAGTGAAGTTTTGGTTATTGCTGATGAACAGGCTGTTCCCGAATTTTGTGCTGCTGATTTACTGTCTCAAGCGGAACATGGACCTGATAGTCAAGTTATCTTTCTCACGAATTCACCTTCTGTTTTAGAAGAAACAATTGATCAGGTTGAAAAGCAAGTTCTAAGCTTACCACGAAAAGAAATCGCTGAAAAAGCATTGACAAATAGTCGTTTTGTATTGGTCGCCAATTTTGATGATGCGTTTGATTTGAGTAATCAATACGCACCAGAACATTTAATTTTAGCACTACAAAGTCCAGAGGAATTTATTTCAAAAATTGAAAATGTTGGTTCGGTTTTCCTCGGTAATTTTGCTTGTGAAAGTGCTGGTGATTACGCGAGTGGAACCAATCATACCTTGCCAACAAATGGAAATGCGTTACAATATAGCGGCGTTTCTGTGGATAGTTTTGTGAAGAAAATAACGTTTCAGACGATTTCAGAAAAAGGAATTCAAAATTTAGGTCCAACAATTGAGATTATGGCAGAAGCTGAAGGTTTATTTGCGCACAAAAATGCCGTTTCGGTTCGTTTAAACTACTTAAAACAAAACAATGACTAAGACAATTGAATCTTTGGTTCGCACCAATATATTGGCTTTGAAGCCTTACATCAGCTTTCGAGATTCGATAGAATGCGATGATTACATCTTTTTGGATGCCAACGAAAATCCTTTTGGTATCTACAATCGTTATCCGGATTCTACGCAAAAAAAATTGAAAGAAAAATTAGCAAAAATTAATTCCATTTCTACCAATCAACTGAGTTTAGGGAACGGTAGTGATGAATTAATCGATTTGATTATCAAGATTTTTTGTTCTCCTCAAAAAGACGCTATTGCGGTTCTGAATCCTTCTTTTGCGATGTACGAATTTTATGCAGCCGTGAATGAAAACCCTGTGATCAAGCTTAATTTGGATGCAAATTTTGATTTACAGAAAGAGGAATTTCAATCTAAATTGCAGAATCAAAATGCAAAAGTTTTGTTTTTGTGTACGCCAAATAATCCAACGGGAACTTCCATTTCTAATGTTCGCTATTATATTGAAAATTTCCATGGAATTGTCGTCGTAGACGAAGCGTATATTGAATTTTCGGATAAAGAATCGGCGTTAAATTGGATTAGTGATTTTCCAAATTTAATAGTGTTGAAAACGCTTTCAAAAGCGTATGGAATGGCAGGTTTACGAATAGGAATGGCGGTTGCTTCGCCTTTTATAACACAACTTATTCAAAACGTAAAATCGCCTTACAACATGAGTAATGCGAATCTTCAAATGGCTATTGAGTTGTTAGAAAATGAAGCAGAAATACAAGCTAATATTCAAAAAATAAAATTAGAGAAAGTAAAGCTAAAAGCCGAACTAGAAAAGCTTTCTTGTGTGACCAAAATCTATCCATCCGATGCCAATTTTTTCTTAGTTGAGTTTTCAAACTGCGAAAACTTGTATTCAAAGCTTGTTGAATCTAAAATACTAACCAGCAAACGATTTCCAAGCATTCCAAATGCGTTGAGAATCAATGTCGGATCTGAGGAAGAAAATAACCAATTAATCAAAATACTTAGCCAATTATAATATGAAAAAAGTACTATTTATCGATCGTGACGGAACTTTAATTGTAGAGCCGCCTGTTGATTTTCAAGTGGATTCTTTAGAAAAACTAGAATTTTTGCCAGGAGTTTTTCAAAATTTAGCCAAAATTGCGCGCGAATTGGATTATGAGTTGGTGATGGTAACCAATCAAGATGGTTTGGGAACGGAAAGTTTTCCCGAAGCGGATTTTATAAAACCTCAAGAAAAAATGCTGCAAGCATTTGAAAATGAAGGTATCATTTTTCAAGATATCTTTATTGATCGAAGTTTCGAGAGGGAAAATCTTCCTACAAGAAAACCAGGTGTTGGACTGTTAGGAAAATACATTTATGGAAATTATGATTTGGCGAATTCGTATGTTATCGGCGATCGAAAGACCGATATTCAATTAGCAAAAAACTTAGGTTCAAAAGCTATTTTTATTTCAAAAGAACAAGATTCAGATGCCGAATTAACGACAAATTCTTGGACAGAAATTTACCAATATTTAAAAGCACAACCTCGTAAAGCAAAAGTTTCTCGCAAAACAAAAGAAACAGAAATCGATGTTGAAGTGAATTTGGATGGGCAAGGAGTCGCTAACATCAACACCGGTTTATCCTTTTTTGATCATATGTTGGATCAAATTGCACGTCATGGAAATTTAGATTTAACAGTGAACGTAAAAGGCGATTTGGAAGTCGATGAACATCATACGATTGAAGATACGGCGATTGTTCTGGGAGAAGCTATTGCGAAGGCTTTAGGAAGTAAAAAAGGAATTGAGCGTTACGGCTTTTTGTTACCGATGGACGAATGTTTGGCACAAGTTGCTATTGATTTTGGCGGACGACCTTGGTTGGTTTGGGATGCTCAATTTCAACGCGAAAAAATCGGAGATGTGCCCACAGAAATGTTTTTCCACTTTTTTAAATCGTTTACAGATGCTTCCAAATCGAATCTCAACATCAAAGTAGAAGGCGAGAACGAGCATCACAAGATTGAAAGCATTTTCAAAGCTTTTGCAAAAGCGATAAAAATGGCGGTTGCACAAACGGATTCTAATTTTAATTTGCCTTCAACGAAAGGAAGTTTATAAAATGAAAGTAGCGATAGTTGAATACAACGCAGGAAACGTTGCTTCGGTGCGAAATGCGTTGCGGCGTTTAGGAACTGATCCTATAATTACGGGGAATTTTGAAGAACTTGCGTCTGCTGATAAAGTAATTTTTCCGGGTGTTGGTGAAGCATCTTCGGCGATGAATTTCCTCAAAGAAAAAGGGTTAGATCAACTGATTCCGAATTTAAAACAACCCGTTTTAGGAATTTGTTTAGGACAGCAATTAATGTGCAATCAAATTGAAGAAGGAAATACCATTGGTATGAACATTTTTGATGTGAATGTTAAACGTTTTCCGAGTTCTGGGATTATTCCGCATATGGGATGGAATACTGTCTTTGATTTAGAATCCCCTTTATTTAAAGGCGTTTCGGAGATTGAAGATGTTTACTTTGTTCATTCCTATTACTGTGAATTGTCGAAAGATACGATTGCGAAATGCGACTATATTTTACCTTACAGCGCTGCATTGCAAAAAGATAATTTCTATGCCACTCAGTTTCACCCCGAAAAATCGAGTGGTATTGGGGCAAAAATTATAGAAAACTTCTTAAGTTTATAGGCAAATTAGTATTATGAAGAGAGTTTTTACTACCGTTGTTGCGGCGTTCGCGTTTTTACAAGTTTCGGCTCAACAGAAAGCCTTATTTATGTCGAGTCCTTCTTTGACTCCTGACGGAAATTCTGCCTATTTTAGTTATGATGGCGATATTTGGAAATCAGATTTAAATTCTGGCGCGGCTTCGCGAGTTACGGCTTTGGATGGAGAAGAAATCAATCCACGAGTTTCGCCAGATGGAAAATGGTTGGCTTTCAGCTCCAATCAATATGGAAATTATGATGTTTTTGTGATGCCAGTTTCGGGTGGGCAAATAAAACAATTGACGTTTCACCAAGCAAAAGATGAAGTAGAAAATTGGAGTTGGGACAGCAAGACAATCTATTTTACCTCCAATCAGAATAACAATTTTGGAAGTTTTAAAATCGATGTCAACGGTGGTACTCCGGAACCTTTGTTTACTAATTATTTCAATAATACAAACGGTTTAGCGGAAGCGCCCAATGGTGAGTTAATTTTTACAAATTCATCGGAAAGTGCAAATCAAACAACAAGAAAACGATATAAAGGCGAAAATAATCCTGATTTATTGTCGTATACTCCGAAGACCAAAGCTTTTAAGCAATACACAGATTATTCGGGGAAAGATTTCAACCCAACCATTGATCAAAAGGGAATTATCTATTTTATTTCGGACGAATTCAATGGCGAGTATAACTTATATAAATTAGATAAAGGCGTTAAAACGGTTTTAACGAAATTTGATACGTCCATTAAAAAACCTTTTGTAGCGGCAAATGGAAGTAAAGTTATCTTTGAAAAAGACTACCAATTGTTTGTTTACGATGTGTTGAATGGTCAAACACGACCATTGGTGGTTAATGTAAACTCTAATCCAACGTTGGCAAAAGAACAGAATTTTGATGTTCAAGATCAGATTAGCTATTTTGATGTTTCGCCTGATGGAAAAAAAATGGCTTTTGTGAGCCGTGGAATTATTTTCGTTTCGGATATTGAAGGCAAGTTTGTCAATCAAATTACAAACGGAAAAGAGCGTGTTTTGGAAGTGAAATGGTTGAAAGACAACAAAACACTTTTGTACTCGCAAACGTACAACGGCTACCAAAATTTATATACAATTTCTGCGGATGGAAAGGGTAAAGAAAATCAATTAACATCGGATAAACGAAATAATCGTTCAATAACAATTAGTCCAGATTTTTCGAAGGCGGTCTATCTAAGTGGACGTGATGAAGCACGTTTGTTAGATTTGAAAACGTTAAAATCGAATGTCATTGTCAAAGATGAGTTTTGGGCTTTTCAAAATTCCAATCCTTCATTTTCGCCAAATAGCGAATACGTTCTGTATGCGGCAAAACGAAACTTCGAATTGGATATTTTCGTGTATAATATCAAGAAGAATGAATCCATAAACCTGACGAATACAGGTGTTTCTGAAAATGATCCTGTTTGGTCACCAGACGGAAAATACATCTATTTTACAAGTGATCGCACCAATCCGTCATATCCATTAGGAACTCAAAAATCAAGTGTTTATCGGTTTGCTTTAGATTGGTTTGATCAACCATACAAGTCCGATCAATTCGATGAATTATTCAAAGAAGAGAAAAAGGAAGAAAAGAATGAAGAAAAAGTAGCTCAAGATACAAAATCGAAAAAAGCAACGAAAGGCAAAGACGACGTCAAAGAAGCGCCTAAAAAAGAGGAAAAACCAGCGGTTAAATCTATTTCAGTAAATCCAGAAGGCGTTTTAGAACGTATTGAATTGGTAAGTCCGAATTTCGGAAATCAGTTTGGACCAGCCATTTTTGCGGATGGAAAAAAGACGTATTTGTTTTACAATACCAATCAAGAAAACGGAAGATATCAGTTGTACAGAAAAACAACCAGTGATTTTGAAGATGAGAAAACCGAAAAAGTGTCAACCAAATCATCCAATCTGCTTTTAAAAGTTGATAAAAACGTCTATGCATTGCTTGATAATTCGATTCACAAGTTTGCAATTACATCAACTAATCCTGAAAAAATTGATATCAAATATTCGTTTAGCAAAAATTTAGATTCGGAGTTTCAACAAATGTTTTACGAAGCTTGGGCTGGGGTTGAAGAAAATTTTTACGATGAAAAATTCCACGGAATCGATTGGGAAGTTAAGAAGAAACAATATGCGCAATATTTGCCGTACGTTACGAGTAGAAACGATCTTCGAGTTTTGTTAATGGACATGTTGGGCGAGCTTAATTCGTCGCATTTGGGCTTTACATCGGTAGGAAAGGAGGAAAATAGAAATCTAAATTACTTTTCCAACGAAACGGGCTTGGTTTTCAAATCCAATGAAGCTTTTGTAGTCGATCGTATTGTTCGAAAATCCCCCGCTTTTGTAAAGTCAATTGACATTCAAAAAGGAGATCGCTTAGTTGCTGTGAATGGTGTTAAAGTTGATCAAAAGCAAAATCGCGATACCTATTTTACAACGCCGAAAAAGCAAGAGGAATTAACTTTAACGTTCAGCAGAAATGGAAAAGACAAGGATGTGAAAATTCATCCAATTTCTACGGGGGAATTCAAAAACCTTCTTTATGATGAGTGGATTTATGAAAATAGAACCCGTGTAAACAAGCTTAGCCAAAACAAAATTGCTTATTCCTACATGAAAAATATGTCGACAACAGAGCTTGAAAGCTTTTTGTTAGACATGGTTGAGCAAGAAAATCAAAAAGAGGGTGTTATTCTCGATTTGCGCTTTAATACGGGAGGAAATGTTCACGATAAAGTTTTGAATTTCCTTTCACAACGTCCGTATTTGAAGTGGAAATATAGAGAAGGAAAGTTTACGGTGCAGCCAAATTTTGCGCCTTCTGGAAAGCCAATTGTCTTGTTAATTAACGAATTTTCTCTAAGTGATGCCGAAATGACGGCTCAAGGATTTAAGGAATTGAAATTAGGAAAAATCATTGGTCAAGAAACCTACCGATGGATTATTTTCACTTCTGGAAAAAGCTTGGTGGACGGTTCTTTTTACCGATTGCCATCGTGGGGAACCTATTCTTTGCAAGGCGATAATTTAGAAAAAACAGGGGTGAAACCAGATATCTACATAAAAAATACGTTTATGGATCGGTTAGAAAACAAAGATCCGCAGTTAGAAAGAGCGGTTCAAGAAATATTAAATCAACTAAAAAAGTAAAAATCCTTTTCAAAGGTGAAAATGAAAATGAGAATAATTCCCGCAATTGATATTATTGATGGTAAATGCGTTCGGCTCTCGAAAGGCGATTATGCAACACAAAAAGTTTATAACGAAAATCCATTAGAAGTGGCGAAAGCCTTTGAAGATATTGGGATTCAGTATTTGCATCTGGTGGATTTGGATGGCGCCAAAGCGAAGCATATCGTTAATGCTAAAGTTTTGGACAGTCTTGCTTCCAATACAAATTTAAAACTTGATTTCGGTGGTGGAATTAAATCTAAACCCGATGTTGAATTGGCTTTTAATTCGGGAGCAAATCAAATTACCATTGGGTCTATTGCAGTTTCAGATCGAGATTTCTGTTTGCAGTTACTAACGGAATACGGTTCTGAGAAACTGATTTTGGGTGCTGATTGTTTAAATAGAATTATCAAAACTTCAGGCTGGTTGGAAGAAAGCGATTTGGATGTAGTTGAATTTATTCAATCCTATCAAAAGAATGGTTTGAACACGGTCATTTGTACTGACATCGCTAAAGATGGCATGTTGGCTGGTCCTTCGACGAAACTTTATGAAGAGATTTTACAGAAAACCAATGCGCAATTAATTGCAAGTGGCGGAATTTCGAATGCTGCTGATGTCATTAAAATGAAGGAAATCGGATGTTTCGGAACGATCATTGGAAAAGCTATTTATGAGGGGAAAATATCGATGCAAGAACTCCAAAAATTGAATTCAGAGTTATGTTAAAAAAACGAATTATTCCATGTTTGGATATCAAAGATGGTGAAACGGTGAAGGGCGTCAATTTTGTAAACCTTGTTAAAGCGGGCGATCCTGTGGAATTAGCAAAACGTTATGAAGAGCAGGGTGCCGACGAATTGGTGTTTTTGGATATTACAGCAACGGTTGAAAATAGAAAAACCTTAGTGGATTTGGTTGAGAAAATTTCTGCTGAATTAAGTATTCCTTTTACCGTCGGTGGTGGAATTTCTTCTGTTTCGGATGTTTCCAAGCTGTTAAAAGCGGGCGCGGATAAAATCAGTATCAATTCTTCTGCGGTGAAAAATTCGCAATTGATTCAAGATTTAGCAAATGAATTTGGTTCGCAATGCGTTGTAGTTGCTATTGATACCAAAGATGTTGATGGTGTTCATTTAGTTCATGTAAAAGGCGGACGAGAAGCTACCGAATTGAAAACCTTAGAATGGGCGCAAGAAATTGAAAATTTAGGTGCGGGGGAAATCCTATTAACCTCCATGAATGCGGACGGAACCAAAGCGGGTTTTGACTTGGAGATTACAAAGCAAGTAGCCGATTTAGTTTCTATTCCAGTCATTGCTTCGGGTGGTGCCGGTTCCAAAGAAGATTTTCAAGATGTTTTTGAAAAAACAAAGGCAACAGGAGCTTTGGCGGCGAGTGTTTTTCACTTTTCCGAAATCCCAATTCCAGAATTAAAAACCTATTTAAAAAACCAAGAAATCCCAGTACGATGAATATAAATTTTGATAAAGGAAATGGTCTTGTTCCTGTGATTATTCAAGATTCGGTAACGTTGCAAGTGCTTATGCAAGGCTTTATGAACCAGGAAGCATTTGACAAAACCGAAAAAGAAGGAAAAGTCACTTTTTTTAGCCGAACTAAAAATAGATTATGGACAAAAGGTGAGGAGTCGGGGAATTTTCTTTGGGTGAAATCCATTCAAATCGATTGTGATAATGATTGTTTGCTGATTAAGGTGAAACCAACGAATGTGGTTTGCCATACGGGAAGTTTTTCATGTTTTGGCGAGAAGGAAACCAAAGGATTTGTTTACGATTTGCAAGAAACGATTTCTAAGAAAATTGACACCAAAGAAAGTGGTTCGTATACGTATTCATTATTTGAAAGAGGAATAAACAAAGTCGCTCAGAAAGTAGGCGAGGAGGCTGTAGAATTGGTTATCGAAGCCAAAGATTCTAATGATGATTTGTTCGTTAATGAAGCTGCAGACTTGCTCTATCATTATTTGATTTTATTGAAAGCCAAAGGATTTCAATTAGAAGATATTGAAGCCGTTTTGAAGAGTCGATCAAAATAAAACTCAAAGCCACTCAAAAGAAAAATCCCAAGCCGAAGGCTTGGGATTTTATATTGATAACAAAAAGTTGATATTATTTTACTTGATCTACAACAGCTTTGAAAGCTTCAGGGTGGTTCATTGCAAGGTCTGCAAGAACTTTTCTGTTCAATTCGATGTTGTTTTTCTTAAGAGCTCCCATGAACTGAGAGTAAGACATTCCGTGTTCTCTAGCACCAGCGTTAATTCTGGTTATCCAAAGAGCTCTGAAGTTTCTTTTCTTCTCTTTTCTACCACGGTAAGCATATTGCATTGCTTTTTCTACCGCGTTTTTAGCTACAGTCCAAACGTTCTTTCTTCTACCGAAAAAACCTTTAGCTTGTTTTAGCACTTTTTTTCTGCGCGCTCTAGACGCTACAGCGTTTACTGATCTTGGCATAATTTAAATTGTTTTTTTGAATTGTGCGATGTTATATTTCAACATTCTTTTGGGCTCCAATTCAGGGTTAAAATTGTGAATTTGTTTTTCGAATTCTTATAAACCGATATAAGGTTATAAAAACTACTTAATTGCTAATTGACGTTGTACACTTTTCTCGTCCACTTTAGCAACATAAGAAGTTTGCGTAAGATTTCTCTTTTGCTTTGTTTCTTTCTTAGTCAAGATGTGGCTTTTGTAAGCGTTTTTTCTTTTGATCTTACCTGTTCCGGTTAGAGCAAAACGTTTCTTAGCACCTGATTTCGTTTTTAATTTTGGCATTGTTCTGCTTTTTTATGTTTTGTTATCAATATTTTTCTTTGGGCGTATCTCTTCGTTCGCTCATTCCACTTCGTTTCATTCGCTCGCTCGAGACCGGGCTATACGCTTATACTCCTCATTTCGCTGCTTCGCAGCTCATTGCGGGGTAACCGCTACTATCCCTTACGCATAACAGACTGCAAAATTACAAAAAATTCCGCAATCTGAAGCCTTTCATAGAGACAAACCTATAAAAGTCTTTTCGTATGCATGCAAATAAGAGATTCTCGACAGAAAATCTCTTATTTTATACTGTTTTTTAAGCTTTACTTTGGGAGTGCGAAAGCTATTTCGCTGGCTTCTTAGGGCTCATCATCATAATCATTCTTTTCCCTTCAAGCTTAGGAAGTTGGTCTACTTTACCCACGTGCTCTAGTTCTTGAGCAAGTTTCAAAAGTAAAATCTCTCCTTGATCTTTGAAGACAATAGAACGACCTTTGAAGAAAACGTAAGTTTTTAGTTTAGAACCTTCTTCCAAGAACTTTTCAGCATGCTTCTTCTTGAACTCGTAATCGTGATCATCGGTTTGAGGTCCGAAACGGATTTCCTTAACCACCACTTTTACTTGTTTTGCTTTTAGTTCTTTTTGTTTCTTCTTCTGCTCGTACAAGAATTTTTTATAATCTAAGATACGCGTGATATACGGCTCCGACTTGTCAGAGATTACCACAAGATCCAATTCTTGCTCTTTTGCAATTTGCTGTGCTTTCGCTAATGGATAAACTCCTGGCTCAACGTTATCACCTACCAAACGAACTTCTTTCGCTCGGATTTTGTCGTTAATCTGATGTAAATCTTCTTGTACAGGGCGACGCATTGGTCCTCTTCCTCTACTGCTAAATTTCTGTGCTATTGTTTTATATTTTAAAGTTAACTTCTATTTTGTCGCGAGACTATCTCGCTTTTTTTTGGACGAATTTGGTTTTTTCTAACCTTTAAATTCAAATCCTGTATCTGCTGCTTTTTTAAAGTACGTAACAAAATCGTCTGTTTTCATTACGCCTAAATCTCCTTCACCACGTCTTCTAACAGAAACCGTACCATCTTGCTCTTCATTCTCACCAACAACCAACATAAATGGAATTTTCTTTAATTCGGCATCGCGAATCTTTTTTCCTGTCTTCTCGTTACGTTCGTCAACTAGACCGCTAATATCGTTAATTTCTAATAATTGAGAAACTTTTTTTGCGTAGTCTACATATTTTTCGCTGATAGGCAAAATGATGTATTGGTCTGGGCTTAACCACAATGGGAAGTCTCCAGCGGTGTTTTCTAGCAAAATCGCAACGAAACGTTCCATGGAACCAAACGGCGCTCTGTGAATCATCACAGGTCTGTGTTTTTCGTTGTCGCTTCCAGTATACCAAAGGTCAAAACGTTCAGGTAAGTTGTAATCCACTTGGATCGTTCCAAGCTGCCAACTTCTTCCTAGAGCGTCTTTCACCATGAAGTCTAATTTCGGACCGTAGAATGCGGCTTCTCCGTATTCTACAACAGTTTTTAGATTTTTATTTTTTGCGGCTGTGATAATTGCATTTTCTGCTTTCTCCCAGTTTTCATCACTACCAATATATTTTTGTTTGTTTTCAGGATCTCTTAAAGAAACTTGCGTTGTAAAATCTTCAAATCCTAAAGAACCAAAAACATAAAGAACCAAGTCAATTGTTTTTTCAAACTCGGATAAAAGCTGATCTGGAGTACAGAAAAGGTGCGCATCATCCTGAGTAAATCCACGAACTCGAGTTAAACCATGCAACTCACCAGACTGCTCATAACGATATACGGTACCGAATTCTGCATATCTTTTTGGTAAATCTCTGTACGACCATTGTTGCGCTTTGTAAATCTCGCAGTGGTGCGGACAGTTCATTGGTTTTAGCAAAAACTCTTCACCTTCATTCGGCGTTTTGATCGGTTGGAAAGAGTCTTCTCCATATTTATCCCAGTGTCCAGAGGTGATGTACAATTCTTTAGCTCCAATATGCGGAGTCATAACGAATTCATATCCTGCTTTTTTCTGAGCTTTAGAAAGGAAATCTTCTAATTTCTTTCTGAGAGCCGCGCCCTTTGGTAACCATAATGGTAAACCTTGACCTACTTTTTCAGAAAAAGTGAAAATTGCTAGTTCCTTACCTAATTTTCTGTGATCTCTTCTTTTTGCTTCCTCTAATCTTTCTAAATATTCAGTCAATTCTTTTTGCTTAGGGAATGTGATTCCATAAACACGAGTAAGCTGTTTATTTTTTTCATCTCCTCTCCAATAGGCACCAGCAGCATTTAAAATCTTAGCTGCTTTTACAATTCCTGTTGCTGGGATGTGACCACCACGACATAAATCGGTGAAGTTATCATGCGTGACAAACGTGATTTCTCCGTCGTTTAGGTTTTCAATTAATTCAGTTTTGTATTCGTTTCCAGCATACGTTTTTAGCGCTTCAGCTTTAGAAACGGGATATAATTGGAATGTGGAATCTTTTTTCGCATTCTCAATCATTTTCTTTTCGATTTTTTCGAAATCTTTTTCGCTTAAAGATTCATCTCCAAAATCAACATCGTAGTAAAAACCATTTTCGATTGCTGGACCAATGGTTAATTTTGCTTCTGGATAAAATTCCTGAATCGCTTGAGCTAGCAAGTGAGCAGATGAATGCCAAAATGCTTTTTTCCCCATATCATCATTCCAGGTAAGCAACTGAACCGTGGCATCTTCTTCGATTGGTGTCGTGACTTCCACTTGCGTTCCGTTTACGATTGCAGAAATGGTGTTTCTCGCCAAACCTTCACTGATAGATTTTGCTACTTCAAGCGGAGTTACCGCTTTTTCAAATTCCTTGATGCTTCCGTCTGGAAGTGTGATTTTGATCATACGTTTCTCAAATTGTTTTATAAGGTGCAAAAATACGAAAATTATAGATAATCTGCCTCAAATAATTGATTGTTCACCGATTATTTATTTAATTTGTAACACAACAAAGTATATACTGTGGTTAATATTTCGAATTATCTCTCTAAAGTGTTGGGAGTTCCTGTAGATCAAATTGTTTCTTGCGAACAACATTACCATCTTAAAAAGATTAAAAAAGGTGAATTTTTGCTTCGTGAAGGGGAAATTTGTCATGACAATGTTTTTGTAGAGAAAGGCTTGCTACGAATGTATTCCATTGATGAACAAGGGAAAGAGCATATTGTTCAATTCGCTCCAGAAAATTGGTTAATCGGAGATCGCTCCTCAATGTATTTTAACGAAAAATCCAAATATTTTATTGACGCAACAGAAGATTCTGAAGTTTGGATGTTGAAACCTGATTTCTTTAACGAGATGCATGAAAAATTTCCTGAAACGGTGGATAATAATGATTTATTGCTTCATAAACATATTAGGGCGTTGCAAGATCGAATTAATTCACTTTTATCAGATACAGCTGAAGAGCGTTATTTGAAATTTGTAAAAATGTATCCAGATATTATGCTTCGAGTTCCACAATGGATGGTGGCTTCGTATTTGGGAATTACACCTGAAAGTTTAAGCCGAGTGCGAAAAGAATTGGCTAAAAAGAATTTTAAACCAGGGAAAATTTAAAATTCAAATCATAAAAAAAAGCAGAGCCTTGAGCTCTGCTTTGCATTTTTACCGTATTCAATTATTTTCCTAAATAAGATTTTAGGATCTTGCTTCTGGAATTGTGTTTCAATCTTTTGATTGCTTTTTCTTTGATCTGACGAACACGTTCTCTCGTTAGGTCGAATGTTTCACCAATTTCTTCTAAAGTCATTGGGTGTTTTCCATTCAATCCGAAATACAATCTTACTAAGTCTGCCTCTCTTGGAGTTAATGTTTGTAATGCTCTTTCGATCTCAATTTGAAGAGATTCTAGCATCAAATCTTTGTCTGGACTTGGAGATTCTCCGGAACGTAATACGTCGTACAAGTTAGAGTCTTCACCTTCAACAAGCGGCGCATCCATAGATAAGTGTCTACCACTATTTTTCATGGATTCCTTGATGTCTTCCTCACTCATGTCAAGCACTTCTGCCAATTCTTCTGGAGATGGCGGTCTTTCGTTTTCTTGCTCTAAGTGGGCGTACGCTTTGTTGATTTTGTTGATTGATCCAATTTTGTTCAAAGGCAATCTTACAATTCTTGACTGCTCTGCAAGAGCTTGTAAAATAGACTGACGAATCCACCATACCGCATACGAGATAAATTTGAAACCTCTAGTTTCGTCGTATCTTTTTGCTGCTTTCATCAATCCTAAGTTACCTTCATTAATAAGGTCAGGAAGGGAAAGTCCTTGGTTTTGATACTGTTTAGATACGGAAACTACGAAACGAAGGTTCGCTTTAATTAATTTCTCAAGAGCGGCTCTATCACCGGCGCGAATTCGTTGAGCCAATTCTACTTCTTCATCCGCAGTAATCAATTCTACTTTACCGATTTCCTGCAAATACTTGTCAAGCGATGCGGTTTCCCTATTGGTAACCTGTTTTGTAATCTTTAACTGTCTCATGTACAAATTCACCCTTTATTTGTAGGGCTACAATTATATATACGATAAGAATTACCAAAAGGTTACACTTGGTTTACTTTTATTTGAATTTTTATGATTTTTAGCAAAAAAAATAGGTTTAAAAACATATGTGTTTCTAAACCTATTTGCTATTTGATTTTAAAAATCTCTTTATTTAAACGTGTCGTTTAAGAATTTTGCCAATCGTAATCCTCCGTACAACAATTGTCTTTCCATCGTATCGTTGAATTTATATTGATAATCGTACGATAGTTTAGAATCTGCTGGGGTTTGCGCATAAATTTTATTTGCAATTTTATGAGAGTCAAAAAGCCAGTCTTCTAAAGTTCCTGCTTGGATGGCTTTTCTTTCTTTTCTAGTCTTGATATCCAAAAGCTTCGCATATTCGGTATAACTATATTTTTGCGAATCAATTAGTTTTCCATCCCACAGCGAATGTAGGTTGGTTTTATCTCCAAAATACGTCATTTGAATTTTGTTACCTCCCAAATCTCCAGCTCTTCCGGTATGCATTGGTTGTGCAAGATCGCCCATCATGTGAATAACAAATACCAATGCATTTTTACGCTCGTTTTCAGGTAAGTTTTTGTTCTTTAGTTTGCTTTGTAAAACATATAATTGATTGTACAAACTTGGTCCAGCTTGTTTCTTTAATTCGCTTTCAAAAGTTTTGAAATCTGCACTTGGTTCAATGTTTACGTAATGCCAAGCACCAGCTTCTTTCCAAACTCCAGTTGTGTCTGATTTGATGAAGTCTGGCCAGTTTGCCCAATACGCCAACTTTTCTTTTCCTAAAAGCTTTTTGATTTGTCTTTTTGATTTGCAGCTTAAATGATTTTCTGCAATTTCAGCGATCACACGGTGGCCTGTTAATCCCCAAGCGAAAACCGATATATGACTTACTAATAGCGATAAACACGCTAGTTTTGTAATAATAGAATGTGATGATTTCATAGCGCAAAGATACTTTTTCAAAATGTATTTTAGATGAATCTTATCTTAACTTATCCACACAAAAGCTTTCTAAATTTTAGAAAGCTTTTGTATTTAGTGATCTTTAACTTTGTTTCCAGGTTCGCGAACGATCATAAGTGGTATGGTTACGGTCGTTGCGAGCATTTTACTCAAACTAGAGTAGAACATGGAATCTACGAAACTTAGATTTCGTTTTACAACGACTAGCATATCGATATTCTCATTGGCTACAAATTGAATAACGGATTTCTTCATATCGTCCGTTTTTTCAACAAAAAATTCCAATCTTGGATTGTCAAAAAGTTGAGTCCATTCTTTAATATGTTTATCCGCATCAGCTTGCTTGCGATCCATATTTCCGCTGTATTCCATAAGATGCAAGCATTTTACTTTTCCATCATAATAGGCTGCAGCTTTCAAAACGGCAGCAACAATTGGCTTGTCTGATTCTTTAAAGGTTGTTGTTAATCCGATATTTTTTATTGAATGGAATTTCGCATAATGAGGAACACTTAAAACCGGTACATTCAAAGCTTGAATGGTGTTTACGGTGTTTGTTCCCCAGAATTTTTTCAAAAATCCGCTCGCACCGCTGGTTCCCATCACGATAAGATCTACTTTTTCCTTACGTACAATGTTTTTAATGACATGCACCAATAAGCCATTCTCGAAAACAAACGACATATTCGTGTCTTGAAGATTATATTTTTCGGCTATTTCACGCATTTTGGGAACTTCAGCTTTAAAATGATCAAACTCATTCATTTCAATGCTGGTATAAACGTCTTCCAAAAGTTCAGGACGACCACCATGTAAACTGGAAATTACAGGTCGTTCAAACGTATGCAAGACAATTAAATCAGCTTCCAAACTTTTTGCAAGATGAATAGCGTAAATAAAGGCGTTGTTGGCAGTTTCAGAAAAATCGGTTGGAAAAAGTATTTTTTTCATATCACTAACAGGGTTTTGAATTTTTAAGAAAATAATTTAGGCCAAAGGGCTTTCTGTATTTAAAATCTTCTCTAAAGGTAGTAATTTTAACGGAATTCGACGAAAAGTTTAGTTGAATTTGAAAATGATAAAAATTAGGATACTTTGGGTGGGATATTTCTGATTTTAAATTAAGAATGAAAGGTTTTCTTGGTAGAAATTCGTAAATTTGCACGTTTCAATTTTAACTGAAGCGGGTAGGAGAAATTCTCATGAAAAATACTGAAAATAAAGAATATATAGAGGTTTATGGCGCTCGCGAACATAACCTTAAAAATATCAATGTTCGCATTCCTAGAAACGAATTGGTGGTAATTACTGGTCTTTCGGGAAGCGGAAAATCATCTTTGGCTTTTGATACGATTTTTGCGGAAGGGCAAAGACGATATATTGAAACGTTTTCTGCCTATGCAAGACAGTTTTTAGGCGGTTTGGAGCGTCCTGATGTAGATAAAATTGATGGACTTTCTCCCGTAATCGCCATTGAACAAAAGACAACGAATAAAAATCCTCGTTCTACAGTTGGAACCATTACAGAATTGTATGACTTTTTGCGATTGTTATATGCAAGAGTTTCGGATGCGTATTCCTTGACTACTGGAAGAAAATTAGTTAGTTATACAGAAGAACAGATTCTTGAAATTATCAAAACCAATTTCTCAGGAAAAAAAGTGTTGCTGCTTTCGCCTGTCATTCGAGCAAGAAAAGGTCATTATCATGAATTGTTCGTTCAAATGGCGAAGAAAGGCTATTCCCAAGCTAGAATTGATGGCGAATTACAAGATATTGAATACGATTTAAAGCTTGACCGATATAAAACCCACGATATTGATATTGTGGTTGATCGGTGGATTATTGGCGAAAACGCAACAGAAACCCGAATGGAAAAATCGCTTCGTACAGCGATGGAAATGGGTGAGGGGACAATTGGAATCCAAATTATGGGGAACGACGAAGTAGAGTATTTTTCAAAAAACTTGATGGACGACGATACAGGAATGTCCATGGCGGTTCCAGAGCCGAATACGTTTTCGTTTAACTCGCCAAAAGGAAGTTGCCCGCATTGTAAAGGTTTGGGAACGATCAAGCGAGTGAATCCAGATTATTTTGTCGAAAATGGTAAATTATCCATTAGCAATGGTGCTTTGTTGCCTTTGGAAGATATTAAATCCAACAAATGGATAGTCGCTCAAATCAAATTGATTTTAGAAACCTTTGGTTTGGATTTATCGACTCCGTTTGAGAAAATTTCAAAGGAAGCTTTGGATTTTATTTATAACGGAATTCATAAAGAATTTACGAAGGACTTAACGTATGCTGGGATTTCGAAGAAAGTAAAACTGAATTTTGACGGATTGATTTCAATCATCAATGAAATGATTGAAGATAAAGAAAGTTACGATGCCGTTTTGCTGGAAAGACGGTATACAACGGAAGAAACATGTCCTGAATGTCACGGAGCTCGTTTGCAGCAATCTAGTTTGAGTTTTAAAATTGACGGAAAAAATATTGCGGAAGTAAGCGCTTTAAGTTTAGCTGATTTCAAAGATTGGTTAGCAGAAGTAGAAGGTAGTTTTTCCGAAAAAAATAAAATTATCGCCTACGAAATTTTGAAGGAAATTTCAACACGATTGCAATTTCTTTTGGATGTTGGTTTGGATTATTTAAGTTTAAGCCGAAGTTCAAGAACTCTTTCTGGAGGCGAGTCTCAGAGGATTCGCTTGGCTACGCAAATCGGTTCACAATTGGTAAATGTACTGTATATTTTGGATGAACCAAGTATAGGTTTGCATCAACGAGATAATGAACGATTGATTAATTCATTGAAGAATCTTCGAGATATTGGGAATTCCGTTTTGGTTGTTGAGCACGATAAAGACATGATTTTGGAAGCGGATGAAGTTTTAGATATCGGTCCAAAAGCGGGAAAATTTGGTGGAGAAGTGCTTTGGCAAGGGAAACCAAAAGATTTAGTGAAAGCGGATACGATTACCGCTCAATATTTAAACGGTAAGAAAAATATTGAAATTCCAAAGGAAAGAAGAAAAGGAAACGGGAAGAAAATTGTTCTTAAAGGAGCTTCTGGAAACAATTTAAAGAATGTTACTTTAGAAGTTCCATTGGGTTTATTGGCTGTTGTTACGGGGATTTCTGGTAGTGGAAAATCTTCTTTGATTAATGGAACGTTGTATCCGATTTTGAATCGACATTTTTATAGAGCTGTCCAAGAACCGTTGCCATACAAAAAAATTGAAGGTATAGAGAATATCGACAAAATTGTTGATGTGGATCAAACGCCTATTGGTCGAACTCCGCGATCTAATCCAGCAACGTATACGGGAATGTTTACGGATATTCGAAATTTGTTTTCGGAGCTTCCAGAATCGAAAATTAGAGGCTACAAACCAGGTCGTTTTTCATTTAATGTGAAAGGTGGCCGTTGTGAAACGTGTCAAGGAGGCGGATTGAAGGTTATTGAAATGAACTTTTTGCCAGACGTTTATGTACATTGCGAAACCTGTCATGGAAAGCGTTTTAACAGAGAAACCTTGGAGGTTCGCTACAAAGGAAAATCCATTTCCGATGTTTTGGAAATGACGATTGATGAAGCGGTAGATTTCTTCCAACCGATTCCAAAAATATTCGCTAAAGTGAAAACCTTGCAAGAAATTGGTTTAGGCTATGTGACGTTAGGTCAACAATCGACAACCTTGTCGGGTGGGGAAGCTCAGCGAATTAAGTTAGCAACAGAATTAGCTAAAAAAGCAACCGGAAATACGCTTTATATTTTGGATGAACCAACAACTGGACTGCATTTTGAAGATGTGAAAATCCTGATGGAAGCGATTAATCGTTTGGTTGATTTAGGAAATTCATTTATCATTATTGAACATAATATGGATGTGATAAAATTAGCAGATCATATTATTGATGTTGGTCCAGAAGGTGGAAAACACGGTGGCCAAATCATTGCTCAAGGAACGCCAGAAGATATTATAAAAAGTAAAAAATCATTGACAGGGAAATTCTTGAAGAAAGAAATGAATTAACTTTCAAGTAAAGCCCTAAAAAAGGTGTTTTTCCTGTAGTAGGATTTGATGATTACGACTAAATTTGTTGTGGATTAGGATGAGAAAGTTCATTTCCAGAGATCCGTGAATCCTATCTATTATTTTTAATGACTCGAACCGATTTGATTTTTTCAAATCGGTTTTATTTTGTGTTGAGTTTTTTAGTAATTTTAATTTCAATTAAATCAGAAAATGAACACCAATAATTTTGAAATTAGACGCATGACCATTGATGATGGTAAAAGTGTTTTAGAAATTTTTAAACAAGGAATTGAATACGGTTTAGCTACTTTTGAAACTAGTGTTCCCACTTGGGATGCTTGGGATATTGAATTTTACAATTTTTCTCGTTTTGTCATCGAGAATTTAGATGATAAAATCGTGGGTTGGGTGGCGATAAAACCAATCAGCAAAAGAGATTGTTATGCCGGAGTTGCAGAAGTAGCTGTATATATTCACCAAGATTTTCAACGATTGGGCTTGGGAACAATGTTGCTTCAAAAGCTAATTAAAGATTCCGAAGAACACGGGATTTGGTTGCTTCAAGCGGGAATTTTCCCACAAAATGAAGGAAGTATTTCACTTCATCAAAAAGCTGGTTTTAGAAAAGTGGGTATTCGTGAAAAGATGGGGAAACTCAATGGCCATTGGGAAGATGTTGTTTTATTAGAGCGCCGAAGTAAAGAAGTAGGAATCGACTGATTGAGGAATTTGTAAAGTTTTGGCATTATCCTTGAATCGTAACTATTCATAATGTGAAATTTTAGTGTTATGAAAAGTTTAAAAATTATTCTGATGTCATTTTTCGTAGGTTCTATTGCGATTGCATGTACAACCTATGATAATGGATATTACGGAAACAACGGTAGAGTTTATCGAGCTCCAGATGGTGGTACTTACAGATCTGGGCAAATCTATAGAGACAGAAATGGTAATGTGTACCGAGATGGTAGAATCTACCGTTATGGTGGTAATGATACGTATGGTTACGGAGGTTACAGAAATGGCAAGAAATTACCTCCTGGACAAGCGAAGAAAATTTATGGTGGTAGTGCAAAAGATTATGCACCCGGTCAACAAAAGAAATACTACAAGAATAATCACCATTATAAAAATAAAAAGTATAAAAAAAATAAAAAATATTACGATCGTTACGACGATTAATAAAAAAGGTAGACCGATTGGTCTACCTTTTTTATGTTTTAGAAGTGTGATTATTTATCAATACTTCCCATTACTCGTTTCATAAACTCGTTAAGAGCTTCTTTTTGGTCTTTCCCTTCGCGGGTCATTTTTTTAACTTCGAGAGCGCCATAAAGGTTAGAAATTAATTCACCCACAACGTCCAATTCTTCGTCTTTAAGAGAAGGAAGTTCTGTGATGTGTTCTAAAACTTCAATGGTTTCTACGATATAATCTTCATCGTTATTCTCAATAAATTGAGTAAGATGCTTAATTAGAGGTAACTTCATGAACTAAATCTGTTAAAACTTCTGCTTTATTTGTTTGTACTTCGCCTTTCAATTGTCCGCCTACAAAGGTTGCAAATGTAGGTAAGTTGCTTACGTTCGCTAATTTTCTACTTTCTGGAAATTTTTCTGCATCGACATATAAAAAAGGCACGTTTTCGTTTTCTGTAGCCAATTTTTTAAATTTTGGCTTCATAATTCGGCAGTTTCCGCACCAAGTTGCTCCGTATTGTACAACAACTTTGTCGTTATTAGCGATTAATTCTTGTAAATTATCTTCTGTAATTTCTGTGAACATGGTATAAAAATTTGAGGTTAAAAAAAATGAGGTTTGAAAATCATCTCAAACCTCATTCTGTGGGTTGAGATTAATGCTTAGCTAAATATTCAGCTGTAGACTTTCTGTCTGCACTCATCGCTTCTTTTCCTTCTTCCCAGTTTGCAGGGCAAACTTCTCCGTTCTTTTGTACGTGCGTGTAAGCGTCGATTAATCTTAAATATTCTTTTACGTTTCTACCAAGAGGCATATCGTTTACTGACTCGTGGAAGATTTTTCCAGTCTCATCGATTAAATACGTCGCTCTATACGTAACGTTAGATCCTGTGAAAATTTCGTTTCCTTCTTCATCGAATTCGAAATCTTGATCAACAATACCTAACATATTAGCCAATTGTCTGTGTGTATCAGCTAAAATTGGGTACGTTACTCCTTCGATACCTCCGTGATCTTTTGGTGTGTTCAACCATGCGAAGTGTACTTCGTTTGTGTCGCAAGATGCACCGATAACTTTCGTGTTTCTTTTTGCGAACTCTTCAGAAGCTTCTTGGAAAGCGTGTAATTCTGTAGGGCATACGAATGTAAAGTCTTTTGGATACCAGAAAAGAACGATTTTTTGTTCGTTGTTTACCGCTTCTTCTAAAACGTTAATTCTTAAATTGTCCCCCATTTCTGACATGGCATCGATTGCTACATTTGGGAATTTTTTTCCTACTAATGACATAATTTTATAATTTTTTTTGATGTTAGTTCTGTGATTATTTACTGATGCAAAGATATATATAATTATCTATCAAACAAATTAAAATCGATTCATAAAATCTATCAAACTTATTTAGCGGATTTCAGCTGTTTCTAAGCATGTTTTAAGTCTTTTCATTGCCTCTTTAAGCTCTTCTTCAGATGCTGCATATGAGAATCTGATACATTCTGGGCTCCCAAAAGAGACACCACCAACGCATGCAACATGAGCTTGTTCTAATAAAAACATCGCAAAGTCGTCCGAGTTTTTAATTTCAATACCATTAACTGATTTTCCTAAATAGAAAGAAATATCTGGGAAGAAATAAAACGCCGACTTCGGAAGTAGAACTTTAAAACCAGGAATTTCCTTCATTAAATCAAAAACCAAATCTCTTCGTTTTCTGAATTCATCAATCATGTATCGATATTCCTTTGGATCAGTCATTAAAGCAGTAATAGAAGCCTGTTGAGCAACCGTATTCGCTCCACTAGTCATTTGCCCTTGAACTTTATCGCAAGCTTTTGCTAACCATTCTGGAGCCGCCGAATATCCAATTCTCCAACCGGTCATCGCATAACCTTTTGACATTCCGTTGACAATCGCAACTTGTTCGTAGATTTCTGGATGAACTGCGACTATTGATTTATGAGTCGTTTCGTAATTGATGTATTCGTAAATTTCATCTGAAATAACGGTTACATGAGGATATTTTTCCACGACTTTTGCGATGGATTTTAACTCATCATACGTATAATAACTTCCAGATGGATTACAAGGCGAAGAATACAGAATTACTTTCGTTTTGTCTGTAATAGCCGCTTCTAATTGTTCAGCCGTAATTTTAAAATCATTCACGTAAGAAGATTTCACCAAAACGGCTTTTCCGCCTACCATTTTCACCATTTCTTCATAACTCACCCAAAATGGAACTGGCAAAATAACTTCGTCACCATCGTTTACCACTGCCATCAAAATATTAATAATGGATTGTTTTGCGCCGTTAGATACACAAATTTGGGTAGGAGCGTAGTCTAAATTGTTATCACGTTTTAATTTATGAGCAATCGCTTTACGAAGATCCAAAAATCCTGGAACCGGCGAATAATGACTGAAATTTTCATTAATTGCTTTAAAAGCGGCTTCTTTAATACTATCAGGGACATCAAAATCAGGTTCTCCAAGTGTTAAACTGATGACATCTATTCCTTCTGCTTTCATTTCCCTCGCTTTATTACTCATAACAAAGGTTTGGGAGTAACTCAATCTGTTGATCCGGTCTGATAATTTGCTCATATACGTATTTAGGTTTGTTTTCCTTACAAAGATAGGAAGTATTTATGGGTAAAAATGCGTTTGAAGTATGATTTTATTTACTTTTACGTTATGAAATTTTCTTTTAAAAATGATTATTCCGAAGGTGCGCATCCACAAGTGCTTCAAAAGCTTTTGGAACACAATATGACGCAGCAAAATGGCTACGGGTTGGATGAATATTGCGAAAAAGCAAAGCAAGTTTTACGTTTACAATGCGACGCTCCCAATTCCGAAGTTTTTTTTGTTTCGGGTGGGACTTTAGCGAATCTTTTGGTTATTGGTGCAGCGTTAAAGCCGTATGAAAGTGTTATTTCTGCTTATTCTGGACATATCAATACTAATGAAACGGGGGCAATTGAAAATACAGGACATAAAGTACATGGGGTTTTAACGGATGATGGAAAGTTGAAACCAAGCGATATTCAGTTGATTTTAGATCAGCATACCAATTTTCCGCATCAAGTACGACCAAAAATGGTTTATATTTCCAATTCTACGGAATTAGGAACCATTTATACGAAATCGGAATTGGAAGCATTGTATTCATTCTGCCAATCCAAAAATATGTTCCTATTTATGGATGGAGCGCGTTTAGGACATGCATTAACAGCTGAATCATCGGATCTTACATTGGCTGATATTGCTAATTTAACCGATGCTTTTTATGTTGGTGGCACTAAAAACGGAGCTTTGTTTGGCGAAGCAATTGTCATTACCAATCCAAGTATTTCACAAGATTTTGATTTTCATTTGAAACAAAATGGCGCTTTATTAGCGAAAGGTCGTGTTTTAGGTTTGCAGTTTTTAGCGTTGCTTGAATCGGATTTGTATTTTGAATTAGCTCGAAAAGCCAATCAGCAAGCGATGAAGTTAAAGCAAGCTTTTTTAGATTTGAATTTTGAGTTGCTTTCTGATACACCAACAAATCAGATTTTTCCAATTTTAAAAAATGAGGAAATTGAAGGCTTAGTGAAACAATTTGACTTTTATGTTTGGACGAAAATTAATGAAGAAAAGTCGGCAATACGGTTAATAACTTCTTGGGCAACCCCAGAAGAGGAAGTTGATCGATTTATTGAGGTTTTAAAATCGTTGAAATAAAAAATAAAAGGCTATTCCGTTTTCGAAATAGCCTTTTATCGTATTGTGATGAATTTTAGTTTGTCGATTTTTTAATCTCCGCTTTTACATCTTCAGCGGCATCTTTCGTCTTATCCCAAGCTTCATCTGCCCAGCTTTTGGTGTTTTCCCATGCTTGTCCTGCTGCATCTTTTGTGTCTTCCCAAGCGTCAGAAACATTATTTTTTACCTGATCAAACCAACCTTCTTGCGTTGCTTCTTGGTTTTTAGCTTTTTGATCACGGATATAATCTTTTACTCTATCAGCATACTGATCAATTTTCCATTTTGCTTCATTTACTGCATTTTCTGCTTTATTGAAATCTGAATTGTCCATTTTTTTAAGGTTTTTGGGTTAAACTTTATCATTTTTGTACCCTAAAATTAGAGATTATTACTACCTTTCTAAAATATTAAGCGTTAAATAATTCTTAATATGCGAATTATATAAATTTTGATTTACAATTTTAAAAACATTTGAAAATGAGCGAAATAGTACGTTGTGGATGGTGTGAAAAAGATGATTTGTATAGGGATTATCACGATTCTGAGTGGGGAAGTCCTGTATACGATGATGAAACTATTTTTGAGTTTTTAATTCTTGAAAGTTTTCAAGCGGGACTTAGTTGGTATACGATTTTAAAGAAGCGCGATTCATTCCGAAAAGCGTTTGACAAATTCAATTATAAAAAGATTGCAAAATACGATGATCAAAAGATTGAAGCGCTAATGCAAGATGAAGGAATTGTCCGTAATCGATTAAAAGTTTTGGCGACGAT
Source organism: Bacteroidota bacterium (assembly GCA_023423715.1). Lineage (GTDB taxonomy): Bacteria > Bacteroidota > Bacteroidia > Flavobacteriales > Weeksellaceae > JAFAFC01. The sequence goes on from JAFAFC010000039.1 coordinate 70,489, forward strand.
TAATAATGCGAAAGCATTTATGGAAGTTCAAAAAGAGTTCGGAAGTTTTTCAAAATACATGTGGGATTTTGTTGGTGGAAAGCCCATTGACAATAAACCCAATTCATTAAAAGATGTTCCGGCGACAACGGAAATTTCTGATCGCTTGGCTAAAGATTTTAAAAAAAGAGGTTTTAAATTTTTAGGACCAACCGTTGTTTATGCACATATGCAAGCAACAGGAATGGTAAACGATCATATTTTAGATTGTCATACTCGAAAGTAGAAAATTAATTTTCGATTAGGCTTAAAAGTATTTCGGGCGGCCAAAGGCCGCCCGAAACTTGTTGAAAAATATTATTTTTATAAACCTCTTAAGGAATAATTCTTTCCAAAACCCACTCAATCATCATTTTTTCTGATGCGTGATGATCGGACGCAAATTCGCCTCTTCTTCGATTAGCAATGACGCAGTTTACAGTAAGCGCTTTGTGACCTAAAAGTTTGGAAAGTCCATAAATAGCCGACGTTTCCATTTCGAAATTACTTACGCCAAGATCGTTTAATGTTTCTAAAAACTGATCATCCAGCGCTTTTAGACGCAATTGTCTCCCTTGCGGTGCGTAGAAACCTGGGAATGTAGCAGTATTTCCGTGGTATTTTGCATCTTTATAATATGGAGATATTTCTTGCGCCCAATCTGAAAAATACAACATCGGTTTGATTTTCTCGTAAGGGAATTTTTCTAGGAAGTTCTTTGAAAATTCATTTTCAAACTGATAATCTTGATAGAAATGAAGCAAACCATCCAGTCCAACGACATTCTGAGTAACCAACATATTATCTACTTGGATATCCGGATTCACACTTCCACATGTTCCCAAACGGAAAAGTTCAAGCGATGTATGATCGGTTTTGAATTCCTTTTCTTTTAAATCAATATTCACCAAGGCATCCAATTCGTTCATCACGATATCGATGTTCTCAGTCCCGATTCCTGATGACATTACAGTGATTCGCTCACCACGTAACATTCCAGTATGCGTGTAAAATTCACGCTTATTTTTTTTGATTTCAATAGAATCAAAATATTTCGAAACTCTCGGAACTCGGTCTGGATCACCAACTAAAATGATTTTGTGGGCAATATCTTCGGGTAATAAATTCAAGTGATAGACACTTCCATCATCATTAAGAACCAGCTCAGAAGCTGCAAGTTTATTAAGCATATCGTCTAAATTTTTATTTTTAAATTGTTTGAGAATAGGTTAGCCGCCAACACGTTTGGTTTTGTAGCCCATATCTTTTAGGATTTTCATGATTTTATCCCTGTTGTCACCTTGGATAATTATGGTTCCATCTTTTTCAGAACCACCAATTCCTAGGGTTGTCTTTATTTTTTTTGAGATAATTTTTAAGTCTTCATCACTTCCTTCAAAACCTTCAATAAGGGTTACAGGCTTACCATTGCGACCTTTTTTTTCAAATTTACAAATCAAAGGTTCCTTTTGCTCGAATTTCTCTTCGGGCATTTCAAAATCTTGTTCTTCGTGTTCTGGGAAAAGATTTTTTAATTGATCTCGTAAATCCATAGTCTTGTATTGAAAGGCTAAAAGTAAGCAATTCAAAAAAAATAAAGCCTAAAAATATCATCAAAAGTCTGTTGAAAATCCATTTTAGAATTTGTAAATTTGTTTGTTATAATTTAAAGCGAAGAAAATCAATGTCAAATAAAGCACTTTTAGCCATTTTAGATGGTTGGGGATTAGGTCCGAATCCTGAAGTTTCAGCAATAGCGCAAGCAAAAACTCCTTTTATCGATTCTTGTTATGAGAATTTTCCACATACAACGCTTGAAGCGAGTGGTTTGGCGGTGGGTTTGCCTGCTGGGCAAATGGGGAATTCGGAAGTTGGACACATGAATTTAGGTGCCGGAAGAGTGGTTTACCAAAATTTGGTTAAACTCAATATGGCAGTTGAAAACGGAAGTTTAGGCAAGGAGAAAGAAATTGTTGCTGCTTTTGAATACGCGATGAAAGAAAATGTTAATGTCCATTTCATCGGTTTGTGTTCTAATGGTGGTGTTCATTCCCATATTAACCATTTAAAAGGTTTATTAACGGCGGCTCATGAATTCGGATTTAATGATCGCGTATATGTTCATGCATTTACGGACGGTCGCGACTGTGATCCAAAGTCTGGAAAAGGTTTTATTGAAGAATTGTTGGTTCACATGGAGCATTCGGTTGGGAAATTAGCGACCGTTGTTGGAAGATATTACGCGATGGATCGTGATAAGCGTTGGGAGCGTGTGAAATTGGCGTATGATGTGATGGTTAATGGAGTAGGAGAAACGACATTTAATGTTTTAGATGCGATTCAAAAATCCTATGATGCTGATGTTACGGATGAATTTATTAAGCCAATTGTTTGTTTAAACGAAGGAAATAATCCAGTGGCAACCATTCAAAATGGAGATGTGGTGGTTTGTTTTAATTTCAGAACAGATCGTGGACGTGAAATTACAGAAGTTCTTACACAGCAAGACTTTCCAGAGTATGGAATGCATAAATTAGATTTGTACTATGTGACTTTAACAAACTACGATAGCGAATTCAAAAAAGTTCATGTTGTATTTGATGAAGAAGTTTTGAGTCATACTTTGGGTGAAATTCTTGAAGCCAATGGAAAAACACAAATTCGAGTTGCCGAAACGGAGAAATACCCTCACGTAACCTTCTTTTTCTCGGGTGGCCGTGAAGAACCTTTCGTTGGAGAAAGTAGAATTCTTTGTCCAAGTCCGAAGGACGTTGCAACCTATGATTTAAAACCAGAAATGGCGGCATACGACATTACGGAAAAGATCGTTCCCGAATTGGAAGCAGGAAAGCCTGATTTTGTTGTTTTAAACTTTGCAAATACGGATATGGTTGGGCATACGGGCGTTTTTTCTGCAGCAGTGAAAGCAGCCGAAACGGTTGATCAATGCATTCAAAAAGTGGCGACAGCGGCTTATGAGAATGGATATACGGTATTTATTCTGGCGGATCATGGGAATTCTGATGTGATGATTAACCCTGATGGAAGCCCAAATACACAGCATTCTACGAATTTAGTTCCGTTAATTGTGATGGATAAAGAGAGAACTTGGCATTTAAAGCCTGGTAAATTAGGTGATATGGCACCTTCAATTTTAGTGGCGATGGGAGTCGAAGTTCCAGAAGAAATGTCAGGAAATGTAATTATTTCCTAGTGTTTATCGATACTTTAACGAAATAATAGTATTTTAGAGCCGAATTACTTTCGGCTTTTTTTAGTTTTACTAATATGCATTGCATTGTAATTTGTATTTTTGCCTTAACAATAAACAAACAGAATGAACTTATCCTTCACCAAACTTGAAGTCATGGAAACCATTGGTAAAAAAATGGACGAATACATTTCTTCATTTTTAACGCCAATTGAAAAAATTTGGCAACCATCAGACTTTTTACCCGATAGCTCAAAAGATTCTTTCGTTGACGATCTTAATGAACTTCGTGAATTTGCTCACGAAATGCCATACGATTTGTTTGTAACGCTTATTGGAGACTGTATTACAGAGGAAGCTCTGCCAACATACGAATCTTGGATTATGGGTATTGATGGAGTGAATCAGCAAGAAAATAACAGTTGGTCGAAGTGGACGAGAAACTGGACTGCAGAAGAGAATAGACATGGAGATTTACTAGGAAAATATTTGTATTTGTGTGGTCGCGTCAACATGCGTGAAATGGAGATTACAACGCAATATTTGATTAGTGATGGTTTTGATATTGAAACCGGAAGTGATCCGTATCGTAATTTCGTATATACAAGTTTTCAAGAGACGGCAACCAATATTTCGCACCGTCGTGTAGGAACTTTGGCGAAGCAAAGTGGAAATAAAAAATTAGCGCAAATGTGTGGTGTGATCGCTGCTGATGAAGCGCGTCACGCCAAAGCATATCAAACCTTTGTGAATGAAATTTTCCAAATGGATCCTTCCGAAATGATGAAGGCTTTTGAGGGAATGATGAAGAGCAAAATTGTTATGCCTGCACACTTAATGCGTGAATCGGGTCAGAAAGTAGGCGAATTATGGCAACATTTTTCAGATGCAGCACAACGTTGTTCCGTTTATACTGCGCAAGATTATATCAATATTTTGAAGGATTTATTGGACACTTGGAAAATCGAATCTGTTACAGGACTTAATGATTCTGCGGAGCGTGCAAGAGAGTATTTATTGAAGCTACCAGACCGTTTGCAACGAATTACAGATAGAATTACAACTCCAGATACATCGTATAATTTCAAATGGGTACGATCGTAATAGACGATAAAAATTAAGATGGCTGAGAAATCAGCCATTTTTTGTGGATTTTAGTATCTTTGCATCCATTAAATTAATTTCGATGTTGAAAAGTAATAAAAAAATTGCTGTAGATTTTGACGGAACGATCGTAGATGATGCCTATCCGGGAATTGGGAAACCAAAAACGTTTGTATTCGAAACGTTAAAACAACTTCAAGCGGAAGGCTATCGTTTGATTTTATGGACGTATCGTCATGGTCAAACTTTGCAAGATGCTGTTGAGTTTTGCCGTAAAAACGGAATTGAGTTTTACGCTGTAAATTCTAGTTTCGAAGGTGAAGTTTTTGATTCGGCAACACAATCTCGTAAACTGGATGCTGATTTGTTTATTGATGACAGAAACTTAGGCGGTTTTCCAGGATGGGGAGAGATTTACAACATCATCAACGAGAAAATTGAGTTTCGTGTTGAAGGAAGAGAGGTTTTGGCCTATTCCAAATTGAAAAAAGATAAAAAGAAAGGTTTGTTCTGGTAATCAGAATATCTTCTTTAAAATTATACTAAATGATTCATTTAAAAACATTAGAAGAACTCTATTTGATGCGTGACGCAGCGCAATTGGTTTCAAAAACCTTGGGTATGCTCGCAAAAGAAATCAAACCTGGAGTGACGACCAAATATTTAGACAAATTGGCTTATGATTACATTAAAGATCATAGAGCCGAACCTGCATTTTTAGGATACGGAGGTTTTCCGAATACGTTATGTATGTCGCCTAACGAACAAGTTGTACACGGTTTTCCAACGGATGTTCCCTTAGAAGATGGAGAAATTATTTCTGTGGATTGCGGAACTTTTTTGAATGGTTTCGTTGGAGATCACGCCTATACATTTGAGGTGGGTGAAGTTGCCCCTGAAGTGAAAAAACTATTGAAAATCACCAAAGAATCTCTTTATAAAGGAATCGAACAATGTGTTCGTGGAAAACGAGTAGGAGATATTTCTAACGCGATCCAAACCTATTGCGAAAACGAAGGCTATGGTGTTGTTCGTGAGTTGGTAGGGCATGGCGTTGGTAGAACAATGCATGAAGATCCTCAAGTTCCGAATTACGGAAGAAAAGGTAGTGGAAAAGTTTTAAAAGACGGAATTACCCTTGCGATTGAACCGATGGTGAATTTAGGAACCGAAAAAGTAGAATTCCATAAGGATGGTTGGACGGTAACGACTTTAGATAAGAAGCCTTCTGCGCATTTTGAGCATGATGTAACGATTATCAACGGGAAACCAGTCTTACTTTCGACGTTCCAATACATTTACGATGCATTGGGAATTGTTAGTGACGAAGAAAAAGCCTTCCAATACGATTGGTAATACACTTATTTAGTGAAAAAGCTTTCTAAAATACTACTCAATACCTTACCGAGACCTGTTCTCATTCAATTGAGTATTGCGGCTCGACCTTTAATTTATCAATTTTTCAAGGGCGATAAGTTCCTTGATCCGATTGATGGAAAAGGCTACCGCAAATTTTTGCCATACGGCTACGGGAAACAAAGGGAAAATGCGCTTTCTCCAGGAACGTTATCCTTAGAAAGGCATCGTCAAATGTGGCTGTATTTGCAAAACGAAACCGAATTCTTTTCAAAAAAATTAAAAGTCCTTCACATTGCTCCAGAACAAGAGTTTTTAAGGAAGTTTAAAAAAATGAAGAATTTGGACTACACATCTGCCGATCTATTTTCGCCAATTGTGGATGTGAAAGCGGATATTTTGGATCTTCCTTTTGTAAATGATTCGTTTGATGTGGTTATTTGCAACCATGTTTTGGAGCATATTCAAGACGATACCAAAGCGATGTCCGAGTTGTATCGTGTAATGAAAAAAGGTGGTTGGGGAATTGTTCAGGTTCCGATGAAAATTTCGTTGGAAAAAACCTATGAAGATTTCACAATTACCGATCCAAAAGAGCGTCAAAAGCATTTCGGGCAGTACGATCACGTTCGTTGGTATGGAATGGATTATTTTGATCGTTTGAAGAGTGTAGGCTTTGAAGTCGATGCTAATTTTTATTCACAGAAATTCACAGACGAAGAAATTCGCAAGTATGGATTGAATAAAAATGAAATTTTACCCCTGATCTTTAAAAACTGACAAATTATTTTATAAATTTGTTTGGAAATAAACAAAAAATCGAGTGCGAGATTCTTTCCGCACTCTTTTTTTGTGCTAAAAAATGAAGTATGCTAAACGATCAGAAGAAAGAACAATTTAGGCAAGTTGTAGAAAACAAATTCCAAATTTACAATGCGCTTTTCATGAGCTTGCCTTATGATAAAATGACCAATATCGGGATGTTATTACCGTTTCTTACCGAGGAAAGTCGGGTGGGATATGAAGAAGAAAAAACGCCTTTGGCTATTGTAGAAACCTTTTTTAAAAATCATACCGATTTGAAAACTGATGATCAAAAGATTGATCTTTTGTTTAAAATAATTCAGTATATCGAAAGACAAGTCGTTCTTTTTGATTCTATTGAAGATGCAGCTTTTCCGCAACTTCACTCGGATAGTGATAACGGAACCTTGATGAATTTGCATGAAAGAACAATGCAAGAACATCAGTTAGAAAAGGTTCGCGAGAAGTTACAGCATTTTGCTGTTAAAATGGTATTTACAGCGCACCCAACGCAGTTTTATCCGTCTTCTGTTCAGCACATTATTCACGATTTGCGACAAGCGGTTCTTAATGATTCCATTTCTGATATTGATGTTTTGTTGCAACAATTGGGAAAAACTCCTTTCGTAAATAAAGAAAAACCAACGCCTTTTGACGAAGCTTTAAGCATTATTTATTATCTGCGTTATGTTTATTACGACACAATTGGTGAGTTGTACACGAAAATTAATACCATGTTTGGTGACGGGAAAACGCATATTCATGAAGATGTTTTTCAATTGGGATTCTGGCCTGGAGGAGATCGTGATGGAAATCCATTTGTGACGGCCGATGTCACCCGTTCTGTTGCGCAAGAATTACGTTCGTCTATTATTAAAGAATATTACGCACATTTGAAAGAAATCCGTCGTAGAATGAGTTTCCGAGGTGTTGCAGAAGTTCTGACCGAGCTTAACGACCATATTTATCAAGCGATGTTTGATAATCTGCATCTGGATTCTGAAATCATTTTAAACAAAATTGGTGAAGCAGAAAAAATTCTTGTTGAAGAACATAATTCCTTGTTTATCGATTTGTTGCATGACTTTCGAGATCGAGTGAAAATTTTCGGAACACACTTTGCGACTTTGGATATTCGTCAAGACAGTCGTGTGCATCAGTCTGTTATTGATGAGATTTTTGCTGCTGAATTTCCAAATATAACCGCGTCAAATGATGAAAAGTTTGAAAAATTAATTCAAGCGAATACGCATTTGCCATTCGATACGTACTCAGAAACGACTCAAGATACTTTGAAAAATATTGTTCAAATAAAAGACATTCAGAAAACGAATGGCGAGCGTGGGATGTATCGCTACATTATTTCCAATTCTAGTGAAGTGAAAGACGTTTTGAATGTTTTGGCTTTATTTAAAGTTGCGGGCTATCAAGATGATGAAATCAAAATGGATATTATTCCTCTTTTTGAAACCATGGAAGGTCTTGACCAAGCGGAAGAAGTAATGCGAAATTTATATCAAAATCCACTATACATCGATCATTTAGCTCGACGTAAGAAAAATCAAACCATCATGTTAGGTTTTTCTGATGGAACGAAAGATGGCGGTTATTTGAAAGCGAATTGGGAGATTTATACAACAAAAGAGCGACTAACTTCGGTTTCAGAAGAAAATGGAATTAACGTTATTTTCTTTGATGGCCGTGGCGGACCACCAGCTCGTGGTGGTGGAAAAACCCACGATTTTTACGCATCGCAAGGAAATACAATTGCAAATAATAAAATTGAATTAACCATTCAAGGACAAACGATTACCAGCGTTTACGGAAATGTTGACCAAGCGAAATATAATTTTGAACAACTTCTAACGGCTGGAATTGAAACAGCTGTTTTCCACACTGCGAAAAATGAACTTTCTAAGAAGAATCGAGCGTTAATTGAAGAATTGGCGGAGATTAGCTATCAAAAATATTCAGATTTAAAGGCGCATGCGATGTTTGTTCCGTATTTGCAGGAAATGAGCACGCTGCCGTATTACGGGAAAACCAATATTGGAAGTCGTCCGTCCAAGCGTGGTGGTGATGATCAACTGAAATTTGAAGATTTGAGAGCGATTCCTTTTGTTGGTTCTTGGTCGCAATTGAAACAAAATGTTCCTGGTTTCTACGGTTTTGGTTTTGCTTTGAATCAATTGAAAAATGAAGGTCGTTTTGATGATTTGAAAGATTTGTTTAGAGAATCTGCGTTTTTCAAAACCTTGGTTCTTAACTCGATGATGAGTATGAATAAAACCTATTTTCCTTTGACTTCATATATGAAAAGTAATGCACGTTTTGGTGCATTTTGGAAAATTCTTCATGATGAATTTGAACTATCAAAAAACATCATGTTGGAATTGACGGGCTATACAATGCTTCAACAAGATGAGCCAATGTCGCGTAAATCCGTGAAAATTAGAGAAAAAATTGTTCTTCCATTATTAACGATTCAGCAATATGCGTTGATGAAAATTCAACAAGAAGACGAACTCAAAGATGTTTACGAAAAACTCGTTATTCGTTCCTTATTCGGAAATATTAATGCAAGTAGAAACTCGGCTTAAGTTCGATTTTTATACAATAACTATACTAGAACCTTCAAAAGATTTGAAGGTTCTTTTTTTATTCTTTGATTAGCTTTTCAATAGAAGTTCCTTTCTCAGATTGAATTTTTACATGATAAACTCCTTTGTAAAGGCTTTCTAAAGAATAGGATTCTTGATTTGGAAATGATTTGATTAATCGTCCAGAACTATCAAAAACTTCAACACTCAGAATTTTAGAATTGTTTTGAATTTTAAAGCTCGATTTCACCGGATTTGGAACGATTTTAACATCATTCTTAAATGGATTTTCCTTTGTAGCTAAAACGCTTTGATACGCCGCATAAAAATTGACAATTCCATTTCCTAATTGATCTGTTGTCGACGGGTATAACGAAGCGGTTTTCCGAATTTTATCTTGTAATTCCCCATTTATTTGATTGGGGGAAGCTTGAATCAAACACGCAAAACCTCCAGCGACCAAAGGTGTTGCGAATGAAGTTCCATTTCCTGTAAAATACGAATTATCAATGGTTAAATACGTTGCCGTTCCACGTGCACTTCCATCGGGTTTTGTTACACCATCGGCATTGGGACCAAACGATGAAAAAACAGATGGATTTCCCGAAACATCAACGCCTCCAACGCTAAAAACTTGAGTAACATCCGAAGGCGAAACCAAGTAATGCCAAGGCTTATTGCCTTCATTTCCGATGGCATTGGCTACTAAAATTCCTTTATCGGTGGCGATTTTTGCACCGCGAGCGATAAACGATGTTTTACCATTCATTGAAGAATAAGTATAGTCGTAACGAGGATCATCAAAACCATTAGCATAGCCTAATGACGACGAAATAACATCAACACCAGCGCGATCGGCTTGTTCTGCAGCTTCAATCCAATACAACTCTTCCGCTGGAATTTCTTGATCATTAACTTCGGTGACATACAAATAGTAATCGGCATCAGGAGCACTTCCGACGAATGTGTTTTCAATAGAACCCGCTAAAATTCCAAGACATGCCGTTCCATGAGCGTTCAAATTTGGATTATAGACATCCGAAGATCGAGAAACGAAATTATAGGTTTCCTTAATTTGATTTTGATTTCTAATTTTAGCAAATGTACTTCCTGTATCTACCGTAGGAAAACCAACGTCAATAACGGCAATTCGAACGTTTTTTCCAGTAAAACCTAAGTCATGCAATGCTTTGACATTAATTTGCTCAAGTTGACTTTGTGTAACTCCGTAACTTAAGTTTTTACTGGCTTTTGAATTTTCAAATTTCGAAATCGTTTTTTGGCTTGTACTTTTTGCTGCTTGATTTTTCACAAACGATTCAATACGATCTACAAAAGCAAGATTTTGAATTTGAGTCAATTGCGATGGATTTATTTCTAATCCAACACCGTTTAACCACTTTGATTGAGCCGTAATCGTAAATCCTAATTGTTGCAATGAGGTGATGTATGGTTTCTCCAAAGGCGCATCCGAATCGGCTAGTGGAATTTTCATTTTTGTCCTTCGATCCAAAGAAAATTGGCTTAATTCACTCGTTGGATTGGCGTAAAACTGCGCTTTGTTTGGTTTATCCTTAAAAAACACAAAGACAAATTCGCTTTGTGCTTTCAGATTCGTAAAAAAGGAAAGAATACAGAAGATGTAGATTGTTTTCATGTGTTTTTTACTTTAGAATTTCATTGAATAAAATTAGAGATTCCCGATTGAAAACACTAAATTTACGACACAAATTTTTTTTATGAAGAAAATTCAAATGGTTGACTTACAGAGTCAATATTACAAGATAAAAAATGATGTAGACAATGCGGTTCTTAATGTGATGGATTCTGCAGCATTTATCAACGGTCCCGAGGTAAAATTATTTCAAAAAGAATTAGAAGAATATCAAGATGTAAAGCATGTAATTCCGTGTGCAAACGGAACGGATGCCTTGCAAATTGCGTTAATGGCGTTGGATTTAAAGGAAGGTGATGAAATTATCACGGCAGATTTCACTTTTGCAGCAACAGTAGAAGTGATTCATTTATTGAAATTGAAATCTGTTTTAGTTGATGTTGATTACAACACATTTACGATTGATACCGATAAATTAAAAGCAGCAATAACGGATAAAACAAAAGCGATTATTCCGGTTCATTTGTTTGGACAATGCGCCAACATGGAGGAAATCCTAAAAATCGCGAAAGAACATAATCTGTACGTTATTGAAGACAATGCCCAAGCTATTGGTGCAGAATATACGTTTGCTAATGGTGAAGTGAAAAAGTCTGGAACGATGGGAACTATTGGTACCACGTCGTTTTTTCCTTCAAAAAATTTAGGATGTTATGGTGATGGTGGTGCTATTTTCACCAATGATGATGAAATTGCGCATCGTATTCGTGGAATTGTAAACCACGGAATGTATGAGCGTTATTATCATGATGAAGTTGGTGTGAATTCCCGTTTGGATAGCGTACAAGCTGCCGTTCTTAGAAAGAAACTTCCGCAATTGGATTTGTATAATGAAGCTAGAAGAAAAGCTGCAGATTTCTATGATGAAGCTTTTCAAGAGCATCCGCATATTTTAGTTCCGGTTCGTGATCCGAATTCAACACACGTTTTTCATCAATATACCTTGAGAATTTTGAATGGGAAACGAAATGAATTGCAAGCTTTTTTAGCAGATAAAGAAGTTCCGGCAATGATTTATTATCCAGTGGCATTGAGAAAGCAAAAAGCGTATTACCAAGAAAGCAACGACGCTGATTTTGTGAATACTGACAGGCTTTTAACAGAAGTAATCTCGTTGCCAATGCATACCGAATTGGATGAAGAGCAGCTGACGTACATTACCGAAGCCGTTTTAGAATTCATGAATTCGTAATAAAATAAAACTTGAGCTATTCAGATTTGGATAGCTTTTTAAATATAAAAAAAGACAATGACGATATTAGTAACTGGCGGATTAGGTTATATTGGTTCGCACACTGTGGTAGAATTATTGAATGCGAATTTCAACGTGGTGATTGTAGATGATCTATCCAATTCGGAGAAATTTATTCTACAAAATATTGAAGAAATTACGGGTAAGAAACCGATTTTCTATCCTTTTGATTTGAAAAGAAAAGAACTGTTGAATCAAGTTTTTGATGCGCATGATATTCAAGGTTGTATTAATTTCGCAGCGTTTAAGGCAGTTGGCGAAAGTCAAGAAAAACCGATTGATTATTACGAGAACAATTTGTTTTCATTGATTAATATTCTTCAAGAATTCAAACAAAGAAACATTTCGAATTTCATTTTCTCCTCTTCATGTACGGTTTACGGACAAGCGGATGAAATGCCAATTGATGAAAATACGCCTCTAAAAATGCCAGAAAGTGTTTACGGAAAAACGAAACAAATGGGCGAGGAGATTCTGAAAGATTTCGCACTTGGACACGAAAAGAAAATTTGTTTGTTACGTTATTTCAATCCAATTGGAGCACATCCAACAGCTTTGTTGGGTGAATTACCAATCGGAATTCCAAACAATTTGGTTCCGTATGTGACGCAAACGGCGGCTGGAATTCGTGAAAAACTAAACATTTGGGGAGATGATTATCCAACGAATGATGGAACGGCAGTTCGTGACTATATTTATGTGGTTGATTTAGCGAAAGCACACGTAAAAGCCTTGCAAAAATTAATGGCTGAAACGGAATCTACCGTTATTGATATTTATAATTTGGGAACGGGGCAAGGTTCATCGGTTTTAGAAGTTGTTCAGGCTTTTGAATCGGCGAATGATGTTCAGGTTCCGTATCAAATCTGTGAGCGGCGCGCGGGCGATATTACGATTGCGTATGCGAATGCAGATAAGGCAGAACGAGAATTAAATTGGAAGTCGGAAACAACCTTGGAAGAAGCGTTGAGAACGACTTGGCAATGGCAAAAGTATTTGGAATCGAGAGCAAATTAATCTCGACGTTTTGATAACAAAAAGCGAGGTGGAATTTCCACCTCGCTTTTTGTTTTATTTTGAATTTAATCGCTGATCGACTAAGATAATATCTTGTGGTTTCAGCTGAAACGTAATCGGTTGTTTCGCTCGGAAAATGATTTGCATTAACTCCGTATTTCCTTCCAATTGCGGTTGGTCGCCCAAGTTCACAAACGTTGGATACAAAGCTTTTTTACCGTTCGAGTGAAGTCGATCGTTGGTTAAGTTCTCCATATTTTTCATTCCAATTGATATTACTTGTACGTATTCCAATTCGGTTTGGTTGTATGGAATTGCAAAACTCAACGCATTCACATCTTTGAAATCCTTCGCAGAAACGGTAATCTTCACTAAATCTCCCGTTTGATATTTCGCTTTATCTGCTTTGAAATCTAAACTTCCTTTCAAATCTGTTTCTTCCAAATTCGTAATTCCACCTTCCAATTGTGTGGTAACTTGGCTAATATCGTAAGCATCTATCAATCCATTTTTATTGACATCACCATTACTTACATAACCTTCGAAATCGGCATCACCAGCTCTCAAACCAGTATAGTTCGTGTAGGAAGTAAGGTCGTTGCTGTCAATTTTCTTATCATTGTTGATGTCTCCTGGATAAACAGATTCTGTTCCAGGAACTTTGAAAATGTATAATTCACGCCCCGTTCCGAAGTTTCCAATACTTTCAGCAACTTCAATTTTGATGTAACGAGCGGTCATTTTTTGTCCAAAAACAATCTCTTTTACTTCGGAATTATTTTCCCACTTAAAATCAGAAATTTCCTTCCATGTTTTCTTATCCGTGCTTGCAAAGATTTTTCCTTTCAAGATAATTCCGTTTTTACCATCCGTTCTCGGTAAATATTGAATTTTATCAAGCTGATTGACTGATTTTAAATCAATAACCACATCAAACGGAACTTTCTTCACTGCGTATTTTGTATGCCAAATACTTCCTTCGTCACCATCAAATAATTTCGAAACTGGGAATCCACTTTGGTCGCCATACGTTGTTTCCGCAGTTGCTCCTTTAATCGCATATTGTAATGGATCGGTTTTCGTTTTGGCTTTTATCGTTACCCAATCGGATGTGTTTTCTTTGTTCACGGCACGAACTTTCACCTCGTAATCAGAACTTGGCGCTAATCCGTCTATTAGATATTCTGAATCTTTAATTGTTGAATACAGCATGTTTTCGAATTCAACTTCGTAGTAATCGGCGTTATCTACAGATTTCCAAGTTGGTTTAATGGTGTATGCTGTTGTGTTTTCAGATTTGATTTCCGCTGAATTAAAACTTGCTAAACTTCCCGTTTCTACTTGAAGCGGCGTTTTAGAATTTAACTGAAACCCTTTGATTTCAACATCAATGGTATTCTTCTTTATATCCGTTTTTGGAAGTTTAATAACCAATTCAGAAGGTAAAGTCAATTTTTTCTTTGCGAATTCTGTATTTGCGGTTGCAAAACGATTGAATTCGGGTTCGGCATTAAAGAAATACCCTTGATCTAATTTGTCTAGTTCTGCAAGCGATTTCGCTTCCGTAAGTTTTACTTTTTTGCGATTGATTTTCGCATTTACTTTTTCCGGTTTTTGAGACGTTTTGATTCTCAGTTCAGTTGCTTTTTCAACAACCATTCCTTTAAAATCACCTTCCGTTTTGTTGATTGTAATTTTTACTAAATTTTTAGAATCTTCAACATCAACTTTTGTTTTTGCTCCTTTACCATTCAGATATTCTTGCGTTGTTCCATCATCATCATATTCAGTAAACGACGATTTTTCAGATGGATAAATCTCATAAATTCGACGTGTTTTGTCAATTTGAGATGGATTGTTATTGGGATTCGTTAGCGGAATAATCGCTCCCAATTTTACGAAAACAGGAAGTTTCCAAAGTGGCGCATTAATATTGTTGATGATTTTGTTACCCTCATAAATTTCTCCTGAAAAATAATCCATCCATTTCCCTTTCGGTAAATAGATTTGATTTCGAATATCGTTTCCTTCTTTATCAGCCTTGGTTTCTTGATAAATTGGTGCTACCAAAATACTTGGTCCGTACATAAATTGATATTGGGTTTTCTTGCCCAAAGTATACGGGTTTTGCTCTTCTGTGAACATCGCGCGAATTACAGGAAGTCCATCAACAGACTCTTTTGCAATAGAGTAGGCATACGGAACCAATTCCGATTTCCATTTCAGATAATTTCTATTAATTGATGTCGCTGGTTCATCCAATGCTTGTGGATATTTCGGATTACTTCCCCAACCATCCATATTTAATTGCATTGGTGTAAAGGTTTTCCATTGGAAATCTCGAACATTGACGGCTATATTTTTTCCACCGAAAATACCATCAAGATCGGAAGTGATATTGGGTTGACCAGATAAGCCACTTCCAATATACGTCGGAATATGGAAACGGATATACTCCCAAACACCACCTGTTTGATCACCACTCCAAATCCCTGCATAACGCTGCGTTCCAGCCCATCCATCCAATGAAATGATAAATGGTCTGGCATTATTTCCATGTTTGGTCATGATTTGTGCAACGTCCGCGATTCCATTCAAACCAAAAGAGTAACCCGGACCAACCCAAGCAACATCGGTTTTTAGAACGCGAACGCCCGCTTCGCCAACTTCTTTTACAATATCACGTTGCAATAAAGCGCTTACACCTTCTTTTGGATGCAAATCAGATTGCGTCCATAAACCAATTTCAACTCAATTTTTTTTGGCGTATTCGCCAAAAGTTTTCAGGTTTTTGATATTTCCATCCAAGGTTTCTTCTTGTCCGTAACCTGCTCCATAACCGTCATTTGGAAGAATCCAACCTAATGGCATATCGTGTTTCTTATAGCGATCAATTACAGCTCTTGCAGAAAATTGATAGTTGTTTTTTTCTCCATTTAAGGATTCTTTGATTCCCGTTTGGTCTTTTTGGCTTTCCTTGTACTTCTTGCCGTCTTCAAATAAAATCCCCTTTTCGTCTTCCTTCCAATAATCACGATTGTAGGCATTAAGATGTCCTTCGTACAAACTCATTTTAGGCAACAAAACTGGATTTCCCGTTAGTTGATAAAAATCGTTCAAAAGTGGAACAACGCCATCATTGACCATGATAAAGAAATCTGCATAATTATCATCATGACTGATTTTTACTTTCTTAGAATTTTGAGTTCCAAAATCGTACTTTCCTTTTTTGAACGTATACCACATCAACCCATAGCCATTCGTTGACCAATAAAATGGAGTAGGTGACGCAACACCGCCATCCGTCCACGAATTTTGATTTTCAATGGCAATCGTTTTTCCTTTATGAGAGAATCGTCCGTTTTGAACGCCACCTCCGAAGAAATATTCATTTGGATTTTCTTTGAATGTTACGGTTGTTCTGCCTTTTTCAAATTTTAAAGGTTCAACAGATTCTAGAATAACTTTATTCCTTTTCAAATCCGTAACGATGAACGTGGCTGCCGATTTATTAAACTGAATAGAAACTGCTTCAGAACTAATTACCAAAGAATTTCCATCGTCTTTTATTTGCATTTTTCCTGCATTTTTTCTAGGTTGATTAACCAAAATCTGTGCTTCTGGTTTTGCTGCAGGATTTCGAAGTCCTAATTCTGTGTTTGGATCTTGAAACATTCTGAAAATTCCTTTTCCATAAAAATCCAAGAGCATTTTCTTGGAATCTGAAAATTGAACTTCAACTAGGGTTTCATTAAGCATCTTTGCTGATGTGATAGATGCTGTTTTGGTATTGGATTGCGCACTTAAATAATTGGAAGACAAAGCGCTTGCAGAAAGTACAAGAGCGAGTTGCCCAATAAGGAACAATGATTTTTTCATGAAAATTTTCGGTTGACTGTGATTTTTTTTCGAGTAGTAATATTATAAAAAAATCCTGAAACTACTTTCAGGATTTATTGATTTTTTACATTTGACCGCCGCCCATTTCGTCGTCGCCAGAGTAATTGTTGTTAATGTCTTTTTTCTGCTTTTTGGTTTCAACACGATCTCCTTGTTTGAATCTATACGTTAAAGAAAGTGAGAATTGTCTTGGCATCCATTGCATTTCCATACTTCTCGTAAACTGCTGAGAATTGGTATCTACACGCATTTTCCTCGTATTGAAAATATCTCGTACGTTGAAAGCTAAGGTTCCATTTCCTTTCCAAATGGTTTGAGTAGCTCCAAAATCAATTCCATACATCGCTTTACGGTTCATCATTGCTGTTTTTTCTCCAGCTCTGTAGAAACTTTGAATTTGTAGATTTAGATTTTTATTTGGTCTGAACGTGTTTGTTAAACGCAATCTGTATGAGAAACCATCACCTGAAAAATCCATTTCTTTCGTTGGATCATTCGGGAACATATTGTACGTTCCTGTGTTTTTATATCCATATAAATCAGCTGAAAACATCATTTTCCACCAAGTGAATGGATCGTAAGTACCGTTTAAATCCAAACCATAATTGTTTTCTGACCCAACGTTAATTGGAATGGTATTAATAGCATTAGAGTCATCAAGGTATTGATATCTATTCTGCTCATCCTCCGACTTTTTGTAGTATAAAGTTGGGTTGATGGTAAATTTCTTTTTAGCAATGCTATATCCAAATTCAAACGAGTTCTCATAACTTGGATTCAAATCTGGATTTCCTCTGAAATAGTTTCTATCATCATCAAATGACATAAACGGAATCATAGAAAATGCTCTTGGACGATTAATTCTTCTAGAATAATTGACTAAGAATTGACTATCATCTGTAATATTATAGCTTAAGAAAACAGTAGGGAAAAACTTGGTGTAGTTTTTATTTACTGTTGGTGTGTGCGCTGGATTTCCATTGGTATCATAGTTATTGAAATCAATATCAATTTTTGACATTTCACTTCTTAAACCTAATTGATATGCAAATTTTTCTCCGATTTTACTTTTGAATTGAGCGTAAAGTCCTAAGATATTTTCCGCGTAAACGGTGTTACTTGTAAAATCATAACGTTGGAAAAGAGGTCCGCCATCATCACTTTGGTTTACAAAATAATCGTAGGTATTTTTATTGTAATCGTAACGAGCACCTGCTTCAATTCTTGAATTTTCACCTAAAGGAAGTTCGTAATCTGCTTTTCCGATGAACGTTGTAGATTTAGAATCAGTCACTACATTATTAACGGAATTTCCGGTATTCTGAATGATATTGTTTACAAAAAAGTTTTGTAGAATTTGATTGTCTCCATCTGTTTTATTTGTTTGGAAACTTCCAGAAACCGATAAGTTTTGTCCTTTATCATCTAATTTTTGATCGAGCCCAAAATCAATTTGAGTAGCAAGGTTATTGTTGTTTCCTATACTTTGTCTTTCTCTAACCACATCTTGAAAGTTAGATGCGTCACTGAAGATTTTTTCTCCGTAACGGTTTAGATTATCCGAATCATTATCGAATGTACGGATCATTCCTGAAAAATTAATGGATGTTTTTTCGCCAATGTCACGAACAAATCCTGCAGTTAAATTATAGTTTTCGCCTTCACGAGTGCTTTTTCCATCTTGATTTGATGATTTAATGAACGGGAATTTATCCGATGTTAAAGAAGATGGATCTTCTTTTCTCGTCATGTAATTTTTGCTGGTGCTTTCCCCTTTTTGATAGCCACCACCACCATTCACGTACCATGTCCAATCGCCTTTTCTCCAGTTTAAGTTGGCGTTCAGGTTGGTTCTTGGAAGATATCCAATAGATCCTGTTACGCTACCATTAAATCCAGCTTTTTTCTCTTTTTTCAAGATAATGTTCAAGATTCCCGCAGTTCCTGAAGCTTCGTATTTTGAAGAAGGGTTGGTAATCACTTCGATTCGTTCAATACTTTCAGATGGGATTGATTGAAGTGCATTAGCTCCGTCATCAATTCCTAATAGGGAAGATGGTTTTCCGTTGATTAAGAAACGAACATTCGAGTTTCCTCTCATGGTCACCGTTCCATCCGTATCAACAGACACCGAAGGGACGTTTTGCAAAACATCTTGTAAGTTTCCTCCTTTGCTTAACAAGTCGGCACTTACGTTATAGGTTTTCTTGTCTAATTCAACTTTGTAAGGTTTTGTCGATGCCGCTACAATTGTTACCCCTTCAATATTTTGAGTAGGTGTCAACGTTTGGCTAGCTTCTTTAGTAATGGTGAAATTACCATCATTTTTTCCTGCTGTGATCGATCGATCTGTGACTAGTTTTTTATAGTCTATGGCTTCAATACTAACTTCGTATTGGCCTGGAACTAGGGCAACTTGGTAACTTCCGCTTTCATCGGTAAGTACAGCGTCGCTTAATAATTTATTGGTTTTGTTGGAGAAAGTAACCGAAGCATAAGGAATCGCTTGGTTGGCATTGTCTACAATTTTTCCGCCTACATTTACTTTTTCTTGTGCGAAGGCCATACTGGCTGCTCCTAACACAAATACTAATCCTAAAGTTCGTTTTTTGATAATTGAAGAAAATTCAATTTGAGTACTCATAAATTCTATAGTTTACAATGGTATTAGACGTAAAAAAAGACGAAAAGTTAAATCCCGTCTCTTTTTTAGAATAATTCTAAATAATATTTTTTAATTCTTGATGTTTTTCGAATTCAACCAATCTTGATACTCTTTTGCATTTCGTGCGTGTTCCGCATCATTATCGGTAAATTTATGCAATCCGGGTCTTTTAGGATCAGCACACATGAAGATATATTTGTTCGATTCTGCATTCAGAACTGCATCCACAGAGTTTTTATCAACCACACAAATTGGTCCTGGAGGAATTCCTACATTAGAGTAGGTGTTGTATGGCGATGGTGTTCGTAAATCCTTATACAAAACACGTCTAATTTTTGACTGAAAATTATTGGCTTTGTTTACGGCATAAATTACTGTAGGATCGCTTTGCAACTTCATTCCTTTATGGTATCTGTTGAGATACAAACCTGCAATCGTCTTTTGTTCATCCGTTTTTCCGCCTGATTCTTTATAAACGATGGAAGCCAAAGCATATATTTGATTTCGTGTTAATCCACTTTGTTTTTCTTTCGCCACACGTTCAGCATTCCAAAATTCATTATACTGATCTTGGAATTTCTTGAAAAACTCTTCTGGAGTTACGGTCCAAAAGAATTGATACGTATCGATAAAGAAATATTTCTTTAAGTCTTCAGCATTTTGATAGCCTTCTTTTATCGCAATTTGATCCAAACTTTTTGCAAAAGTTGCCGAATCGGCTTCTGTTTTGCGACTTACTCGACCTACCATTTGATAGACATCATAAAAATCTCCAATTCGAAATTGATCTGGAGTTTGATTTCCGGCTTTAATCATGTTGACTAACTCTCGGTTGTCGGCACCGTCTTTAATTGCATAACGACCACCTTTGAAATATTGATTCATATTTTTGTCCAAAGCCACGGCTTTGAAACTTTCTGGATCTTTCAAATAGGGTTTAATTGAATCTAAAATTTGTTCAAATTTAGCATTAGATGGAATTAATAAATAACCATCTTTTGCAACGTTATTAGACATGTTTTTTGTGTAATAGCGAAAGCCGAAATATCCAACAATGGCGATTACAACTAACAATATGATTAATACAACTTTTTTCATAGAATACGTTATAGGGAAATTTTTCCTTTAAAAACTTGGTCTGCTGGACCTTCTAGCCAAATGTTTTTGAAAGAATCACCTTCTTTTTCGGCATAGACTTTCAGTTTTCCTCCCAAAACTTGAATGGCAACTTCATTGGTATTTTCTTCACTCATTAATGATAAAGCAGCCGCTGTAGCGCCTGTTCCACAACTGAAGGTTTCATCTTCAACACCACGTTCGTAGGTCCGAACAAACAAATCACTGTTTCCTGTTTTTTCAACAAAATTGACGTTGATACCTTCCTTTTTATACCTGTCGGAATTTCGTACGGCGTACCCTTCCTTAAAAACATCCAGATTTTTTAAGTCGGAAACATATTGTACAAAGTGCGGTGAACCCGTATTTAAAACGAAATTATTTCCATCTTTATTGATTTCGGAAACGTTAATCATTTTAAGCTTTACAATATTTTCATCAATTTCTGCTTCGTGCAATCCATCAATCGCATTGAACGATGTTTTTTTATCGAAAACATTTAAAAAATGCGCGAAAGCGACAATACAACGACCTCCATTGCCACACATCGTGCTTTCGTTTCCGTCTGAATTGTAATACACCATGCGGAAATCAGAAGCGTTATCGTGTTCTAAAAGAATCAATCCGTCGCCACCTATTCCGAATCGGCGATCGCATAAGCGTTCGATAGTTGGTTGATTTTTAGGAAAATGTTGATCTCTATTATCAATCAATATAAAATCGTTACCTGTTCCTTGATATTTGTAAAACTCCATATATGTTAAAAAAGAAAAGTGAACAAAATTACAAAAAGAATTTGTTCACTTTAATACCTTAGATCAATAAATTATCTATTATCGCCTGTTCTCGTTCTGCTCGAATTATTCCCTCTGGTATTCGTATTTGAGTTGGAATTCGAATTGGAGTTTGAGTTCTGTGGCGCAACATTTCTTTGTACCGTCGTATTTTCAGTTCTTGTGGGTTGAGAATTAGAACGGCTTGATGCGTTTTGTCTAAATCCTGAGTTCGAAGAACTTCTATTAGATTGTGTGTTTTGCTGTTGCTGTTGCTGCTGTTGCGTATTGGTTCTGAAACCTCCGCCACTATTTCTATTCGTACTCGTATTATTTTGGTTTGTAGAAGGATAACGTCCCGACGAATTGTTGTTCGAATTTGAATTTACGTTATTCGGTCTGTTGCTACTCGCATTAAACCCAGGTCCGTTGTTCGTATTCGTATTTCGGTTGGTCGTTGTATCTCTATATCCGCTATTGTATCCATTATTATTGTTGTTATAATAATAATCGTTTCTCTGAACGTAAATCTTTTGACGATTTACCCCATAATAATACGGAGCTCCGTTATCATAATAATAGTTGAAATTATCACGATAATAATATCCATCATTTCCATAATAACCACCGTTTCCGTAATAGGATTGTGGTGCGTAGTAGTAACCTCCTTGGTAGTACGGATCATAATATTGTTCGTTACCTGAATAATTGTCTGGGTAAATAACACAAGATGTTAATGATCCCATCAATACTAAACCAATAGATATTTTCAATAAATTTTTCATGACTTTTTTTAATTAATTCTCTTTTAAACTTTTTTTCCATTCTCGGTATCCAATGATAGCCATTATGGTAAATACCAAATATTGAACCGAAGTTAATCCAAGTCCTTTATAAATATACATGGGTATCGAAATTATATCGGCAATAATCCAGAAAATCCAGTTCTCAATGCGCCTTTTGGCCATTAACCACATTCCAACTAAAAGTAATGCGGTTACAAAAATATCTACCCAATTTGCCCAATCGAGATGGTACAAACCGAGTTCAACATCAACATGAGAAAAATTATTATCAATAAAAGGCTTATAATAATAAACGAATGTGACCAAAAGTAAACTTAACACGAAAAGAACTCCCGAAACCATCCAATCTTTCTTTTTTGCCCAAGAAACAGAGATATGAACTTGATCATTCGTATGCTTGGACCACAAAATCCAACCATAAACACTCATAATTGTGTAATAGATATTGATTAAGCAGTCTCCTAAAAGACCAAAAACAAAAAGAATGTACACATAAAGTGAAGTCGAAATAATCCCCGTAGGGTACACCCAAATATTTTTCTTAATGGAAAAGTAAACACTTAAAATTCCAAAAACGACAGCAATTACTTCAATTGCAATTTGAGTCGTTGTATACGTTTCGTATGGTTTTAAGAATAATTCGTATAAATCCAAGAGCTTTGTTTTTCAGTGGACTAAATTAATTCAAAATTTTTCGAAATCCCAATGCCTTTTCATAATTTAAATTTTGAATAATTTGTAGTATAGTTGTATTATAATTTAGTTGATTTATTAGCGATAAACACGTTTTAGATTTAGTAAAAAAATGATTTGATTAATGTTTTATATTCAATTTGAATTCTTAAAATCTAAATATTAACTTGGCAACATATTGAATCAACTAATGACGAATACGTACATTTTTTGAAAAAAAAATCTTAATAAACGTTAACATTCCGAATTAATTTATATTTTCGTGAAATTAATTTTATCAAATCACTTTATGTCTAATATTTGGATTAAAAAACCCATCAGCGCCTATGAAGCTGAAATGAAGAAAAGCGAACTGAAACGCGTTTTGGGTAAATGGAGTT
The DNA here is from genome assembly GCA_023423715.1 of Bacteroidota bacterium. Lineage (GTDB taxonomy): Bacteria > Bacteroidota > Bacteroidia > Flavobacteriales > Weeksellaceae > JAFAFC01. The sequence goes on from JAFAFC010000039.1 coordinate 93,859, forward strand.
TAACAGCAATTGGAGTTGGTGCCATTATCGGAGGAGGAATTTTCGTTCTAACGGGTACGGGAGCATACTACCATGCTGGACCGGCACTTGCCTTATCATTCGTTGTTGCAGGTATCGCTTGTATTTTTGCCGCTTTATGTTACGCGGAATTTTCATCAATTATTCCTGTAGAAGGTTCGGCTTACGCTTATGCATATGGAACTGTAGGTGAAATTTTTGCATGGGGATTAGGTTGGTGTTTGATCCTTGAATATGCGATGGCAAGTATGGCGGTCGCCGTTTCCTGGTCCGGATATTTTAATAAATTTCTCAAGATGTTTGGAGTTCATCTTCCAGATTATCTTACAAATGACCCTATAAGTTATACAGGTGAAGGGTTTTCAATGAATCTTCCGGCTTTTGTGATTGTTTTATTAATTACAGCTTTGGTTGCAAAAGGAACTAAAGAAGCGGCTAAAACAAATAACTTAATTGTATTATTAAAAACTTCAGCTGTTGTCTTCGTGGTGGTGGTTGGTGCTTTTTATGTAATTCCTGATAATTGGATTCCATTTATTCCTGAAGAAAAAACATTGGTAATGCCAAATGGGGAAGAAGCTTCTGCTTATGGTTTGCATGGGATTATCTCTGGAGCCGCCGCAATTTTCTTCGCCTATATTGGTTTTGATGCCGTTTCAACACAAGCTGGAGAAGCAATTAATCCGAAAAAGGATGTTCCATTTGCAATTATCGCTTCATTATTAATTTGTACGGTACTTTATATTGCGGTTTCATTGGTATTAACAGGGATGATGGATTACAGATTATTCGATCCGCAAGGACCATATCCAGAAGCTATTAAAGCGCCAGTTGCTTATGCATTTGAAGTTGCAGGAAAGCATTGGGCAAGTAATATTATTACGATAGCAGCGACAGTTGGGTTAATTTCGGTAATTATGGTAATGATCATGGGACAATCAAGAATTTTTATGGGAATGTCGAAAGACGGTTTGATTCCAAAATTCTTTGGTGAAGTAAATCCTAGAACGCAAACTCCAGTAAAAGGAATCGTTCTTTTAGGTTGTGTTGTGTCAGTTGTAGCTTCTATGACGCCAATTTCAACACTTGCTCACATGACAAGTTTCGGAACTTTGTTCGCCTTTACGATGGTTTGTATCGCTGTTTGGGTTTTAAGAAGAAAAGAACCGAATTTGATTAGACCTTTCAAAGTTCCTTTCGTTAATGTTATTGTTGCTTGCGGAGTTTTAATTAATATTTATTTGATTATTACTTTGGATAAATTAGCATTACAATTATCATTTATTTGGGTTGTTCTGGGAATTATCGTTTATTTCTTGTATTCTAAGAAACATTCAAAACTTCAAAATGGAGGTTTTGGGGAGACGTTTAAAGCAGAACAACAGCCTTTAGAAGATATTGAAATTGATATCGATAATAAAGAACCTGATTCCAAAGATTAAGTAAAAAAATAATATCAAAAGAAATTCCGCATACCATGCGGAATTTTTATTTTTGCACCATGAAAAAAACATTCTTGATTTTTGGTTTAACAATTTCTGCGCTTGGGTTTTCTCAAAATGTAAAATTTGAAACATTATTGGAAGATCAAATTAGTATTCGAGCAATTGAAATTTGGAGAGGAAAAGTATGGTACGCTGGTTCTCAATCTAAGTTTGGATATGTGGATATTTCCAATCCTAAAAATCAAAAACAAGTTCGTTTAGATTCTTTAAATCAGGAGTTCAGAACCATTGCATTGTATCCTGAAAATGCTTTTACGACCGTAAATATTGGTTCTCCAGCAGTTTTCAAAAATGTTTCTGCTAATCTTAAAGTTTCATCTTTGGATCGATATGCTCAAAGTGAGGTTTTTTTTGATTCTCATAAAGTTTCCAAAGCCAAACGCAAAAATAGTTTGGCGATAAGTGACCCCTATAATGATGGTCGACCTTTGTTTAGAATAACATCAAAGAAATTTTTCGATAAAAGCAAAGCGAAGTTGCCAACTTATGCGCAAGGGGAAGCCCATTTTGCAGCGAGTAATTCAAATATTGCGATGGTAAAAGACTATGTGTGGATTGCAACAGGCGGTATGAAATCTCGAATTTTCAAGTTCAATTGGAAAAACCCATACCAATGGTCGGCTTATGAAACACCTTTTATTCAAGGAACGGCGAGTACTGGAATTTATTCCATTGATTTTTACGATTCTAAATTCGGAATTGCTGTTGGTGGCGATTACAAAAATCAATCAGCAAACGAAAATAATATTGCAACCACTAGAGATGGTGGAAAAACTTGGCAAATTCAAGCATCTGGAAAGAATGCAGGCTATTCGACATGTGTTAAATTTCGTCCAAGAACAAAAGGGAAAGAGATTTTAGCAATTGGAGATCAGCATATTTCATATTCAAAAGATGCTGGGAAAACGTGGACGAAAATATCCAATGAAACTGGTTTTTACGCGTGCGAATGGCAAGATTATAACACGGTGATTCTTGCAGGGAATAACAAAATATCCAAAATGACTTTCAATTGATAATAAATATCAGTTCGATTCATAGGGCATAATCCATTCTTTATTCCGTAATTTTGCAACATGAATTCTTTAATAGACAAATACAATATTCCAGGTCCGAGATACACCTCGTATCCAACGGTTCCGTATTGGGATTTGGAAAATTTTGATAAAAAAGCATGGGAATCTTCAGTCGTTCGATCGTTTAATGAATCCAATGATTCTGAAGGTATTTCAATTTATATTCACCTTCCGTTTTGCGAAGCTTTATGTACATTTTGTGCGTGTCACAAGCGTATTACAAAACAACATTCGGTAGAAACTCCATACATAGAAACCGTTCTGAAAGAATGGAAATTGTATGTTGATTTGTTTGGAAGAAAACCCAAAATCAAAGAATTGCATTTAGGTGGAGGAACACCAACGTTCTTTTCACCTGACAATTTGAAAACCTTATTGGCGGGGATTTTTTCAATTTCAGATATTGCGGAAGAACCCGAATTTAGTTTTGAAGGACATCCAAATAATACAACTCGTGAGCATTTGCAAGTTTTGTATGATTTAGGTTTTAGACGATGCAGTTTTGGAGTCCAAGATTACAATCCAACAGTCCAAAAAGCGATTAATCGAGTTCAGCCTTTTGAAAATGTGAAAAACGTTACCGAATGGGCTCGTGAAATTGGTTATGTGAGTATTTCGCATGACTTGGTTTTTGGCTTGCCATTTTCCAATTGGGAAAGTATGGAAAACACGATTCGTAAAACCATGGAATTGAAGCCAGATCGTTTGGCGTTTTATTCATACGCGCACGTTCCTTGGATTAAAGGAGTTGGGCAACGCGGTTTTGATGAAAAAGACCTTCCAAGTGGCGAAGAGAAAAGAAAATTATACGAAAACGGAAAGCAACTTTTAGAAGATTTAGGTTATAAAGAAGTGGGAATGGATCATTTTGCTTTGGAGCATGATGATTTGTACCAGTCGATGATTAATGGTAAAATTCACCGTAATTTCATGGGATATTCCTCAAGTAAAACCCAGTTAATGGTTGGTTTGGGGATGAGTTCCATTTCCGATTCGTGGTATGTTTTTGCGCAAAATGAGAAATCGGTTGAAGAATATCAAAAATTGGTTGAAGAAGGTGAAATTCCAGTTGTGAAAGGCCATATTCTGTCAGAAGAAGATTTACTAATCAGAAAGCATATTTTGAATTTAATGTGCCGTTTGGAGACGTCTTGGGATGCCCAAAATTTTGTTTCCGAATTGGATAACTCATTGATTCAACTTGAAGAAATGGAGGAAGATGGTTTGGTTATTATTGAAGAAAACGGAATTAAAATCACAGAAAAAGGTCGTGCATTTACAAGAAATGTAGCCATGACTTTTGATTTGAGAATGTTACGCAGTAAGCCTGAAACTCGAATTTTTTCCATGACGATTTAACGAATTTTTCTTTCAAAAAAATAGAAAATAGAGCAGAACTTTGGTTCTGCTTTTTTGTTTTATCAATTTCAATTTTCGATTCACATTTTTTATTTTGGTTGAGATGGAAATTAAATTTTAAGCTAAACATTTGAAAATGCACGAAATCAAGTCTGAGATTGTCTTAAAAAAATCTTAAACTATGAAGAATTTCATTATATTTGCCGACTATAAAATTAATGTTGTATTCATATGCAAGGAAAAGGATTTATTATTACGATTGCGATCGTTTTGGGCCTTATCTGTTTCAATGAATTGTTGCCAACTTGGTATGCAAGCCGCATTGAAAGCAAGATAGAAGCTGCAAACGGCAATGAAAAGGAAATTAAAAAACTCAAAGAAGACACACTAAATCTTGGTTTCACCAAGTTGTACTATTCCCGAGCGAAGGAGAAAGAAATGAAACTAGGTCTTGACTTAAAAGGAGGGATCAACGTTTTATTAGAGATCAACCAAAGAGATTTGGTGAATGATTTAACCAACTATACAGCAAACCCAGTAGTGGTTGAAGCGTTGGATAGATCAGACAAACTCCAAAAAACGACGGCGAACAAAGCGTACATCGATATTTTCTTTGATCAGTTTGATGCCGTAAATAAGGAAAAAAATGCTGGTTTGAAACTTGCAGACCCAGAAGTATTCGGAAACACGACGCTTACTGAGGTAAAATACAACACAACAGACGATCAAGTTAAGAAAATCGTTCGTACAAAAATCGACCAGTCAGTAGGAACGGCGTTTGAGGTTATCAAAACGCGTATTGACAAGATTGGTGCTGTACAACCTAACGTACAGAGAGTACCAGGTACCGCAAGAATTTCTGTGGAAATGCCAGGTATCAAAGATATCGATAGAGTTAAAAAAATGCTTCAATCTTCTGCAAAACTTCAATTCTGGGAAGTACAGCAAGTAAACGAAGTAGCTCCATATTTAGAGCAATTACAATCAGTAATCGCTGCAAAAGGAGATTCTATGGGTGTTGATAAAAACACCAACTTAATCAAAGCTTTAACTTCAAAAGAATTGCAGTCTAACGGTATTGCAAATGTAAACTTGGCAGATACAGCGATGGTTAATAAGGTTTTGAACAGTGCTGTTGCTATCAAAGCAAGACCAATAAACATGCGTTATACGGAGTTTATGTGGGGGTACAAGCCAGAATCTAGCAGCCCAGAGCATTTGGTATTATATGCAATTCGTGGGAATCCTCAAAAGAAAGCACCAGTAGATGGAGCTGTAGAAACATCAAACATCAACTACGACCAAATGGGTAGAGTAGTTGTGGATATGCAGATGGATTCTAAAGGAGCAAAAGAATGGAAAACAATGACCGAAAGAAACGTAAACAAACCAGTTGCGGTTACGTTAGACGGTCACGTATATACGGCACCAAATGTTGTAAGTGTAATTCCTAATGGTAGAACCCAGATTTCTGGTAACTTCTCATTGAATGAAGCACAAGACTTAGTAAACGTTTTAGGAGCTGGTAAATTGCCAGCTGGTGCAAAAGTGGTACAAGCAGACGTTGTAGGACCATCATTAGGACAAGAGTCTATTAATGCAGGTTTAATGTCATTTATCGTTGCTTTTGCAGTAATGATTATTTACATTATTTTCTATTACGGTGGAGCGGGTGTTTATGCGGTAATCGCGATGATCATCAACTTGTTCTACATCTTCGGTATTATGGATTCGGGAGACTTTACGCTTACTCTTCCAGGTATCGCAGGTATCGTATTATCCATGGCGATGGCGGTGGATACCAACGTAATTATTTACGAAAGGACAAAAGAAGAATTATTTGCAGGGAAAAACATTATGCAAGCCTACAAAGATGGTTTCAAACATGCATTCTCGGCGATCTTAGATGGTCACTTAACGACAATTCTAACGGCAGTAGTATTGTTAGTTTTCGGTACAGGACCAATTAAAGGTTTTGCTGTAACGTTAATTATCGGTATTGTGATGACATTCTTTACCAACGTTGGTTTGGCAAGGGTAATGATCTTCAACAGACTTGAAAAAGGAAAACAACTTTCAGTTTGGACGGCTCCAACAAAAAATATGTTCCGTAATATTTGGATCGACTTTATTGGAAAAAGAAAATATGCATACATCTTCTCTTTAGTTCTTACCGGTATTTGTGTTGCTTCCATGTTTACAAACGGATTCAAATTTGGTGTTGACTTTGAAGGAGGTAGAAACTACGTTGTTAAGTTGGAGAAAACAATCGATTCTGATCAAGCGAAAGATGCTTTGTCTAAATTGTTTGTAACGAAAGACGGAAAGAATAATACAGTTGATGTAAAAACATTTGGTACAGATAACCAATTGAAAATTACAACAGACTACAAAATTGATGATGAATCTTTAGCAGCTGACCAAGAAATTGAAAATAAACTATACCAAGGTTTAAAACCATTCTTACCAGCTAAAACAACGATTCAAGATTTCAAATCGGCAGATAAAGATCACTATGGAATTGTTTCTTCGGCGAAAGTTGGACCTTCTGTAGCAGAAGATATTAAATACCGTGGTACATTAGCAGTTGCTGCTGCATTGGCGGGAATCTTCATCTATATCTTGTTTAGATTCAACAAATGGCAGTTCTCATTAGGAGCGGTTGTATCGTTATTCCACGATGCGGTAATCGTAATCGGTGCGTACTCATTATTATACAAAGTGATGCCATTCAACTTAGAAATCAACCAGGATTTCATTGCGGCAATTCTTACCGTAATTGGATATTCCTTGAATGATACCGTAATTATCTTCGACAGAATTCGAGAGTATTTACGTGAGAAGAAATCCATCACTTTAGCAGGATTGTTTGATGACTCGATCTCAAGTACATTGGGTAGAACATTCAACACAACATTTACGACTTTATTAGTATTGTTAGCAATCTTCATCTTTGGTGGTGACAACTTGAGAGGATTTATCTTCGCATTGTTAATCGGTATCGGTTTCGGTGCGTATTCATCAATCTTCGTAGCATCTGCAATTGCGTATGACACGTTGAAAGGAAAAGGTAAAGAGGAAAAAGTTACGGGTAAAACCACAACAGCTAAATAAATTTAGTTATACAATATAAAAGAGTCCTTTAGTTTTTGCTAAAGGACTTTTTTTGGTTTCATTTTTATAATAAAAGTCTCGGTGTGATACGCTAATTATCCTATATTTGCTTCATGGATTTTAAGAGATTGATAATTCGTGGTATTTCCTATAGCCAAACCCAATCTGGGGCGTACGCTTTGTTATTAGAAGATGAAGAAACATCCGTCAAATTACCTGTTGTTATTGGTAATTTCGAAGCGCAGTCCATATCATTGGGGTTAGAAAAGGATATTAACCCACCACGACCATTAACACATGATTTATTTTCAAAATTTGTAGAATTAGCCAATTATACACTTTCATCAGTGGTGATTTATCAGATTGTAGATGGTGTCTTTTTTTCGAACATTAATTTTGTGAATAACGAATCCAAAGAAGAATTGGTTTTGGATGCTCGAACGTCGGATGCTGTTGCAATGGCAGTTCGTTTCGATGCGCCTATCTATACCACTTCACAAGTTCTTAACGAGGCTGGAATTTTATTGGATATCGAAGATGCTTCAAAGCCTGAAGATGCCGAAGAAATTTCAGACGAGCCTATTGCTGCTGGTGGTTTTAGCGATCTTACGATGGAAGATTTGCAAAATCTTTTAGATTCTGCTGTTCGTGACGAAGATTACGATACAGCGCTTGAAATTCAAGAAGAAATCAAACGCAGAAAAAAGAAAATTGACTAAATAAATACGTGTACGCTATATGAATGTAAAGTTACGTTTAACCATAATGAACTTTTTGGAGTTTGCTGTTTGGGGTGCTTATCTTACCTCAATGGGTAATTATCTAGGTTCTGTGGGATTGGGTCCGAAAATCGGATTATTTTATGCCATGCAAGGAATTGTTTCCATCTTTATGCCGGCAATTATGGGGATCATTGCCGATCGATGGATTCCTGTTCAGAGATTATTAGGTATTAATCATCTTCTTGCAGCGGTTTTTATTATCGCGGCAGGGTATTACGGACAAACTTCCGGTGCAGATGTTGATTTTACAACGATTTTCACCTTGTATTCTTTAAGTGTGGCGTTTTTTATGCCTACGATTGCCTTATCCAATTCTACGGCGTATACTATTCTAAAACAAAACAATCTCAACACCATTAAAGCGTTTCCGCCGATTAGAACATTCGGAACTGTTGGTTTTATTGTTGCGATGTTGTTCGTAAATTTCTTTGGAACTCAAGATGGAAGTTTTAGTTTCAATTTTTCAGGGGAAGGAACATTTAAAAGTTTCCAATCGGATTACAATCAGTTCTATGTTTCAGGGATTTTAGGAATTGTTTTGTTCTTGTATAGTTTCACATTACCGAATTGTCCAGTAGATAAATCAAGAGAAAAGAAAACGTTGAATGAAGCTTTAGGTTTAAAAGCGTTCTCCTTGTTCAAAGATCGTAAGATGGCGATTTTCTTCGTCTTCTCGATGTTGTTAGGCGTTTCATTACAAATTACCAATGGCTATGCAAATCCATTTATTACAACGTTTAAAAGCGTTCCAGAATACGCTAATACGTGGGGTGCGAATAATGCCAATGCATTAATCTCGCTTTCTCAAGTTTCGGAAACCTTGTGTATTTTGTTGATTCCATTTTTCTTGAAACGTTTCGGAATCAAAACCGTAATGTTGATGGCAATGGTAGGCTGGGTTTTACGTTTCGGATTATTCGGATTAGGAAATCCAGGAACAGGTGTTTGGATGTTCATTATCTCCATGATCGTGTACGGAATTGCATTTGATTTCTTTAATGTTTCGGGTTCATTGTATGTGGATAACGAAACGGATAAAGATATTCGTTCATCAGCTCAAGGTGTTTTTATGATGATGACCAATGGTTTTGGGGCAACTTTAGGAATGCTTGGAGCACAAGAAATTGTAAATCATTTTGTGTTTAGTCAAACCGATTTAGGTGCCCAATTAGAAGGTTGGAAGACCTCTTGGTATATTTTTGCAGGCTATGCATTAGTAGTTACAATTTTGTTTGCGTTTATCTTTAAGCATAAACATAATCCCGAAGAAATGGCTAAAGCCACTCATTAAAATAAGCAAACGCACTTTTTGAAAGTGCGTTTTTTTTTGTATCTTGGCAAAGAGAGAATTATGAAGATAATACCCTATACACAGTACTTTGCGCTATTTTTAGCCTTCATCGGAAGCTTTCTTCCTTTAGTGCATGTTCCAATTTTGGGAAATTGGAATTTTTGGGAAACCGATCATTATTTAGCAATTAGTTTTTGGGCTATTTGCTTATTGTGTTTGTTAGGAATTGTATTTCAACATTCGAAAGTCGTGAGGATAGGAGCTGTTCTGCTCTTAGTTCACATGGCTTTTAGTATGTATGCCGTTCGCTATCAAACCAACGATTTCTTTTCCTTTATTCCTATTGCTAAGTTGAAGAATCTTGCGACGGGAATGGTGAGTTTAAAATGGGGCTGGCAAGTAATCTTGATAGGTGCAGTTGTCTTATTATTTTCCTCATTTTTCAAACAAAAAAAGATTAATTAAGAATATGAAAGAAGTTTTCATCGTATCGGCAGTAAGAACGCCGATGGGAAGTTTTATGGGAAGTTTATCTTCCGTGCCTGCACCACAATTGGGGACTGCAGCAATTAAAGGAGCTTTAGAAAAAATTAGCCTAGACCCGAATACTGTTCAAGAAGTGTATATGGGAAATGTAATCCAAGCAGGAGAAGGTCAAGCACCAGCGAGACAAGCTGCTTTAGGAGCAGGTTTATCCAACGAAACGCCTTGTACAACCGTAAATAAAGTGTGTGCTTCGGGTATGAAAGCCGTAATGATGGGCGCTCAAGCGATTAAAGCTGGTGATGTTGACGTTATCGTTGCTGGTGGAATGGAAAATATGTCTCGTATTCCGCATTATTTAGATGGAAGAAATGGAGTGAAATTGGGTGAAATCAAAATGCAAGACGGAATGCTTCGCGATGGTTTACTTGATGCTTTCCACGGACAGCATATGGGAAATTTTGCAGAGAAATGTGCGTCGAAATATGAGTTTTCAAGAGAAGATCAAGATCAATTTGCGATTCAATCGTACAAAAGATCAGCACAAGCTTGGGCGGATGGAAAATTTGCGAATGAAGTAGTTCCGGTTTCGGTTCCTCAAAGAAAAGGAGATCCTGTAATCTTTGCTGAAGACGAAGAATATAAAAATGTAAAATTCGATAAAATTGGTTCGTTGCCACCGGCTTTCCAAAGAGATGGCGGAACGGTAACAGCAGCGAATGCTTCAACGATTAACGATGGAGCTTCGGCGTTAATTTTAGTTTCCAAAGAAAAAATGGAAGAACTTGGATTGAAACCTTTAGCAAAAATCGTTTCGTATGCGGATGCAGCGCAAGAACCAGAATGGTTTACAACAGCGCCTGCAAAAGCGCTTCCAATTGCTTTGAAAAAAGCGGGATTGCAGGTTTCTGATATTGACTTTTTCGAGTTCAACGAAGCGTTTTCTGTAGTTGGTTTAGCGAATAACAAAATCTTAGGTTTAGATGAAACTAAAGTGAATGTGAACGGTGGTGCGGTTTCTTTAGGTCACCCACTGGGAAGTTCAGGTTCTAGAATCATCGTAACATTGATTAACGTTCTAAAGCAGAACAACGGAAAATACGGTGCAGCAGCAATCTGCAACGGTGGTGGAGGAGCTTCTGCCATTGTGATTGAGAACATGGCATAAGCCAATTTTCATAAAAATACAGCCATTAAGCATAATTCACGATTATTTTCGTGTTTATCTTAATGGTTTTTTTATTTTTGTTTAAACAATTTTTGAAGAATGTCTGAGACAAACGATGCTTTGGCGCAAAAGAATATCAAGAATAACCCGAAAATAATGAAGGCTTGGGCCACATATGACTGGGCAAATTCGGTGTATTCATTGGTAATTACATCTACTATTTTTCCTATTTATTATACGATTCTTACAACCAAATTCAACAAAAAAGAATTTGTGGAAGCGGCTAATGAGTATCAGGAAATTCCAGTACGACACATGATTAAAATCTTCGGAGAACATTATGAACCCGATGCCGTTTTAAGTTTTTCGTACGCCATTTCATTCTTTTTGGTTGTTTTGATTTCCCCATTTTTATCCTCTTTGGCGGATACAATTGGGAACAAAAAATCTTTCCTTCAGTTTTTCTGTTATTTGGGAGCGACATCTTGTATGGGATTAGCTTTGTTTACAGGGATGGAAAACGTCTTTTTAGGTTTATTATTTAGTATTACAGCCAGTGTCGGCTTCTGGGGGAGTTTGGTTTTCTACAACTCCTTTTTACCCGATATTGCGACGCCTGATAAGCAAGATTCACTTTCTGCAAAAGGCTATATTTATGGGTATGTGGGATCGGTTGTTTTGTTGATTATTTGTTTGTTTTTAATACAAGGAATAACGACAGACCCGAAACAGCAAAATATTATGATCCGAATTACATTCCTACTGACAGGAGCTTGGTGGTTTGGTTTTTCTCAATATACGTTCAAAAACTTACCTCAGTTTGGAAATGTTAGTGATAAATTACCAAAGGATTTGGTCCTACTTAATTACAAGAATATTTTCAAAAGACACGAGGAACAAGGCGGTTTTTTTGAAGTTTTAAAAGATAATATCAGCTTTTACATCGATGTAGCCAAAGAGAGTTTTAGAGAACTTTTTAAGGTTGGAAACAAACTTTTTGCAAATCGAAATTTAAAATTCTTCTTATCCAGTTTCTTCTTTTATAGCGTTGGGATGCAAACGATTTTCTTAATGGCAACGCCTTTTGGAAGTACGATGGTTTTTCCAAAACAGGAAGATAAATACAAGTTGATTATCACGATTTTGGTCATCCAGATCATTGCAATTTTTGGCGCTTTCATTTTCTCTAAATTGTCGAAACGAATCGGAAATAAAAACGTAATTTCCATTGCTGGAGTTATTTGGATTGCATGTTGTTTATCAGCTTATTTGTTGAAGAAGGAAAACCCTAACATGCAAATGCAGTTTTACATTTTGGCAGGTTTTATCGGTTTAGTTATGGGCGGTTTGCAAGCGATGTCACGTTCTACGTATTCAAAATTATTGCCAGAAAATTCTATGGAAAATACCACGTTTTTCAGTTTTTATGATGTATTAGAAAAATTGGCAATTATTTGTGGAATGCTTATTTTCACGGTGTTTATTCAGAAATTTGGAAACATGCAATATGCATTTATTGCAATGTCTATATTCTTTGCGTTAGGAATTCTTCTTATTCGATTTGTGGTTATTAAAAATCACAAATAGGAAAATGTAATTTATGGTGCGATTATTGTATCTTATTGGCTGATTTTTAGTAATTTTGCAACAAAATAGTAACTACATGACCAACCCTTTATTCTACGCAAAAATTTTACTTTTCGGTGAATACGGAATTATCGAGGATTCCCAAGGTCTTACCTTGCCTTATAGCTTCTACAAAGGGACTTTGAAGTTTTCAAAAGACTTTTCAGATTTTGAAAAGAAATCCAATGAGCATTTACAGCGCTACGCTGAATATTTGGCTGATTTGGAACTTCCAGAAAATTTCAAGTTAAATGTTTCCGCTTTCAAGAAAGATATTTCGAAAGGATTATTTTTCGATTCGAATATTCCGCAAGGATATGGAGTAGGAAGTTCAGGAGCTTTGGTTGCTGCTATTTTTGAAAAATATTCGTTTACAAAACGAACTCCAGACGAAATCTCAAAAGACGAATTAAAAGAACTAAAAAAGGTTTTCGGGAAACTAGAAAGTTATTTCCACGGAACCAGTTCAGGAATTGATCCGTTGATTTGTTATATGAACCTTCCTATCCTTATCGAAAATCGTGAAAACGTTGATAAGGTGAACATTCCGCAAGGAGAGCAAGGAAAAGGAGCCATCTTTTTAATTGACTCAGGTATGGTAGGTGAGACAGGACCAATGGTTCAGATTTTCTTTGAAAAAATGAAAACTGAAGGTTTCCGCAAAACGATGAAAGAAGAGTTTATCCGCTACAATAATGCGTGTATTGATGCATTTTTGAAAAAAGAGATGAATCCGTTTTTCAGAAACTTGAAAAAACTATCTGTTTGGGCATACGAACATTTCAAACCGATGATTCCGGAAAGCATTTACAATGTTTGGAAAAAAGGTTTGGATACCAATGCGTATTATTTAAAACTTTGTGGTAGCGGTGGTGGAGGCTATATCTTAGGTTTTACCAAAGATTATGACCAAGCCGAAAAAATGCTCGAAGGTTTTCAAAAAGAGGTGATCTATCGATTTTAGTTACTATCCTCGAATTTCTAAAACATAAAACTCAGCTGCATGAATCAAAATAAAAATTTGATTTATCGATTCTCGCAATTCATCAGTTTGCTGCTGGGAGCACGTTTTTTTGTTTTAATATTTTTCACTTTCGGACTTTACGTTTCTACGTTTTTCTTGTTCAATCAGGAAGAAAGTTTGAGAAGTTTCGTCTTTGATATCAAAGTTCATGGTATCATTTTTTGTTCGTTGTTGAGCATCGCCGCAGGTGGATTAATCAATCAGTTTTACGATCTCGAAAAAGATAAAATTCAGAAACCTTTTCGTTCTAAGTTACAGAGTTTTTTGAAACAGAAATATTTTCTGTACATGTACGTTATTCTTAATGCGGTTTCGTTGAGTATTGCGGCTATTTTGTCGTGGCGAATTTTTGTTTTTTTCCTTATTTATCAATTTGTGATGTGGTTTTACAGCCATAAATTGAGCAAGATTTTCATTGTCAATAACCTTACGTACGTTTCTTTGTCGCTATATCCATTTTTTGGATTATTGGTGTATTATCAACACTTTTCGTGGAAATTATTCTGGATGGCCGCTTTTCTATTTCTGCTTTTGTGGATTATTGATATCATGAAAGACATCTTAACGATGCGTCCCGACAAGCTTTTTGGCTATTCAACGATACCGTTAAAGATTGGAATAAAGAAAACGACCATTGTGATTTCGATTCTTTTAGTTTTGAATGCGCTTGTTGCTTATTTAGTTGTGGTTTTTGCGCCAAGATTTAATTTCGTTGTCATTTATTTTAGTCTTTCGGCTTTAGTTTTAGCAGCGTCGTTATGGCCCGTTTTTTACTTCAGAATCAAACGTATTTTTTGGCTAATGAATGTACTTAGATTCTGGATTTTTATTGGAGTTATCTTTTTACTTTTAAACGGAATCTTCGAGAAGTTTTAAAATAAAAAAGCCGAAGATAGACTTCAGCTTTTTAAAATTTGTTTTGCTATTTTTTAGTTGCAATTTCCATCAATATCGCACGAATCTCCTTCGTTGATAATTTTCAAACCAGAATCTCCCGCTTTAAATTCGCCGTAGGATTTTTCTAAAACTTCTAAAAACAACGCTTCAGGTTGCGCTCCAGAAACCGCGTATTTATCATTAAAAATAAAGAACGGAACACCGCGAATTCCAAGATTATTCGCCATTTGAATATCTTGATTTACGGCAAATTTAAAATCATCCGATTCAATTCCGTTAAGAACTTCTTCTTTCGAAATTCCAGCTTTTTCACCCAATTCAACCAAAACAGAAGGATCATCAACATTTTGACCATTCAAAAACTGTGCTTCAAAAAGCAGCTCTTCCATTTCATTGGCTTTTCCTTTGGTTTTTGCTAATTGAAGAAGCATTTGGGAACGAAACGAATTAGCTACTTTGGATTCATCAAAATTAAAATCAATCCCAACCGCTTTTCCCGATTGAATTAAATGTTCGTGCATTCCTTTGATTTGATCCAAAGAAAGTCCTTTAATCTCTGCCAAAAACTCGTATGGATCTTTTTCAGGTTGGGTAACAATCGTAGGATCCAATTGGAAACTATGCCAATTTACTTCGATGTTTTTTGTATCAGGAAATTGAGCCAATGCATTTTCAAAATTTCGTTTTCCGACAAAACAAAACGGACAACGAGTGTCACTCCAAATATCTACTTTCATTTTTTCTAAATTTTACACAAAGGTAGGTGTTTTGATTTCCCTTTGCATTGATATAGGTCAAGACTTGCATTTGTTTATAAACCTAATTTCGTTTCAAAATTATAGGAAATACGAGATATTTTTAGAATTCAGTTTATCTTTACAGCCGCTTATGAAAATGAAAAACAAACAAGCCGCCATCGGTTTTATCTTTATCACCATGCTCATCGATATTACGGGATGGGGAATTATTATTCCTGTAATCCCGAAATTGATTGAGGAGTTAATTCATGCTGATATCAGCGAAGCTTCTAAATATGGAGGTTGGCTGAGTTTTGCGTATGCTTTTGTGCAGTTTGTTTTCTCGCCAATTGTTGGAAATTTGAGTGATAAATACGGCCGACGTCCGATTATTCTGATTTCCTTGTTTGGTTTTGCGGTCGATTATGTCTTTTTGGCTTTGGCTCCAAGTATTTGGTGGCTTTTTGTTGGTCGAATTATCGCCGGAATAACGGGTGCAAGTATTACAACGGCAAGTGCTTACATTGCTGATATTTCGACAGATGAAGATCGAGCAAAGAATTTTGGACTTATTGGTGCAGCTTTTGGGGTTGGGTTTATTATTGGTCCTGTAATCGGTGGTTTGCTTGGTGCTTATGGACCTCGAGTTCCGTTTTACGCGGCGGCTGTATTGTGTTTTATCAATTTTATTTACGGTTATTTTATTCTTCCCGAGAGTTTACCTCAAGAAAAAAGACGTCCTTTCGATTGGAAACGTGCGAATCCTGTAGGTTCATTCAAATTTTTAAGAAAACATCCACAGCTTTCTGGTTTAATTACAGCTTTGGTTCTCATTTATATTGGAGGGCATGCCGTGCAAAGTAACTGGAGTTATTTCACCATGTACGAATTCTCTTGGGACGAAAAAATGGTTGGGATTTCTCTTGGTGTAATGGGATTGGTGATTGGTTTGGTGCAAGGCGGTTTAATCCGTTGGACAACACCTCGTTTGGGAGATTATAATAGTGTTTACGTTGGTTTGGCTTTGTATGCCTTTGGAATGTTGTTATTTGCTTTTGCTACGGAAAGTTGGATGATGTTTGCTTTTCTTGTTCCATACTGTTTGGGTGGGATTTGTGGCCCATCATTGCAGTCTATTATTACAAAAGCGGTTCCTGCGAATAGTCAGGGAGAATTGCAAGGTGCTTTAACAAGTTTAATGAGTGGGACTTCTATTATTGGACCGCCATTAATGACACAGTTGTTTTATTATTTCACGCATGATGAAGCGCCTATGAAATTTCCTGGAGCGCCATTTTTCCTAGCCTTTATCTTGTTTGTTATTAGTATTTTTCTAGTTCGGCGAACTTTTAAAGCATAATTGTATTAAAATCATCTTAAAAATGATTTTTTTGATTTATTTAATTTAGAAACTTTTGTACTTTCGCAGTATGGAATTGAGTATTGGTGAAATGTTGTTGATTGCCTTGGTAATCATCGTGTTATTCGGCCCAGATAAACTACCGTCTATTGCCCGTGATTTAGGACAAGGAATGCGCAAAATGCGTGGTGCGGTAGAAGATATCAAAACAGAAATTATGAAGGAAACGGATAATCCGGTTTCTGAAATCAAAAAAGAGATTGAAAAGGTAAAAGATGCCGCAAAAGATTTCAATCCGATGAGTCAGTTTAATGATGTGAAAAATCCGTTGGATGACGTTGCTGATGAAACAGCAAAACTAAAACCTCAAGACGACATAACTCACGAAGGCCCTGTAAGTAGATAATTGATACGATGTACGAACTAATTCAGGAAGATAAAGCATTATTGATCTATCTCAATAATTTTGGAAACAAAACGTTTGATCCTTTTTGGATACTTATTTCCGAAGTTTGGATCTGGATTCCGTTCTATTTTATTTTAGCGTACTTGCTTTTCCGAAATTTCAAACTCAACTCCTTAATTTTCATTTTCATTTTCATTGCTTTAGGCGTAACGGTTTCTGACCAATTGGCCAGCATTTTCAAACATGGAATTATGCGTTTTCGCCCGTGTCATGATCCAACTATTGATGGTTTGGTTCGTGAAGTAAAATGTGGTGGACGATTCGGATTTTATTCTGCGCACGCTTCCAATACATTTTTCTTAGCAACGTACATTTCCATTTTGTTGAAGAACAAAATCAAAGCTTTACCATACATCTTATTCGTGTGGGCAGCTGTGGTTTCCTATAGCCGAATTTACTTAGGCGTCCATTTTCCAATGGATATTTTGTTCGGAGCTTTAATAGGGTTTTTCCTTGGAGGATTTTTTGCGACATTGGCTAAGAACGTCATCGCCAAGCAGTATTTCAAGAAAAATTAATCGTTGTGATACGGCTTTCCCGCTAGTATTTGATGTGCTCTGTAAATTTGTTCTACAATAAATAAGCGTACCATTTGGTGAGTAAATGTCATTTTAGAAAGTGCCATTTTTTCGTTGGCTTTTTGATAAATTTCATCAGCAAAACCATAAGCGCCACCAATAACGAGTTGAATTCGTTTAACCGAATTTCCCATGTGGAAATCTAGTTTTTGAGCAAATTCGCGACTGGTGAATTGTTTTCCCTTTTCGTCCAAAATGATTAGATAATCGCCAGGTTCAAAATGATTCAGAAATAATTTGGCTTCTTCTTTTTTGATTTGATCTGGACTTAGATTTTTAGAATTTTTGACATCTGGAATCTCCACCATCTCAAAATTCCAATGTTTTGGAAGCCTAGGAAGGTAATAATTGATTAAATTTTTGATTTCTCGATCATCTGTTTTACCAATGCAGAGCAAATTGATTCTCATTTTATATCTTTGTTATGCAAATATAGAGCAATGGCGGTGAAAACTCCGAAGATCTTAACCAAAATCAAGAAATTTCTGAGCAGTATTTACATTCCTTTTTTAGGAATTTCACTTTTCAAGTTATTCGAAGTTTACGGTTCAGGTATTTTTAAAAACCAAATAGGGAAGCAGGCTGCGAGCATTTCGTGGGCTTTTTTCTTGAGTCTTTTTCCGTTTTTATTGTTCATGCTTTCGCTCTTGCCGTTTCTACCGCATTACGACAAATTGCAATTTTATATTTTTGATGTTCTCCTCCCGAATATCCTTCCCGAAAACATTTTGTATGATGTAACCGATTATTTGGAGAATTATATTATCCCAAACCTGAAAAACATTAATAATCTAACGATTTTGTTTGCGTTAATTTTTGGGACAAACGGAACCCATTCTTTGATTAATGGATTTAACGAAAACACGAATTTAAAGCGTAATTTTCTCAAGGAATACACCATTTCTATGGTGATTACGATTGCGTTTATCGCGTTGATTATTTTAACCTTCCTTGGAATTTACTACAGTGAAGTTGTTTTAAAACTTTTCACCCCAAATTTCGAATTGTCGTGGCTAGTACAAAACCTTTCGAAAATTATTGGGTATTTCTCATTCCCTGTTTTCTATTTTGTTTTGCTAAGCCTTTTCTATTGGGTGGGTTGTCTGAAAATCACGCGGTGGAAAGAAGCCGTTCCCGGAGCGGTTTTAACAACCATTTTATTTATTGCGTTAACGTATTTCTTTGCCATTTATCTATCGAATTTCGCACGATACAACGTCTTCTATGGATCGATTGGTTCCATTATCATCGTTATGATTTGGGTGAATATCAACATCATTCTCATTCTTTTGGGGAACGAGTTGAACATCACATTAAAGAAAATGCGTCTTGAAAAGATGATCGCCGACGAAATGGCCGCGCGAAATCAAGAATCGGAACTAAATACTTCTGCAACTGAAGTTTAAATTCAGCAAAAAATTAATTACAAATTCGTTTCGATATCTTTCATCGGATACTTTTTCGCAGCTTTACTCAAAATGATATAGCCTGCAAATCCCGAAATGATGGAAGCAAATAGAATCGCAAATTTACCTTCCGCTTGAATTTCCGCATGACCTTTAAAGGAAAGTAAGGCAATGAAAATGGACATGGTAAACCCGATTCCCGCCAAAAATCCTGTCCCAATCATATGAGCCCAATTGCTGTGAAGTGGGAGCGAACTGATTTTAGATTTGATAGCAACGAATGAAAACGCGCAAATTCCGATTACTTTTCCGGCAAAAAGTCCAAGAATAATTCCTAAACCAAAGGTTGAAAATAAACCTTCAACCATACCTTTTTGGAACATGATGTTCGTATTGGCTAAAGCGAAAATCGGCATAATGATAAAATTCACCGGGAGATGAAGCTTTTGCTCTAATTTTTCCAGCGGCGAAATTTCCGTGACTGAAACATTGGTTGGAATCGTGAATGCTAATAAGACGCCAGCAATAGTCGCGTGAATTCCCGAATGATGCATAAAGTACCACAATAAAATTCCAGGAACGATATAGAAAATATGCTTTGTTACCTTGAAATAATTTAACGCAATCAAAACTAAAATAATCAATCCCGAAAGTCCTAAATACATCCATTCTAGATTATCTGTGTAGAAAATCGCAATAACTAAAATCGCACCCAAATCATCTACAATAGCTAATGCTGCAAGGAAAATTTTCACCGATGCCGGAACTTTACTTCCAAGCATAGAAACGATGGCTAACGAAAACGCAATGTCTGTCGCCATCGGGATTCCCCAACCGTTTGCGTAAGGAGTTCCGTAATTCAACAAATAGAAAATTCCCGCAGGAACAACCATTCCACCAATTGCTGCGAAAATAGGCAATGAAGCGTTTTTAAAACTTGACAATTCCCCTTCAACAATTTCCCGTTTAATTTCTAAACCAACAAGTAAGAAGAAAATCGCCATCAATCCATCGTTTATCCAAACGCTGATACTGTAATTAAGATGGAAAATTTCTGTACCGACTTTTTTGTCTAGAAAATTTTGAAAAGGAATTCCCCATTCGGAATTGGCAACGAGTAGCGAAACCAAAACGCAAAGAATTAAAAGGATTCCTGATGATTGAGAACTGTGGAAAAATTTGTTGAAATACTGAGTTAATGTCATGAATTCTATTTATAGGTTTAGAGTCTCTTCACTTTGGAAACTCCGGTAATATTTTTTAGTTTTTTAAAGGTTTCTTCGAGCTGACTTCTATTTTTAACTTCCAAGTTGATACTTCCAGTGAAAATTCCATTGTTGGATTCTATGGACATACTCTTCATATCCAAGTTCATGGAATTGGAAATAACTTGGGTAATATCGTTAATCATCCCCATACGGTCGAGACCTTCAATTTCGATTTTAATTCTATTTTTGAAACTTTCCTCGTTCACCCATTTCGCAGGAATTACACGATAATCGTATTGTGCACGCAGGTTAATAGCATTAGGACAGTTGTCACTATGGACTTTGATTCCTTCCGAAATCGTGATGAATCCAAAAATTTTGTCACCTGGAAGAACCGTACAGCATTTTGCAAAGGTGTAGTTTAATTTTTCCTCATCTTTTCCAAAAACAATCATGTCGAGATTGGTTTCTGGAGCTTCTTCGTAGGTGCTATTTTTATTTGGAGACTTTCGGAATCTAGAAAGTAAATTATTCAATACATTTTTACTTTCCACATATTTTCGGATGCTCGAAGCATCCAAACTTCCGTCTTGAAAACCTAAAAATAAGTCTTGAGATGTTTTCAGACCGAAGAATTTTTGCATTTTGTTGATTTCCTCATCATTGAAATTTAATTTCGCATGACGAAGTTTTCGTTGCATAATCTCTTTTCCTTCTTCAACCAACGAGCTTTTCTCAGAATTTAGGAAGGCCTTGATTTTTGATTTGGCTTTGGACGTTACTACAAAATCCAACCAATCAATTTTTGGTTTTTGATTTTGTGAAGATAAAATATCCATTTGATCGCCATTCTGAAGCACATAGGAAATCGGAACTAACTTTCCATTAACTTTTGCACCCAAACATTTCATTCCTAAATCCGAATGAACGGAGAAAGCAAAATCCAATGCTGTTGCACCTTTCGGAAGAATTTTGATTTCACCTTTTGGTGTAAAAACAAAAACTTCTTTCGAATATAAATTAAGCTTAATGTCATCCAAGAAATCATTGGTGGAGTAGGATTGCTGATTTTCTAAAACTTCGCGAATTTCTTTTACCCAATGCTCAAAATTCTTTTCATCCGAATTAATTTCTTCTTGTTTTTTGAAGCCTTCTTTATATTTGTAATGTGCTGCAACGCCTTTTTCTGCAATATCATCCATTCTTTCGGAACGAATTTGCACCTCAATCCATTTTTTGTCAGGACCTAAAACCGTTAAATGCAAACTTTCGTAACCCGTTGCTCGGGGCTGGGTAATCCAATCACGCATTCGCGAAGGATTCGAATGATAAAGGTCGGTAACGATCGAATAAATCTTCCAAGCGAGGAATTTCTCGTTTTTCAGATCTGATTTATATGTAATTCGAATGGCATAATTGTCAAAAACTTCTTCGAAGGTAACGCCTTGCTTTAGCATTTTTCGATAAATAGACGAAATTGCTTTTGCTCGGCCTTTAATACTGAAATTTAAACCTTCGGCACTTAACTGCTCCGAAACTTCTTTTTTAAACTCTTCAATATATTTTTCACGTTGCTCTTCGGCAAGTTCTAGTTTGCTTACAATTTCATTATAAACATCTGGATTATTATATTTTAGAGAAAGATCTTCAAGCTCTGATTTAATATTGTACAAACCTAAACGGTGAGCCAATGGCGAGTAAATATATACCGTTTCCGATGCAATTTTCTTTTGTTTATCAGGTGCCATGCTGTCCAACGTTCGCATGTTGTGAAGTCGGTCTGCAATTTTTACCAATATAACTCGGAAATCTTCTGAAAGTGTCAACAAAAGTTTACGATAATTCTCCGATTGAGCCGAAATGTTTTGGTTGGTCATCACGGAGATCTTCGTCAATCCTTGAACAATATCGGCGATTTTTTTTCCAAAAATTTTCTTGAGATCATCGTAGGTATAATCAGAATCTTCGATAACATCGTGCAAAAGTGCACAAGCAATGGAAGTTGCACCGAGACCAATTTCCTCAGCGACAATTTTTGCAACAGCAATAGGATGGAAGATATAAGGTTCACCCGTTTTTCTCCTTTGATCTTTGTGTGCGTCTAGGGCAATGTCAAAAGCTTTACGAATGAGTTTGTTATTTTCTTCATCAAGTGTGCGGTAGGTATTGGAAATCAAATCTTTGTATCGAGCAGAGATTTCCTTATTTTCTTGTTCTATATCGTATGCCATATTCTATTAGCAATTCTAACAGACGAAAATACGAAAAATCAGGCAAAATTTGGGATGAAAATTGGGAAAATGTTTGGTCTTAACTCAGTTTATTTGCTATTTTTGGAAAATTAAATTTACAATAATGAAAAAAGTATTATTAGGGATATCTATCGCAGCTCTAGTCGTAAGTTGTAAAAAAGTTCCAGACGGAAGTAATAAAGGGAGAATCAAGTTAGAAGATGGTGTAGAACGTTATTCTGAAGATCCTCAAGGTGGTGAGCATGATGCTGCCCACGCTTCAGGAGCAGGAGAACATGCTTCTTTGGTTGATGTTGATTTAAACGGGGTTGCTCTTAAAGGAAAAGCAAACGGGATGGAATCTCAATTGATTACTTTCTTAAAAGATGGTTCGTACACAAAAGCAGCTGACGATGCCGCTTTGAAAGATCGTTGGTTTGATTTTGATAATATTACATTCAAAATGGGATCTTCTACACAATTAGAAGCAGGTTCTGATGTTCAGCTGAAAAACTTAGCCGCTATTTTGAAAGCGTATCCAGATTCAAAAATCAAAATTGGTGGATATACAGATAAAACAGGTGATGAAGCCGTTAATACTAAAATTTCAACCGAAAGAGCAAAATTTATTAGTGCTGAACTTGGTAAATTAGGTGTTGGTGCACAAGTTGTTTCTGCGGAAGGTTACGGAAGCAAATTTGCTACGGTTCCTGCAGATGCAAGCGATGCTGAAAGAGCTAAAGATAGAAGATTAGCTGTTCGATTTACAAAATAAAAGTACTTTTTATATCATAGAATGTCTTGCTTTTGCAAGACATTTTTTTTAATTTTAACCCAAATCAAAATTAAATGCAAAAGACATTAGATTACATTAATCAAAACAAAGATCGTTATGTTGAAGAGCTTTTCGAGTTACTTCGAATTGCTTCTATTTCTGCGGATCCAGTGTATAAAAATGAAGTATTGCAATGTGCAGATAAAGTTGCAGAACATCTTAAAAATGCAGGCGCAGATCAAGTAGAAGTTTGTCAAACGAAAGGTTATCCTATTGTTTATGGAGAGAAAATTCTAGATAAAAACTTACCGACAGTTCTAGTATACGGACATTATGATGTTCAACCACCAGATCCATTGGATTTATGGAAAAAACCACCTTTTGAGCCGTACATTGAGAAAACAGAACTTCATCCAGATGGAGCGATTTTCGCTCGTGGTTCTGCGGACGATAAAGGTCAGTTTTTCATGCATGTGAAAGCGTTTGAAGCGATGATGAAAACGGATATGCTTCCTTGTAATGTGAAATTCATTTTAGAAGGGGAAGAAGAAGTTGGATCGGTTAGTTTAGGTGATTTTGTTAATGAAAATAAGGAGAAATTAGCTTGTGATTGCATCTTGATTTCGGATACGCATATTTATTCTAACGAGCAACCAACGGTAACGACGGGACTTCGTGGATTGAGCTATGTTGAAGTTGAAGTGGAAGGTCCAAATCGTGATTTACATTCTGGTTTGTACGGTGGAGCAGTTCCTAATCCGATTCACGTTTTATCAAGAATGATTGCTGATTTAATTGATGATAAAGGACATATCACTATTGATGGATTCTACGATAATGTTGAAGTTGTTTCTGATGCCGAAAGAGCGGATATGAATAAGTTGAAAGACAATCCTGAGGAATTCAAAAAATCAATTGGGTTAAAAGGTGTTGAAGGCGAAGAAGGCTATACAACTTTGGAAAGAACATCGATTCGCCCAACGTTAGACTGCAACGGAATTTGGGGTGGTTACACAGGTGAAGGTGCGAAAACCGTTATTCCATCAAAAGCATTTGCAAAAATCTCCATGCGTTTGGTTCCGTATCAAACTCCAGAAGAAATTACAGAAAAATTCACGAAATACTTCGAGAAAATTGCTCCAGATAACGTAAAAGTAACGGTTCGTCCGCATCACGGAGGAATGCCTTATGTTTTGCCTAGCGATACCAAAGAATTTTTAGCTGCTAAACAAGCAATGGAACAAGCGTTTGGAAAAGAGGTTTTACCATACAGAAGTGGAGGAAGTATTCCTATTACAGCGATGTTCGAGAAAGTTTTGGGTGCAAAATCAGTGTTGATGGGATTCGGACTGGATTCGGATGCGATTCACTCACCAAATGAGCATTACGGTTTGTTTAATTTCTATAAAGGAATTGAAAGTATTCCGTTGTTTTTTGAAAATTATTCAAAGGCATAGAAATTTCAAATCAAATACTATAAAAGCAGTCGATAAGGCTGCTTTTTTTGTTTTAAAGTTTGTTAAAACCTCGTTTCAAAAGCAGTCAAAAGTGTATCTTTAAACAAAATAGAAAGTATGAGTTCAAAAGTGGTTTATATCACGGGTGGCACAAAGGGAATTGGCTATGGAATTGCCGAAGTTTTGTTGAAAAACGGCTATCAAGTGGCGATCAGTGGAAGAAATCAGCAAGGTGTTGATGAAGCGGTTTCGGGTTTATCAAAAATTTCAGATCAAATTCTAGGTTTGGTTTCGGATGTGACGAGTTACGAAGATGAAGTGAAAGCGATTTCAACTATTGTTTTCCATTTCGGAAAATTGGATGTAAGTATTGCTAATGCCGGTTTAGGAATTTTCAAAAGCGTTTATGAAATGGAGTTGGACGAATGGAATGCGATGATTGACACCAATTTAACAGGAGTTTTCCATACATTGAAAGCATCGGTTCCTCAATTAAAAGAACATAAAGGTTATTTTATTTCGATTGCTTCTTTGGCTGGGATTAATTTCTTTGAAAAGGGAAGTGGCTACAATGCTTCCAAATTTGGCGTTGTAGGTTTCACCCAAGCTGCAATGTTAGACCTGCGAAAAGACGATGTTAAAGTAACTACGATACTTCCAGGATCGGTGACTTCACACTTTAATAATAATGAACCTTCGGAAAAAGATTCATGGAAAATCACTCCAGAAGATGTTGGGATTTTAGTCATGGATATCCTGAAAATGAGCTCTACAATCCTTCCAAGTAAGATCGAAATTCGACCATTGAAGACTGGGAATTAGTATTTTATGTATGGAATATAAAATTTTAATAAATATTATGCATGCATAATACTTTTATGTTTATCTTTACCAAAATCAAACTTTAAAAACAATACATCACTTATGAAAATATTAGTTTGTATAAGTAGTGTTCCTGATACTACTTCTAAGATTAATTTTACGGCAGACAAATCTGCATTTGATAAAAACGGAATTCAGTGGGTTATTAATCCGTTGGATGAATTTGCATTAACCAAAGCGATTAAATTACAAGCTGCAAACGGAGCGAAAGTTACCGTAGTTAATGTAGGAAATACAGATACAGAACCTGTTATCAGAAAAGCATTAGCAATTGGTGCAGATGATGCTGTTCGTGTGAATCTAGATCCGAAAGACAGCTATTCTACAGCAAAAGAAATTGTAAGCGTTGCACAAGCAGGTGGTTACGATCTTATCTTGTGTGGTAAAGAATCTATCGACTATAACGGTGGTTCGGTTCCAGGAATGATCGCTCAATTATTAGATCAACCTTTCGTAAATGCAGCAGTTGGTTTTGATGTGAATGGAGGCGAAGCTACTGCAGTTCGTGAAATCGAAGGTGGTAAAGAAACAATTTCTGTAAAACTTCCAGCAGTAGTTGCAGGACAGAAAGGTTTAGTAGATGAGAAAGAATTAATTATTCCGAACATGAGAGGGATTATGTCTGCAAGAACAAAGCCTTTGCAAGTTGTAGAGCCGGTTTCTACAGAAGTTCATGTAGAAGGAGTTTCTTACGATAGCGTTCCACCAAGAGCAGCGGTGAAAATGGTTGCAGCTGATAATCTTGATGAGTTGGTACGTTTGTTACACGAAGAAGCTAAAGTAATTTAATTAACTTTTAAAACTTAGAAAAATGGCAGTATACGTATACGCAGAAAATATAAATGGAGTTTATAAGAAAGCCGCTTTTGAAGCAGTTTCTTATGCAAAAGCAATTGCTGATAAAGCAGGAGATACCGTAACAGCAATTACGATTAATCCAACAGATTCTTCAGACGCTTTATATAAATATGGAGCTACGAAAGTTGTTAATGTTAAAGATTCTGGTTTAGCTTCTTTTTCGCCTAAAGCTTTTGCTCAAGCGATTGGTGATATTGTGGACGGAAACATTGTTGTTTTCCCACATACAACAGACGCTTCTTCGATTGCACCGATGTTTTCAGTAGCAAAAAATTATGCTTTGATTACCAATGCAATTGATGCACCTGAAAATTTGGCACCATTCCAAGTAAAAAGAAGAGCTTTTTCTGGAAAAGGATTTATGCATGCAAAATCAGATTTAGCAAATGTAGTAGTAACCGTTTCTCAAAACGCTTATGGTGTTAAGGAGAATCCAGTTGCAGGTACTGAAGAAGTGAAAGAAATGACCTTGTCGAATGATGATACGAAAGTTATTTCACACGAACAATCTTCTGGAAAATTAGATTTGAAAGAAGCTGAAGTAGTTGTTTCTGCAGGTAGAGGGATGAAAGGTCCAGAAAACTGGGGAATGATTGAAGATTTGGCTAATCTTTTAGGTGCAGCAACAGCTTGTTCTAAGCCGGTTTCTGATATCGGATGGAGACCTCACTCTGAGCACGTTGGACAAACAGGGAAAGCGATTTCTCCAAACTTGTACATCGCCGTAGGAATTTCGGGAGCTATTCAGCATTTAGCAGGAGTAAACTCATCGAAAACGATTGTGGTGATTAACAACGATCCAGAAGCTCCTTTCTTCAAATCTGCGGATTATGGAGTTGTTGGAGACGCGTTCCAAATTATTCCCGCGCTTACTGAGAAAATCAAAGCTATTAAAGGATAATCGAGAATTCGATTTCAAAATATCTAAAATCCAATCTTTCACTAGATTGGATTTTTTGTTTTCATTTTACTAGTACAAATGTTAATATTTTTAGATTCAAGGTTCAATAATGGAAACTATGTTGTATTTTTGCAAAAATTTTTTACATAATGAGCATAGAGGGGAAAGGATCAGGAAGACCCAAACGACCAAGAATCAGTAAAAGCACAAATGGGCCAAGTTCTCAAAGCTCTAGAAATTTCGACAGCAGAAAGAAGTACGAAAAAGGAGATCTTCGTGAAGGAGATCGTAAACCTTTTAAGAAAAATTTCGATCACCAAAATGATCGAGTAAATTCGTACGTACAGAAAAGAAAGCAAAATAAAATTGATAAAGATCTTCATAAAGATACCATCCGTCTGAATAAATACATCGCAAACTCGGGTATTTGCAGCAGGAGAGAAGCAGATCAATTCATCACTCAAGGTTTAGTTGAAGTAAACGGAAAAGTAATTTCTGAAATGGGGTACCAAGTTCAGAAAGAAGACAAAGTTGTTTTCGACGGACAACCAATTACTCCTGAAAAAAATGTGTACGTTCTTTTGAATAAACCAAAAGGCTACATCTCAACAACAAAAGACGATAAAGCAAGAAAAACGGTTATGGAATTGGTGGCAAATGCGTCGCCATATCGTTTGTATCCGGTTGGACGTTTGGATCGTTCTACAACGGGGGTTATTTTGTTAACCAATGATGGGCATTTAACTAAAAAGTTGACGCATCCTTCGTTTAACGTTAGAAAAATATACCATGTTGTTCTAGATCGGAAATTATCTGGAGAAGATTTAGCAGCCATCCAAAACGGTGTTCGTTTGGAAGAAGGTGTTGCGGAAGTAGATAGCGTTTCGTTCATCGAAGGAAAACCAAAAAATGAAATCGGAATCGAAATTCATATTGGTTGGAATCGTGTTATCAGACGTATTTTCCAAAAATTAGGCTATGAAGTGGAAGCTTTAGATCGAGTAACGTTTGCAGGACTTACAAAGAAGAATGTAAAACGTGGTCATTGGAGAATTCTTACGGAATTAGAAGTGAATAATTTGAAAATGCTTTAAGACTTTTCAAATCTTTAAATAAAAAAAGATCCTCAAAATTGAGGATCTTTTTTTGTTTCATTTGTGTTTTTAGAATAACTTATAGTTAAACGTTAAATAGAAATTCCTTGGAGGAATTGGGTTTACCGAATAGTTTTCGTGAACATTGTAGTTCAAAGCATTGAACACATTGTTCAAACGAGCTTGAATGCTGTATTTTTTCCATTCGTAACCAACGCTTAATGCAACCGTTGCATAATCGTCCAAAGGCATCATTCTCGAAACGTCTTTTCTTGAAATTAACGTAGATTTTGTATCATTCCAACCAGCGATTCTGTCGCCGATGTAGTAAATTCCAGTTCCGATTTTTAAACCTTTCAATTCATTTTGGAATTTATAGAAAACAGATAAGTTTGCTGTTGTAGCCGGTGTTCTTACCAATCTTTGTTTTTCAACATATCCATTTTCTGGTGTATCCAAATAAACCGCATTGTTATAAGAGAAACCTCCAATAATAGAAAGCGAATTCGTTGGATTTCCCGTAATGTCCAATTCAACCCCGCGGCTTCTCATTTTTCCAGCAAAAGCTTTCAGGCTTGAATCTTGAGAGGTAACAACTTGCCCTTTTGAATTTTCAAACCAATAGGTTTGGTAGTAGTTGTTGTATAGAATTTGATATGCTGTAACGTTTACCGCTAAACCTCCATTCCAGAAATTTTTCTTTACACCAACTTCATATTGATCGATGGTTGTTGGTTTCAATGCTTTCACTTCCAAAGTTGCCAGTTGGTTTTGAACTTCTTGATCTGTTAATGACGTATTGATCGTTCCAAATCCGTCCGAAGTATATCCTGTATTGGTTACAAAGGAATTGGTGTAAGTTCCGAAAACTGATAAATTATCATTTGGCATATACACTAAACCTACTTTTGGTGAAAATGCTTGATCATAGGTCGCCGTGTTTCCTAAAAGTTCTTTAATTCCTTTTTTAAAGTTAGTTTGTATGGTTGGCATATTTTCCAAATACGACCAACGTAAACCTGCTAGAACTTTAATCTTGTCAGTTAAACCAATAAAATCTTGAGCGTAGGCTCCAACTCTTCTTGTGTTGATTCTATTTTTTGTATTTCGTGTTGACTCTGGTTGAGCAATCGAAGCCCAAGTTGAAGGATCATCTAAATACAATGTATTGTTTATCGTCGGTAATGTATAACTATATGAATCAGATTGGCTGTAATCCGCATCAGCGCCAATTAATAATTTGTGGGTGATTTTTCCTGTAGAAAATTCTCCATTGACATTCACTTGGGCAGAACCGTAGTTTTGTTCGTTGTATGTTTTATTGAATGGACGCTTCCAAAATAATCGATCTTTCGCGTCGTAAGCCCATTGTACACGTTCTGATGAAAAATAATCTTTGGTATAATTCTGATACGAAGCAACGGCATTCAAAGTCCAATTGGTGCTAAGTTGATGATTAAAAGTTACGTTAGTAGAAGCTTGCTGCACATTCTGATATTGCCAATCCGTTCCGAAGAAAACATTTCGTCCAACATTTTTCAATAATGCATATGAATTATCTTTGTTGGTGATCGATCCAATTCCGAAATCAGGGGTGAAATCATGCTTTAAGTAATCGGCTTCAACAATTAATTGAGACTTTTCTCCAATGTTGAATAAAAACGATGGGTTGAAATAGTATTTCTGAGACTCCACACCATCACGATAGCTCTCAGCTGTTTCGTACGTTCCATTCATACGGAAAGCAACACCTTTAGAAAGTGGCCCATAAATATCGATTGTTGGTTTGTAAGTATTCCAACTTCCTGCACTTAGACCAACACTTCCACCAAATTCGAATCTTGGTTTTTTAGTGACCATGTTGATGACACCACCAGCAGCTGTATTTCCATACATCATGGCATTAGCGCCTTTCAAAACTTCAACACGTTCTAGTCCGCTAACTTCTGGGAACGTTCCGCTGTTTACACGAACTCCATTTTTGAACATATTGTCATTTCCTAACATAAAACCACGTCCACCAAAACTGTCTTGAGAATTTCCACGACTTGATGTAATATAAAGTCCATTTACGTTTTGTAAAACATCGCTCAATTGTTTCGCTTGTTGTTGCTCAATAATTTCATGCGTAACAATAGAAAGCGGTTGAGGAGTTTCCATAATCGTTAAGCTAGACTTGCTTGTTAAGCTTTTTGCCGTATTTGGATTTCCTGTTTTGTGAAGCTTTACATCTTCAATTTGTCTTATTTTAATTGTGTCTTGTTCAAAGCGATCTTGGGCAAGAGCGACTCCTGAAATACTTAGTAATCCTAAAAGGATGATTGATTTATTCATCTTAACTTCAATTATTCAATTTTTTGATGCCGCAAATTTAGATTTTAGATCAATACAAATTAAGCTTATTTAGAATAATTAAATATTATTTTTCTATCATTATGAAATTTACATTCGATAAAATAAATCGGTGGTAGCCTATGTAAAGCAAAAAAGCCAACTTAACTAGTTGGCTTATATTTATTTAAGTTCGTATGTTTAGGATAAAATGGAAACTCCGTTTTCTATAAGTTGATAGATGGTATCTTTTCCGTTTTCAGGTTTTACGTTTACCGCTTTCGTTCCTTTGAAGTGTAAACATGTAATAAAACCGTTTTCAACGGCATCGAGACACGTGTATTTTACACAATAATCAAGCGCCAAACCAACGATTTCAACCAATTTAATGTCATGATATTTTAAATAATCATTCAAATCTGTTTTTACAAAATGGTTGTTGTCTTGAAAACCACTGTAACTATCAACTTCCGGGTTTTTACCTTTCTGAACGATATGGGTTACTTTACTGCGATCCAGTTCCGCGTGAAATTCGGCACCAAAAGTTCCTTGAACGCAATGATCTGGCCACATAAATTGGGGACCACCATTCAATGTAATGGTTTCTCCAACATTTCGTCCATTATTTGAAGCAAAACTCTTATGATTTGCAGGATGCCAATCTTGAGTTAAAATAATTTCGTCGTAATCCGTGTTTTGCGTTAATGAATTGATATATGGAATGACAGAATTAGCTTCTGGAACGGCCAAAGCGCCACCTTCACAAAAGTCATTCTGAACGTCAACTATAATAAGTGCTTTTTTCATTTGTTAAGTCTCTATTTTGATTAATGTGTATCTTCGTACAAGGTATCAAAAATACTTCCAAAAAAGGAATGGGACATTTCGGCGTATTTTTTGTGCCATTTTTTCAAAATTAACAGGTATGAGTTTTTTACAATCATTATTCGGTGGGAAATCCGAATTGGGAAATCATGAGGAATTGTGGGAAGACCTAACAACGATGGAAGATTTGGATCGTGCCGAAAAAGAATCTTTTGAAAAGAAAGTTGTTTTATTCAAACATTCAACTCGATGTTTTATTAGCAAAACGGTTTTACGAAATTTTGAAAGTCAAATGAGGAATGACAAGAAAGATGTGAAATTCTATTTTCTAGATTTAATTAAACATCGAGCTATTTCTAATGAAATAGAAAATCGTTTTGGTGTAACGCATCAAAGCCCGCAATTGTTAGTTTTAGAAAATGGAAAAGCGATAAAAAATGCTTCTCATCAAAGCATTGATCTGAATTTGGTTTAGAAAAAGTTATTTCTTTTTCTTCTTTTTATCCTTTTTCTTGTCCTTGTCTTTTCCTTTCTTGTCCTCTTTTTTAGGATGAATTAATTCTTCAATATAATCCGAAAGTGGATTGGATTCTTCCGTTGTCTGAGAATTTTCAACAATCGGAATGATGGATGTTTTAATAGCGAAATGATCACTTAAATCCGACGATTCTACGATTTTTTGATCAATTAAAAACTTAATAAATTCCGGTTTGGAATTATCGAAATGATGTTCTACTAAAGTTTTTACCAAAAACGTTTTGTATTCAGGGTATGGGACTTTAACAGAATATTTGAAAATTCGCCCTTCCTTTTCTGTTCCCAAAAAATTTTTCTCAACCAATATTTTTAGATAGGTAGAAACTGTGTTTTGATGCGGTTTTGGCTCGGGATGTTTTTCCATAATATCTTTCAGATAAAAGGATTCCATTTGCCATAAAAGCTTCATCAAACTTTCTTCTGCGGTAGTTAAAATATTCAAATCCATTAATAAAATAATTGGTTGGTGCTATAAAGATAAGGAATTGATACTAAAATCGCTAGAAAAGCCCCTGAAAAAACTTCGGCTGGTGTGTGTCTTTTCAGAATAATACGAGTAATACCAATAATCAAGGATAAAATAAACCAAGCGATTCCTAAAGTATGATTTTCACTGTAAAATAAGGCTGCCACAAATATATTTAAGCCCGTATGCATAGAACTTTTAATAAAAAAATTGGAAAAATGCATCAGGATAAGCAGAAACAACAAATAAAACATCATATAATCCAACTCGGAAAATCGAAAATAATAATACCCTAAATAAATAGCTAAAGCGGCTATTAGAAAGTAATACAAGCTTTTTCGTTGTTTCCGATTCGAAACATCCATATTGGTGTAGTTTCCTTTTTTAACGTTCATCACAATCCAAACAACAACAGGAATGATAATAATAAGTAGGATAGGCGTAATATAATTTAACGCTCCTTTTACAGTTAAGTTTTTTGCAGAATGATAACCATAGAATATCAGTAGCGAAACAATTGGGTTGAAAAAGTTGGAAATAAGTTTCGAAACAGAAATTACCCAATTCGTACTTGGTGCTGTCATAAAATCATTTAAACATCAAATGTACAATATTGATTTTAATCATTTATTTGAAATCTGATTAATATGCAAATAATACAAATTCTTTTTGCTATTTTTGTGCTATAATTTCTAAAAGTATGAAGGAATTTTCCAAAGAAGTATATCTGCAATGGTATGCAGATATGACAATGTGGAGAAGGTTTGAAGATAAATGCCGTTCTCTTTATTTAAAGCAAAAAATCAGAGGTTTTTTACACTTGTATAATGGTCAAGAGGCAATTCCTGCGGGATTTGCACATGCAATGGATCTTACAAAAGATAGTATGATTACGGCGTACCGTTGTCACATCCATCCAATGGCGATGGGCGTTGATCCTCGTAGAATTATGGCAGAATTATGCGGTAAAGCAACGGGAACTTCTGGAGGAATGGGTGGTTCTATGCACATCTTTAGCAAAGAACACCGTTTTTATGGTGGTCATGGTATTGTAGGAGGACAAATTCCTTTGGGTGCTGGTATTGCTTTCGCAGACAAATATTATGATAGAAAAGCAGTAAACATCACATTCTTTGGTGATGGTGCAGCAAGACAAGGTTCTTTGCACGAAACTTTTAACATGGCGATGAACTGGAAACTTCCAGTAGTTTTCGTTGTTGAAAATAATCAATACGCAATGGGTACTTCAGTTCACAGAACTGCAAACCACGAAGATATTTACAAATTAGGTTTAGGATACGAAATGCCTTGCCTTGCAGTAGATGCGATGGATCCTGAAAAAGTTGCAGAAGCAGCTTACGAAGCTATTGAAAGAGCAAGAAGAGGAGATGGACCAACATTTATCGAAGCGAGAACCTATCGTTATAGAGGTCACTCCATGTCTGATGCTGAACCGTATAGAACGAAAGAAGAAGTTGCATTACATAAGCAAGATGACCCAATTGAATTGGTGAAAGAAAGAATCTTAGCAAATGGATGGGCTACAGAACAGGAATTGGAAGAAATCGATAACAAATCGAAAGACTTTGTAGAAGAGTGTATTGATTTTATGGAGAATTCACCATATCCGGATCCAGATAAGGTTTATGAGTATGTGTATGCTCAAGAAGATTATCCGTTCTTAAATAAATTAGAAAATAACTAAAAAGGATTGTTTGATGTTTGAAGTTCAACGATTTCATAATCTCGAATTTCAGAATCAAATCTCAAACTAATAAAATTATATGGCTGAAGTGATTACAATGCCGCGTCTTTCGGATACAATGACGGAAGGTAAAGTGGCAAAATGGCATAAAAATGTAGGCGACGCTGTAAAAGAAGGCGATATTCTTGCAGAAATCGAGACGGATAAAGCCGTTCAGGATTTCGAATCGGAAGTTGCAGGAACTTTATTGTATATCGGTGTTCAAGAAGGAGGAAATTCTCCTGTGGATTCGGTATTAGCAATTATCGGAAAAGAAGGTGAAGATATTTCTGCTTTAAAAGGTGGTGCAGCTCCTGCATCAGCTCCAAGTCAAGAAAGCGTGGCTACAGAAACTGCTGCACCTGCTGTGGAAGTAGCGGCAGCCCCAGCGGAAATTCCTGCTGGTGTGGAAGTAATTAATATGCCTCGACTTTCAGATACGATGACTGAAGGTAAAGTTGCCAAGTGGAATAAAAATATTGGGGATCAAGTTAAAGAAGGTGATATTATCGCTGAAATTGAAACAGATAAAGCCGTTCAAGATTTCGAATCTGAATTTAATGGAGTATTATTATTTCAAGGTGTTCAAGAAGGAGGTTCTTCACCAGTTGATTCTATTTTAGCAATTATTGGTCCTGCGGGAACAGACGTTTCTGCAATTGTTGCAGGTGGTGGTAAACCAGCTGCGGCTCCTGCAAAAGCAACTCCAGAAGCGGCTAGTGCTCCAGCTCAAACAGCTGCGGTTGCAACACCTCAAGTGGCGACAAGCACAACAGGAAGAGTAGCAATTTCACCTTTGGCTAAGAAAATCGCTCAAGATAAAGGAATTGATTTTAGTGCTATTCAAGGAACTGGAGAAAATGGTCGAATTGTAAAGAAAGATGTTGAAAACTATCAACCTTCTGCACAACCAACATCTCAAGCGGTAGCTTCGGCTGCGCCTGCTGCTGCTCAATCAATGAATTTCGTTGCTGGAGAAACAACAGAAACTCCAAATTCTCAAATGCGTAACATTATTGCGAAGCGTTTAGCTGAAAGTAAATTTACAGCTCCGCATTATTATCTAATGGTAGAAATTACTATGGATAAAGCAATCCAAGCAAGAAAAGAGATTAACTCATTACCAGATACGAAGATTTCATTCAACGATATGATTATCAAAGCTTGTGCAATGGCTTTGAGAAAGCACCCACAAGTGAACTCGT
This sequence comes from Bacteroidota bacterium, assembly GCA_023423715.1. Lineage (GTDB taxonomy): Bacteria > Bacteroidota > Bacteroidia > Flavobacteriales > Weeksellaceae > JAFAFC01. Next base: position 129,263 of record JAFAFC010000039.1, read on the forward strand.
CATGGGCAGGTGATAAAATTGTTCACCATGGAGATATCAACGTTGGTGTTGCGGTAGCAGTACCAGATGGATTGGTGGTTCCTGTATTGAAAAATACAGATTTCATGAACTACAATCAGATTTCTGCAGGTGTGAAAGATATGGCTTCAAGAGCGAAAACAAAAGCGCTTAAAGCAAATGAAATGGAAGGTTCAACATTCTCGATTTCTAATCTTGGAATGTTCGGTATTGAAACATTTACTTCGATTATCAATCAACCGAATTCAGCAATTCTTTCTGTAGGTGCAATTATTGAAAAACCGGTGGTTAAAGACGGACAAATCGTTGTTGGAAATACAATGAAATTGTCTCTAGCTTGCGACCATAGAGTAATTGACGGTGCTACAGGTGCCGAGTTTTTACAGACTTTAAGAACGTATCTAGAGCAACCATTAACGTTGTTACTGTAATCGTTTTTATACATACGACAAACCCTCTTGGATTTTCTAAGAGGGTTTGTTTTTTTTGAAGCATTTATTTGTTATTTTTGAATCATGATTAAAGCGAAAAACATTCATAAATTTTACGGGAATTTAGAAGTTCTAAAAGGAGTTGATGTGCACATCAAAGAAGGCGAAGTGGTGTCTATTGTAGGAGAATCGGGTGCTGGAAAGTCAACACTTTTGCAGATTTTAGGCTCTTTGGATTCACCAACGAATCCAAATCAATACAAAACGGAAATCGCTATTGCAGGAAATTCATTTGTGAATATGTCCGACAAAGAATTATCAAAATTCCGAAATCAAAATATTGGCTTTGTTTTTCAGTTTCATCAGCTTTTGCCGGAGTTTACGGCATTAGAAAACGTTTTGCTGCCAACTCGCATTGCAGGGAAGAATGAAAAGGAATCCATGGAAAAAGCATATACTTTTTTTGAAGATTTAAAAATTGCAGATCGTTTGCACCACAAGCCAAATCAACTTTCTGGTGGTGAAGCGCAACGAGTTGCCGTTGCTAGAGCTTTAATCAATTCACCAAAAATCATTTTTGCAGATGAACCAACGGGGAATTTAGATTCAAAAAATGCGAATGATTTGCATCAATTGTTTTTCGATTTACGAGATAAATACAATCAAACTTTTGTGATTGTAACGCACAATAAAGAATTAGCAGAAATCACCGATCGAAAATTGGTGATGAGTGACGGTTTAATTGTTGAATAATGAAAACTTGGAAATTTTTAGTTTGGATTTTTGCATTCCTTTTTTCGGGGTTTTATGCCTATGAAAGAATTTCAAAGGAAGATAAAGTAATTCCAAATGAAATTTCAAATCAAGAAATTCAAATGATTTCCAAATTCGTAGAAAATTCAAAATACCAACAAGATTTTGTTTTTCTCATTGATTTCAAAAAGCCCTCAAACACGTATCGATTCTATATTTATGATTTGAAAAAATCTAAAATTCTAGGAAAAGGAATGGTTTCTCACGGTTCGGGTTCCCAAGTTAAAGGTTCTTCAAACCTAAAATTCAGCAATATTGAAGGTTCCTATCAATCTTCTTTAGGGAAATATGAAATTGCTGAAAAGTATTCAGGGAAATTCGGGAAGTCATACCGTTTAAAAGGTTTAGACGCTTCCAATTCCAATGCAATGGAACGTGCTATTGTTTTACACTCGCTTGATTGTGTTCCCGATTCGGAGTTGAAAACACCGTTATGTTTAAGTTTGGGATGTCCGATGGTTTCACCAAAATTTCTAGATACTTTACAATCTTATATTGAAAAATCAAAGAAACCTGTGATTTTGTATGCGTTTTATTAAGTAACTTTAGAAAACCATGAGCCTTAAATTTCTTGCCCAAGATGATCGTCCTCGGGAAAAATTTCTTTCCAAAGGAAAATTAGCAGTTTCGGATTCCGAATTGCTCGCAATCATTATGGGAAGCGGAAATAGGGAAGAGTCAGCGGTAGAATTGGCAAGACGAATTTTGCAATCTGTTGGAAATAATTGGAATCAACTTTCGGATATGACATTGGATGCACTAATGACTTTTAAAGGTGTTGGTGAAGCGAAAGCAATAACCATCGCAGCTGCCATGGAAATTGGAAGACGTAAAAGTTTGCAAGAAATTCCAGATAAGCCCCAAGTTTCCTCATCTAAAGACGCTTATGTTTTGTTGAAATCCTATTTGGAAGACTTACAAACTGAAGAGTTTTGGGCGTTGTTTCTGAATCAATCCAATAAAGTGATTCACACAGAAAAGCTTACCCAAGGTGGAATTACACAGTCGGTTGTAGATGTTCGCATTTTGTTTAAAGTGGCCTTAGAAAAGTACGCAACAGGAATTATTGTTGCGCATAATCATCCAAGTGGTAGTCTAAAACCAAGTTCAGAAGATAAATCAATCACTGAAAAGATTTCTGAGGGTGGGAAAATTCTAAATGTTCAACTTCTTGATCATTTAATAATTACGAGATCTGCTTATTTTAGCTTTAATGATGAAGGTTTGCTATGATTAGAAAACTCCATCGTTCCGAAATTTCGATTGAAAAATATCAAAAATGTATTGCTGAAAGTATCCAAAACTCAGATTTTGTAGGGATTGATTTTTTAGATTTGGTTACCGATAAAAACTGGTTTTTGCTCGTTTACAACGATTATGAAGCCGTGATGCCCGTTCATTTTAAAGAAAAATGGGGATTCAAAATTGTTCTGATGCCGATGTTTGCTTCGTATTTTGGTGTTTTTTCAAAAGTAGATTCAGCGAAAATTAATCAATTTTTTGTTAATGAATTGCGAAAAATGCCTTTTCTGTATTATACTTTCAACCCTGAAAATCAATTTGAAGAAGATTTAGTTCAGAAAGTTTCTTATAAAATTTCAAAAGACAAGTACGGAATTGTTCAATCTAAGTATTCAAAATCACGAAAACGAAATGTGAAAATTTCAGATTCAGAGAAATCAAAAATTCAAATTGAAGAAAATTCAAATCCCAGGTCTTGGCACGAATTTCTTCTTGAAAATGGAAAAAATTCGCACAGCGAAAATGGAAAACAAAAACTTCTTCATTTAGCAAATTCGTTGTTTGAGAAAGGATATTGCTATTCAATTGGAGTTCATAATAATAAAATACAGCAATCATATGCTTTGTTGTTTCAAGGGAAATCAACGATTTATTTATCACTTTTTGTGAATAATGAACACTTGGAAAACAAATCCATACCTTCGATTGTGATCGATAAAATTCTTCAAAAACATTGTGAAGAAATCAATTTTGATTTTTTTGGATCTTCCATTCCAAAAGTTGCCGAATTTAATGAACGTTTTGGCGCTGAAAAGTATTCGTATTCTATTATTCATCAGAGTATTAGAAAGATGCTTTTCAATTCTGCTTTTCGAATTTTCAAATTCTAATTTAATTTTCAAACGAACGTACGTTTTTAGACGAATTATTAGATTTCTCACCGCATTATTTGTAAATTTGCACTCTTTTAAGAGATGAGTTTCAGTTTCGAAAATATTCTTCCGTATGCATTTGCATTGTTGCTTGCGATTCCATTTTTGGTTTTGCTAAGACAATTCGTGTATAAGTATATTTCGATGAAAGAAAAAGAGCTAAAAATACTTTCTCAAGGAAACTCGTTAGACGGAAGAACGCAAGCTTACGAAAGAATGACTTTGTTTTTGGAAAGAAGCAAACCTGCAAATTTGATTACTCGTTTTGATGAAAATTTAGCAACACATGAGTTTGTTTTTCTTGCAACAAAAAGTATTCAGGAAGAGTTTGATTATAATGCTTCGCAGCAATTGTATTTAAGCAAAGCGAAGTGGAATGACGTTTCCCAGACCAAAACAAAATTGGTTAATCTAATGCATTCAACGTACGAAGGAATGGGAGAAAAACCAAATTTGAAAGACTATAAAGCCGTTTTGTTAATGGCGTATATTAATGAAGGAGATTTCATAAATCAGATTTTAGAAGATCTGAAATTGGAATTTTTAAGAACGAATTTGACTAATTAATAATAAATTACAATAAGTAACAACGCAATGATACCAAATTTTAAAGCACATCCATGGCATGGAATTTCTGCAGGAGAGGATGCACCAAAAAAAGTAAATGTTTTTGTAGAAATCGTTCCTTCGGATACGATTAAATATGAAGTAGATAAACAAACAGGATATCTTAAAGTGGACAGACCACAACAATTTTCTAATATCATTCCGGCGTTATACGGTTTTGTTCCTAGAACCTATTGCCACGACGAAGTAATGAAATTGGCGGTTGAATCTGGAGCGGATGACGTTACAATGGGAGATAATGACCCGTTGGATATTTGCGTTTTGAGTTCGCACACGATTCACTCTGGGGGAATGTTAATGGAAGCTATTCCAATCGGAGGATTCAAAATGATTGATAAAGGAGAAGCAGATGATAAAATCGTAGCTGTAATGGTTGATGATCACGCATTCGGTCACTTTAAAGACATTAATGAATTGCCATTAGCTGAAGTAAAAAGACTAATGCACTATTTCTTAACGTACAAAAATTTACCAGATGAGCCTGCAAAATGCCGTATTCAAGAGGTTTACGGAGCAGAGCACGCAAGAGAAGTAATCAAAGCTTCGCAGAAGGATTACGCAGAAAAATTCGGAGGATAAACTTCTGATATTTTATCATATAAAAGACGATCTTTTTAGGTCGTCTTTTTATTTTTTACCATTATTAGGGGATTATGGTTAAAAATTCATAAAGTTTTTTTAATTTTATTTAATTAACACCTAAATAAAATTAGATATGGATCTATTCATTTTGATTCCAATTTTCGGATTGGTGGCCTTACTTTACACTTTTATTCAAAGCAATTGGGTTTCTAAGCAAGATGCAGGTAACGAAAAAATGCGCACAATTAGTGGGCATATTGCAGATGGAGCCATGGCTTTCTTACGAGCAGAATACAAAATTCTGATGTATTTTGTGATTGTCGTTGGTATTTTATTAGCCGTTATGGGAATGTCAAACGAGCATTCGCATTGGAGCATTGGTTTAGCATTTGTCATTGGAGCGGTATTTTCAGCTTTGGCAGGATTTATCGGGATGAAAATCGCTACCAAAGCCAATGTTCGAACTGCCGAAGCAGCGACAACGTCCCTTTCGAAAGCTTTAAAAGTGTCTTTTGCAGGAGGTTCCGTAATGGGAATGGGTGTTGCAGGTTTAGCGGTTCTAGGTTTAGGAGCGCTTTATTTAATTATTAAACAAATTTTTGCGCCAGAAGCAGCAGCAAATTCTGTTGAAATGGGAAGAACAATTGAGATTCTTACAGGATTTTCTTTGGGAGCCGAATCAATTGCATTGTTTGCGAGAGTAGGTGGTGGTATTTATACAAAAGCAGCCGATGTTGGAGCTGATTTAGTTGGAAAAGTGGAAGCAGGTATTCCTGAAGATGATCCTCGAAATCCAGCTACAATTGCAGACAACGTTGGGGATAATGTAGGTGATGTGGCAGGTATGGGAGCCGATTTATTTGGTTCGTACGTGGCAACGGTTTTAGCAACGATGGTTTTGGGAAGAGAAACTTTATCTGACGATAGTTTTGGTGGTTTTGCACCGATTCTTCTACCGATGTTAATTGCCGGATTTGGAATTCTATTTTCAATTGCGGGAACATTCTTAGTAAAAATTAAAGATTCAGATTCGAATACAGCAGCGGTTCAAAACGCTTTAAACCTAGGAAACTGGGGAAGTATCATCTTTACGGCGATTGCATCGTATTTCTTAGTAACCTATTTGTTGCCAGAAAAAATGGAACTTCGTGGTGTAGAATTCACTCGAATGGGCGTTTTTGGAGCGATTATGGTTGGTTTGTTAGTAGGAACTTTAATGTCAATCATTACAGAATACTATACGGCAATGGGAAAACGTCCTGTGTCTAGTATCGTAAAACAATCGTCAACAGGGCATGCAACCAACATTATTGGTGGTTTATCTGTTGGTATGGAATCTACTTTGCTTCCAATCTTGGTTTTAGCAGCTGGAATTTACGGTTCGTATTTGTGTGCAGGACTTTATGGTGTTGCGATTGCAGCGGCAGGAATGATGGCTACAACGGCAATGCAGTTGGCTATCGATGCATTTGGACCGATCGCAGATAATGCCGGTGGAATTGCAGAAATGAGTGAACTACCAAAAGAAGTTCGTGAAAAAACAGATATTTTAGATGCGGTTGGAAATACGACTGCGGCGACTGGAAAAGGATTTGCCATCGCCTCGGCAGCTTTAACGGCTTTGGCTTTATTTGCAGCGTTTGTGGGTATTGCAGGAATTGATGGTATTGATATTTATAGAGCCGACGTTTTAGCTGGATTATTTGTCGGAGCGATGATTCCATTTATTTTCTCGTCTTTAGCAATTACAGCAGTTGGTCAAGCGGCCATGGCGATGGTTGAAGAAGTACGAAGACAGTTCCGTGAAATTCCAGGGATTTTAGAGGGAAAAGCAAAGCCAGAATATGATAAATGTGTCGCTATTTCTACAGATGCGTCTATTAGAAAAATGATGCTTCCAGGTGCAATTGCGATTATTTCGCCTTTGTTGATGGGATTCATTTTTGGTCCTGAAGTTTTAGGAGGTTTTCTTGCGGGCGCTACTGTTTCCGGTGTATTGATGGGGATGTTCCAAAACAACGCCGGTGGAGCTTGGGATAATGCTAAAAAATCATTTGAAAAAGGCGTAGATATCAATGGTGAAACGTTTTACAAAGGTTCTGATCCTCATAAAGCATCAGTAACAGGAGATACCGTTGGTGATCCATTCAAAGATACATCAGGTCCGTCAATGAATATCTTAATTAAGTTGATGTCAATTGTTTCCCTAGTAATTGCGCCGACTTTAGCGACTATGCATAAAGATAAAATTGAAAAAAATAGAGCGGAAAAGCTTCATCAATTACAAACAATCGGACTTGGAGGCGCCGTGCTTGTTGCGCCAACCGAGACAAGTTCCGTAGAAGTTAATCAAACGGTTGCACCTATCGGAACTGTAAATGCAGACGGTGATTACGTTTACGAAATGGGAACCATGAAAGAAATCAGCCTTCCTAATGGTAAAAAAATACTTTTAGGAACAACGAGCCAAATGACCGAATTGTACACAGGAATTAAAGGTAAAGATCAAAAATTGTTGAGCAATGAAAATTGGTTCACCATTGAAAACTTATTCTTTAATTCAGGGAGCAGTGATTTGAAACCTGCTTCTGAAGAGAATTTAAAAAACTTAGCTGAAATTATGGTCGCTCACCCAGATTTGAATGTAAAACTTGGTGGTTATACCGATAATACAGGGAATGAAGAAAGCAACTTGACGTTGTCTAAGTTAAGAGCAGAAACGGCTAAACTCCGTTTAATGGAATTAGGAGTAAATGCAGATCGAGTAACAACTGAAGGTTTTGGATCGCAATTTCCAATTTGTCCAGAAAATGAAACAGACGAATGCAAAGCTCAAAATCGAAGAATTGATGTTCGAGTAACCAAACTATAAACAGAGGCCGACTAATAGTCGGCTTTTTTTATGCTAAAAGAATGGGAGAGAAGTAGTTAAATTTTTACTTCAAAACGGTTTTCTTTTTACAAGAATATTCCCTATTTTTGACCTATGGAAAATTTCATCGTCTCTGCAAGAAAGTACCGTCCACAAGAGTTTGATACTGTTGTTGGGCAGTCGCATATTACAGATACGTTGGAACATGCGATAGAATCTAATCAGATTGCGCAAGCGTTACTTTTCTGTGGGCCTCGTGGTGTTGGTAAAACAACTTGTGCTCGTATTTTGGCTCGAAAAATCAATGAAAAAGACGGTTCAACTTCGGAAGATGGTTTTGCTTATAACATTTATGAGCTCGATGCTGCTTCGAATAACTCGGTGGAGGATATTCGAAATTTAACAGATCAAGTTCGTTTTGCACCTCAAGTCGGGAAATACAAAGTCTATATCATTGACGAGGTTCATATGCTTTCTACGTCGGCGTTTAATGCGTTTCTTAAAACATTAGAAGAACCGCCTGCACATGCTATTTTTATTCTAGCAACAACGGAGAAACATAAGATTATTCCAACGATTTTGTCGCGTTGTCAGATTTATGATTTCAAAAGAATCGTCATTGAAGACATTCAAGATCATTTAAAGAAAATCGCTGATAAAGAAGGAATTCTTTATGAAGACGATGCTCTATATTTAATTGCTCAAAAAGCCGATGGAGCGCTTCGTGATGCTTTATCTATTTTCGATCGATTAACAACATTTTCTCAGAAAAATATTACGTTAGCAAAAACGGCGGAAGTTTTAAATATTTTAGATTACGATCAATATTTAAAAATCGTGGATTTGGCAGCGGAAAATAAAATTCCTGAAGTTCTTACCGCTTTTAATGATATCGTTAAAAAAGGGTTTGATCCGCATATTTTCATCGCAGGTCTTGGAAGTCATTTCCGAGATTTGATGATGGCTCAGAATCCAACTACTTTATCTTTAATTGAAGTTGGAGAAAATACAAAGTCAAAATTTGCACAACAAAGTCATCTTTGGGCGCCTCAATTGGTTATTGATGCAATTGAAATTTGTAATCATGCTGATATTCATTACAAAGCTTCTAAAAACCCTCGTTTAACAGTGGAAATTGCGTTGATGCAATTGTCTAGTCTTCGAACGAATCCCGACGCTCAAAAAAAAAAAAGTTTAGCATAATTGCTCCTTTTTTAAGAAATGAAGCTGCTTTAGTCCGAGAATACAAAGAACCTCAGAAAAAAGTGGAGCCGAAGCCGTCTGTGGTTATTCCAGAAAAAGAGGAAGTTAAAATCCAAAAAGTCAGTCAACCAATTGGGCAAAAACCATCGAGTTCGCGCTTTAATATTGGTAATGCTTTGAAGGAAAAAGAAGTTGTTAAAGAAGAAGAAACAACCATTGAACCTGGAAAAGAGCTTCCGAACAATCACTTTACGCAACTCGATTTAGAAAAATATTGGTCTTTGTATTTGCAAAATTTACGAGATCAAGATATGGTGGTTTATAGTGCTGTAAGTGGCTTTACCATGCATAAAATAGATCAAAATACCATTGAAGTTAGATATCCATCAGATTCGGCAAAATCGAAATTCGAAAAAATCCAAGCCGAATTTTTTAACAAATTCAAACATAAAGTAAATCATTTTAATTTAGAAATAATTTTCAGTTTAGATGTAGCCTTGAAGAAAGAAATTGTGACGAAGAAAACAATCTTTGAAAAATATTTAGAAATCAACCCATTACTAAAAGATTTAGACGATTTAGTAAAGTTTGATTTCTCCTAAAAATTAATTTACTTTGTATAGAATTTAGTACTATTTAATAGAATTTTTACAATGCAGATAGAAAAAACAAAGGAATTGAAAGATCTTAAAAACGATTGGATCAACGAATTCCCAAATCCGCTAATCATTGCAGGACCATGTAGTGCGGAGAGTGAGTCTCAAATGTTGGAGACCGCTAGAAGAATTAAAGAATCATCAGCTGATGTTCCTGTCTTTCGCGCAGGTATTTGGAAGCCAAGAACGAAACCAAATGGTTTTGAAGGCGTTGGCGTGATTGGACTTAATTGGTTGAAGAAAGTAAAAGAAGAATATGGTTTTAAAACAGCTACGGAAGTTGCGAATGCGCATCACGTTTTTGCTGCTTTAGAAGCAGATGTTGATATTTTATGGATCGGAGCACGTTCCACGGTAAACCCGTTTACGGTGCAAGAAATTGCAATGGCTCTGAGAGGGACGAACAAACCAGTTTTGGTTAAAAACCCTGTAAATCCGGATTTAGCTTTGTGGATTGGTGCTATGGAGCGTCTTTTAGGTCAAGGAATTGAAAACTTGGGAGCAATTCACAGAGGGTTTTCATCTTACCAAAAAACGAAATATAGAAATACACCAAACTGGCAAATTGCGATTGATTTCAAAAATCAATTTCCAAATATCCCAATGATTGTGGATCCTTCGCACATTTGCGGAAACAGGACTGGGCTTGCTGAAGTTACGCAAGAAGCTTTGAACGTAGGCTACCAAGGTTCGATGATCGAAACGCATTCCAATCCGGATGAAGCGTGGAGTGATGCTGCACAGCAAATTACACCTGAAGTTTTGAGTCAATTGGTTTCTAAATTAGAAGTTCGTAACTCAAATACGCATGGATACGAAAGCGATTTGGATAAGGAAAGAACTTTGATTTCGGATATTGATTTTCAATTAATTGAATTGCTTTCTAACCGAATGAAAATTGCTGAGAAAATCGGTACGATCAAAAAAGAGAATAACATTACCATTTTCCAACCGGAAAGATGGAAAGTTATTACGGAATATGCTACGGCAAAAGCTCAAGAAACAGGAATGTCTCAAGACTTTATTGAGAAGGTTTTCAAAGCGATTCACGAAGAATCTATCGAGGTACAAAATGGTATTATGATCAATAAATAATTGGGCTTGAAAGGCTTAGTCATAAAATCTACAGGAAGTTGGTATCAGGTCTTAGAACTTGATACCAACACTGTTTTTGAGGCTCGTATTCGTGGGAAATTCAAATTAATAAAAACGAGATTAACCAATCCTTTGGCGGTTGGTGATCGAGTAGAGTTTAGTTTGGAACAAGACGATGTTGCTTGGATCACGAAAATTGAACCCAGACAAAATTATTTAATTCGAAAATCCGTAAATCTTTCCAAGGAAGCGCATATAATTGCGTCCAATATTGATATTGCTTGCTTTATCTACACCTATAAATTTCCAGAAACGTCTTTAGGTTTTCTCGATCGATTTTTAGCATGTTGTGAAGCGTATAACATCAAACCTTTGATTTTATTCAACAAGATTGATACGTTGAATGAAGAAGAATTGGAAGTTGTTGAGTTCGTTCAATCGATTTATGAACAAATTGGATATGAAACGTTGCAAACGTCTTCGTTTTCAAAAGAGAATTTAGATATTCTTCAATCCAAAATAAAAGATCAAGTTTCTGTATTTTTTGGACATTCCGGATGTGGAAAGTCAACATTAGTCAATGCTTTACAACCCGAATTAAATCTTAAAACGGGTGAGATATCCGATGTTCATTTAAAAGGAAAGCATACGACAACGTATGCGCAAATGCATTTTTGGAATTTTGGAGGAAGCGTTATTGATACACCAGGAGTTCGAGAATTTGCGATGATTGATGTTGAGAAGGAAGAAATTCAACATTTCTTTCCAGAGATTTTTACGAAAGGAAGATCATGCAAGTTTCACAATTGTTTGCACATAAATGAACCCAAATGTGCGGTTTTGCAAGCTGTGGAAGAAGATGAAATCCAAGAAAGTCGTTATATGAATTATATCAAGTTGATGGATGAGGCGGAAGAAATGAATGCTAAATAAATTTAATATCACTATAAAAGTTAAAGTCGAAATATTTGTTTCGGCTTTTTTCATTTGATTTTCAGCGATATATGCATAAAAAAACCCAGCCTAAGCTGGGTAAAAACTAATAACCATGAAAACTCAAATTAAACATGAGAATCAATTAATAATTAGCAACTAGTATGCCAAAGTGAAATTGAGCTCTACATGTGTGAATTTCCATAGCAAATATACAAACTATTTCTTAATTTTGCACAACAAAAATTTAAAGATTATGGCAGGAAACATCACCTTTACGATGATTAAACCGGATGCGGTTGAGGATAAGCACATTGGAGCAATCCTTGGGAAAATTACAGAAGCAGGATTCAATATCAAAGCTTTAAAATTAACTCAATTAACGGTTGCTGATGCAAAGAAATTTTATGAAGTTCACGCAGAAAGACCTTTCTACGGAGAGTTGGTAGAATTCATGAGTAGAGGTCCTATCGTTGCAGCTGTTCTTGAGAAAGACAATGCTGTTGAAGATTTCAGAACATTAATTGGAGCGACTAACCCAGAAAATGCTGCGGAAGGTACGATCAGAAAAATGTTCGCTAGAAGCGTTGGAGAAAATGCAGTTCACGGATCAGATTCTGATGAGAATGCGTTAATCGAAGCTTCTTTCCATTTTGCAGGAAAAGAGATTTTCTAAGAAAATTGGTTTAGAATAAAGAAAGTTCGGAGATTCTCCGAACTTTTTTTTATTGCTTTATATTTGGTATTGAATTAAATTTTCAACAATTCAATCATGCTTTCTGGATTCTCAGCGGAGAAAACAGCATTTCCAGCAACCAAAACATCGGCACCAGCATTAAACAATTTGGATGCGTTATCCAAATTAACACCGCCATCAACTTGAATTAAAGCGGTCGAGTTGTTTGCGAGGATTAAATCTTTCGTTTCGCTAATCTTTTTGTACGTGTTTTCAATAAATTTCTGACCTCCAAATCCTGGGTTCACACTCATTAATAAAACCAAATCAACATCAGCGATAATGTCTTCTAACATTAAAACGGGAGTTGCAGGGTTCAAAACAACACCTGCTTTTGCGCCTTTACTTTGAATTTGATTAATAACTCTGTGCAAATGCGTACATGCTTCGTAATGAACCGAAACCAAATCTGTACCAGCATCAATAAATTCTTCAACATATTTTTCAGGTTCTACAATCATTAAATGTACGTCAACGAATTTCTTTGCATGTTTCTGAACTGTCTTCATTACAGGAAAACCGAACGAGATATTGGGTACAAATCTTCCGTCCATGACATCAACATGGAACCAATCTGCTTGAGATCGATTGAGCATTTCGATATCGCGTTGCAAGTTTCCGAAATCCGCTGATAAAAGGGAAGGAGCGATAAGTTTTGTTTTCATTTTTACTTTTTATTTAGATTTTTATTAGATTCTAGTGGTATTTTAATTTCATCGTTGGTTTAATTTTCAGCAAACTTTCGTAAATCAGTTTGATAACGTTTCCAACATCTTCTTTAGAAACCATTTCAACCGTTGTGTGCATGTATCGAAGAGGAAGCGAAATTAAAGCACTTGGAACTCCGCCGTTAGAATGTGCAAATGCATCCGTATCAGTTCCTGTTGCTCGACTAGCTGCCGCTCTTTGAAAAGGAATTTTCTTTGCTTTAGCGGCATCAATAATCAATTCTCGAATGGTATGGTGAACACTTGGTGCGAAAAACACAACGGGTCCATCACCGCATTTTTGGTCACCTTCTTTCTTTTTATCAATCATTGGCGTTGTTGTATCGTGCGTAACGTCCGTAACAATAGCAATGTTTGGCTTGATCGTATCAGCAATCATGTCAGCGCCATAAAGACCAACTTCTTCCTGAACTGAATTCGTAATATACAATCCAAAAGGCAATTTTTTCTTGTTTTCCTTCAGCATTCTAGCAACTTCAGCGATCATAAATCCACCAATTCGGTTATCTAATGCGCGACAAACGAAATAGCGATCATTCAATTCGAAAAATTCATCTGGATACGTAATCATACATCCAACATAAATTCCCAAATCTTCAACTTCTTTTTTAGTTGTTGCTCCACAATCGATAAAAATATTTTCAATTTTAGGAATCGGCTCGTTTTGATTGGCTCTTGTATGAATAGCTGGCCACCCGAAAACGCCTTTTATAACACCTTTTTCACCATGAATGTTGACTACTTTTGATGGGGCAATAGTTTGATCGGAACCTCCATTTCGAATCACATAAATCAATCCATCATCGGTAATATAATTCACATACCATGAAATTTCATCAGCATGCGCTTCTATAACGACCTTGAATTCGGCTTCAGGATTGATGACACCATAGCACGTTCCGTAATTGTCAACTTCAATTTTGTCCACATATGGCCGAATGTAATCCATCCATATTTTTTGCCCGTTATGTTCGTATCCTGTTGGGGATGAAATGTTTAGGTAATTTTTAAGAAATCTTTCAGAATTTTTAGTTAGTTTCATAGAAAGGGAATGATTTTTGCGGTTTGAGAACCAAAATAACGAAGGTAAAAGTAATGAATTTTAATAAGTTTTGTTTCATCCTTTTCATCACTTCTTCATCAATCTTAAGTGCGCAGACGGAAAAAGAAGATTTTAAGACGCTTAGTCAGTATCCAGCCGATAGAATTAAGGTAGATGAGTTTGGCAATCGTTATGTTTATGATGCAGCGCAGAAAGCGAAGATTTATGAGATAAATGGGGAAACTGTTGTGGTTTTGGATGAATTAATCTTAACAAGTAAACCCGATTTCAATAATCAACTAGATCGTAATTATTATTTCTTTTTAAATAAAAAACTGAACCGTGTGTATCCGTTGTTTTTAACCGCGTTGCAACAATATCGAGATTTGGAGGTAGAGTTGGCCGCAATGGAGGGAAGTGATAGAAGGAAATTTGCCAGACAAAAGCAAGCTGAATTGGCATCGGAATATGAGAGTAAATTGCGCGATTTAACGACTTCTGAAGGACAAGTTTTTGCTAAATTAATGAATCGTGCAACGGGAAAAACAGTCTACGAGATTATCAAAGATCTTCGTGGTGGTTTTAGTGCATTTTGGTGGAATGTCAAAGGAAATATTGCTGATGTTGATTTGAAGGAGCCCTACGATCCGCACGAAAATAGAGTAGATGCTTTTGTAGAAAATTTGCTACAAAGTAACTGGAATCTAGGTTATCTACAACCTTATGAGGGGTATCAAGATTTTAAAGTCCGAAAATAATATAGAACTACAAGAATTGCTCTTGTAGTTTTTTGTATACAATTTGATCAACAGGAAGTTCAAAAGGATTTTCTTGTGAAATAGGAATCCATTCAACACGTTCAATACACGGATCAAGAATTAACAAATCCTCCGTGCTTTCAACTTCCATGAGATAATAAATGGTTAAAAGTTGCTCGTTTTCTCGAAAGCGAGATTGAACAAAATCTTCTTGTGTATAAAAATGAGTTGCAGATTTAAGTGTCAGATTCAATTCTTCTTCCAATTCACGAGCGAGACATTGGACTGTTCCTTCACCAAATTCAAGTCCGCCACCAGGAAGTTTGGTGAGATAGTTTCCCGCATATTCTTCATGCAAAACCAATACAGATTGGTCTTTTAAACAGACTCCATAAACACGAACATTGAATCGATCAATCATTTTCTTGAAATTTGAATTCTAAACGAATGTACTAAATTCTACGAAATTTTAGGATTTCCACGCATTAATCATTTCACGTTTTCCTGGAGGACCAGGAACTTTTTCGACGTTGAAATTCAATTCTTTCAAAATACGACGTACACTTCCTTTGGACGAATATGTTGTTAAAAGTCCATTGGTCTTAACAAGGTCAGAAACTATTTCAAATAAAGGCTTTTCCCACAAATCAGGTTGAACACGAGCACCAAAACAATCAAAATAAACCAGATTAATTTCTGGAATAATCAATTGTGGAATTGAGAAGAAATCCGCTTCATATTTTGTTAAATAGAAATTAGGAAGCAACTCAACTTCGGTTCCCCACACTGAATCATGCGCTTTATTGAAAATAGCTTCCGCATTAGGAAAGGTAAAAAGTGGTGAATACGCCAGACTTTCTATTTCAGATGCTGAAACGGGATACTTTTCAATTGTATAATAATGAATGATATGATTTTTATCATGCTTCTGATTTTGCAAAAATTCATCAATTGTGACTAAAAGATTCAAACCTGTACCAAATCCGAGTTCTAAAATATTGATTTCGCAATCATTTATCAATTTTAGTCCATTATCAATAAAAACATGTTTAGCTTCTTGAAGTGCACCATGTTGTGAATGGTAGCCTTCATCTAATTCGTTGATAAATAAAGTTTTAGAACCGTCTTCGGTCGTTCTTATTTCCCGTTGCATGTCTAATTTTTTTCAAATTTAAATTAATTTTCTCAGTTTACAGAATTTATCATATATTTGTTTTATTCAATAAAATTTAAAAAAATGATAATTCAAAAGACCACCGATTCTCGTTTAGCAGGTTTTGATCCTCAAAATTTCTCATTTGGTAATACATTCATCGATCACATGGTGATTTGTGAGTATGAAAACGGAAAATGGGGTGATGTAAAAGTAGTTCCTTACGGACCGCTACCTTTTTCACCAGCGATGATGGGAGTTAATTATGGTCAAGCTTGTTTCGAAGGAATGAAAGCTTACAAAGACCAAAACGACGACGTTTTCTTATTTAGAGTTCAGAAAAACTTTGAAAGGATCAACAAATCGGCGAAGCGTCTTGCGATGCCTGAGGTTACTGAAGAAATCTTCGTTGAAGGTTTGAAAGCTTTAGTAGACATCGATAGAGGTTGGATTCCGCAGGGAGAAGGAATGTCATTGTATATTAGACCATTAATTTTTGCTACTGAAGAAGCTTTGAAAGCGAGAGTTTCAGAAAAATATATGTTCGCAATTGTTGCAACGCCTGCAAAAACGTATTATGCAGAACCTGTTGCTGTAAAAATCTCTGATTATTATTCAAGAGCGGCGAGTGGAGGTGTTGGTTCGGCTAAAGCGGCTGGAAACTATGCAGCTTCTTTCTACCCAACGCAATTGGCTAATGATGAAGGTTTTGATCAAATTATTTGGACGGATGATGCAACGCACACCAAGTTTGAAGAAAGTGGAACAATGAACGTTTTCGTTCGTATTAACGATACGATTTATACGCCAGAAACATCTGATAAAATTTTGGATGGAGTTACGAGAGATAGTTTTCTTCAATTGGCTAAGAAAAGAGGAATTGAAGTTGTTGTTGGTGACATCAAAGTTGCTGATGTTGTCGCTGCACATAAAGATGGTACCTTGAAAGAAGTTTGGGGAGTAGGAACAGCTGTTGTTACCAATACTTTTAAAGCGTTAGGATACGAAGGAGAAAGACTTGATCTTGAAGTTTTATCTCAAGAAGATAGCTACGCGTTGACTTTGAAAAAAGATTTAGTAGATATCCAAACAAACCAAGCAGAAGATCCATTTGGATGGAGAGTTTTGGTTGAGAAAAAATACTAAGATTTAATCATAATCAATATAAAATGCCGAGCACATGCTTCGGCATTTTTGTTTGAAAAACTTGATAATTATTCTTATTTTCGCACCTGCATGAATGGGAAATATTTTCTTTTAGTTCTTTTGGTTTGTCTTGCTTGCAAAAAGCAGGAAGCTTTTGCTCCTATTGGTGGCGAAAAAAAGGTGACCGACTTGGATGTTTCTAAGGAACGAAACAAAATCCGTAATGCTCAAGAACGAAAGTTTATCGAGGATTGGATTGTAAAAAGTAAACAAACCTTTTATTCAACATCAGAAAATTATTGGTCGTCTATTGATTTTTCAAATCGAAAAATGATTAATCAAGCGAAATTGTTTTCCTACGAATATGAGTTGTTTGATTTTAACAACGAGAAAATTTATCCGGAGAAAACAATAAAAGATCAGGTTTATCCTGTAAAAGAAAGAGAAGTTCTGGCTGTTGAAGATGCATTAATACACATGAATAAAGGAGAAGAAGCAACTTTACTAGTTCCATCGGTTCTTGCATTTGGATCGAAAGGTGATGAAAATAAAATCCCAAATGATTTGCCCATCATCATCAAACTCAAAGTAAACGATATTCAATAAATATGATTTCAAAACGATTATTAACTGCGGCAGTGATAGGCTCTATGGTCAGCTGTACGCCAATTTATAAAAAAATGAATGTAGACAAAGAAACGTACGAAGGTTTAAAAGATGGCTTGTATGCTAATTTTCAAACTTCCAAAGGAAATATGGTGGTTAAGTTTGAAGACGAAAAAGCACCAGTAACGGTAGCGAATTTCGTTGGTTTGGCTGAAGGTAAAATTGAAAATAAATCAAAAGGAAAAGGAGTTCCGTTTTATGATGGAACGATCTTTCACCGTGTGATTAAGGATTTCATGATTCAAGGTGGTGATCCTAAAGGAACCGGAATGGGCGATCCTGGATACAAATTTGGTGATGAGAAAAACGAACTTAAGCATACAGGAAAAGGAATTTTGTCGATGGCAAACTCGGGTCCTAATACAAATGGTTCTCAATTTTTCATTACAGAAGTAGCAACGCCTTGGTTGGATGGAAGACATACGATTTTCGGTAAAGTGGTTCAAGGAGAAGGAATTATTGATGTGATTGCAAATGTTGAAAAAGGACCTTCGGATAAGCCAAAAACGGATATCGTTTTAGAAAAAGTATCTGTTTTCTCTAAAGGAGATCAGTACAAGCATTATGACGCAGCGAAGATTTTTGAAGCGGGTAAAGATAAAATCGAAGAAAATAATAAAGCATATCAAGCAAAATTAGAGGCGGAAGCCGCTAAAAAATTGGCAGATTTAAAAGCAGGAATGCAAACAACGCCTTCAGGTTTGATGTATAAAATAACGAAGAAAGGTACGGGATCTCAACCATCACCTGGAAACACGGTAAAAGTTCATTATGCTGGAAAGCTAACCAATGGAAACGAGTTTGATAACTCATTCAAAAGAGGAGAACCGATTGAATTTGGAGTAGGAATTGGTCAAGTTATCAAAGGTTGGGACGAAGGTGTTCTTTTGTTGCATGAAGGTGACGAAGCAACGTTTCTTATTCCGCCAGATTTAGGTTATGGTGCTAGAGGAGCAGGAGGTGGAGTTATTCCAGGAAATGCTTGGTTGATTTTTGAAGTTCAATTAGTTGACGCCGGAAACAAATAACAATAAAAAAAAGAGTAGATTTTTCTACTCTTTTTTATTTTAGGTTTTAATTGGTTTAAATCTATTTCCAGTTTTGATCAATCATATAGATTAACTGGGTCATCGCCATCGCACCTAAAAGAAGCTCTCTTTTGTTAACTTGTTCAAACGTATCCAAAGCGCTGTGATGTAAATCAAAATAACGTTGAGAATCGGGAACAAGTCCAGCCAAAGGAACTTTCAAAGCTTTTAGTGGAGCAATATCAACACCGCCCCAAACGTTTTCGAAATCATGAAGTTGATAGGGTTTAAACAACTCACGCCAAGCTTGAATTTTCTGACGATCTGATTCGGGCATATCCAAAGAAAAACCTCTTGGTGTAAAGCCTCCCGCATCACTTTCAATAGCAAAAAGATGATTTTCATTCGTCGTTTTAGCATAGTCTAAGTATGAATTTCCACCACGAACGCCGTTTTCTTCGTTCGCATAACAAATCACGCGAATCGTATTCTTATTTGGAATTCCTAATTTTTTAAATGCTCTCAAAACCTCGATCGATTGTACAATTCCGGTTCCGTCATCATGTGCACCTTCACCCACATCCCAAGAATCCAAATGCCCCGCCGCAATAATAATATTTTGTGGATTCACCTTTCCTGTGATTTCTGCAATAACGTTGTAGGATTTCTTGTCAGCTTGCATACCGCAATTCGAATTAAGTTTAACTTCTAAACCACCATTTCGAATTTGCTTTTGCATTTCGTCTGCCGTTTTTGTTCCAACCGCAACCGCAGGGATTTTTTCGGTATCCGCTTCATAACGCATGCTTCCTGTATGAGGATGCTCATCATATGTCGAACTTAATGAACGAACAACAACCGCTTTTCCCCCTTTTTTAGCCACAATTGATGCAGATCTTGAACGATATGAAGATGCATCTCCGTAAGCATCGGACATGCTAATTAATTCTTGTTTGAAAGGGTAGTTGAACAAAACGATTTTTCCCTTTACAGCCGACTCTGGAAGTTTATCAAATTCAGCATAAGAATTAACAACGATCATTTCACCTACTAAATCTTTTCCTTTGGTTCCTTCGGAGTTTCCTAGTGAAAGCATGTTCACGGATTTCCATTTTTGACCTTTAGTTCTGATTTGAAGTGATTCTGCGCCACGTTTCCAAACGGGAATCATCACTTCTTGTTTCCAAACTTTATCAGCTCCAGCTTCTTTCAGCTTTGCAACTGACCAATCTACGGCTTTTTCGTAAGCATCAGAACCACTTAATCGATGTCCAACATCTTTGGTTAATGATCTCAGATTGTCATAAGCAGTGCTGTGATTTAGAACTTCAAATGCGATTTTTCGAAACTCAATAGAGTCTTGCTTTTGTTGTGAAAACAACATTCCACCCAAAAAGAGTGGAATCATCGTTAATTTTTTCATAGTATTTTGATGTGATCTTATGGTTTCATATCATACATCACCAAAGCAGTCATTAACTTTGGAACCACTAAAGTGCATTTTGGCGGCATTTTTATTTGTTTGTCCGATACTTTAATCAAATCATTAAAACTTACCGGATACACACCAAAAGCAGCTTCATATTCACCCGAATCTACTTTGTCTTTTAATGCTTTAATGCCATCAATAGACGAATTTCCTTTCAGATAATCAATATTATCACTTTCAGATTCCAATTCGATTCCAAGAATTTCTTTGAAAATATATTCTTCTAAAAAGAAATGATCTAAATCGTTTCCACCAGCATGTTTTTTACGTAAATCATGCGTTACGTGAAGCGAGTAGAACTCTCCGTCTAAATACAAACTTAAGTGAAACTTTTGAGATGGGAAATACGGAGTTTCGCCTTTATTATGAATATTGAAGTTTTTTTCAATTTTAGCTAAAAAATCTTCTTTCTTCATACCGTTCAAAGATTTCACAAGACGATTGTAGTCATGAATTTTTACAGAATCTTTGGAAACGATATAACTGAATACGAAATTGTGTGGTTCGTTTGGATTATGCTTTTTGCCTTTACCATTCATTTTTTGTGCATGAAGTGCACTAGAACCAATTCGGTGATGGCCATCGCCAATATAAAAAGAATCAACCTGATCTAAAACTTCTTTAATCTGTTGCATTTTCAAACGATTGTCAATGCGCCAAATTTTATGTTTTGTCCCCGTTTCGGAAGTGAAATTTATAATCGGTACCGATTTTTCTTCTTGATTCATAAACAATTCGATTTTCGAATTGGATTTGTATGTTAAAAGAACGGGTTCTGCTTGAAGATTCACTTTGTCCAAATAATGAGCAAGTTTTTCTTTGCGATCTTTAATGGTTGCTTCGTGCTTTTTGATTTTCCCTTCGTTGAAATCATCCACACATGCAAGACCTAACAAACCTCTGAAAATGGTTCCATTAGGCATAATTTGTTGATATAGATAGTAACAAGAATTATCTTGAACCAATTTTTTTTCTTCTAAAAGTTCTTCGAAATTATGTCTAATTTTTCGAAGATTACGATCTAAATCTTTCGACTTGCTTACCACAAATGGTTTGATCATTTGGATGTACGTGTCATTTTCCTGCGCTTTCTTCGCGATGTCTTCTTCTGAAAACAAATCTAAAGATCGCGTCGGGAATTTATCGATATAATCGGTATTTGGTCTTACCCCTCTAAAAGGTCTAAATATAGGCATATCCTAAAATTTCTTTTGTGTTTTTACTACTAATTCTGCCATTTCAATGGCCATTTTATCATCTGCATCTAGAGTGTAACTCCCTAAATTAGGCGAAAGCGACATGGAGGTGTTCATTAAAATAGGCAACTCAGGTGTGGTTCCTTTTTCAAAAACATCCAAAGCGGCTCCAGCCAATTTATTATCGTCTAAAGCTTCTACTAAAGCGACTTCATTCACCGTTCCTGCTTCTCCAGCATTAACAAGAAATGCACCATTTTGCATTTTCTCAATTTCTGGAAAATCAATGATATACTTACTTTCTTTTCTTTGATTGATAGAAATGAATTTTGACTTCGCTAAAAGATTGTCCAAACTCAATTCGCTTTGAAGAGTAAACTGTAGTTTTTGACCATCAAAAAAGTCTATTTCTAAAGATACTTCTTTTTGTTCAGAATCGAAATAGAATACCTTCATTCTTAAAGAAATTCCCATTTTTAAAACTTCTTGTGCAGAAGCATCGCATCCAATAACACCTAGCGTTTTTCCTTCTAATTCATAAGCATTACTGTACGACTTCTTTAACGTTGTAAAGATGGTATCGCCTTCCAACGGCATCATTCGGTTGGAATCGTGAAGAAAACGGGCTAAGGTAAAAAAGTGTGCAAAAACCAATTCGGCGATAGATCGCGCAACGGCTTTTGGGGTGTGAAGTAAATAAATTCCTCGATCAATAACAGCGTCAGCATCAATATTATCGAGCTGATTTCCTAATTTACCGATTAGTTTAAGATTAGGACAAGCATCTAAAAGGTTTTGATCAACCTTCGTCGTGTTTTTCACCACCAAACCTTCAATTTCATTTTCTTGAATGAATTTGGCTAGTTGACTTTGAGCCACTTTATGTTCGATAAGTTCGATTTCCGAATTTTGAAGCACTTGTTCTGCTGCTTTAGAAAATCCGTCATTGGCTAACACTTTCATATTTTGCTTCCTTCCTTAATTTGGAATTTTCTTTTTTATCTAAACGATTTCATTACATCTACCAATACTTGAACACTTTCAATTGGCATTGCGTTGTAAATACTTGCGCGGTAACCGCCAAGACTTCTGTGGCCATTCAAACCACTTATACCGGCATCTTTCCAAGCTTTATCAAAAGCTTCTTTACGATTTTCGTCGGTTAATTTAAACGAAACATTCATCAAAGAACGATCTTCTTTTCGGCAAAATGTTTCAAATAAAGGGTTTTCGTCAATTTCGTTATATAGTAAATCTGCTTTCGCTTGATTTCTCGCTTCAGCACCAGCAATTCCGCCGTTGTTTTCCAACCATTGAAGTGTCAATAGGGAAGTGTACACAGCAAAAACAGGTGGTGTATTGAGCATGGATTCTTTTTCGATATGCGCTTGCAAATCAAAATAGGTAGGCATCGTTCGCTGAACTTTTCCTAAAATATCTTTTTTTACAACAACCAATGTTGCGCCAGCCGGACCCATGTTTTTTTGAGCTCCAGCGTAGATTAATCCAAATTTGGAAAAATCTATTTCTCTTGAAAAAATATCCGAACTCATATCGCAAACCATTGGGATTTCCATGTCAGGAAATTCATGCATTTGCGTTCCGTAAATGGTATTGTTTGAAGTACAGTGGAAATAATCAAAAGATGAATCTACCACGTAATCTTTCGGAATGTACGAATATTGATCTGCTTTTGAAGAAGCGATAATTTCGGTGTTTCCTAGTTTTTTAGCTTCTTTTATCGCGTTTGCAGCCCAATTTCCAGTATCTAGATATGCTGCTTTTCCTCCTTCTGAAAGCAAGTTATAAGGAACCATTGCAAACTGAAGACTTGCGCCTCCTTGTAAAAACAAAACTTCGTAATCATCACCAAGCTTCATTAATTTCTTCACCAAGGTCCTGGCATTCTCCATTACTGCTACGAATTCTTTACTACGATGCGAAATTTCTAAAATAGAAAGCCCCATTCCTTCAAAATCCAATACTGCTTGCGATGCCTTCTCAAAAACCTCTTGAGGTAAAATGCTTGGTCCTGCGCTGAAATTATGTTTCTTCATTAAAATATTTTGATAAAATCGAGTTATGTTCAAGGATCGATTATTCCTCGTGTAAAAATGCTTTTTTCTCTAGCAATTCAGATTCAGTTTCCACATGATCTTCATCCGGAATACAACAATCAACAGGGCAAACCGCCGCACATTGAGGCTCTTCATGGAAACCTTTACACTCGGTACATTTGTCTGTAACAATAAAATAAACATCGTCACTTACCGGTTCCTGAGGAGCATCTGCATCAATCGTAAGTCCAGAAGTTAATGTAACCATACCGTTAAGAGTGGTTCCATCAGAAGCTTTCCAGTCCACAGCGCCTTCATAGATTGCATTGTTCGGACATTCTGGCTCACATGCCCCACAGTTGATACATTCATCTGTTATTTTAATAGCCATTGCTGATATTATTTTTAAATTTGCACAAAAGTAAGAAAAATCTGTCAATTTTATGGAATTTATCACACGAGAGAAGCAAATTTTAGGTCTTTGTAAACTAGGAGATTACCTACGTAATTTTGTAGAATTAGATACTGAAAATTCAATGAATCAAGAAGATGAATTGAACCCTATTTTAAGAAAATCTTTAATTGACAACCCGTGGTTCACCATTGAAAATCAAAAGTATGCGCTTGGTCAATGGGCAGATTTGTTGAAAAAGGAATCTATTGAGAATTGGCTTTCGCAGTATCGTCAAAGTGAAAAACCGAAAAAAGTAGGGTTGATTTTGGCAGGAAATATTCCGTTGGTTGGTTTTCATGATGTGATTTCGGTGGTGCTAAGTGGAAATATTCCTTTAATAAAATTGTCATCAAAAGATCAAGTGATGATTCCGTTTTTAATGAAAAAATGGAATGAATTTTCTGAAAACTCTGTTTCGTATGAACTTGTAGAAAAATTAGAAAATTTTGACGCCGTAATTGCGACAGGAAGCAATAATACGGCACGTTATCTTGAATTCTATTTCAAAGATTATTTGTCAATTATTAGAAAAAATAGAACTTCTGTTGCGGTTTTGTCAGGAACTGAAACCGATGAAGAATTACAACTTCTCGCTGAAGATATTTTCAGATATTATGGTTTGGGATGTCGTAATGTAACTCGACTTTTTATTCCGGAAGATTTTAAATTGGATCGTCTTTTTGAGAATTTTATCAATTTTGGCGAGGTGATTAATCATAACAAATACGCCAACAATTACGAATACAATCGTGCAATTTACTTATTGAATCAGGAAAAGTTTTGGGATAATAATTTTGTTCTATTGAAGGAGGATGATCAATTATTTTCGCCACTTTCGGTTCTTAATTTTAGCCGATATTCGGATATTAAAGAAGTTGAAAACTTTTTAGCTGAAAATGAAAAAGACATCCAATGCGTTGTTGCAAGTCAAGAATTATCCATTAAAGATAGTGTTGGTCTTGGTGAAGCTCAGCATCCGTCACTAAATACGTATGCCGATAATGTGGATACAATGCAGTTTTTAGAAGTTTTATAATTGATTATTATGGAAACAAAAATTAAAAATTCGTCATTAGAAGCGGTAA
The DNA here is from genome assembly GCA_023423715.1 of Bacteroidota bacterium. Classification (GTDB taxonomy): domain Bacteria; phylum Bacteroidota; class Bacteroidia; order Flavobacteriales; family Weeksellaceae; genus JAFAFC01. Next base: position 154,205 of record JAFAFC010000039.1, read on the forward strand.
TCAAACATCAAGGTGCTGAATTGTTCAGTCTGAAAAAAGACGGCGAAAACCTACTTTGGGATATTGACACTCGGTTTTGGAACAAAACTTCACCCGTTCTTTTTCCAATTGTAGGCGCTTTGAAAGAAGATTCATTTTTCTATCAAGGCGAGAAATACCCATTAACAATTCATGGATTCGCTCGTGATATGGAATTCAAAATTAAAGAACAAAAAGAAGATTTTGTATCTTTTTTTATTGAGTCCAACGAAGAAACCAAAAAGAAATTTCCTTTTGATTTTATTTTAGAGATTTCGTATTTGTTAAAAGGTGATTCACTGCATATTACGTATACAATTACGAATCCAAGTAACGGTGAGTTGTGGTATAGTATTGGAGCGCATCCCGCGTTTGCTTTGGATGGAAAATTGGACGAATTTTCGTTAGAATTTGATTCTCAAGAAAAAGTGATATCATATCAATTGGATAATCGAATTGTTACTGGAAAAACTTTTGATATTCTTTTGGAAAATAATCGTTTTGATTTGAATATTGATCTATTTGATTATGATACACTTATTTTTAAAAATTATACTACAAGTCAAGTGACTTTATGGAAAGGGGACTCGAAAGTTGTAAAGGTAGAATTTCCTGATTTTCCATTCTTAGGAATTTGGACTAAAAAAGACGCTCCTTATATTTGTATTGAGCCTTGGTTAGGCGTTGCAGATCATGCGGATCATAATCAAAAGTTAACTGAAAAAGAAGGAATTCGGAAATTGGATTCAGGACAATCAGAATCCTTTACTTTTAGTATTACTGGTTATTAAATTTTATAATTTTACAATAAAAAAAATCCGGCATAAGCCGGATTTTAGTTTTTTCTAGATTTTATTGGATTTAAAAACGTTGGAAAAATCATAACATTTTCACCAAATTTTGCTTGCACCCGTTCCTCAATATTAAGCATTTCGTTTTCTAAGAATTGCGTTCTTAGGTCGTCGTTTGCAAAAATGAGTAGCAAATTATAATTTTTTCCCTCACTAAGCATTTCGGTGTGTACTTCCGATAAAATGTATTGATCCACTTCCATTAAATTTTCGGCCATCAAGCCCAATGTTTCATTTACATAGGTTTCCCAAGCTTCTAAATAGCTCTGAGGACAGTGAAAGGTGATGCTTAAAACGCTCATATTTCAATTTTTTATGCGAAAATAAGGAATTTATCAATGAAAATATTTTAATCTCTAAAATGAGCTTTATTTAAAGTTGAATGTGGATAAGATTTTCGATTTTTTATACGGTCTTATTATAAAGAAAGTCGGCAAAATTTCGTACATTAGCACGTTATTAAATACTAAAAAACAATTGCAATCAGCGAACTTTTTTAAACGCTGATTATCAGTAAAATAAAAGATTATATGCACAAGGAAGGAGAAAGGTTAATTCCAATCAACATTGTTGATGAGATGAAATCGTCTTACATCGATTATTCGATGTCTGTAATTGTCTCGAGAGCGTTACCAGACGTGCGAGATGGTTTGAAACCAGTACATAGAAGAGTGTTGTACGGGATGTATGGTTTGGGAGTTTTTTCCAATAGAAAATACTTAAAATCTGCCAGAATCGTTGGGGATGTTTTGGGTAAATATCACCCACATGGAGATTCTTCCGTGTACGACGCAATGGTTCGTATGGCTCAACCTTGGAGTTTGAGATATCCGCAAGTGGATGGGCAAGGTAACTTCGGTTCAATGGATGGTGATCCGCCTGCAGCGATGCGTTATACCGAGGCTCGTTTGAAGAAAATTTCGGATGAAGTTCTTGCAGAACTAGACAAAGAAACGGTTGATTTCCAAAATAACTTTGACGACAGTTTAACAGAACCTACGGTTTTACCTACAAAAATCCCAAATCTATTAGTAAATGGAGCATCGGGTATTGCGGTAGGTATGGCGACCAATATGGCGCCTCATAACTTATCAGAATCGGTTGATGCGATTTGTGCTTACATTGATGATAACGAAGTTTCTATTGATGATTTAATGAAATTGATCATCGCTCCAGATTTCCCAACAGGAGGTATCATCTATGGTTATGATGGAGTACGTGATGCGTTCCATACTGGACGTGGGCGAATTGTTCTTCGTGCAAAAGTAAATTTTGAAGAAATCGGAAATCGTAATGCAATTATTGTTACGGAAATCCCATATCAAGTAAATAAAGCGGAAATGATTGCCCGAACTGCAGAGTTGGTGAAGGACGATAAAATCCCTGGAATTTACGAGATCAGAGACGAATCTGATAGAAAAGGTCTACGTGTTGTTTATGAATTGAAGAACGATGCTATTCCAAATGTTGTGTTAAACTTATTGTATAAATACACAGCGCTACAGACTTCGTTTTCAGTAAATAACATTGCTTTAGTTAAAGGAAGACCTGAGCAGTTAAATTTAAAAGATATTATCCGTCATTTTGTTGATCACCGTCATGAAGTGGTAATTAGAAGAACGGAATACGATCTTAAGAAAGCGCGCGAAAGAGCGCATATTTTAGAAGGTTTCATGCGTGTTATTGCAACACAAGCAACCTTAGATAAAGCGATTGCAATTATCCGTGGAGCGAAAAATCCGCAAGATGCGAAAGAAGGCTTAATGTCAGAATTTGAATTATCTGATATTCAAGCTCAAGCAATTCTAGATTTACGATTGGCTCGTTTGACGGGTATGGAATTGGACAAAATCCGTTCTGAATACGAAGAAATCATGAATTTAATTAATGATTTAGAAGATATCTTGGCGAACGAACCAAGAAGATTCCAAATTATTAAAGACGAGTTATTAGAAGTTAAAGAGAAGTACGGTGACGAAAGAAGAACCGATATCGATTATTCTGGTGGTGAAATGTCTATTGAAGACATTATTCCGAATGAAAATGTAGTTCTTACAATTTCACATGCTGGATATATTAAGAGAACACTTCTTTCGGAATATAAAATTCAGAGCCGTGGTGGTGTAGGAAATAAAGCTGCAACAACTCGTGATGAAGATTTCTTAGAATACATCGTTTCTGCAACGAATCACCAATATATGTTGTTCTTTACAGAAAAAGGAAAATGTTATTGGTTGCGTGTATTCGAAATTCCAGAAGGCTCGAAAACAGCGAAAGGAAGAGCAATCCAGAACTTAATTAACATCGAACCAGATGATAAAATTAAGGCATATATTAGAACGAACGATCTTAAGGATACAGAATACGTAAACCAAATGAACGTGGTGATGATTACGAAAAATGGTACCATCAAGAAAACGTCATTAGAAGCCTATTCCCGTCCGAGAGTTAATGGTATTAACGCGATTGAAATTCGTGAAAACGATCAATTATTAGGGGCTAGATTGACAGATGGAACATCGGAAATCATGATTGCGTCTCGTAATGGTAAGTGTATCCGCTTCCCTGAAGAGAAGGTTCGTGAAGTTGGTAGAGGATCTATCGGGGTGAAAGGAATTACCCTTGAGGAGAAAGATGAAGTGGTTGGTATGATTGTTGTGAAAGACATTGAGAACGAATCAGTGCTTGTTGTTTCGGAGAAAGGATATGGAAAGAGAACAGCAGTAGAAGATTACCGTATCACCAACAGAGGAGGAAAAGGAGTTATTACCTTAAATATCACTGAAAAAACTGGAGAATTAATTGCAATTCAGAATGTAACAGATGAAGATGGTTTGATGATTATCAATAAGTCTGGTGTTGCAATCCGAATGGGAATGGACGAACTTCGTATCATGGGTAGAAATACACAAGGAGTTCGTGTTATTAACCTGAAAAAAGGAGACGAAATTGCAGCTATTGCGAAAGTAGAAATGGATAAAGATGTGGAAGGTGATGAAGAAGAGCTAGAAGAAGGTGAAGCTTCTGTGAATAGTGATTTCCCTGAGTTTAAAAATGCTCCACAAACGGGAGATAATTCCGTAAGCAATATGGGTGACGCTGACGTTCTAAAGAAAATTGAAGAACAAGAAGAAAAAGACAATAAAAAACTAGAAGATGAAGCAGATGATGAATAAAATCTGTTTATAATCACTTAATACGATATCAATGAAAAAAGTAATTTTAAGTTTGACGTTAATAGCAGCGACATTTTCTTATGCTCAGAAAAAAGAGATTGCAGCAGCTGTAAAAGCAATTGAATCAGGAGATACCTCTACAGCAAATTCACAAATTTCTGCAGCTGAATCTCAATTAGGAGGAAAACTATATTTATTAGAGCCTTCTGTTTTAGAACAATACTATTATGCGAAAGGTTTGGCTTTATTCAAAGCTGGAAAAGTAGCTGAAGGTGGAGAAGTTCTAGCGAAAATTGGTGATCTAGGAAAACAAACCATCTTTACAGGAAAACAAGGTAAAGACAAAGTATATTTTGTTGGAAAAGCAGCAGCTGATCAATCTGGAATTTCAGGTTTGAAAGAAGAAAAATATGCACCAACTTTGGCTCCAAAAATTGGACAATCTCTTGAGCCATCTATTCAAGCAGCTAACAAAGCGGCAATGGATGCTTATGAGAAGAAAAATTATAATGTAGCGGGACCAAAATTTGGTGAATTGTATAACTTGCTAAAAGCAGCTGGACAAGACAATAAACAATATTTGTATTATTCAGCTATTACCTACGCAATTTCTGATCATAAAGATAAGGCGGTAGATGCTTTTAATCAATTAATTGATTCTGGTTACACAGGAGCTGAGACTAAATATTTAGCTAAAGATAAAAATGGACAAACCGTAGCGCTAGATAAAAACGCTTGGGATTTGTATAAAAAAATGGGTGCTGCGGGGGAATACAAAGATTTCACAACAGAAACACCGAAAAGTATTGAAGAGGAGTTGTACGAAAGTAATATCGCTTTATTAAGTGAATTGAAGCGTTATGACGAGGCTGTAGCTCTAGCAGATAAAGCAATTAAGAAGTTTCCTAAAAATTCAAAATTTGAAGAAGCTAAAGGTTTAGCATTCTACAATTCGGGAAAAACAGATCAGTTCATGGCTTCGTTGAAAGAAGCAGTTGCAAAAAATCCAAACGATAAAAATTCATGGTATAATCTTGGAGTTTTAGCTGGGAAAGATCCAGCACGTTTAGATGAAGCTCTTGGATATTTGAAAAAAGCAACGGATATTGATCCGAAATTTGCAAATGCATGGCAGAATATGGCTTTCTTGACGATTGGTGATGATGAAAAGGTTATGAAGGAATACAATGATTTGAGAAAATCTGGGAAAGTAGATGAAGCGAATGCGGTTATTGATGCAAGAAGAAAAAGAATGGCTTCGGCATTACCAGTTGCAGAAAAATGGTATCAAGCAGATCCAGAAAACATCGATGCAGTATCACTTTTAAAAGGTTTATATACTTCGACAAGAAATGAAGCTAAAGCAGCAGAATTCAAAGCGAAAGAAGCCGCTTTACAAGCGAAAGGAAAATAAGTAGTAGCAACTACTAAAATAAAAAACCGGAATTTATTCCGGTTTTTTTTGTTCTACTAAAAGTTTTTCTGAAACGATAAGACTAAATTTTTCCCTCTTTTGATCGTATTCAACTAAGATGGTTTTGTCAAAACTATCTTTCTCCAAAATTTTCATTTCTACTTCCAAAGCCAATTCTTTTTGATTCAGATAATTCAAGAATTCTTTGGTTGATTCGGAAAGACTTTTGAAAATAACGGTCTGATTTTCCAGACATTCACTGAGTTTTTTATAATTTTTTTCAATGATATTTCCTTCTTTATCAGGAATCGGAGAACCATGCGGATCCACTTTTGGATAATGCAGTAGTTCATCAATTTTATCAAAAAAACGTTCGGATTTGATATGTTCAATTTGCTCCGCAATTTCATGAACTTCTTCCCATCCGAAATCCATTTTATCCACCAAAAACATCTCTGTTAATCGATGTTTACGTACTACTTGAGCCGCTTGAATTTTCCCTTCTTTGGTTATCGTAAGCGGTTTGTAACTTTCATAAATAACCCAATTTTTATCCGCAAATTTCTTCATCATGCTATTCACACTCGGCATTTTAATGTTCAGAAACTTGCTAATTTCATTCACCGTAACTTGATTTTTAGAATCAATTAAATGGAAAATGGCTTTCAAATAGTTTTCTTCAGACAACGTAATCATGCCTTAAAGATACAAAAGTTAGATAACAAATAGAAGTTGTAAAACATTTTTCCAAACACTTTTAAAACCTTATTTTTGTAGACATTTTATTTTATGGGAGTTGACTTAGTTTTAAAATATTTTCCAAATATTACAGAAGATCAAAAGCAGAAATTCGAAGCTTTGGAAGGATTGTATTTGGATTGGAACGAAAAAATCAATGTGATTTCAAGAAAAGACACCGAGTTTTTGTACGAAAAACACATTCTTCATTCGTTAGGAATTGCAAAAATCATGGAATTTGCTCCAGGATCCAAAGTTTTGGATATCGGTACTGGTGGTGGTTTCCCAGGAATTCCGTTAGCAATTTTATTTCCAGATTCTCAATTTACGTTAATAGACTCTATCGGTAAAAAAATCAAAGTCGTAGAAGGTGTTTCTGAAGCTTTAGGTTTGAAAAATGTGACTGCCATTCATGGAAGAGCGGAAAAGGTGAAAGATCAATTCCATTTTGTCGTATCACGTGCGGTTACGGCAATGCCCGAATTTTTGCGATGGTTGAAAGGGAAATTTCTAAAAGATCAAATCAACACCAAACATAACGGCGTTTTGTATTTGAAGGGTGGCGATTTAGGAGAAGAATTAGCAGGAATAAAATGTGAAATTTTCAAGTTGAGTTCGCATTTTGAAGAAGAGTTCTTCGAAACTAAAAAAGTTGTTTACCTTTCCAAAGGAAATTTTAATTCGTAAGTTTACTTGATAAAATCAACTGATTATGAAAAAGTTTATCTCAATTTCTCTGTTTTGTGGACTTTCTTTTATGACATTTACATCATGCCTTAATGACGAAGATACACCAATAGAAGCAATAGAAATAGTGAAAATTGATAGTGTTCGAATTGCAAGTGATACCATGGATGTTTATCAAACCCATGTTATTTCTACTTTTTCGCAGTTAAAAGATAATTGTGAGGGTTTTTCGGGCTACAATTACGGATCCATGTCCCAATTTGAGAAAGTAGTAGTTGCAGTAAAATTTAAAACGAATGAAGCGTGTGGAACTAATGAAACAACTGTAGAATCCCAACTAAACTTTCAGCCACAAGTTCCCGGAACTTATATATTTAAATTTAAAAATGATATCGATTCGTCTGGTGGTGACAATTGGATAGAAAAGAAAATAGTCGTGAAATAGCGTATTTTTAAAAGGAAAATCAAAAATTCTTTGCTAATTTTAGCAGAGAATTTTTTTTATGAAGTTTTTAAACAAAGTCCTAGATTACATCCTTTCGCAAACGACTGATTTATCTCAATATACCTTTGTTATTCCAGGAAAAAGACCGATTGTTTTTATCAAACAAATCCTTGCTAGCAAATACTATGAAGGCTTTCTTCCAGATTTTATTACCATTGAAGATTGTATTACGGATATTTCTGAAAAAACGCCAATTCAAGGTGTTGGATTATGGCTTTTAGGCTTTGAAGTATATCAGCAAACCATTGGTGACGAAGATTTTGATTCGTTTGTGAAATGGTTTCCAACCTTGGCTAAAGATTGGGACGATATGATGAAGTTTTCGGAGAATGATGAAGCTGTTCTTCGTTATATGTTGGACGAAGAACGAATCAAAAATTGGGGTGAAGATCTTGGCGATGATACGGCTAGAAAGAGAAATCTTGATTTTTGGCGAAAGATGAATCAGTTTTTGCCTGTTTTTAAACAAACGTTGATGGAGAAAAATCTGGCGACTTCCGGCATGATTCACCAATTTTCCAAGCAAAACATTGCAGATTATGTTGAAAAAACAACGAAGAAATTTGTATTCATCGGTTTTAATGCCTTAACTCCTGTTGAAGAAAAATTGGTTCGTGGATTATTGCAATGGGACAAGGCTTTATGTTATTTTCAAGCCGATTCATATTATATGAACGATACGCGACAAGAAGCGGGAGCATTTCTCAGAAAGCATATTCAATGGAAAGAATTCAATGATTATCGAGCTTTCAAATGGATTGAAGATGATTTCGAAAAGCCAAAAAACATTCAGGTTTTTGAGGTTTCAGGAAATATTACACAGACGAAAGTTCTTCCGGAAGTTTTTTCAAAAATCTCAACCGATAAATTAGAAAATACGGCTCTGGTTCTTCTTGACGAAAACCTTTTGCCAGCGACTTTGGACGCGGTAAATTCCGTTTCTGAAATGAATATTACAATGGGATTTCCACTGAAAAATCTTCATTTTAGCAACTTGATAAAGCAGTTGTTTCACATTCAAAAACAATTGGTTAAAAATCCGAAAACCTATTATCATAGCGACATTGTTGCGTTTTTGGAAGGAATTCCTCAGAATTCGGAAGATCGAAAATTGGTTAATCAGTTTCTTTTTGAAATCAAAGATCGTAACATGGTCTATATTTCGGCTAAGAAAATGGATGAAATGCTTTCAGATTGGTCACATTATTCGTTGCTAAAAAAGGCGGAAAGTGCAACTACATTTTTAGAAAATTTGATTTCGTTTTGTTTTACACTAAAATTTGAAGTGAACGATTCAATCGTTTTTGAAAATATTTCTCACTTTGAACAGAGTTTTCAATTAATTAAAAATTTGATTTCTGAGTTCAAAACGGAAATTAAAATTGAAACTTTAGAAGTTCTTGTCAACCAAATGATTAATTTGGAAACATTGGATTTTCAAGGGGAACCATTGGAAGGTTTACAAATTATGGGACTTTTAGAAACGCGATTATTGAATTTCAAAAACATCATTTTACTCTCCGTTAATGAAGGAAAACTACCATTAGGAAATACACAAAACACGTATTTACCATTTGATGTTCGGAAGAAATTTGATATGCACACATTTTTAGAAAATGATAGTATTTATGCGTATCATTTTTATCGTTTATTGCAGGATACAGAGAATGCTTTTTTGTTGTATAACGGACTTTCTTCAGGTGTTAACACAGGAGAAAAAAGCCGATTTATTACCCAATTAGAACTTGAAAGTCCACATCATATTGAAGAGATTGTGATTGAAAATCAATCGGAACCCATTGCGGAAACAAGGATGACGATTGAGAAAACGCCGAAAGTTCAAGAAAAATTAGCCGAATGGAAAACACATATTTCGGCGACGCATTTAACTTCATATTTGTATGATCCAATCCAGTTTTATTTGAATTATATTCTTAAAACCAAGGAAACTTCGGAGATTGAAGAAGAACTTTCCAACCGAAATTATGGGAATTTAGTTCACTATTCTTTGGAAGAACTTTATGGAGAACTTGTTGGAGTAAAACTAACAACGCAAGATTTAGAAAACCTTATAAATAGAGTAGATGCAGCTTTGGATGCGGCGATTATTCGATTGAAACATCAACCCGAATTTTATAGCCGTGGGATGAATTATGTTCATAAAAATATTGCTAAAAAGGTTTTAGAAAAAATTGTTCAGCATGATTTGAACGAAATTAAAAGTGGGAAATCACTAGAAATTATTGCCGTTGAAAAGCGTATTGAAAATGTTTCCTTGTTCCTAGATGAAGCCAATGAAAATGAAGTTTTGTTTTTTGGATATATTGACCGAATCGACCGTTTGGATGGAACTATTCGATTAATTGATTATAAAACTGCGAAAGCCAAAGAGTTAAAATTAACTTTTAAAGATGATAATATTGATACACTTTTGATGCAGGATAAATTCAAGCAAGCAATACAATTGTGTATTTATATGCATTATTTGGAGCAGTCTAACGAATTTTCTGGGAATCCGTTTGAAGCGGGAATTTGGAGTTTTGCGGATGCAAGTAAAGGCCCACAAATCCTTGAATATATAAATGGAAACCATGACACCGCCATGATTTCCATTAAAAATTTAATTCTCGAAATTCTCAATCCGGAAGTTCCGTTTATTGAATCTGAAAAGGTGACGTATCAATTTCAAGGCTAGAATGCATTAATTCCCGTAACGTCCAAACCTGTGATTAATAGGTGGATATCGTGTGTTCCTTCGTATGTAATTACCGATTCTAAGTTTGCTGCGTGACGCATCATTGGGAATTCGCCCATAATGCCCATTCCGCCTAGGATTTGACGGCTTTCTCGAGCAATATCAATCGCCATTTTTACATTGTTTCGTTTTGCCATCGAGATTTGAGCTGGAGTTGCCGTATTTTGATTTTTCAAGTTTCCAAGTTGCCAACAAAGTAATTGCGCTTTCGTAATTTCCGTTACAAATTCTGCTAATTTCTTTTGTTGAAGCTGGAATGAAGCGATTGGTTTTCCAAATTGTTGACGTTCTTTTGCATATTGCAAAGCAGTACAATAACAATCAATCGCCGCACCTATTACTCCCCAAGAAATTCCGTATCGAGCTGAATTTAAACACGAAAGTGGACCTTTTAAACCAATGACATTTGGTAAAATGTTTTCCTTTGGGATTTTCACATTATTGAAAACCAATTCCCCAGTTTTAGAAGCCCGAAGACTCCATTTGTTGTGCGTTTCTGGCGTTGTAAAACCTTCCATTCCACGTTCTACAATCACACCTTGAACTTTTCCATCTTCATTTTTTGCCCATACAACCGCAATATCACAAACTGGCGCGTTGGTAATCCACATTTTGGCGCCATTTAAAATCACATGATCACCGTTATCTTTGATTCGAGTTTCCATCGAACCTGGATCAGAACCATGATTAGGCTCCGTCAAACCAAATGAACCAATAAGTTCGCCTTTCGCTAATTGTGGCAAAAATTTTCTCTTTTGCTCTTCTGAACCAAACTGAAAAATAGGGTACATCACCAAAGAGCTTTGTACAGAAGCCGCAGAACGTACCGCCGAATCGCCTCTTTCTAATTCCTGCATAATGATTCCGTAAGAAATTTGATCCAATCCAGAACCACCATATTCTTCGGGAATGTATGGGCCCAAAGCGCCAATAGCCCCTAATTCACGCATTAGATTGGGTAAATCATGGTGGTCTTGTGCCGCTTGATCAATTTGTGGCATCACAAACGATTCTACCCAATCACGAATCGATTGGCGAATTAGTTTATGTTCTTCCGTTAATAAGTGATCAATTAAAAAATAGTCGGGAATGGTTTGTAGAGGGTAATATGACATAGAAAAGATTTTTCCCTAAGGTAAAACTTTTCCTTCTAATCTTCAATATTAAAAACCTCACTTTCTACAAATTTGTACAAATAAGGCGCTTTGTTAGCAGATCCATCATACAATTTTTCCATTCTTTCAAGAAGGTTAGAACTTAACATTTTTCGTTGAAAATTATTTCGTCTAAACTCTTCTCCTAAAACGATTTCATACAATTTCTGAAGATCGTTCATCGTAAATTTTTCAGGAAGAAGATTGTACGCAACCATCTTGGTATCAAGGTTTTTTCGAAGGTGATTCAAACCAACTTGAATAATTCGATCGTGGTCAAAAGCCATGGACGGAAGGTGATTAATATCAAACCAAGCACAGGTTTCGTTAAATGAATCAGGGAAGGTTTCTACCAACGAATAATTAATCAAACTGCAGTAACCAACCGTGATAAAACGTTGAAAAATCCAGTGATCTAAAGAAACATCAATTCCACGATTTCGTAGAAGCATTTGGTGGACGTTGTTTTCGGTTCTATTAACACGCCCAAACGTGTGAAACTGGTCTAAAAATAAATTTTCTAGATGCGTTCTTTCAAACAAAACACGCTCGGCTGCGGTTCTTAAATCTTCATCATTAAAAACGAATCCGCCGGGAATCGACCATAAATCCAAATCATGGTATTTCAAAAGTAAAACACGTAATTTCTCTTTATTATAACCAAAAATAACACAGTCTACTGAAATATGTTGAACGAAATTACTGGTGTCAATTAGTTCCTGTAAATTTTGTTTATTTTTAGAATCGTCGATTTTCATAAGTCTCTTTTTTTGAAGATCAGTCTTTTTTAATGATGGTTTTTAAGAATCCTGCAGTTAGCAAAAAAATGAAAACCAAAGGTATAAAAGAAAATGATAAATAATATCTACTTAATGAAAAATCAAAAATAAATGCCATAAACATCGATCCAATCGAGCTTCCGAGCGATGAAATGATGACAATAAATGATACCAAAAGATTAACTTTCTCTACGGGAACTTGTACCAAAAACTTCGAATTGTAAAGTGGATAGAGTGGTGATATGAATAATCCTATGCAAGGTAGCAGCATCATTAAATAAAAAGGAACGGGATTGATGTTTGAAATTAAATACTGACCAAACAACATGATACTTCCCGCCGAAATTAAGCAAAACAAGATGTAGTTCCACCAATGGAATCGTTGGATAAGTTTACTCGTAACAATTCTTCCAATAAAAGAAAATAAAGCTAAAAAAGCGGTTGATTGTAACGCAAAAAAGGAATTTACACCAAAATGTTCTTTATAAAACGTGGGCATCCAAGAGTTGAAACCTTGTTCTACAAATACAATACAGAATAGAATTGCAAAGAAAATAAGAGTTTTAAAATTGATTATCTGTTTAATATTGGAAAAATTAGATATTGAATCTTGATGCGGAATATCTTTATAGTCGCGTCTTTGAAGCAAAATTATGGTTATTAGAGATAAAACGGCGATAAGAAAAAATCCCCATTTCCAATTGTCTTTAAAATAGCTTTCTAACAACCATCCGAATAAAATATTCACACAAAAAATTCCAATCATAAAGGAAGCTTCTACGGAATTCATGACTTGAGAAAGTCGTTTTTCATTTTCAGAATTTCCTCGAATCAACCCAAAGACACTGATTTTTGCTATTGCAAACGAAATTCCAATAATCACGAACCAAATTCTTAAAAACCAAAAATCATCAACAAGAGGCAAAAGACAGCAGCATAGCATAACAAGAAACAAAGAAGCTTGTAAAGACCGCTTTGTTCCCATTTTATTAATCAAACTTACCGCTAGAATGGACATTAACGCAATTGGAATATCCTTGAAAAATTCTAATTGTCCTAAGCCTGTATATGAAATATCTGAACCTGAATAAAATAGGATGATAATCCCCATACAGTTGAGTAACATTGAAAAAATGAGAAAAGAGAGCTTTAATGGTAGAAATTCTCTAAAAAGAGCTTGTGTCATGCAGTTTACGTTAAACTTTGTTAATAAAAAATTAACTGATCTAGTAATTTTAGGGCTGTAAATATCGGTAAATAAAAGAAATATGCAAAAAAAATAAATTTTTCTTGGTGTTAAAGAAAATTTAATATATTTATTGTCTCAAAATGAGATAAACAAATCATTATCCTATGAATATAAAGATTACTAAGAGTCTTGGATTGGTTGCTGTAATGTACTTTACAGGAACAATGCACGCTCAGCAAAATGACACTATTACTAAGGAGAATAAAATCGAGGAAGTAGTAGTTATTGGTTATGGTACTCAGAAAAAAAGTAACGTAACAGGTTCTATTGCCAGCTTAAAAGCTTCAGATATTGAAGATATTCCCGCTGGTAAACCAGAGCAAATCCTTCAAGGTAGAACTGCTGGTGTTTCTGTTGTAACCAATTCTGGGCAACCGGGATCTAGTGCAACAGTGAGAGTCAGAGGTATTACCAGTTTTGGTGCTGGTGGAAATGATCCGCTTTGGGTTGTTGATGGTATTATCGTAGATGGTATCGGCTGGTTAAACCAATCGGATATCGAAAGTATGGAAATCCTAAAAGATGGAGCTTCATCTGCAATCTACGGTGTATCTGCTGCGAGAGGGGTAATCCTTGTTACAACAAAGAAAGGAAAAAGAGGAGCCTTAACCATTTCTTATAACGGAAGTTTTGGTGTTTCTAATGCTGCAAGAAAATTGGACCTTCTTAATGGAGTTCAGTATGCAAGCATGATTAACGAATCATTAGTTAATGATAATAAAGCGCCACGCTTTTTAGACCCAACAAAATTCGGTCAAGGAACAGATTGGCAAGACACTATTTTTAATACAGGACAAAGACAATCTCAGGAAATCAGTATCAGTGGAGGAAATGATAAATCAACTTTCTTTTCTTCATTCGGATATTTTGATCAGTCGGGTATTGTAATGGGCGACATCTCAAATTATAAGAGAATTAATGCGAGATTGAACTCTACTCATAAAGTATTAGACTTTTTAACAGTTGGTCAAACCTTCTTATACACACACCAAAAAAGTCAAGGTATTGGTACAAACGAATTATTTGGTGGACCTTTAAGTTCAGCAATCAACTTAGATCCAACAACTCCAGTTGTTGTTACAGATTGGTCTATGGTTGATCCAGCAAATTATACCAATCCATTAATTATTCGTGATGAACATGGGAATCCGTATGGTATTTCTCCATACGTACATCAAGAAATGTCCAATCCTTTAGCGTATAAATATACTCGTTTGGGTAGAACAGGATGGTCTGACGATTTCGTTGGGAATGTATTTGCAGAGTTAAAACTAATGAAAGATTTAACTTTCAAAACATCATTAAATGGTAAAAAATCATATTGGGGAAGTCAAGGATTTAATCCAAAATTCTATTTGAGTCCATCTTTGAATAACCAATCATTCAATAGTTTAAACAGAACGACACAAACGAAATTTGAATGGAGTTTTGAAAATACCTTAACGTATCAGAAAAAATTCGACAATCATAATATAAGCGTATTATTAGGTCAAGGAGTTTACCGTTATGATATTGGTTCAGGAGAAAGCGTTACGTACACTAATTTACCGGTTGAGAACTGGCAAGACGCAGCTTTCTACGAGGTAGATCCTAAAAATATTACAGCTAGTGCTTGGGATTATGCTCAAACAAGAAGAGCATCTTATTTTGCGAGAGTAATCTATGATTATCAAGATAAATATTTATTTACAGGAACGTACAGACGAGATGGCTCTTCAAAATTCCTTAAATATTGGGGAGATTTCCCATCATTCTCATTAGGATGGAACGTTCATAAAGAAGGATTCTGGAAAGATAATAACATTATTAATTCATTGAAACTTCGTGGTGGTTACGGTATCTTAGGAAATGATGCAATCCCGAATTTCATGTTTAGAAGTTCGTTAGTTTCAGGAAGTAACTATCCAAATGGTGAGTTAGATCCTTCTATTATTATCGGATATACTCCAAATACACTTGGAAATCCAAACCTAAAATGGGAAGAAACGGCACAAACAAACGTTGGTGCTGATATTAGATTCCTTCAAAATTTCACTTTCGGATTCGATTGGTATCGTAAGAAAACAACAGATATCTTAAGACAAGTTTCTATTCCTGGATATGTAGGTGTACCTACGAATCCATATTCTAACATTGGAGATATGGAAAATAAAGGGATGGAATTCGAATTAGGATATAAAAAACGTTGGGATAATTTTGATATTTCATTTAACGGAAACTTCTCAACCAACCAAAATAAAGTGTTACGTTTAGAAGATGATGTAGAATGGAGAGAGTTTTCTTCACTTCACTCTATGGGTACTGTTTCTAGATTGCAAGTTGGGAAACCAATGGGAACTTTCTACGGATATACATATAGTGGAGTTTTCCAAAATCAAGATCAAATCAATTCTTATGTGAACGCGAATGGTGAAGCAATTTTACCTGGAGCAAAACCTGGAGATTTTATTTGGCAAGACAATAACGGCGATGGTAAAATATCTGAAGAAGATATCGTTGATATCGGCGGATCTTTACCGAAGTTCAACTACGGTTTCACTTTAAATATGAACTACAAAAACTTTGATTTCATGGTGTTTGCACAAGGTCAAGGTGGAAATATGTTGCTTCAAGGACTTAGAAGACTGGATATGCTAGATGCAAACTGGCAAACAGCAATTCTAAACAGATGGACAGGTGAAGGTTCTACAAATTCTAACCCTCGTTTAACTCGTGATGACCCTAACGGAAACTACCGAAAAATGTCGAAGTATTACCTTCAAAAAGGGGACTACATGAGAATTAAGTTGGTACAATTAGGATATACTCTTCCAAAAGATATTACAAGCAACTTCGGTGCTAGCAAAGTTCGTTTCTATGTAACAGGTGAAAACCTATTTACGTTTACGAAATATACAGGTTACGATCCAGAAATCGCTGGAGGTAACGAGTATGGTATCGACAGAGGATATTATCCACAAGCTAGAACCTTTATTTTAGGAGCAAATATTACTTTTTAAGAACGAAACAATATGAAAAATAGAAGATATATATACAAAGGTCTTGCAGTAGTAATGCTTGCAGGATTAAGTTTCAGCAGCCTTAGTTGTAATGGTGATTACATTGGTGATGTTGAAAATATCGGAACTTTTGATGATGTGAATTATTTCAAAAGTGAAGAACAATGTTTAAGTGCTACCGCATCTGTTTATGATATCATGAAGAAATATGCAGGTGGTTTCGAGAATATGGTAACTTTCCTTAATGCAGGATCAGATGATTTTTATTCAGGAGGTGGTAGTGCAACAGATGGTGCTGGTATCCAGGGATTCAATAATTTTACAATTAATGAAATCACGATGCCAGGTAGCTATTGGAGAGACTATTATCAAGGAGTTGCTAGAGCAAACTGGGTAATTCAAAGAATGCCAGATTCTCCTGTAAGCGATAGCTTTAAAAAGAGAATTGTTGCCGAAGTAACGGTTCTTAGATCACTTTATTACTTTGAATTGGTAAGAATGTTTGGAAATGTTCCATTAATTTTAACACCAATCGGAGCAAACGATGATTATTGGAATATCCCTCAAAACACACCTGCAGAAGTGTATGCGCAGATCGAAAGTGATTTGGTAAAATCGATTGATGATTTGCCAATGACTGTTGCTGGTGACGAAAGAGGTCGTATTACGCAAGGAAGTGCAAGAGCTATTCTAGGAAAGATTTATTTGTACAATAATAAAAAAGCAGAAGCAGCAACGCAATTAGCTTTAGTTAATGGAACTCCAGGAGGAACTAGTCAGTTTGGTTACAAATTGGTTGCGAATTATGACGATCTATGGGTTACAGATAATAAATTTACGACAGAATCCGTTCTAGAAGCAGTTTACACAAACAAAGGAATGTCCGATTGGGGATTCTGGGGTTGGGGTAAAGACGAAGGTAACTCTATCTGTATCATGACAGGTCCTAGATCATACAACTACAAAAGTGGAGATGCTCCAAAATTAGTTTCTGGTTGGGCATTTAACACGGCAACAGAAGGTTTATTTAATGCTTTGAATGGAGATCCAAGACTGAATGCTACGATTCTTGACATGAATAAACTTCAAGCAGATGGAAAAGCAAGTTATTCACCTGCATATGCAGATACAGGATATTTCTTGAAAAAATATGCACCTTTCGAAGCTAATAAATCAACACTTCCAGGAGCAATGGAATTGAACTTTAGACAAAATTATATTGCGATTCGTTTAGCGGATACGTATTTAATGGAAGCTGAAGCTTTGGGAGGAACAGGAGCAAGAGCTCAAGCGTTATTAGACGCCGTACGAAGCAGAGTGAAATTAGCTTCAGTACCCGTTTCTATGCAAGCAATTAAAGACGAAAG
>JAFAFC010000018.1 GCA_023423715.1 Bacteroidota bacterium
GTATATTTTCTGTAACGCCTACCGAAAGCGTTGTCTTAGTAGCGGGGACACGACTCGAACGTGCGACCTCCGGGTTATGAGCCCGACGAGCTACCTACTGCTCTACCCCGCGATATTGGACTGCAAATATACGACTATTTATTCACCTTCCAAATTTTTTTCCCTTTTTATCGTACTTTTATTAAAATTCGTACCTTTGGATTATGGCAAAAATTCTAAAAATATACCCAGACAATCCTCAAGAAAATCTTATTACTGAGGTAGTTAAAACGCTGGAAAAAGGTGGATTAATCATTTATCCTTCGGACACAGTTTATGCCCTTGGCTGCAACATTTATGATGTGAAAGCCATGGAAAAGCTTGCTCAACTAAAGAAAATCAAGCTTGAAAAAGCCCAATTTTCGATTATCTGTAACGATCTTAGTCACCTTTCTAGCTTTACAAAACCAATTGATACGTCTGTTTTTCGATTTTTGAAAAGTCATATTCCTGGACCATTTACGTTTATTTTAGAAGCAAATAAGAATTTGCCCCTTGCCTACAAAGGAAATAAGGAAATTGGAATTAGAGTTCCAGATCATTCTATTCCTCAGTTAATTGTTGAAAAATTAGGCCATCCCATTGCATCAACATCCATTAAAGACGATGATGAAATCATAGAATATTCTACCGATCCAGAATTGATTGCAGAAAAGTACGATCATTTGGTTGATATCGTTATCGACAGTGGTTATGGGGATAATGTGGCTTCAACTATTGTAGATTTAACTTCTGGTGAACCTGAAATTATCCGACAAGGAAAAGGAGAATTGTAAGAGAATGGTAAAAAAATATTCTGTAGGCATCCTTCTAGTAGTAACGTTACTTGTATCTTATTTATCTTTTCCCCAACAGAAAGTTCAGTTTTCAACAGATTTTGTGAAGGATCAAACTATAGATCAGCTTCTTACAATAGCGACATTATGGGGAATTCTAATCATTACTATTATTTACAACAGAGTTGTTGAAAAGGAAAACCTTTTAATATGGACAGAAAAAAAATATAATTTCAAATTTATTTTGAAATCTTGTATTATCGTATACTTTGTTTCAGTTGTAAGTGCGGGAATATTTAATTTTATCATAAGTGAATTAACCAATGAAGGGATAAGTACAATGGTTGGTGAAATGGCAACTGTTTTTAGAAGTTCTTATTTACTTTTAATAATCACATGTATTACAGCGGCTATTACAGAAGAGTTTTTGATGCGTGGATATATTCAACCAAGACTATCCAAAATATATCAGAATCCATGGGTTGGAATTTTGGGAACTTCATTAATATTTGGGGTTTTGCATAGTACATATGGAACTCTTGGGCAAATTGTAGGCCCCTTTATTACGGGAATTATTTTTTCCTTTTTCTATTATCGTTATCAAAATATTACAATACTAATTATAGTTCACTTTATAATTGATTTTATATCATTAAATATAGATCAATTTGCTAAATATTAAATTAAGAAAATATGAAAATCGTTACATCACCTGCAAAACTGATGAATATTGAAAATAAGAGCGATCTTTTGAGAGCAACAACTCCAAAATTCATTGATGATGCGGCACATATTCAAAAATACTTAAAAGAAAAGTCACCAAAATATCTATCCGACTTAATGGAAATTTCGTCAAAATTAGCAGATGAAAATTGGGAGCGAAATCAAAAATGGAATGACAAACCAAAAGCTAAAGAATCCACTTCTGCCCTTTTTGCGTTTACTGGAGAGGTTTACAGAGGTTTGGATGCTGCGTCTTTGGATAAATCAGCCATAGATTATCTTCAAAAAAACTACCGAATGCTCTCAGGTTTGTACGGACTTTTAAAACCTTCTGATAAGGTTATGTTGTATCGTTTGGAAATGGGAAGACCTTTTGAGTTCGATAAATACAAGAATTTATACGATTTCTGGACAGAAAAAGTGACGGAGCAATTGGATTCTGAAATGACGAAAACCGAAATTCTTCTCAACTTAGCGAGCAAAGAATACGGAAAAGTGATTGATCGAAAGAAATTGAATCGTAAAGTCATCGATTTTGATTTTTATGAATTGAAAGACGGAAAACTAAAAACCATCGTTGTTTACACGAAACACGCTCGAGGTTTAGTCGTGCGTTATTGTGCGGAAACCAAAGCCAAATCGTTGAATGACGTAAAAGCGTTTAATTACGAAGGTTATAGAATTGACGAAGAAAAATCGACGGATACTAATTTAGTTTTCACAAGATAAATGACGATACTCGAATGCAAGCGTTATTTTAAACGTGAATTAGCCGATTTATATTCCGATTCAGAAACGGCGTTTATCTACTCTTTTTTGGTAGAAAAAATTGTTGGTTTTGGACTTCATCAGCAAAGACGATTTTCAGATCAAGAGCTTTTACAACAAGATCAGGAAGAACTGGAAGTACAACTACAAGAATTAAAAACAGGAAAACCGTATCAACAAATTTTAGGCGAAACCGAGTTTTATGGACTTTTATTTTCGGTGAATGAACACGTTCTCATTCCACGTCCGGAAACCGAAGAACTGCTAGAAATTGCCATCAGTACGATTCGAGATGAGTTTGCAAAGGATTCGCAACCAAACATTTTAGACATTGGAACGGGAAGCGGAATTATTCCTATTGTTTTGAAAAAGTATTTTCAAAATGCGGAAGTTCAAACGATGGATATTTCGAAAGATGCCATCCTAGTTGCAACAAAAAATGCAGAAAAACATCAACTTGACATTCAATTTCATCAGGCTGATTATTTGAATTTTTCGCTTCAAGAAGAATTCGATATTATCATTTCAAATCCTCCATACATCGGAAAAGATGAGTTTAATAAAATTGGATTTGGCGTAAAAAATTTCGAACCGAACATTGCTTTATTTTCACCAACGGAAGATGCGTTGCTTTTCTACCGAAAAATTGCTCTTGACGGATTGCAACATTTAAAAAACGGAGGTTTGGTTTTCTTAGAAATAAATCAGAAATTAGGGC
The DNA here is from genome assembly GCA_023423715.1 of Bacteroidota bacterium. Lineage (GTDB taxonomy): Bacteria > Bacteroidota > Bacteroidia > Flavobacteriales > Weeksellaceae > JAFAFC01. The sequence continues at coordinate 3,025 of JAFAFC010000018.1, forward strand.
TTGAAACTTTGGCTTTATTTGAAGCCTATTCTGAAGCGAAACTTATCCAAGATCTCTCTGGAAACGATCGTTTTGTAGTTGCGAAAAAATAATCAAATCAAAAGAAATTTATGAAAAGAAAAATTCAACTTTTTGCATTTTTCGTGCTTTCACTTAACCTGTTTGCACAGAAAAAAGCACTTGACCATTCGGTTTATGACAGTTGGCAAAACATCACAACACGACTGATTTCCAATGATGGAAAATGGACAGGTTACAGTGTGGATGCTCAAGAAGGAGACAATGTTTTGACATTACAAAAGACCGATAATTCTAAGAAAATGGACTTTCCGAGAGGAGCCAAAGTTCAGTTCACAAGCGATTCAAAATTCGCAATTTTCTCTGTAAAACCTTTCTATAAGGACAGCAAAGCGGTAAAAGACAAAAAAATGAAGAAGGAAAAATTAGCAAAAGATTCCCTTTTCATTGTGAATTTACAGACGCTTGCAGTTGAGAAAATCCCGAATGTGCAATCCTTTAAAATTCCTGCAAAAGGAGGTTCTATAATCGCTTATTTGCTAGAAAATTTAAAAGATAAATCAGCAGAGCCTGCAAAAGAAGATGGAGATGCAACTCCGGCAGAAGATTCCAATGCAAAACCTTTAAAAATGGTGGTTCGCAATTTGGCTACAAACAAGTCTGAAACGTATGAAAACGTTACTAAATTTAGCTTTAACGATTTCGGACAACAGCTCGCTTATGTCACAAAAAAGCCTGAAGAGAAGAAAAAACCAGACGCCAAAAAAGACGATTCTAAGGAAAAAACAGAAGAAAAAGTAGCTTCTAATGAGGAAGGTGAAAAGTCTGAAAAAGAGGAATCGAAGGAGGACAAAACGAAGAAAGAAGATAAAAATGCACCTAAAAAATATGAGCTGCAGTCCGTTAATTGGGTGAATTTGGATAAAAATAAAGTCAACAAATTGGTGGAAACGGAAGGCGATTTCAGCCAACTTTCTTTCGATGAAGCGGGAACGCAGTTGGCTTTCGTTGGAACAACGTCTCACAAAAATGACCTAATTAAAGACTATTCGCTTTATTACTACGGACAAGACGGCTCGAAAAGCAAGACATACAAAAAAGAAAATCCGAACATGCCAAAGAATTGGGTGATTTCGGAAAACAGCTTGCCACGATTTAGCAAAAACGGAAAACAATTGTATTTTGGGATTGCGCCAAAGCCTGTTGTAAAAGACACTGCTTTAATTGTTAACGATCACGCGATTGTTGATATTTGGGGTTATAAGGACGAAGATTTGCAAACCATTCAATTAAAAAATCTTAGAAACGACCTGAAAAGATCGTATTTATCTGTAACGAATACGCAACAAGCAAACACCGTTTTTATTCCTTTGGGTAATGAAAAAATGGAGTCCGTTCGTATGGTGAATGAAGGAAATGCGCCTTTTGTTATCGGAACGGAAACCAATAAAGATTCGCGTTTGGCTTCGCAGTGGACAGGATCAGATTTGAAGGATATTTATTTAGTTCAAACATCAAACGGACAAAAAACAGAAGTTGTTAAAAATTTAAATGGTAATGTAATCCCTTCCCCACTTGGTCAATACATGGTGTATTTCAACCGAGTTGATGGAAATTGGTATAGTTATAATGTAGCGACGAAAAAGACCGTTAAATTAAATGAAAACACGCAAATTTCGTTCGTTGATGAAGAGTTTGATATGCCTGATTTACCAAGAGCCTACGGTTTGGCTGGATTTACGGATAACGATGAGTCGGTTTTAATTAAAGATCGCTATGATATTTGGGAATTCTTCTTAAATGGAAAGCAAAAACCTAGAAACCTAACGCAATCGTACGGAAGAACGAATAAGATTTCATTTGACACGTATACGTTTGATCCTGATGTAAAAAGCTACTCACGAAAGAAACCTTTATTGCTTTCTGCATTCAGTGAAGTGACAAAGGAAAATGGAATTTTCCAAACAGGTTTCAATGGAACGAAGGATCCTGAGAAGATTGCAATGGAAGCGGTTTGGGGTTACAATGGTGTTATTAAAGCAAAAAATGCCGATGAATATATTCTAACCAAAGAATCTTCGACACAATCTGCAAATCTGTATGCAACATCAGATTTCAAAAATCAAATTAAACTTTCAGCGACCAATCCGCAGCAGAAAAACTACAATTGGCTAACCGCTGAATTGGTAAAATGGTCGACTGACAAAGGGCATACATCCGAAGGCGTACTTTACAAACCCGAAAATTTTGATCCAAATAAAAAATACCCAATGTTGGTATATTTCTACGAAAAACTTTCGGACAACTTAAACAAATATCAAGCTCCAGCGCCTACGCCGTCTCGATTAAATATTTCGTATTTCACTAGTAATGGTTATTTAGTTTTCACACCAGACATTTCGTATATTGATGGATATCCAGGTGAATCGGCTATGGAATACATTAATTCTGGAGTTGATTATTTAGCTAAAAATCCATGGGTTGATGCTAAAAAAATCGGAATTCAAGGGCAAAGTTGGGGTGGTTATCAAGTGGCTTATTTGATTACACAAACCGATCGTTATGCCGCAGCTTGGGCAGGAGCGCCAGTCGCAAACATGACGTCCGCTTATGGTGGAATCCGTTGGGGATCTGGGATGAACAGACAGTTTCAGTACGAAAAATCACAAAGTAGAATTGGTAAAACACTTTGGGAAGCGCAAGATTTGTATTTGAAAAACTCCCCTTTATTTTACTTGGATAAAGTGAATACGCCCGTGGCAATTATGAGTAATGATAATGACGGAGCTGTGCCATGGTATCAAGGTATTGAAATGTTTACAGGACTAAAACGTTTAGGAAAACCATCTTGGTTGCTAAACTACAACCGTGAAGAGCATAATTTGGAAAAACGTCAGAACAGAAAAGATATCCAGATTAGACAACAACAATTCTTTGATTACTATTTGAAAGGTGCTAAAGCTCCAGTTTGGATGACAACGGGAGTTCCGGCTACAATGAAGGGAATTGATTGGGGATTTGAATTAACCAATGAAAAACCTTAGTTGGTAGACAATATTGTTTTAAACTAGTTTCGGGGGGGGGGGGGGGGGGGGGGGGGGGGGGGGGGTT
>JAFAFC010000020.1 GCA_023423715.1 Bacteroidota bacterium
TTTGAGGTAAGTCTCTGGTGTGGACTTTTTGGGTGCTCTCATAATAATCTAATTTAATAATTATTTTTTTTGAAAACACTCCACTAAAATTTCGTAAATTCAGTCCACTTTTTGCTGACGATTTACAAAAAAATAACCTTAGTTTTTCCAACAAAGAGTTTTCAGTGACACATGGTGGTGCACATTTTTTAGAAGTGCTCATACCGTTTATAGAAATTACAAAAAATGAAGAGTAAATCAATAGATATTAATCAAAGAATACCTTTGGATGCTTTACATATTGCATTACAAAGTTATTTAGAAGAGAAATATGATGAAGAATACATCCTACAACAGTTACAATTAGACTTTACAGGAGAAAATAGAATTAAAAAATCATTACGTATAATCAATAAGATCGTTTTAAAAAATCCATTAAATGAGTTTCTTCTGAATAATAAAATAGAAATAATAAACGCATCTAAAAGAAAGGATGATCGAAATATCATTTTAATTGCATTATTAAATTCGTCGTTTCCTTTTTCATTTGACGTATTAAGAGCATTTGGTAAATACCTTTCCGTTCAACATATAGTTAATACAGAAACAATTAGCAAAAATATTGCGAATGTTTATGGCGGAAATAGAGCTACTGAAATAGGTTTATACAGTGTTATACCGATGTTTATTGAAGCAAATCTGATACAGAGGCCAAAACAAGGTTTATACGAATTAAACCTGAACTTTAATATTTCATCGTCAATTGGTAGAAAATTATACACAGAATCTTTAAAATACAACGCAAAATTAAAATCATTTTATTTCGATGAATATTCAGAACCTTATAAGTTGTTTTTAAATAATTAATGTCAAAGATTTGGAGTATAATCTATTAATATTATTTTTAATGTAAAATCTTTTATCGCATCAAATCATCAACAAAAAGGAGAGAAAAAAAGAAAGAATGAAATTGGGTGAGCTTAGAGTAATCAAATTTACTAAGTCATTCTTCCCGAAAATACACTATTATTTTTGCGTAAATTGAGTCAGAGACTTTGCTGTCGATTTATATAATTTTCAAATTCAAAACCTATGTTTATCTGAGGCTTGAGTGAAATGGGGATTATGATAGTATTCTAATAATTACTAAAACTAAACTATGAACAAAACTGGAGTCAAATTATTACCTGTTTCTGATCTTTTGGATAAAGAATTTTTCATAAGATCTTATCAACGTGGCTATCGTTGGGATAAGGAACAAGTTAGAGATCTGCTAAATGATTTTAGTGATTTTATTGAGCTGGAAAACAAGCAAGAAGAGGAATTTTATTGTCTTCAGCCCATTGTTGTTAAAAGCATCAGTGAGGCAGAAAAAAAATACCTTCAAGAGAATGCTAAAATAAATTTTGAAAATGATATTATCTATGAGGTTATAGATGGGCAGCAAAGAATATCTACTATTACTATTTTACTTCATTACATACTGCATCAATTAAAAAATGAAATCACCTTAAAAAGCTTTCCGATCATCACTTATGAAGTGCGACCTGAAAGCAAGGAGATACTGCAAAATTTTATAAAATCAATACATTCTGAAGAAGAAAAGTTGAATGATAAAATTGATTTCTTTCATATGAAATCAGTTTATGAATCTATTGATTTTTGGTTTTCAGAATTCGAAGATAGAAAAATTGAAAAATTATGGGAAGTACTTAAATTACTGACTGCCTACAAAATAAATAATGTAAAGGTAATTTGGTACGAGGTAGATGATGACGAAAAAAGTGTTGAAGTTTTTAGAAGATTTAATATTGGTAAAATTCCACTTTCCAACGCAGAGCTAATTAAGGCATTATTTCTGAGAAATGATGAAAGAAATAGCAATGCAATGATCTATTCTATTTCTAAAGAATGGCAAAACATAGAAAACCAATTTCGAGATCCCATATTCTGGAGTTTTATAAATCCTGCAGAAGATTATAGTTCGAGGATAGAATTATTATTTGAAATTAAATTCCAAATAGCAAAATACGAAGCGAAAGAAAAAAAAGAAACTGAAATAGAGTTTGAAAAAAAATATGGAACAGATAAGTCTAATGTATTTAGATACTTTTTTTCTTTGATTAATAAAAGAGAAGCAGATTTACAAAAGATTTGGGACAGTTGTGTTGAAATTTTTGAAAGAATTAATCAATGGTTTAAAGACCCATCCCATTTTCATTATATTGGCTATTTGCAAAACAGAGAATCCAAAAAAAAGGATGAGAACATTATTGTTGATCTGTTTATTAATCAAAAGAAATTTAAGAAAAAAGAAGATCTAACGGAGTATTTGGTTTCAAGAATAATGGATACCTGCAAAAAACAAAAATTCTTCAAAGATGAAATTATCTCGCTTGTCTACGATTCCGGAAACACAAGAAATTTGCGTGATTTTTTCTTTTTGTTTAATGTAGAAATCTGTTGCAATACTGCAAATTCTGGTGATGGAGAGGAAGTTTATCGTTTACCTTTTAATTTGCATAAAGCGACTACTTTTGATATAGAACATATAGATTCTAAAACAGAAAAAGATATTGAAAAATTGAATGACACAGAGAAAATTGAATTTATAAAGGATATCGTGACGGATTTTGAGGAAGTGGTGAATACTGTTTTCGAATCTAATAAAAATATACTGTTCGTAAATCAAAATTTGAGCGAAGATTTTCTTTGGTTAGAAGAGAACATCCAACTAAAAAACCTAAAATCAGTTTTAAATACTATAGTAGATGTTTTAGACGAAAGATTGTCTAATGAATCGAATCAAATTGTAAATAAAGATTTGATCGGAAATATTACAGCTCTTAATAGTACAATTAATAGAAGTTATGGAAATGCCTATTACAATACGAAAAGAAGATGCATTATTTATGAAGATCTCGCAGGAACATATATCCCCATTGCTGCAAAAAATATATTTTTAAAATATTACTCAAAAAATGTAAAAAAGCATACACGATGGAGCTCTTCTGATGCGGACGATTACACTAAAGTTATGCAAACAACTCTAAAAAAATTTATGTGATATGAAGGCTTATAGTTTAATACAGTTTTTGAGCGAGCCGATCAGTACGATTATTGAAAATGACGATGATTACTCTTTTGAATATAGAAATTCTGAAATAGGCAAAACGAATTCCGTAGGACAGTTTATATCTAGAATTAAAATTCCATTAATTCAGAGAGATTATGCACAAGGAAGAAGTTCAAATAAAAGTTTGAGAGAAGAGTTTTTAAAAAATATATTTAAATATTTAGAGGAAGAAAAAGAGTTGAAGCTTGACTTTGTTTATGGTTCACTTGAAAGAGAAAATGGCGAAATAGATTTCCTTCCATTGGACGGTCAGCAAAGACTAACAACATTATTTCTATTGCATTGGTATATCATAAAAAAGGAGTGTAATGCGGATAAAATAAAAGATTTTCAAAATGACTTTCTTAAGAAGTTTTCTTACGAAACGAGAGATACCTCCCGTCGGTTTTTTATAAATCTTGCTGATTTTGATTTTTTAGATAATCCGAAACTAGAGATTGAAAAAGCGTATTGGTTTAGTAATTACTTCAAACTAGACCCAACAGTTTCTGCTGCTGTTAATACACTAGAAACAATACATGAGCTTTACAATACTTCAAAGTACAGAGGACAATTATTATCAAGATTAGACTTAATTGTGTTCTATGTATTACCAATGGATCAATTTAAATTGACGGATGATCTTTACATAAAACTCAACGCAAGAGGAAAAGTTCTTTCTTCTTTCGAGAACTTCAAAGCAGATATTATAGGTTTTATTAAACAATATAATCGTTATCAAATCGAAAAAGAATTTTCAGGGTTAAAGCTTTATTCTTACGACATAATTGCAAATAAATTTGATAATAAATGGGCTGATTTTTTTTGGAAAAAGGCAAGGAATGATGATTCCAACAAAAGTATCGACGGGTATTTTTTCAGATTTATCCACAAGGTTCTAATCAATGAATATATCATTGCATATAATAAAAAGGGCAAACTTAATGATGATCCAACATACAAAACACTTTTAGAAAAGGAAGAAGAACTGCTATATTCAACTTTTGATTTTTATAAAAAAAAGGAGTTCTTAAAATCACTAGAAGATTTTGAAAGATTGCTTGATTTTTATTCCAAATATTCTGATGTAATATCCTCATTAATTCAGCCTTTTTGGGATGAAAATTATCGGTGGGATATATTTAAGTCAGAGTTCACAATGTATGATCGAATGGTATTTGATGCCATAAACTCTTACGCATTAGAAAATGAACATTTTGATGAAAAGAAATTTAAAGATTGGATAAGAATTGTTTGGAATATTATTATAGATCCCGATATTAGAAGTATTGAGGCAAATAAAGCAGCAATGACTTTTGTAAGAAGAATTTCTGTTTATTCAAGTGATATTCTTCAAAATTTAAAAGAGGGATATTTAGATGATATAATAAATGAATCTAAGGGAATTTATTCTGTTCAATTAAAAGAGGAAAAGGAAAAAGCAATAAGAATCCTCTCAACAAGATTTGATGAACAAAATTTATGGTATAATATAATTTCGAGAGCAGAAAAACATTTGTTATTTACAGGGAATATAAATTTTCTTATAGAAATTGAAGATACTCCAGATATGTTCTCCCGGAAATTAGAGATTGCAGAAAAATTGTTTAACGAGAAAGGATCGATTGAAATATTAAGTGATGAGAATCATTCATTATTTAGATATGTTATTTCAAAATTTAGAAGTAAAGAAGAAATAAGAAGTATTTATTATCAAGACACGGCAAATTATTGGAAGCTTTTATTACGCAGACAATATCATAATAGGGTACAAGAGATTATATTAGGTTTAGTGAAAGAGTCAAATATTGAAGAAATTAAGAATATTGTTAAAATCTCCATCAATAATGAATCTAATATAGCGTGCTCAAAATTGCATGAAAACTTGTATCTAAATAATTTATTTGTAAAATGGTATAATGAAAACCAATTAAATGTTATTTGGGATTATTCAAATCACTTGTATTTGAATAAATATAATGATAAATCCGGTAATCGTGTTTTGATAGATACATTTCGAAATGAGTTAGTTGCTAAAGTTTTGAAATTAGGATTTGAAACTAAATCATCTTGTGCAAATTCTGGTTTTTATAAAGGTAAAAACATAGAATGTCATATGACACTTGATAACGATATAATTTTAACGATTGAATTTACTGAAAATGATATTATTTTAATTGGAATTTGGAGTGAATATAATTTGAATTTAAAAGATCCGGTAAATGATCAAAATTATTGGATAGAACACGAAAAAATTATCAATGTCAAATTAGATACATATGATGAAATAGAAAAGGTGTTCAAAGTAATAAAAGAATTAATCAGAAATCCTAAATTTATATGCCCTACGAATACTCAGAAGATCAATTAATAGAGAAAACCACAGAAGATGTCTTGAATGAATTGGGCTGGCAGGTTGTAACGGCTAGGAAAAATGAATTGTTTAAAGATGATCGAAAATGGGTAGAGATAATAAATAGGAATAGCTTTTAAGATTTTTATTAACGAAACCATTAATATAATGCTCACACTCGCCACTTGGAATATCGAACGCTTAAAGCACAAATCTAAACTCTCGAAAATTCAGAATGAGATTATAACAGTAGATGCTGATATTTTGGTGGTAACGGAATATGATGAAGCATTGCAACTTCCTATGTATCCTTATTACTTGCAAACAAAGGGAATTCAAAATCCTTTGTATAAAGAAAAACCAACGGAAAGGAGAGTGGTTGTATTTTCAAAGTATCCTATTGTTAAGCAGTATGAAACGTATAATGATGAGATAAGTTGTGCCGTTGAATTAAAAACACCGCTTAGGAGTTTAATTGTGTATGGGACTATCATTGGTATTACGGGAAACCGAAGCAAAGATTATTTAACCGAATTAAAATTGCAAATGGAAGATTTGGAGCGGCTTTCTAAAAATGGGAATATCTGCTTTGTAGGAGATTATAATATGAGTTTTTCTGACAATTATTATTTCACGAAAGAAGGAAGGCAGATCATAGAAACGACCTTTGAATCTTTATATATTGAAAATGTAACTCGGGAACTTTCTGAAACGATTGATCATATCGCAATATCAGAGAATTTTCTACATCACCATAGCACTCAACTTCAAGAATGGAATACGGAAAAAAGATTGTCTGATCATAAGGGAATCTCAATTCAGTTAAAAGAAATTATAACGGACGTGTTTTGTCTGTAAGGGTTTGGAAATTTGTTCCTTAAAATTGGTATGTCTATGAAAAGTATTTCTAAATCCCGTTTTATTTCGGGGATTCAATGTGAAAAGAAAGTTTGGTTTGATTATCACCGAAAAGATCTAAAACCGCCTGTGGATGAACAAACCCAAATGATTTTTGATCTTGGACATAAGATCGGTTTTTTAGCTCAACAAAAATTTCCCAATGGAAAAGATGCAACACCAGAAAATTATACCGATTTTTCCGCATCTATTGAAAATACAAAAAAATGGATTTCTGAACAGCAGACCATATATGAAGCTACCTTTTCTGCGGGAAACGTTCTATCTATGCTCGATATCTTGTATTGGGAAAACGGTGAATTGAACACGGTTGAAGTGAAGAATAGTACTTCGGTAAAAGACTATCATCTTTGGGATGCGGCGGTACAATATTGGGTAATGAATGAAGCAGGTTATTCACCTAATCGTTTTTTATTAATGCACATCAACAATCAATATGTTAAAGATGGCGAAATCTCAGATGAACTTTTTCATTTGGTGGATCTGACTGAAAGAGTGATTGATTTACAGCCTTGGATCACCAATAATATTAAGCGTATTATTAATGTGGTTAGCAATTCCGATGAGCCGAAAGTTGAAATTGGTGGACATTGCGGAACTCCTTTCGGCTGTGACTATCAGCACCATTGTTGGAAGCATGTGCCTGAAAACTCGGTTTTCACCTTATACCGTGGAGGAAAGAAAGGATGGGATTTATACAATCAAGGAATTTTGAAATTAGAAGATATTCCAGAAGAGTACCAACTAACGTCTTTTCAGCGATTGCAATGGCATGGATTGAAGTTTAAAAAAAACTATGTTGACAGCAAGTCGATAATTGATTTTTTTTCAAAATGGAAATATCCTTTACATTTTTTCGATTTCGAAACTATTTTTCCCGCAGTTCCAGTTTTAGATGGTACAAGACCCTATCAGCAAGTTCCGTTTCAGTATTCGTTGCATGTTCTTAATGCTGTTGGAGAAGTTAATCATAAAGAGTTTTTAGCAAGCCCAGAAGATTTTTCTGAAATCAATATAGATCCAAGAAAGCAAATGATTGAGCAGATGAAATTGGATTTCGAAGCAAAAGGAAGTATAGTGACCTATAATCAATCGTTTGAGATAAGTAGATTACGAGAGTTAGCGCAAGACTTTCCCGAAGATGCTGATTTTTTGGAAGGGTTAATCGAACGAGTTGTCGATTTGCTTGTCGTCTTTCAAAAAGGGTGGTATTATCTTCCCGAAATGCGAAATTCTGCTTCTATTAAATCAGTTCTCCCTGCTCTTGCGCCGGAATTTTCTTACGCCGATCTCGAAGTTGGCGACGGTGGTATGGCGAGTAATCTGTATTTGCAATCTATCGAAAACAAAGGTTTCGTTAACGATCTTCTTCGGGATGATTTGTTGAAGTATTGCGAACGAGATACGTATGGAATGGTGGTTATTTTTAATATTCTAGAGAAATTACCAAACTAGGCTGCATTTTAATATATTTTGCTCACAATGAAAAAAAATTACATCCTTTTTATTCTACATTTCTGTACAATTTGTTTTTGTCAACAAACGGCAAAAGTAATTGGAATAAAGGATGGCGATACCATTGAAGTTTTGTTCCAGGATAAGACCACAAAAGTTTTGCGATTAACAGAAGTAGATTGTCCAGAAAGTGGGCAGGCATTTGGTAAAAATGCGAAGCAGTACACATCATCGCAAGTTTTTGGTAAAAATGTAACGGTATATGTTACTAGTAAGGATCGATATGGTAGGGCTATTGCGAAAGTGTATTATGGGAAGGATAAGTATTTGTCTGCTGAAATAATCAAAGCAGGTTATGGCTGGTGGTTTTATCACTATTCTAAAGATAAAAGTTTAGGCGAATTACAAAAGAAAGCACAAAATCAAAAGAAGGGATTATGGGCAGATCCTCATGCTATTTCCCCTTGGGATTATAGGAATTCCAAGAGAAAACCAAAGAATATAACAAAATAAGTGAAAAATTATAATTCTCATTAATCAAAACGACATTTTTTGACCATTAAGGTGTTCACCTTTGTACCATATAAAAATAGAATTATGGAAACAAAAGTTCAGTTTAATGTTTTGGAAACCATTGAAAATGTTTACAAATACTCAAAAGATTCTAATCTTCGTGAGCCACTATTTGAAGTGCTTCAAAGTGATTTACAAAAACTTTCTGCCTATTTTGACATTACAGAAATACAAGCAGTGATAATGTCCAACGCATTTATATTTTCTTACGGTAATTCGTCACTTTCTGCTGTTTTCAATTATTTTGGTTTCGAAGATTACAAACTTGTTTTTTACAACAAAGAAGTAGAGGTGCTTTTCAAGAAAAAACTCCTTTTTAAAAGTCGAAATTTTGATGTAAAATCGATGGATTACAAATTATGTCGAGAATTAGTGTTTTCTATTACCAAGAATCTTGAATTGCCTGCAAATGATGATAGTGAAAATAGTTTGATCGACATTATAGAGCTTTATTCCGCCCAAATTGATCTTTTTAAAAATGATGCGATCACAAAAAATGAATTTTATGATTTTGTTCAATCTATTCTTGATGATTATGAAGATAATGAGGTGATTCAAAAAATAATACAATGGAAATTGACCGCTTTTGAATCCTACTTTTTTCTGGAAACAATTAAAGATGCTTTAGAAATTGGAGATAATGATTATAATACTGATGTACAATTAACAATCGAAGATTATAAACCAAGAAAAGGTACGCAGATAGACCTAACTGAAAATTTAATCAATGGGAAAAGTAAATTAACCTCTTTTCAGCTTATTGAATTTTCTAATTCGCAGTATCGAAATCGTACTAAAGCGAAACTCACAAATTCTGCGCTTAAACTTTTGAAGGAAAAAGAAAATATCCGCTTAGAGTATTTTGAGGACGAGAACAAGAAATTAATTCAGCATAAAAACATTAAGAAAAAAGAATTGCTTTACAATGAAAGTGAAGTGTCTTCTGTTGAGATACTTCAGAAAACCTTATCTGAAATTCAATTCAAAAAACTTCAAAAGCGATTAAATCAAAAAGCGTTGCCCTTAGGAATTACGGTGTTATTGCATGGAGATCCAGGAACAGGCAAAACAGAAAGTGTATATCAATTGGCGAAATCTTCTGGACGGAATATCTTTAAAGTGGATATTTCCGAAACGAAAAGTATGTGGTTTGGAGAAAGTCAAAAATTGGTCAAAAAGATTTTTACCGATTATGAGGAACTAAAGAAAGAAGAGAAAAGATGTCCTATTTTACTATTTAATGAAGCGGATGCTATTATCGGAAAAAGAAAGTCTGCCGGAAGTTCCAATATAGCCGACACAGAAAATGCAATTCAAAATATTTTGCTTGAAGAATTGGAAAAATTCGATGGGATTCTATTTGCAACAACCAATCTTGTAGATAATATGGATGCCGCTTTTGAACGTCGATTTTTGTATAAAATTAGATTTTCAAAACCAGAGTTGAAAAATGCTGCAAGAATTTGGAATTTGAAATTACCATTTTTATCAGAACCCCAAGCTGAACAACTTGCTTCTGAGTTTCAGTTTTCGGGTGGCGAAATGGAAAATATTGCGCGGAAAATATTGATGGAGGAGGTCTTGAACAACCAAAAACCTACTTTGAAACAGGTGTTAGATTTCTGTCGTTCTGAAAAGTGGGGATCTCAAAAAAAAGCAGTAAAAATAGGATTTTAGTCGTGAGTTCTATCGTTTACATTGGTATGCAATTAATTCGGATATCACCAAGCGATTCTTTTCAATTGGAGCTATCTGAAAATGCTGGAATTAGTTGGCGGAAGCAGTTTTTAGGTTCAGAAAATATGGGCGAATTTTATTACTTAGGAAAACGGAATCAAACCTTATTTGCCAAAACAGCAAAAGGGAGCTTTAAGTCTGAAACACTAGGTAAAACTTGGGATATTTGGAAGAGGTAAGATTGGAGTAAGGATAGTTTGTAAAGAGTTTTACTTTATCCTATAAATCCTTTTTTCTTCAACCATTTGATGTTAATCATTTCAATTTCAAATAGAATTTCCTGTCAATAACTTTAGAAATTAATCTTTTTAGATTGTAAAATATCAAACAGACATAGTTTGACTGTATCCTATTTGAAATTTGTCAAAATAATATGAATGATATGGCTACAAAAGTATTCTTAGACGACCTCAAAGAAGCTCCCAGGGATTATATTGCTCTTAAAAACTACACGGAATTTGTCACATTTATTGAAGGAAACCAACTTCCCACATTTATTTCTTTTGATCATGATTTGGGAGAAGGAAAGTCGGGTTATGATTGCGCCAAATTTTTGGTTGAGTATTGTATGGATCATAAAGTAGGTTTACCAGAATTTGCTGTTCATAGTCAAAATCCGGTTGGGAAGGAGAATATTCAGAGATTATTAGAAAACTACCGAAAAAACGAATTGCTAAATAGAAGTTAAGATGACTACAAAACAAGAAAAAATACTACAAACAGTCGAGGGGATTTATTTTAATGTCAGATGTTTAGTGACTGATTATGCCTCGTATGTAGATTACGAACACGAGCACAACCGTGTTCGATTAATCTATCTAGAAAGGTTACGTTCTGAGATTTCGGATAAATTATATATTATTAAGGATGTTTTTTCTGTGGACTACAATGAAGCTATGATTTTGGCTGCTCTAATGCATTGCGAAATGCAGTATGGGATTCCAAAATCTGAGTTTATAGTATTTAAAGATTTGCTCCGATTTTACCAATTCGATTTTAGTAGTTCGCTTTATTTTCAATTTCGTGAAAGCATCTATTCTTTGGAAGAAAAAGGACTTATTGAAATTGACGATTTTGACTATTATCCTGTACCAGTGGTAGATTTCGAAGATCAGAAACGAAATGAACATTATTTGATTCCTGTAAAGCCGTCTTTTATGCCTTTTACTGGAAAAAAGTTTTCTCTTTCTGCAATAGTACTCAAAAAACTAATTGATTGATGATGAAATGTAGTGATGAATTCTTTGGGATCATTGAGTCTTTATATGAGAAAAGTTGTGACTACTATTTTCTTACAAGCATGAATTATTTAACTGAAAATAAAGTAGAGGCGGCATCGGACTATTTTCTAAATGAAATACAATGGATTTCGGAAAAATTTAAGATAGACGAGAAAGCATCTTTGCTATTATCTGCTTTTTTTATTCAGTATTATGCTAAGGATCAATTACTACTGAATTTTATTACATCGGAGGATTTGATGAGAAGCATTGGTTTAGCGAAAGAGGAATTTGATCGATTCGAGATGGAAATAAAGGGACTTCTAAGTACGAATGTGATTTTTCAATCTACAATAAAAAATAATCAGCTTGAAAATTTTTCTCGAATTGACGAAAAAATGGATGTCTACTTTGTTGATGCTGATATTAAGAATAATACTTTTACTTTCAGTTTAACTGATGGGTTTGTAAATCAATTAATTTTTTAGCTTGTTTTACTATTATTGCTTATTTTAGGATGGATTTTTATAACTTTTAAATGTGTACTAGGATGAATAAAGAGTTAATTTCAGATACGATTGAGTTTTACCAAAATTGTATTATTGAATATGATGCAAAAAATCAATTGGACTCAAATGATTTTAATTTTTTCTCATTTGTGGCCAATACATTTGTTTTAAACGAACCGAAACATAGCCGAATAATCGCTTTTCTTTTGAATCCTGATGAAATACATGGACAAGGTTCAACCTTTCTTCATTTGTTTTTAAAGCAATTGGGTATTTCTGATTTTCAAGATAATGTTTGGAAAGTATATGCGGAGAAAGGAAATGTGGATATTTTAATAACTTCAGAGTATCCAACCAAAAAAACAATTATCATCGAAAATAAATCCAATTGGGCGCCTGATCAAGAGAATCAATTATTTCGATATTGGTATGAGAATATTTTTATTTATAACAATTGTGATACGGATTTAGCATGCAATTATCAGAACAATAGAGTTATCTATTTATCACCACATGAAGATAAAATATATACCCCAAATTCAATAACTAATCCCAATCCTGATTATGATTGCGATATGGAACAATTAAATGAAGATATTGTTAATGTATGGTATTTTGATAAAGAACTGAAAAATTGGATGAATTCTTGTGAAGAAAGTGCTAAGTCTGATCGGGTTAAGGTATTTTTAAGAGATTATCGAATCTATTGGGAGAAGACTAATAACAAAGAAAAATTTATAATGGAAAATTTGACTGTTTATTTTAAAGAAAGTAAGGAAAAGTGGGTGGATTTTAACGAACTTATTGAAGAAACAAGTAAACTACCATCATTATGGATTACTAGATTTAGCGATAAATTGGAACGAATTTCTGCAAAGTCATGGTTATATGACAAAGATGGTGCAAATGATTTTAGATGGTATTTGGGTGATTGGGGTTCTTTGAGTTTTGTGTATGAATACCACAAAGGACTTACATTATGGAAAAATGACTTCTGGTCTTATAAGAATGCTTTCAAAGAAGATTTCATTACTTTATTTGGTGAAGACTTTGTGTTTAATGATGATGAAACTGATAATTATGTTATGACTTTTAAGGCTAATATACTTATTCAAGTGGATGATAAACATGAATTTGAATGGATTGCGGGTAATGAACCTGAAAAAATCATATC
Source organism: Bacteroidota bacterium (assembly GCA_023423715.1). Lineage (GTDB taxonomy): Bacteria > Bacteroidota > Bacteroidia > Flavobacteriales > Weeksellaceae > JAFAFC01. Next base: position 13,034 of record JAFAFC010000020.1, read on the forward strand.
TGTTATTGAGCCCATCTTAACCAAATACATGAATAACATCGCAGTTATAGAGTTGTTTTTTAAAATTAATTCTGAAAATAATAAATAAGGTAAGTGAAAAAATAGATAAAAAGATTCCCTGAAATGGGAATCTTTTTTATGCGGACTTGTTTTGGGGTTTTGGCTTCTGATCTTTACTAAAAAAAGAAATGGAAGTAGATATTTTAATCGCTAAGCAAGAAATTTTAGAAACGCAGTTAAAAATTATTGACCTTAATTTAAAGAAAAGAAGCTTTGTTCGCAATCAGGAGTATGAGACTGCAGTATTGGTACAGAAGCAAATTCACGAAACCCAAGCGAAGTTTGAAAACTTGGTTACCAAATGGACTGTTTTTTTAGATTCACAATGGGATGTAGAATATACTGAACTTTTATTCTTGTTAGCGCCTTTCGACAATAGATATAAATCATTAATTTCGGAAGAATATTTTCAGAAAAAGAGTATTCATCTTAAAGATCAATCACAGATTAGAAGTTTACGCAAAGGTAAAATCAATACTGATATTGAATTAATAAGGCAAAAGAACCAGCTGTTACAGATATTTATCACGTTTGAATTACTTATAAAGCAATGGACAGAGTATCATCATTTTCAAAAAGAAAGTTTACCAGCTAGTACGTATTTAGATCTTATTAAGTATAAAGATCTTGCTCTATCTATATTTCCCGAAATGCAATCCGTATATTGTTTTTATGGCGACTCTCATGCCCTAATATCCCAAGTGAAAAATAAGTTTTCATCCCGTTCTAACATTTTTGATCCATTTCTACAAGTTTTGATTCAATATGGTTCGCGAAATGGTACTACGTTTTCGTATCATCATGAACAAGAAATTAATAGAGTAATTAAGGAGACATTTGTAGATGTTCCTATTTTTTTTGATGAAAAGTATAGAAAAATGAATAATGAAATGGATTATTTTTTATTCATTACAATTAAGCCCGATTTCTCTGCACTTAATGTTGCCGACTTTTTTTAATGTTTAGTGCTAATAAAAGAATTCAGATAAAATAGTAAAGAGACGCCTTTTGGCCCATTAGCATCATAATTTTGTCTTGAATTTTAAAACATATAACAATGCCAACAATGATTAAAAGAGGAAATGAGTTTATCAGAATTTCCCCAAAAGATGCAAAGAAAATCGAATATTCAACAAATGATGGAAGATCATGGAATTCGCGATTTTCAGGGAGTACTTCAACAGGAGAATTTTCTGACCTTACGGATAATGGGAAGGAGGTTTTAGGAATTACTTCTAAAGGCCTATTTTACTCTACCAACGATGGAAGAAGTTGGATTAAAAGAAGTTAATTAATTTTCTAAAAAAGAAAAACAAACAGACATTAATTGTCTGTTTGTTTGTTTAAATTTGTTCTATAAAATTAATAAGCATGGCAAAAAGAGAACAAATGTACCGTTTGATGTACATGATAGAGTATCTGAAACGAAAAGGGAAAGTAGGAGCTAACTATGAAGAAATTAGAAATCATTTAGAAGAGAAATATTACAACGATAGCTTTGATGGCGAATTGGCTTTTAGTGAAAAAACGTTTAAGAGAGATAGAACTTTGTTGGAAGAACTTTTCGGAATTGAAATTATGTTCAAACGTTCAACAATGACGTATCAGATCATAGATGATGGTTATGTAGACTATTCACAAACTTTTTTTGATAATATGGTATTGGTGAATGCTTATCGGAAAACAGTTGATCAAGAACATATTATTTTGTTTGAAAAACGCAAGGCTTCTGGTCTCAATAATTTGGAAGGAATGGTGCATGCTATAAAAAATAAAAAAGTAATCAGTTTAGAGTATACCAAACATTGGGAGAACGTTGCTCACAAAAAAGTTCTTGAACCTTATGCTGTAAAGGAGTTTAGAAACCGCTGGTATCTTCTTGCAAATGAGCAAGATGGCAGTGAGTTCTTTATCAAAACATTTGGACTCGATCGTATTTCAAATTTGGATATTCATCAAAAGACATTTGAAAAGGAAGAGATAGAAGTGGAAGATTTGTTCAAAAATTCATTTGGAATTATATCCACTTTGGATCAAGAGCCTGATCGCATAGTACTTTCATTTGATACAGAACAAGGAAAATATGTTAAGTCACTTCCTTTGCATGGGAGTCAAAAAGTTTTGGTAGATGATGAAAATGAATACAAAATTGAACTGCATTTGGTGCCAACTTACGACTTCTATCAAGAACTATTAACCCACACAGAACGACTTATTTCAATAGAACCGCCGTATGTAAAGGAAGAGTTTTTACGGTTTTTAAATGTGGGTATTGAAAATTTAAAAAATACTTAAAGAAATCAAATCGAATTTATGCATAAACGAAAAGAGACTAGGATAATTCCGAGTCTCTTAGTTTAATAGTTGATAATGACTATTGGTTTTTTGGTGATTTTTAATCTTTTCAGAATTAACGTTTACAGCATGTCAACAATTTTTTTAGAATAGTTTAATTGTTGATTTATTCATTTTGTGAGTTTTTAATAGTAGTAAACTTAAAAATTTCGATCACTTCTAATTCCAATATTTTTCAATCAAATAATTAAAGCTTCAACCATTACTCCTTAATTTAGAGTAAATATTGTTTTTTTTACTATTTTTAAGAAAATCAATATTTAATTATTTCTGTACTCTTTTTTTTGAAAGCGAACCTATTTATTCAAACAACAATGTATAAGATCAGTTTATTCTTTATTTTATTTTTATCATTTTTGAAAAATTATGCACAGCAGTTATCTGTGCCTTATGACGTTTTAGCAGGGGTTCCTATGGTAAAAATATCTGTTGATGGAAAGAATCATCGTTTTCTATTTGATACGGGTGCATTTAAAACAGTAATTCATTCTGATGTATTTACTAATCTTCCAATTTCAAGCACAGTAGAAAATGTTGGAGGAGTAGGTAGTGAGCGAAAACAGATGGATGTCGTTAAGTTCTCTTTTGAGTTTTTAGGAAAATACTTTAAAAATAAAGAAGTTCTTTATATGAATACAACATTTAATCTTATAAATCAACATAGCTGTGATGAATTAGAACTTGTTGGTGTTATTGGACGTGATATTATGGAAGATTATATCATAGAGATAAACCCAACAAATAAGAAAATTGTTTTTCATAATCCTGTGCAATTTAATGAGAATCAACTGCCTGGATTTACAAAAATTGAACTTCGGAATTCCTCTGAACCTAAAGTCCCAATAACCATTGAGAATCATAAAAGATATGTTCTATTTGATACTGGACGTACTAGAGGAATGTCGATATCGAATTTCAAACTTGATAAATATATTAATATAGCAAAGCATACAACATACATGAGTAAAAGTCGAGGAATAGGGGTGCATGGATTTAATGAAGATATAGATATTCATCATAAGATTTATAATTCCAACATAAAAATGAACAAACTACTTGTAAAAAATCAAGTAATTGAAACATCTGGCAATGATTTGAACAATATGGGATTTAGTTTTATTAGTCAATTTATTTCTTACTTGGATTTGAAAGGGAAAAGGCTTTATGTAAAACAAATTAGTGAAAATAGTTATGGTAATTCTATTCTTGAATATTTAGGATTTTCCGCGAGTTATAATTATGAAAAGAAAAAAAATATAGTAACATTGCTCGCCAAAAACAATGATAAGCTGAAATTGGAGGATGCAATACTTGAAGTTAATGGAGAAATTCCTCCTGCAAATAATTGTGAGACGGAGTCTTTTTTCGAAAAATTTAAAGGAGGTCCATTGAAAATGACTATTGAAAGAGAAAGTAAAATTATTCAAGTAGAGCAGCCCTTTTATAGCGGACAGTTATAAATCGATTAACTACGTACTAGGGTTTAGTATTACGTTTGTATTTTCTAGGGTATTAAAGCGAAGATAAGTAATACTTTTTTTGTTTAAGGTTTATTTTCGGATCGTTAGCTATCGCACGATGAGAAGATAAAGTTTCCTTCAGTAGTAATAATACATCTGGTTTTTGTGCGGATGTCTCTGAGGTAATTATTTTCACACAAATTATCTGTCAAAAATTCACTATATTTGTAATACAATACTATTACTTATAATCAAATAAACTCATTAAATAATACTATTATGTTATTTAAGTCTTTATCTAAAATACAAAAAAAGCTAGTAGCTCACCTCCGTCAAAGGCGATTGCAAATGAATCTTACACAGGAAGGATTAGCGGAAAGATCAGGTGTTCCGTTACCTACTTTAAGAAAATTTGAACAAAAAGGAATGATTTCTTTAGAATCATTTTTAAAAATTCTTTCCGTAATTGGTGGATTAGAAGAAATGGTTGATGTTTTAAAACCGAAGGAACAAAGTTTTAAATCTATTGATGATGTACTAAAATCAGAGGAAAAACCAATTAAAAAACGAGGAAGTAGAAAATGAAAATAGGCATTCATGAAATAAAAGTAGGATTGAATTTTGGTTCAGGGACTCAACACGTTGGTCGTCTGGCAATTCGTGATGGTGTTATTTATTTTCAATACGATGAAGAATTTCTGCAAGCCAATATCGAAATTTCACCAATAAAACTTCCTTTGCAACGAGAGGTAATAGCGCTTCCAAGAGATCCTTTTGAAGGCTTGGCTGGTGTTTTCAATGATAGTTTGCCCGACGGTTGGGGAAGATTACTTTTTGATCGTATGTTACGGTCAGAAGGGGTTCTGCCGTCGGATATTTCTCCACTTGATCGTTTAGCGTACGTTGGAAAACAAGGTATGGGCGCATTGATTTATGAACCAGATCAAAGTCCCGATACTAGTCATGAGATAATTGATTTGGATATTTTGGCAACGCAAACCGAAGAGGTTTTGGAAGGTGATTCAGAAGACGTAATTGCCGAACTTTTGGCCTTGAATGGATCTTCTGCAGGAGCACGACCAAAGGCATTAATTGGTATTAACATTGATCGAACAAAAATAACGTATGGTACAGATCAGTTGAGCGATGGTTTAGAACATTGGATGGTGAAATTTCCTAATTCTCAAGATGGAAAAGATGCAGGTGCAATAGAATATGTTTATGCTTTGATGGCTTTAGAAGCTGGAATTAAGATGCCTGAAGTACATTTGTTTCCCTCACAGAAAGGCAATGGCTATTTTGCCGTAAAACGTTTTGATAGAGAGGGAAATAAGCGTCTCCATATGCATACCGCGAGCGGGCTTGTTCACAGTAATTTTAGATTGCCATCTCTTGATTATGAGGACTTGTTAGCATTGACGGGTGCTATAACCAAAGATATTCGTGAGGTAGAAAAAATGTTTCGGTTAGCCGTTTTCAATGTAATGGCGCACAATCGAGACGATCATGCTAAGAATTTTTCTTTTCTGATGAATGAATTTGGAGAATGGAAATTATCACCTGCTTACGACCTTACTTTCTCATCAGGGCCAGGCGGTGAACAAAGCACGATGGTCATGGGAGAAGGTAGGAGTATTACCGCAAAACATCTAAAAAAACTAGGTATGGAAGCTAAACTATCAAAAGAATTCATTGAGAATGTGATGGCGCAAACTGTTTCTGCGCTTTCTAAGTGGTCAGAATTATCAAAAGAATTTGGCGTTAGTCAATCTAACAGAGCATTAATTCAAAAGTCTCTACTTATATTTAAATAGTATTCTGTTAAAGTCACCTAAATTTCGTACTACTTTTGTACTCTTCAAAATTGTTTAAATACCATTAATTAACGATTTTTTAGATTCTGCATTGGCAAATAATAAAGCAAATTATAATTAAAAATGGTTAATGCTAAAATAAAAATCTTTATTTACTGTTTCTCCACCAAATACTTCCAATAGCGTTTTGGGACATGTTGCAGATGAAGTTTTATATTTTTTCGGGCTTCGATGTTTGTGCTTTTAAAATATTGCTTCCATAAAGTTTTAAAATTCTTCTTAAGCCCTACCATTAGTCTTTTGCTTTTTCCGGATCCGAAATAATCTCAAAAGATTCATCAAAAAAACTAGCGACAAAATTTTCTTTTGTCGCCAATTGTATTTCAAAATGTTTTCTTTCAAAACTTTCAAATATCAAAGTTAAAAAGCCAATATAGCTTCCGTCAAAAACATACTGTTTCACGCCTAATCTTGTACTGTCCACACTAATTTTGAAAGGTCATATCCATGTTTTGTGGCAAAATCTAAATATTTCTTCTTGGTATCCTCAGAAATAGTTTTAGTACGAGATAAAATCCAGATATAATCTGTGCTTTCACCGAAAATTAATGCCGTTTTATACTCAGGATCTAATTGTACAACGTTGTATTCTGAATAAAATGGACCGAAAAATGAAACTTTCAAAGCGGCTTCATTCTCAGAACCGGCAAACTTTGCTTTTCCTTCAGATTCTTTCCACTCATTTTTTACGGTGTTAAAACCTTTGTTCAAAACTTTAATTTTTCCGTCTTCTCTTTTGGAATAATTGGCAGTTACGTTTTTGAGATCTTTTTCAAACTTAAAATCGAAACGTGCCACTTCATACCATTGTCCGAGATAACGATCGGCATCAAAATTTTTAACAACTTCAACTTTATTGCTCATACTTTTTCTCGAAGAACAAGCCACCACTGCAGATAAAATTCCAATTCCGGCTAATACAAGTAAAGAATAATTGATTTTTTTATTTTTCATAATGTAAATTTCATAAAATATTACAATTATTATTCCATTAAAGCTAAAAGAAAAGTCACATATTTCATTTGAATTAAGGAGTTCCCAACAAGTAGTTTAGGAAAAAGTATTTTTCAGCAATTAATACGATTATAACAATTTTTGGCTATGTAAAATGTACAATGAGGGTTAGAGGTTAGAACAAAGATCAAAGAAGAAAGAAAAAAGAGGAAGGAGGAAAGAATCAAGATTTCAGACATGAGATTAAACTTTGTTGAACTTTCAGTTTCTCCTTCGTCAAAATGACAATGTATAATGAGGAAAGAACAAGGATGTTTTTTATAGGAAGTTCACGATACGCTTCGCTACTCGAACTGACGAAAGAAGCAAGATGTTGGATAATTGATAATGGATAGTTGATAATTGATAATGGACAATTGTTAATGGTTAATTGATAGTGGACAATTGATAATGGACAATGGTTAATGGATAATTGATAATGGATAGTGTGGATTGAGCTCCCCTTTAGGGGTTGGGGGCTTTTTTGTAGGAGATGTTAGAAGTTAGGTGTTAGAGGTTTGTTGATAATTGATAATTGACAATGGATAGTTGTTAATGGTAAATGGACAATTGATAAAAAATGGTTTTCGCATTACTAAAAAACAGTAACTTACAGTAAATGAAAAACCTCTAATTGAAATGATGAAATTTATTTTTTTGGTTTCTTTTGCTCTTTTCGGCGCGCAACAACAGCGGTTTTATTACGAACATAGCTATTTTAGCGATTCCTTGCAGTTTGAGAATATGCAACATGAAGTATTATATTTAGATGCGTCTAAGCGAGGTTCCGTATTTTATAGTTCCGAAATTCTTAAAAGCGATTCTCTGCGATCGATTACTGTTAAAGGTTTTAAAATTCCTTATCCTAAGGCTGATTTTAAAAATATCATCAAATATGATAATGTAAAAGGGCAGCTCATTAATTATCAATATCCTTATGCCGTTGTTATGGATACATCAAGCCCATGGAAAATTGATTCGGAAACGAAAACGGTGTTTAATTACTTTGTACAAAAGGCAACAAAAAAGATCAAAGGCAGAACTTGGACGGCTTGGTTTACCACAGAAATCCCTTTATCGTACGGGCCTTATTTGTTGCAAGGGCTTCCTGGTCTCATCGTACTTGCGGAAGATGAAAAGCAAACGCATCGGTTTATATTGAGTGGGATTAAGAAATTAGAAACTTTTGATTTTGATAAAATTCCTTCAATTCCAAATGTAGGTCGACTAAAAACGGTGACAAGCGAAGCTTTTCGCGAAATCTATAGAAATCAAATTGAAAATCCCCAAAGTCAAAGTACGGGTGAACGAAGTCGATTTTTTGATGTCAACGGAAAAGAAATTTCAGAAACCGAGTTTTATCGAAATATTAAATTAAACGCGGCGGCTGCTCGAAAAAATAATAACAACAAATTAGTTTATGATTTTTTAAAAGAGTAACCAATATACAAACCACTTATTTCTGATTTTTTCCAAATTCGGATCTGCTAATCTCACCCCAACTCAAACCAAAACTGGCTACCACTACCGATTTCGCTTGTGACGCCGATTTTTCCGCCTTGCGCTTCTATAAATTCTTTGCTGATGCTTAAGCCCAATCCAGTGCCTTCTTTTCTCGTTCCTGGAATTCGGAAGTAGCGATCAAAGATTTTTTCGACATACTGTTCTTCGATTCCGCGACCGAAATCCCGAACGATAAATTGAGTTTTACCATTATCGTCAATTACAGAAATTATGATTTCTGAATTTTCGTGGGAATATCGAATCGCATTCGAAACCAGGTTATTCAGCACCCAAGAGGTTTTTTCTTCGTCAGCGTAGATGTTTTTCAGTTCGGGTCCAATTTCTGTTTTGATGTTAATTTGCTTCTGTTCCGCAGCTGCTTTATTTGCGTTGATGGCGTAATTCACGATTTCCTGAATTGCAGCTTCTTTTCGATATAATTGTATCGAACCGCTTTCCACTTGGGTAATATTTAGGAGTTCGCCTGTTATTTTCAGCAGTCGGTTGCTGTCTTCTTTAATGCCGTTTACAAGGTTTTTTTGTTCCGAATTCAGTTCACCAATTCGTTCGTTTTCTAATAATTGAAGTCCCATTTGAATGGATGAAATTGGAGTTTTAAATTCATGTGAAACGGTTCCCATAAAATTGGTTTTCGCTAAATCTAATTCTTTGAAAGGCGTAATATTTCGCAGCATAATAACTTGACCAATAAACTGCGAAGCGCTTTCACCCGTAGGAATTACGTTGATATCGACAATCTCTTTTTCGAAATAACTTTCTTTTCCGTTTGCAAAAATCTTCATCGGTTCCGTATTGGATTTCTTTTTGTCGGGTTGAATCATTTCGCGGATAATACCACGAACCAAATCATTGGTAATCGCAATATCCTGAATTTGGTTTCCTAAAAGTTGTTCCTTTTTCAAACCAATAATTTTGATGGCTTCATCGTTTACGAAAAGTATTTTTTTGTTTTCATCAATCCCGATAACCGGATCGTGAAGGTTGTCGATAAGCGTTTCAATTCGTTTTTTTCCTTTAATGATGCGGTCTAGCTTACTTTCAGAATATTCTTGCAGTTTTTCGGCCATGGTATTAAAGGATTTTGCAAGTTCGCCATACTCGCTGTGACTTTCGAAATGGACGCGTTCTTTGTAATTTTGATTCGCAATTTGCTTGATACTTTCAGTAAGAATTTTTATAGGATTAGCGATATTTGAAGGCAAGTTTACCAAAAGAACAAACGCCATCAAAAAACATACGGTTCCTGCAATAGAAATCGCTGCAATTGCCCGTTCTGACGTGGAATTTGCAACTTCACTTTTATGTTGAATGGCTTGCATATTCAGTTGCATTAATTCCGCAATATCTTTTCGGATAGAAGAAAATAACTGCTCATTTTTCGCATCTTTTTTTAAGATTTCAAAATGCTGAATAATGTTTTCTGTCGCTTCTTTTTCACCAACTTCGGTAACATTTTTCTTTTGCTTGGCCAAGTGTTTTTCAAAGGTGGAAAAAGCCGTCGAATCTGTTTTAATATCCTCCAAAGCCAGCAACATATCTCTGGAATATTCCAAAGTATTGTAATTGGCGATCAATATATTGTTGGTGTCTTTTTTCAGTTGATTGATGTACCAACCGCTAAGAACGGAAAGCACAATAATCATGACAAAAAGAAAGCCGACGCCGAAATTGAGTTTTGTTTTAATTTTCATTACGATAGTATTACCAAATCTATATTTTCTTTCGATAATTTATTGAGGAGCGTATTAAATGTATCTGTGGCTAAGATAATTTTCCAAATGGTGAGATGGGGTTTCCCGATGCACACGGTGGTTACTTTTCGTTCTTCGCAAATCTCCATAATGGCTCTGGTCACGTTTTTGCCCTCGGTTTTTATGACTTCTGCTCCTAATTCTGTTGCTAATTTAAAATTATTTATCAGATGCCGTTGCTTGTCGAGTGCTATTTTATCTGAACTTTCCTTCGGAATTTGAACATACAAAAGATACCATTTGCTGTTGTAATAATTTGCTAATCTTGCCGTCTTTCTAATGACGTTTTTTGCTGTTTTCTCATTGGAACTAATGCAGGCTAGAAACTTTTCTTTTCTAACGTTTTTACTGACCGTAACTTCGGTTTCTACTTTTCTTTGAACTTGGGAAGCAACTTCTTTCAAAGCCAATTCTCGAAGTTGAAGGATATGTTCATTTTTAAAAAAATTACTGAGCGCCGCATTGATTTTCGACGAATCGTAAATCTTTCCTTGTTGCAAACGATTAATTAATTCATCGGCGGTAAGGTCGATATTTACTACTTCATCGGCTTGCATTAGAACGCTGTCTGGAATTCGTTCTTTGACCTCAATTCCTGTGATTTCAAGCACTTCTTCGTTCAAACTTTCAATATGTTGAATGTTGACCGCCGAAATTACATTAATACCCGAATCTAGGATTTCCAGAACATCTTGCCAACGTTTTTCATTCTTGCTGCCTTCAATATTGGTATGCGCCAATTCATCAATAATCACCACTTCTGGACGAAGGTTGATCACCGCTTGAACGTCCAGTTCTTCCAGTTCTTTTCCTTTATAAAAAAGTCGTCTTCTCGGAATTAAAGGTAAACCGCTGAGCAAATCGTGGGTTTCTTTTCGGTTGTGGGTTTCGATATATCCAATTTTTACATCAATACCGCTTTGTAAAAGCGAATGCGCTTCTTGCAGCATGCGGTAGGTTTTTCCCACACCCGCGCTCATCCCGATGTAGATTTTGAATTTTCCACGTCGTGATTTTTTTATTAAATCCAGAAAATGTTGCGCGTTGTTTTCCACAATTTTTTTAATTAATAATTAACAATTATCCATTAAAATGCTATCGCCAGCGAGGTTGTTAAGCAAAAATTAGAGTTTATAGGATCGTCGTTTTTCAAGAAAACTTTGTCTTTGGACGAATATCCTTTTCCTTCAATTCTCCAAACTAGATTTTTTGTTACTTGATAATCGTAGTTTAAAGAATAACCCCACGTTTGAAATCCGTTCGGACTTCCTGTACTGATCATCACGCCGTTTTTATCGTTGTAATATTCGGCTCTTGCGCTGATGTTGCTTTTTTCCGTAGTTTGAAATTTTACAATAACAACGGGAGTGTACCATGAATTGTATTGTTTGCTGCTTTTCGCTTTTTGCTCCGCGCCGATATCAAATCCAGCAATAATTCCCAATTTGGGATTGATCTGAAAAGTTCCGTATAAATTATGGAAATACCGCATTTGTCGCAAACTATCGGGTTTATCATTTCCCACAAAAGAACTGCTGTTTAGCGTTATTTTATCATTCAATTTATAGGTGAGTTGATGCCCAAACCCAATCGTGTTATTATCGTCAACACGTTGGATTCTTTGCCATCCGTTCAAAGTGAGAACACTCATATACCATTTTCCATTATCGGTGGTGTAGGAAAGTCTTGCACCTGTTTCGAAATACGGCGAATTTTCCGCTGCAATACTTCGTGTTAACGTCCAATTATCCTTTCCAATGGCACTTTCCCAACCAATATGCGACGGTAGAATTCCGGCATCAATCCAAATGTTTTTTGATTTTGAAATTTTTACCCCAACATTGGCTTCATAAATATTTTTCAAAACGCCCGTTTCTGCAGCGTAATTGGCGTTCATGTACGTTCCAGCCGCCAAAGCGAGGTTCGAACGAACATTTTCGGTTTGATAAGAAGCTTTTATCATCGCTAAATTTACCGTGAATTCGTTGTGGCGATTATGAGAATAAATAAAACCAGGCTTGGTATGATTTTCGGGATTTCCGAAATCGTAAGCGTAATAAACTTCTCCGTAAGCGCTGATTGATAAAGGTTTTTGAATAGAATCGTTTTGTGCAAACACAATATTTGAAAGTGCTACAAAAGCGATGATGAATATATTTTTCATGTTTTTACTCTTAAAAGCTTTCCGGAATTAATAACAATCCCGAAAAGCACTGAAATACTAGTTAAATATGGTTTTCTTTAAATTTTTGAGGCGAATTTTCTACTTAGAATTCACCAATTGGTCTAATGCAATATTCAGTTTCAAAACATTGATTTTTTCTGGTCCAAATAGCCCTATCAAAGGTTTTTCGGTGTTTTGAGAAATAAGATTTTGGATTTGTTCTTCCGAGATATTTCTCAAGTTCGCAATTCTTTTAGCTTGAACTTTTGCACCTTGAACAGAAATATTGGGATCCAAACCGCTTCCACTTGCGGTAATCAAGTCCATTGGAATTTCCGATTTTTGGATTTCGGGGTTATGTTGCATGAAGTTTTCGATTCTTTTTTCCACTTCTTGCAAATATTCTTTGTTAGAAGCCCCTTTATTACTCGCTCCAGAACCCGCTGCATTATAATCTACAGCCGATGGACGCGACCAGAAATACTCATCTTTATCAAATTTTTGACCGATGTTTTCGTAGTAGGTTTTTCCTTTGTATTCAATAGTTTTCCCTTTTCCGTTATTGGGTGCAGCTTGCGCGATTGCCCAAATAATTCCGGGGTAAATCACCGCAAAAAATAAAATCATAATAGCGGTAAGTTTGATGGCGGGTAAAATATGTTGTTTCATTTTGTTTAAATTTTAAATAAGATTTAGAAGAAAAAAGAAACCAGAATATCGATTAATTTTATTCCGATAAATGGGACGATAATTCCGCCCAAACCGTAAATAAACAGGTTTCTTCTTAGTAAAGCCGAAGCGCCAATTGGTTTATACGCAACGCCTTTTAATGCTAATGGAATGAGAATCGGAATAACAATCGCGTTGAAAATAATTGCCGATAAAATGGCGGTTTCAGGAGAATGTAATTTCATAATATTCAAACCTTGCAAAGCTGGAATTGCGGTGATGAAAAGCGCTGGAATAATGGCGAAATATTTCGCGACATCATTGGCAATACTGAAGGTTGTTAACGTTCCACGCGTCATTAAAAGTTGCTTTCCGATTTCTACAATTTCGATGAGTTTTGTAGGGTCATTATCCAAATCCACCATATTTCCGGCTTCTTTCGCAGCTTGAGTTCCGCTGTTCATCGCAACGCCCACATCGGCTTGTGCAAGCGCAGGCGCATCGTTGGTTCCGTCGCCCATCATCGCGACAAGTCGGCCTTCAGATTGTTCTTTTTTAATGTAGTTCATTTTATCTTCGGGTTTCGCTTCGGCAATGAAATCATCAACACCGGCTTTTTCCGCGATAAATTTTGCTGTTAAAGGATTATCACCGGTAACCATCACGGTTTTGATTCCCATTTTTCGAAGTCTGTCGAAACGTTCTTGAATCCCAGGTTTTATGATGTCTTGAAGTTCAATAACGCCCAAAACTTTTTCATTTTTTGAAACCACAAGCGGAGTTCCGCCGTTACTTGAGATTTGTTTTACATTTTCTGCAGCTTCTTGTGGGAAAGTGTTTCCGGCTTTCTCCACCAAGTTTTTTATTGCATCAGAAGCTCCTTTTCTAATTCTTGAATTTTCAAAATCAATTCCTGAACTTCTGGTTTCAGCCGTGAACTTGTTAATTGTAAAAGGTGAATTGTTAATGGTATTGGTAGTCTCATCAATTGTAAAAATAGATTCACTATTTACCATTAACGATTTACCTAATTCTACAATCGATTTTCCTTCAGGCGTTTCATCAGACATGGAGCTTAAAACCACTGCTTTGATAAATTGACTTTCGTCCACACCGTTTACAGGATAAAATTGAGTTGCTTTACGGTTTCCGATGGTGATTGTTCCCGTTTTATCGAGTAGCAAAACATCGATATCACCTGCGGTTTCTACGGCTTTTCCGCTTTTTGTAATCACGTTTGCTCGCAAAGCTCTATCCATTCCTGCGATACCAATTGCAGACAGTAAACCGCCAATTGTGGTCGGAATTAAACAAACAAATAACGAGATGAATGCAGCGATGGTAATCGGTGTTTGCGCATAATCCGCAAAGGGTTTTAGAGTCACCGTTACGATGATGAAAACCAAAGTAAATCCTGCTAAAAGTATGGTTAACGCTATTTCGTTGGGTGTTTTTTGTCTTGAAGCACCTTCGACTAGAGCAATCATTTTATCAAGAAAACTTTCGCCTTGTTCGGTTGTTGCCACTACTTTTATTTGATCCGAAAGCACTTTTGTACCACCTGTTACGCTACTTTTGTCGCCTCCAGATTCACGAATAACAGGAGCACTTTCGCCCGTAATCGCACTTTCATCGATTGTTGCTAAACCTTCGATAATTTCACCATCAGCAGGAATAATATCGCCCGCTTCACAAAGGAAAATATCGCCTTTTTTGAGTAATGAAGAATTGACAATTGATACTTGATAATTTTGAGAACCTGAATTTTTTAATTGTCCATTTTCCATTATCAATTTTTTAGCCGGCGTTTCTTCTCTTGTTTTTCTCAAACTATCGGCTTGTGCTTTTCCTCTTGCTTCCGCGATGGCTTCTGCAAAATTTGCGAATAATAATGTCACGAAAAGAACTAGGAAAACGATAAAGTTATATCCGAAACTTCCTTGCGATTTCTCGCCCAATAACGTCCAAATGCTTACGAAAAACATGACAACTGTCCCGATTTCTACCAGAAACATGACTGGATTTCGGAACATCGTTTTTGGATTTAATTTTATAAAAGATTCTGCTAGTGCGCTTTGCACCATATCTTTTTGAAATAATGATTGATGATCTGATTTCATTTCTTTGTTTAGTTTATTTCATTGAAAAATATTCTGCAATAGGTCCTAAAGCCAAAGCAGGGAAGAAGGAAAGTGCTGCAACAATAGCTATTACTGCAAAAACCATTAATCCAAAAGTTGATGTATCGGTTTTTAAAGTTCCTGCACTTTCTGGGATGAATTTTTTCTGAGCCAAAAGTCCAGCGATTGCAACAGGTCCAATTATTGGCAGAAAACGCCCTAGAATCAACACAAAACCAGTTGCGATATTCCAAAATAGCGTGTTGTCGCCTAAACCTTCGAAACCACTTCCGTTGTTAGCAGAAGCTGATGTAAATTCATACAACATTTCGCTAAAACCATGGAAACCTGTATTGTTTAATGTGGAAGCTCCAAATTCTGGTGAATTGGCTGCTAAAGCCGTTCCCACCAAGATTAAAAACGGATGTAAAAGCGCAATAATCATCGCGATTTTCATTTCGCGGGCTTCAATTTTTTTACCCATAAATTCGGGTGTTCTTCCCACCATTAATCCACTGATAAAAACCGCAAGAATGATGAAAACTAAGAAATTGAGAATTCCTACTCCGCAACCGCCATAAAACGCATTAATCATCATCGCAAGCATTTCATTCATTCCAGATAACGGCATCGAACTGTCGTGCATTGAGTTGATAGATCCTGTAGAAATTACCGTGGTTACAATGCTCCAAAAACCTGATGTAGCCGCACCAAAACGAATTTCTTTCCCTTCCATCGCACCTAAATCTGAATTAATTCCCATTTGAGCAATCGCAGGATTTCCATTCATTTCCATATTGATATTTGGTATGGCGAGAAGTAGGAATCCAACGGTCATCACCCCTAAAATCATCCATGAAAATTTTCTTCTGTTGATGAAAAATCCAAACGCGAAAACCATGGCAACAGGAACGATAAGTTGTGCAAACATTTCTACCATGTTGCTTAAATAACTTGGATTTTCTAAAGGATGAATTCCGTTGGTTCCGAAAAATCCTCCGCCGTTGGTTCCGATATGTTTTATAGCAACGAAACCTGCAGCAGGACCTCTGGAAACTTCCATTTTATCGCCCTGAAAATTCGTCAAATGATCTTTCCCTTCAAAAGTTTGCGGTGTTCCTTGGAAAACCAAAATACTCGCAACAACAATACAAAGCGGAAGCAAAATTCTAGTACAAGATTTCACGAAGAAATCGTAAAAATTCCCTAGTTGTGTGGTGCATTTATCTCTAAAAGCTCTGAAAACAACAGCAGCGGCAGCTAAACCAACTCCAGCGCTTACAAATTGTAAAAACATTAACCAAAGTTGACCGAGATAACTCATGCCTGTTTCGCCCGAATAATGCTGTAAGTTGCAATTAACCACAAACGAAATAATCGTGTTGAAAGCCAAATCTGCAGACATACTTGGGTTGTGATCTGGATTGAGTGGTAAACTTCCTTGCGTCATTAAAATCAGCATTCCGAGAAGAAACCAAACTAAATTTATGGTGAGCAAAGCGGTTAAATGCTGTTTCCAATTCATTTCTTTGGTGGCATCGATACCACTAATTTTAAAGAATAATTTTTCGATGGGTCCGAAAATTTTGTCGGCCGCCATTTTCTTACCGCCGTAAACGTTGGAAATGTATTTTCCGAGCGGTATTCCTATCGCGATGGTTACGCAAAACATGGCGATAATTCCTAATATTTCTGTGTTCATTTTCTGAGTTGATCCTTTGTTTTGTAAATAAATTGTTCCGTTTTTCTTGAGATGAAATTTTTACTGAAGAAATTTTGCCCGTTCAATCACCAAATAAAGAATGGCAATTACAAACAGCCACATCATGAGGATTGTGAAGGCATCTTTTAACTTTCTTTTGATATTGATTTTCATCTGAAAAAGGATTTAGAATTTTTCTGGTTTTAAGAGTACGTAGCAGGTGTAGCCAAAAACCGCGAGTGCGACGATAAATAAAAGTGTCATTTTTAAGTTTTTTAGAATTTATATTTTGTCAAAAAAATCGATGGATTTGTAAAAAAGGTAGAAGCAAGCCACGCCTGCCAAAACTAAAACTAGTGTGAGCATATTTTTGATTTTAAAAGTTTATAAGAACTGCGCTAAAAGGCAAAAAAGAAACGCAAGCGCCAGAATCGTGAGCAGTATTTGCTTTGGTGTTAAGAACTCTGTTTTTGTTCTTTGAAGTCTTGTGTGATGTCGGTTTTGCCAATTGTTTTTCATGATTGAATCTTTAATTGATTTCAAAACCATAATGCCAAGATGCAGACCGAAAACAAAGAAAATCTCGTAAACGACTTCTAGGAAATGATTTACGATTTTTGAAGAAATTTTAGCACGAAAAAAAGCCTATCATTTTGAAAGGCTTTTTATTATTTTGAGAAGAAAAATGTAATTGATAATTGATAATTAACAATTAACAATTAACAATTGACAATTATCCATTATCCATTATCAATTAATCCCGTATTCTTCGATTTTTCGGTATAGAGTTGCAACGCCGATTTCCAGCAAACGGGCGGTTTCTGCTTTATTTCCTTTGGTGTAATTTAGAATTTTTTGAATGTGAATTTTCTCCGCACTTGCCATCGAAAAAGCCGATAAGTTTTTCACTGAACTGATGTTGGAAGACGTGAAATCAAAGGGTAAACTGTCTTTTTGTAGCGTATTTTCGTCGGTTAAGATAACGCTGCGTTCGATGACATTTCGCAATTCTCGAATGTTTCCTTTCCATTGATGCTGTTGGAGTGCATCCAAATATTCCGGAGAAATTTCCGAAATATTTTTGCCTGCTTTGTGCGAAAATGTTTGTAGAAAGTGTTTTGACAATTCCTTAATATCCGACAAACGCTCTTGCAACGAAGGCAAATTGATTTGAAAAACCGCAATTCTATAATACAAATCTTCACGGAAATTCCCAGCCTCCACTTCATTTTGCAAGTTTCTGTGGGTGGCCGCAATAATGCGAACATCCGTTTTTGTGGGTTTGCTATCGCCGACTTTCAAGAATTCACCTGTTTCTAAAACGCGCAATAATTTCGCTTGTAAATCGAGTGGCATTTCACCAATTTCATCAAGAAAAACGGTTCCGTTATTGGCTTCCTCGAAAATTCCTTTCGAATCTTTTACGGCTCCAGTAAAAGCGCCCGCTTTATGACCAAACAATTCATTTTCCAACAAATCTTTACTGAACGCAGAACAGTTTACGGCGATAAAATTTTGTTTATTTCTCGTACTTGCGTTGTGAATGGCTTCCGCAAAAACTTCCTTTCCCGTTCCTGTTTCGCCCGTCAAAAGCACCGTTGCATCAGTTCCTGCTACTTTTTTTGCAGAATCAATTGCCGATTTTATTGCCGATGACTTTCCAACAATAGAATCAAACGATTTTTTCCCGCCCAATTGTTTTTCAAGCATCAAAACCCGTTTGTTGAGAGCCACTTTTTCGACGGCTTTATACAAAAGTGGAATAATTCGGTTGTTGTCATCGCCTTTTGTAATATAATCGAACGCACCATTTTTAATCGCTTTTACGCCATCAGGAATATTTCCAAACGCGGTGAGCAAAATCACTTCGACCGAAGGAAATTTGTCTTTTATTGTTTTTGAAAAATCGACACCACTACCGTCAGGAAGCTTTACATCGCAAATGATAACATCAATATCAGAAACTTCAAGTCGCTTCAATCCATTTTTCAAATCAGAAGCTACAAAGACCTCAAAACCTTCCAAAGAAATTATTTTGGACAGCAAAGTTCTGATTTTTTCTTCGTCGTCGATAAGAAGTATGGTGTTCATGGGCGAATTTTAAAGAGCAAAGATACTTAGATAATTGAAATAATAAATAGGAGCGTAGTTGAAAGGTTATTGTCGAGTTTAACATCTTAAAAAGAGAACAGTGCTACTTGATTTACGTTCTTTAGTAAATTGCAGAGATAATTTTGCTTGTCTTTTTTCATTATTTATTAAAAGATTTTAGCATCTTTGATTGCAAAGTGGAATAGAAAAATTGAGTAAGTCCAGCTTTAAAAAAACAGAAAGGAATGCGAATACTATCGGGATTTTTAATCATGGGAATATTTTTGATGAGCTGTAAAAAGGAGAAGAATGAAGATGTGGTCGTTTCCGCTCCCAAGTCGGATACCCTGCATATTTCCAAACAAAAAATAGAAACTTCACAAGATACCAAGCGAATTAATAAAATTACGTTCGAACAAGTGACTTCTGAAGATTTTAACGTCTCGAAAAGTCAAGCCAAGTTTCCTAGTAAACCAAAAGTTAGAATTACGGACCCGAAATTAATTCAACAAAAACTAAAAGGAATTGTCACCTTTGAACATACAAATGAGTATTTAGGAATTAAAAAAATACGATTTAGAAACGGAAAATCGGTATCGTATGATTTTTTAGAAACTATTGCCGTTGCCTATTTTCCTGAAGAAGATATTCTCTTATGTGAAGGCGGTCATACAACAGATATAAGCTATAATTTGCGAACTGGAAAAGAAACGTATGATGTTGGAAATCCAGATTATGGGATTGTATCTCCCAATGGAAAATATCAGTTTACAAAACTCTATGAAGGGCAGGAGTGTTTTGATCATTTCTTGCAGATGAAGAAAGGAAAAGAGTATGAAAAAGTTATCGGGCTGAATGCTATTTTCGAAAAGCAAAAAAATAAATGGCTATGCGTTATTGAAAAAGAATTTTGGAGTGATAACACGACATTACACTTTGCTTTAGTTACCGAATATAAAGAAGAAGGTAACGTTTACGACTACTACAAAATGAAATTGGAAGAAAAATAAACGGAGACTTTAATTAGTCGAGTAAAAAATATGTTACAATCATAAGAACAGTTAGAAATGACAGAAAAGGAAAAATGCGAGAAAGGTTTGCTTTATAATGCGAATTTTGATGAAAAGCTTATTCAGGAACGGAATGTTTGTAAAACGCTCTGCCAAGAGTATAACCGTACGAATTATTCGGATTTTGATAAGCGTAAAAAGATTATTCAAGATTTGTTGAAGACCAGCCAAACCGAGTTTTTAATAGAACAACCATTTTGGTGTGATTACGGTTATAATATTGAAATTGGAGCTAATTTTTATTCGAATCATAATCTTGTGATTTTGGATGGTGCCAAAGTTCGTTTTGGAGATAATGTCTTTATTGCTCCAAACTGCGGCTTCTACACGGCTGGGCATCCTCTCGACATTCCTCAACGAAATGAAGGTTTGGAGTATGCAAAACCTATCACTGTGGGCAATAACGTTTGGATTGGCGCTCATGTTGTCGTTTTACCAGGTGTAACTATTGGTGATAACACAACAATCGGTGCGGGAAGCGTTGTCACGAAGGATATTCCTGCCAATGTTGTTGCGGTTGGAAATCCGTGTCAAGTAATTAAAGAACTTTCTTAAAATAAAGAACTCTAAGTATCTAAAACTTGTAAATAAAATCAAGTATGAAAATGTCTAATTTCTCTTTAAATTCACCAAAATTTAAAAAATGGGATTTCCAAAAGTAAAAATTTGTTGCATTAGCAGTGTTGAGGAAGCTGAATTAGCGATAAAATATGGTGCTGATATTCTTGGTTTGGTGGGCAAAATGCCAAGTGGACCTGGAGTTATTGATGATGAAATGATCTATGAAATCGTTAGGGCAACGCCACCACCGATTTCGACATTTTTACTGACTAGCGAAACTAAAGCCGAGGAAATTATCAATCATTATCAGAAGGTAAATACAACGACGATTCAGATTGTGGATCGTTTAGAAAATCGTGAATATGCGCGTATTCGTGAAGCAATTCCGCATGTGAAATTGGTACAGGTTATTCATGTGATTGAAGAAGATTCTGTAAAGGAAGCCATTGAAATTTCAAATTATGTTGATGCGTTGCTTTTAGACAGTGGAAATCCCAATTTAGAAGTTAAAGAATTGGGCGGAACTGGGAGAACGCACAATTGGGAGCTGAGCAAAAAAATCCGAGAATCCATTAAAATTCCTTTGTTTTTAGCGGGTGGAATTAATGCTACAAACGTTCAGGAAGCCGTTGCGATAGTTCAACCTTTTGGAGTCGATTTATGCAGCAGTGTTCGCACCGATGGAAAACTTGATGAAACCAAATTGAAAGCCTTTTTTGATGCTGTACATTCAATAAAAGTGCAGAATTCTTTGTAACCTCAAGTTGCTATTTCTTCAAAAACTCTTTTAGCGGTTCGATGAAACGGTCATAAACTTCAATATGAGGAAGATGACCAACATCTTCCAATTCAACCAATTGGGATCCTTTAATTTTCTTTTGCGTTTCTTTTCCTAATAGCTGATATTGCCCCATTTTTGCAGCAACTTCAGGATCTTTGACCAAGGCTTTTCCGATGGCGGTTCGGTCACGGGTTCCAATGATTAAAAGGGTAGGTGTTTTAATATTGTGAAATTCATAAACGACGGGCTGTGTGAAAATCATATCCGACGTTTTTGCGTTCACCAAAGCAACTTGCGGATAATCAGGCGCTTTTGCCCAACCTGTCAAAAGATACACCCATTCATCGTATTCCGGTTTCCATTTATTGTCGTAATAGAAGCCGTTTTGGTATTTTCTCGTGGTGGCGTAATCGGCTTTTAATTCGTTTTGATAATTCTTTTCGATGGAGGTATAAGGCGCAACAAGTTTCCAATCTTCCAATCCGATGGGGTTTTCTAGGATGAGTTTTTCAACCATTTCGGGATACATTAGCGTAAAACGAGTTGCAAGCATTCCGCCCATTGAATGTCCTAAAATAGATGCTTTTTCAATTTTTAATTCATCCAAAACCAATTTCGTGTTTTCCGCCAACTGTTGAAAACTGAACTGATAATCTGTGGGTTTAGATGACTTTCCAAATCCGATTTGATCAGGAACCACCACGCGATATCCTTCTTTAGTTAACGCCTGAATCGTCGTTTTCCAATAAGCACCATTAAAATTTTTACCATGAAGAAGAACCACCGTTTTTCCATTGAATTTTTGCGGTTTTACATCCATGTACGCCATTTTGATGTCCTTGTTTTGACTTTTTAATGGTAAAAACTGAACAGGAAACGGATACTCGTAATTGGTGAGCATAATATCGAGAACCGGTCTTTCTTGCGCCTGAAATTGAACCGAAATAAAAAGGACAAAAAAGAAGATTTTTAGTGAATGATAACGCATTTTGAATTTGTTTTGAATGGAGTAAAAATACAAAACCAAAACGATCTTCTTGTTTTTGGATGCAAAGTTTAAAAAAGAGAAGATGAGAATTTTAGGTTTTAACAACTTATTTTGTTTCTTTGTTTTGAAAATTTATAACGATTGAAATCAAGCTACTTAACTTACGTAATTGCCTTTCTAATTGGACTTCCGATAGTTTACTTCTTCTTTGATTTTGTCTATGTTGATGAGATGATTTTGCTGTGCTTTTCCATACTTATTTTATTTTCCCTTGTTGTTAGTTATGTTGTAAACAAATTAGATGCTTCACCAAAACCGACCTATCAAGAAAGCAAAGCCGGTTGGCTACTAACTACATTACGGAATTTTATAGTTTACACTTTCGTTACAGTTGGTTATATTGCCATTTTCTCTTTTATGAGTTCGAGCATGGAGGATAGGAAGGAAGAGATTTTTAAAGAACATCCAAAAGCAATAGCTATTGCAAAGGTTGTTGATATAGAAAAACGTTATGGTCGAATTAGAGGGAATTATGCTGTTATTGAATACCAAACAAAAGATAAAATTACGATTCAAGAAAATATTGATAATGATGATCAAAAAATCTTTAAAGGCGATGAATTTTTAATCTACTACTTAATTGAAAACCCGAAGATAATTCAGATTTCCAAGAAAATTGAGAAGTAAATCACCATAAAATACTAAATTTCAATAAGTGTGTTTTTGTGTTTTTTTGAAATCAAATAAAATCTTTGAAAATGTACCATATATGAGAAAATTCGTACTGCTTTTTTGTAGTCTAACTGCATTTTTTATTAATGCGCAGCATGTTGATTCCATTTTATTGAAACAAAGTAGTCTCATGCGAATGCCGCTAACTGTAAAGGACTTTGGGTTAAAAGGAAAGGTAAAAATGATAGAAACGACCACTTCTAATTTAGAGGGTCCACCAATGACTACAGTTCGTCGGAATTATTTTTCAGAAACTAGCATGCTACTTAAAACGGAATTTAGTAATATGGATATTGCTGATGATAAAACCGTTTGGAACTACCATTATAGCAACAATAAGCTAGATAGCATTACAATGAATGATGGTACTGGAAAACAGATCTTTCATTACGACCAAAAAAATCGTTTAATTTCCCAATCTAATTACGGTAAATACGATGATACTAAAGATCAAATTGAAGAAACGGAATCCTATTTTTATAATGATCAAGATATGATGATCAAAAAAATAAATGATTCGACAAAATTTGTAATTCTTGTTTTATATGATGCTAAAAATCAATTGAAAAGAAGCAATTTTTACCATTTGGATACACCAGAAGATGTGAATGTTTCCGAATATGACGCCGAGTCCAAAATAGAAAATACGATAATGAAGCGAAATGGTAAAATTATCTATTCTGCTGCCGTTATCATCAATAGCAATGGGGATTTTGATGTTGTAGATACAAAGGATCAGGATAATAAGCAGTTCAAATTTACCTACGAATATATTTATGATAAAAATAATAACTACATCAACCAACTTTCTTTTCTAAATGGTAAAAAGGATCGGGTGGAAGATCGGAAAATCGTCTATTACTCGGATGGGAAATAATCTTTGAATTTGTATCTTTAACAAAAACAATACATGATCGATTTAAGTAACAAGATTGCCATAGTTACGGGTTCTTCAAGAGGTTTGGGAAAACAAACGGCTCTTGAAATGGCGAAAAAGGGAGCTTCTCTCGTTATTAATTACAATTCCAATGCAGGCGAAGCGGAACAAGTCATTCAAGAAATCCAAGCTTTAGGTGGAAAAGCCTTTGCGGTAAAAGCAAATGTTGGCGTTCAGAAAGATGTTGGTTTCCTTTTTGAACAAGCGATTAGCCATTTCGGAAAGATAGATATTGTTGTGAATAACGCTGGAATTATGATTACAAAATTCTTAAAAGATTTTTCGGAAGAAGAGTTTGACCAGCAATTTGCAATCAATGTAAAAAGCGTTTTTCTCATGATGAAAACGGCTTCTGAAAAAATGGAAAATAAAGGAAGAATCATTAACATTTCAAGTTCTACATCAAAATTGATAATGCCTACGTATGCTGTTTATTCGGCAGCGAAAGCGGCAGTAGAGCAAATGACTCGTGTTTTTGCAAAAGAAATCGGAAGTAAAGAAATTACCGTTAATTCCGTGCTTCCTGGTCCAATGAACACCGAGTTGTTTTTAAAGGGAAAATCAGAAGAGTTAATTACTCAAATAGCCAATCAGTCTGCGTTTAAAAGAATTGGGAATGTAGAAGACATTATTCCGATTATTCTATTCTTAAGTAGCGACGCGTCGCAATGGATTACTGGACAGAATATTGGTGTCAATGGTGGAATGGTTTAAAAAAAATAAAAAAAATAAGAAATATGAAGATTTTTTATCTCTTTTTGGGAGTTTTCCTTTTAGGAAGTTGTACAAATAATGACGATGCTGAACAAAAGAAAGCCTATGCTGGTTTGGAAGGACAATATCGGATTGTTGCATTTGAAGCCAATGAAGCGGTAGATTTAGACAATAATAAAGTACTTTCCCGCGATTTGATGACGGAGATTACAAATATTAAAAATCTACGTCCTTATTTCGAGGTTCTTCCCAATGAGTTGAATCAAACCAAAGTTGAGTTGCTTTCCTTTATCTTACCTAAATCCCAGTTGGGATATACAAACAGTACCAATATTCCGACGTATGCGAATTTTCCTATTAGTGTATATAATACAGAGTTTAAATTTGAAAATGAAGCATTTATTCCAAAAAGTAAAACGTATACCGAATCTGGAAGTGAGAATGGTGTAGAAAGTAGTCATGAGATTGTTTTTTTATGGGATTTTGATGTTGTTGATGCTACCCATGTAAGAACGTATGTAAAAAAAAGCTACTATGATTTTGCGACGCATTCTTGGAAAAGTTTAAATATCAAAGTACTTTACGAACGATTTGAATACTAAACCTATGAAACAAAGGAGATTGACTTCACTCAAAACACTATTTCTAATTGCTCTCGTATGTTTTGCGGGTTTAGTTTCCTGTAAAAAACAAGCATCGAAAACAGATACACCTGAAAGTACGGTGGAGAATTATTTAAAAGCCATTGATGTATTTGATTTTGAACAAGCCAACAAATATGTAATCAAGAACGAAAACACCGATCAAGTTATTAATAATATAGAGTGGTACTATAATTCGATGAATGATGTCGAACGGAAAAATTATTTATCTGGTAAGAGGAAAAGCTACTTTATAAAACGTATTCCTAAAACCGCAAACGAAACAACTATTATAGCCATCAATAAAGATGGAGTGTATGCTTTTGGTATTACTTTTAATGTGATTAAAAAAGAAAATACGTGGTTGATTGAAAATATCCAAGCCGACGATTAAATTTAAGATTTTAGTTAGCGCTAATGAAATCGTATTCTGTATTTTTTGCTGTCTCTTTATTGTTTTTTCAATCCTGTTTTGAATCCAAAAAAAATAAAGAAGTTGTTCACAGGAAAATCGTGAAAACAGCCGTTCCATCGTATGAAATTGTAGATGAATTGTATGATGCGATAGATCGACAAGACCAATATAAAGTAAAGCAAATGTTGGAAACCTCGTTCCCGGCCGTTTTTTTACCTAAAAACAAAATTCCTCCATTGCAAGCCGTCATTTGGGCTGCAGATAATGTGGAAATGGCGAAGTTGTTTGTGGAAGATGGGGCAGATCTTCATAAAGCGGATGAATCTTACGCCGTTATTGCCGCAGAGTACAATCGATTAAACATTCTCAACTATCTTGTGGAAAAAGGAATTGATATTAAAAACAACAACGCCTTTAACAAAGCGGGATTTCACCAACATTATGACGTCGCCAGGTTTTTGTTGCTAAAAGGTGCTAATCAAGAATTGGGCGATATTCGTGGTAAACTTTGGGTATATGAACAAGCCGTACGTAAGGGAGATTATGAAGTTTTGGATGCGTTGAAACTTTCCAAAGATGATTTGGACGCTACCAATTGCGATGGCGAGACCGCTTTGCTTATTGCTGTAAAGCAGAACGACCCGAAAATGGTTACCTATCTCATTACTAAAGGAGTTGACAAATCTAAACCAGAAACGTATGACTGCGGTGACGATATTTCTTATGGTAAAACACCTTTAGAACTTGCTCAAGAAAATGGTTTTCAGGATATTATTTCACTTTTACATTAGTTCGTATCCCGATTTAAATTCATATTATTTGTACTGATTCTAATTTTCATGGATCTAGAATCAAATCTTTGTTTTTTTCTTTAAATAGTTGGGAAAGTCGTAGTAATTGTCTTAATCTTGCATTTGTTTTTTAAAATTAGCTGTTATTTGTTGCGAAAATTACAGACAAGTAGGGATTAAAAACCATGAAAACACGATGAATTCTAAAATTGAAATAAATTTTGCACGAGTTAAAGCTTCTGTGCTTCTCGTTCCTGCGGCATTACTTCTTGCGATTGTACTCTTTTTAGCAAGCAAAAAAGCATTGTCGGTTCCAGGTTATATTGAGTTTCAAAAACCACTTTTTTTGTTTTTGAATTCGAGACTGTGTCTATTTCCTAATTTGGAACTTAATCTTACCCAGTTGGGTGATGCTTGCGTTTTCTTAGCCATTTTAAGCATTTTCTATTTGAGGGCACCCAAATTGTGGGGCGCATTATTAACATCATCCGTGGTATCCTTAATTATTGCGACAACTTTAAAATCAATTTTTAAAGTTCCACGTCCTGCAGCAGTATTGGATCATCATTATTTTACCATCGTTGGAAAAATGCTGAAAGGACATAATAGTTTGCCTTCAGGACACTCTATTACTATATTTACCATGCTTACGGTTTTATTTTTTGCGTTCTGGCCGAGAAAATATAAAAATAAAATATTTTGGGTGATTGTATTTCTTATTCTAGGGCTTTTTCTCGCATTAACTCGAGTTGGCCTTGGTGCTCATTATCCTTTTGATGTGATCATTGGTGGGATTTTTGGTTTTGTTTCTGGTGTCTTAGGAATTCTAATTAATCGAAAGTATTATATCTGGAACTGGATTGGAAATCGAAAATTTTATCCGATTTTTGCCGTGCTATTTTTAGGTGTGGCAGTGGTGATGGTCACGAAATTGTTTCATGAACACATGCCTGTATTTTTTGTCGCACTTATTTGTTTACTTATATCTCTCGTTAATGTGATTAAAGCATATGCTAAAAAACAAAATTAAACTACTTCATTTTGCGCTTATCATGAGCGTACTCAATTTTTTATTCTTTCATTTTCCGTTTTTCAAATTTGTATTTGGAAGCGTCGATTATAAAAGTTTTAACGGTGTTTTTTTAATCGCAAGCTTGGTCGTTTTAATGATTGTTGCTAATGCTTTTGCGTATTATTTATTTTGCTTTATTTCCCGATATGTAGGGAAATTTTTAATGGTACTTACGTTTCTAATCAGTTCTATCGCGGTGTATTTTATCAACACCTATAGCGTGATTATTGACGAAAGTATGATCGGTAATATTTTGAATACCAACTTCGAAGAATCCAGCAGTTTCTTTTCGTTTAAACTGATTCTGTATCTCGTTTTTTTAGGGATTTTGCCCAGTATTTTTATTATTAAAGCTGATTTAATTAAAGTTTCGATAAAACGTTTTTTTGCTACGATTGGTGTGATGCTACTTTTTATGGGAACTTTGGCGTTTGCAAATTCCAGCAATTGGCTTTGGATAGACAAAAACTCGAAAACATTGGGTGGTTTAGCCATGCCTTGGTCGTATTCGGTGAATATTTCCCTGTTTTATATTCATCAACATAAAAAAAATCAGAAAGAAACGCTTTTGCCTAACGCTACAATTCGAGATAATGAAAAGTCGGTTGTGGTTTTGGTTATTGGAGAATCGGCTCGTAGTGCTAATTTCTCTCTGTACGGATACGGAAAAGATACCAATCCGTTGCTTTCTAAAACGGCAAATGTGGTTCACTTAAATGCAAATTCTAGTGCGACCTACACAACGGCTGGTGTAAAAAGTATATTAGATTATAAAGATTCCAACGATTTGAATGAAATTCTGCCGAATTATTTGAATCGAAATAAAGTAGATGTGACTTGGAAGACAACCAATTGGGGCGAACCGCCCGTTCATATCAAAAAATACCTTAACAAAGAGGCTTTGCGTAAGGATTGTCAAGGCGACGATTGCAATTATGATGAGGTTTTGCTGAAAAATTTAAAAGAGGAAATTCTTGCCAGTAAATCGAACAAAATTTTCATTGTTTTGCATACGAGTACGAGTCATGGGCCAACGTATAGCAAGAAATATCCAGCGAAATTTGAAGTTTTCAAACCGGTTTGTAACAGTGTTGATTTAAGCAAATGTTCACAAACCGAGTTGATGAATGCCTACGACAATACGATTGTTTATACGGATTACATTCTTCACGGCGTAATCGAAGATTTAAAAGAGCTTAAAGACTATAAAAGTGCGATGATTTTCGTGTCTGATCATGGTGAATCTTTGGGCGAGAAAAACTTGTATATGCACGGTTTACCGATGAGTATGGCGCCAAAAGAACAATACGAAATTCCATTTATTGTTTGGACTTCTGACCATTCGAAAACGGTAAAATCTTTGAAAACCGTCAATCAGAATTACGTGTTTCATTCGGTGTTGAATTTTCTAAATATTCAAAGTCCGATTTACGATGAAAACATGAATGTTTTTAAGTAAATTAGAAACATGCAAAAACAAAAAAAGAAGATTCTTATCGCTGGTGGAACTGGTTTTGTGGGAAAAGCATTGATTCCTCATCTTACTAAATTGGGTTATTCTATTCATGTTTTGGTTAAAAAAAAGCATCCAAATTCAGCTCATGTTTGTTATTTTGAATGGAACACAGAGAAAGGTTTTATTGATGAAAATGCATTTGAAGGTGTTTCCATTCTGATCAATCTTGTTGGAGCTAATATTGGTGAAAAAAGATGGACAAAAAGCCGAAAGCAACTTATTCTTGAAAGTCGAATCAAGTCCCTAGAACTGCTTTATCATTATATTCAAAAAGGAAATTATCCAATTCAATTGTTAATTTCATCTTCAGCGGTTGGCTATTACGGCGCTGTGACGACGAATCAAATTTTTACAGAGAATTCACCCAACGGAACTGATTTTCTTGCTGAAGTTTGCAAAAAATGGGAAGATGCCGCTTTAAAATTTGAAAACGTGAATACGAAAGTTGTTCTGCTACGAAAAGGCGTTGTTTTAGGAAAAGAGGGTGGTATGTATCAAAAGTTAGTGCCCTTGGCCAAAAATGGAATCAATACTTCTTTAGGAAGCGGAAAACAATATTTACCGTGGATTGACATTCGAGATCTCGTTTCTTTGTATGAATTTATCTTGGAAAATGAAACTGTCGCAGGGGTTTATAATGTTTGTACTTCCGAACATCAAACGATGAATGATTTTTCAAATGCATTTCTACATTCTTTTGGAAAGAAAAGTTTTCTACCGAACGCTCCTCGTTTTCTGATTCAAATGCTTTTTGGTGAAATGTCCAAAATGCTCCTTGAAGGTTCTCGAGTTAGTAATCAAAAGTTATTAGAAACAGGCTTTCAGTTTGAATTTGAAACACTTAAAAAATCACTTTAAAAAATAGGGTTTACATTCTATTTTTTGTAGTTTCGAAAAATAAAATAAAACATAAAATAATGGAAACAAAACCAGATGAACCCAAGAAAGGGTTTACAAAATTAGCAATATCAGTCGGTATTGGAATAGCTATAGGAATACTTGTTTACAAGCTTATTAATTTGGGATACACTTATTTGAAATATAATTAAATCAAAAAAAAAAACATCTATGATAAGAAAACTACTTATTTCGTCAGCGGTTGCTGTCACCTTTTTCATGAATGCTCAAAGCCAAAACGTTGTTTTAGATACAAATTTTGGAAATGCAGGAAAGGTTATTTTACCAATTCCGGGTGAAAGTATTAATTATGACTTACAAAAATTTAGTGACGGATCTTACCTTATATTAGAGTCGAAACATGAAAATCCAGGAGAAAGCATTTATCTAACAAAATACAGTTCGAATGGACAATTAGATTCATCTTTTGGTAACTCTGGTGTTCTGAATTTGCCACATACATCAGGAGTTGATTACAATGATTTCACAATTTCTATTGGTGCAGGGAATACGTTCTATGTTTTGAGTGCATCAAGCATTTCTAAATATTTAAGTAACGGTCAACCTGATACAAGTTTTTCTAATGGCGGAAATTTTACTTTAGGATTTACTGAGAATGATCGACGGATTATTCGATTGATTACTCTTGCAGATGGCTCTTTAGTTGGGGCGTATACTTATAATGATGCTGGTACTACTAAAAGTAAACTCTTCAAAGTGTATTCTTCAGGAATTGATAGTAGCTTTGGAAGTAATGGAAGCGTCGTGATGGACGGTTCAATTAGTGATTTTTTTGAACATAATAGCCAATTTTATGTCGTTTCAAATAAATATGTCAATCCTAATTACAGCTATTACGTAACGAATTTTGCATCAAATGGAGCATTGAATACCTCTTTTGGTACTAACGGTTCGTTGCAATTTGATAGTTGGATAAGCAGTTATCCAATAAGTAACAACATACTTGTTGAAAAAGAAGTGAGTGCTCAAAATTATAATCAACTATTAAAGTATACAACTCAAGGTGTTTTAGATACGAATTTTGGTATTAACGGAATATTTGGCTTACCAACTGGTGTATACATTAATGAAATTAAAGAAGATTCAAAAAAGAATCTTGTTTTAGCTGGAAGTATTGAAGTTTCAAGAAGTAATGAAGACGGTGATGTTTATTTATCTCGATTACTTCCAAATGGCCAATTAGACCTTAATTTTAATTCGACAGGTTTTTATGTAGATCCCGATATCACTTTGGAAGTTGTTCAGAGAATGATTTTATTGAATGATAATGAACTTGTTGGTGAGGGCTATTCAGTTTCAAATAGTGTTAGTAATCCTTTTCTAATTAAATATAATTTAACCAATAACCTTTCAACAAATGAGGTTCGGAAAAATGATGTGTCAATTTTCCCTAATCCAGTTGTCAATGAATTTGAAGTTAAAAATAGTTCTAATGGAAAAGTTGAATTAGTGAGAATTTTTGATGCTTCTGGAAAGAAAGTTTTTGAAAGCAATCAATCGAAGAATTCAATTAATCATTTAGCTAGTAGAGTTTATTTTGTTGAAGTGAAAATTCAAAATAAAGTTTTCAAGTCAAAACTGATCAAAAAGTAAATTCATAAATAATAAAACAAAAGCCTGAACATAGACGTTCAGGCTTTTTTATTTAAAATGTAGCTGCTGGAGCTGTACTGTTGTTGAGTTTTCGTTGGATTTGTGCTTTTTTACCCGTTGAAAAATCATAGCTAATTCCAGCCACAAACATATTCTTATTATTGAAAATTTGCGTGTGTCGGCTGTAGTTTACAAGACTTTCTGGTAAGCTTTTCGTTTTATATTCCGAAGGCATTCCCATCCAATACATTCCTGCAGTAAACGACCATTCTTTGTGTTGATATTTCACAAAAAGATGATTCTGATTTTCGTTTGTGCTTAAAAACGCGCCACTCAAAATATACACTGGGAAATTGAATCCATAATAAACGCTAAACGATTTATACTCGGAGGAAAGTGTAAAATTATTAGAAATATATTTACTCACCATTTCGGTTCCGTCTTGTTTTTTTGTTTTGATGGAAACCGGAAGTAAATAGGTTTTCAGAACCAAAATATTGCTTCCAAAAGGCTTTACAGAGCCGCTTAACTGTAATCCGAATTGTCTTGAATAATCCGAATTTTCATACGTGATTGCATAACCATTATCATCCTTCACAAAGAATTGATTGAACGCTCTTGGCATGTAATTATGGAAAACCACGGCATTAAAATCAAAATATTTATTATTGAAACTATATTGAATATCGTTGTGGAAAAGGTTGTAGGTTTTCAGAAACGGATTTCCGTATTGCACGATGTTCGGAACAACTTGCACCACATTGCTACTCAACGCATCACTAGAGGGGCTTGTCAAGGAATAGCTGCTTGCAAATCGAAGATTTTGGTTAGAAGCAAGTTGGTATCCCAAAACAATTTTTGGTGTCGGCGACCACGTAGTATCTGTTGTTTCACCACTTTTATTGCTGATTACCATTAAGCCCATTCCTAATCGGTACGAAAATTTGTCCTTCTTTCCCGAATATTCTGAGTATAGATAGTTTTGAAGATAATTTACTTTATAATGAAAATTACCCGCTAAATTTTGCAAATCATTGGTAATCGCATCGTTTGAAACTCGGTATCCCGAACTTAACTTTCCTTTTTCGAAGGTGTGAACATGCGCTATTTCTCCAACAAAGCCATTTTGTTTGGCTTTCAAAACCATATCATTATTGAAAACATCAGCACTTGTGGCGATATTCCATTCGTGGTCAAACTGTGTGGAATTGGTATCGTAATGCGAACCAACAACGTTGAAGCTCAACTCATCTTTTGCCCCTAAATTTTTAGAATAATACACATCTAATTTTGGATTGATATAGTCGGAAGCACGATTATGATTTGTTCCATGGATGGTTTGTACTGCTCCTTGATTGAACAAACTTTGTCCGTTTCCATCACTGAAGGAATCACTAATATTCAAATTTAATTTTGCTTGAAACGCATATTTCCCAGGTTCCGAATTGCTGTACCGCGTCACGATATTATGATCGGTATATCCGAAATGATCTTTTTGCGTTTCATCTGAAATGTAATGCGTGTTATTTAGGTCATACTCATATCTTTTTTTCACAATTCGGTTGTCGTAGTTGCGTAAATTCATCGAATATTCCAGCCCGAAATTATTCTTTCCAAACGTATAATCTCCGTATGCGGAGGCATTAACAAAGCCCGTTGTAAAAGCAGAAGTAATATCGGCACCATAACTATAGCCGTTTTCTGGATTTTTGGTAAGAATATTTACCACGGTATCGGCTCGGTTTGCCCATCGAGCAGGAACAATGTCATAGTATTCAACTTTGGATACATTGGTTGGCGCAATCGATTTTATTTGATTATCCGTTGCTTCAATTCCGTTGATTAAAAACAAAACTTTTCCCCCTTTGGTACTTGCCACTGTATTGGAAATAGGATCCAGTTGAAGTTCAGGAAGACTCGTCAAAAGATCTTTTGCATATCTAGCTTTTTCAAGCGCTTCTTGATCGAAGGTATAAATGGATTTGTCCACCATTTGTTTTTTACGTTGCGATTTCAAAATAACTTCTTGTATTTCTTTTGTTGCAATGGTGCTGTCTTTTACTACCGGATTCTCTTGTGCAAAGGCAAAAACGCTTCCTAGCAGGCTTATGGTACAAATTAGTTTCTTCATATCTATTAGACAATTCTTGTTTGTATTTTGTTACCTCGATTTTGGATTTCATTACTTTTTTCTATTTTTATTTTGAATTTTAAGTGCTCACAAAATGGAAACGAAATACAGTGAAGAGCTCATTCATCTTAAAAAGTATGATTTGCAAGTTCGAGAACGTTTGCTCTTGGAAGGGACACTTTTCAATGGCTACGATCCCGAAATGGAAAAAGTTCATGTAGAAAATGCAACAAGGCTTAAAGAAATTATTTCGGAGATTGGTTTTCCAACGATTTCTAAAGTGGGAAAAGAGGCGAGTGATGCGGCTTGGTTAGTTGTTCAGCATTCGATTTCGGATCCTGAATTTATGAAGTCAAGTTATCAATTGATGCTTGAAAACAAAGTGGATATTTCACTTCAAAATTTAGCTTTATTATATGATCGAATTTTGTATTTTCAAGGAAAGCCGCAGAAGTTTGGAACGCAGTTGGATGCCAAAAATCGTATTTTTCCAGTTGAAAACAAGGAACAATTGAATGATTTCAGAAAAGAGTATCATTTGCCACCAATTTCTCAAGAGGGAATAGATGAAATTCCACCAATTTCAGAAATTGAATTCATGGAAAATGAAGATCAAAACTATATCATTTGGTGTAAAAAAGTGGGTTGGCTGAACTTGGAAAAGTCGTAACACGTTTTTTAGGTCTATTTTTTGAATGAAGAATTTCATGAAAACGCCCATTTTATCTTCACTACTAATCGTTATATTGTTTACCGCTTGTTCGAAACAAGAAAATGTAATATCGACTGATTCAGCGGCTGTTAAGCAAGACTCTGTTATTTTGGATGAAAATGAAGTTTTTCTTCAACCGAAATCTATAGAAGTGTCTTCGAAAAATCCGCAAGAGATTCACACCTTTACCATGAATAATTCCACCCAACAAAATATCATTACGGGAGAATATTTTGAAATTAAAGAATTGAAGAAAGGAAAATGGGAAACTCTACCCATTGATCTATTTTTCAATGAAATTGGATATCGAATTCCAGCTCATGGGAAGAAGGAATTTAAAATCGTTTTTCCAAAATCTCTACATCTAAAACCAGGCTCACAATACCGTTTGTATAAAAATTATGTTTTGGAAGATTTTAGCAAGCGCAACGCTGAAAAAAAAGAAATTTTCTTGGACTTGATCATCGTTAATTAGAACTTGTCCTAAGTTTTGCCCATTCGTTGCGCTTAATTTTCGATGTCGTTTCATCTTGTAATTTGAACTTCACTTTTTATATTTGAGTTCGAGATTCCTGAGTAAGTTGACGTAAATCATTCTTTTTTAAGAAGTTTTAAAAGAAAGGAATAGAATATTGCTAGTCAGAATAGGGAACGGGAATTTCAGATTTTCAAGTGATTTTTATGTAAATATTAATTTATTTAAAAGTCAAACAAAATTATTTTAATTTATTTTACTATTTTGTATTAAAATAATTCATTAAAAATGCGTAATTACTTGTTATTCATGATATTAAACATTGTTAAAATTTAAAATTATTCACTGAATTTATAGTTTTAACTTTTATTTTTGTGGACAATTTAGTCTTAAATAGCTAACTAAAATTATTCACAAATTATGAAAAACACATGCATGAAGTGCCTTTTAGTAATGCATTTGTTGGGATTGGGAATTATGAGTTTTCTTCATGCCCAACCTAGCAATTTCTGTGGGATAGATTCCCAATCGACCAATAATTCCCAAGGTTTAGTAACCTACAATGGAGATAAAGCGGGAGATGCAGGACCAGATTACAATCCATCCGATCTAGGTGCCAACAACTTAAAAACGTATTATACAATTGGCCCTGTAAAGATTAATAACAGCATAACTTCAGGGTTTTGGTTTAATTCAGGAAGTAATACACTTCCCGTGTACAACGATGTTAATCGGATAAATACAAAGAAATCAACAGTATTTCGATTGTTGAATGTAGGAGGGGGGTATGAAGCCTCTGTACAATATTTAACAACGAGAATACAAATAAATACTGATGGTCCCGCAATTCAGCTTAATCATATTAGCATTGCTAGTATTCAAACAGCACTAAACGGCTCTGATGTTAAACTTAATTATTTTTTACTTGTGAACATCTTAGATGTTTCTAATAATGTTTTGACAGAGGTTGCAAAAGACGCCTATATAAATAGTGATCGAAAGATGGTCAATTTTGTGAATCCTTACACGTTACTTCCTGGAAAAACCTACGAAATTCAATTTCGAGTAGCTAACACTAATGGATATTCTACCGCTTATATTGATAATCCGGAGATTTATGGCGTACCGGTTCCTGTTGTAAAATCAACAAGTTTTTCAATTTGTAATACAAATACAAATGTTTCTACTCTTAATTCAAATTTAACGAGCCCATCAACAATAGCAGGATCAGGAGGGACAAGTGTCATTAGATGGTTTCGGAATAATGAAAATGTACCCTTTACGGGAAATTTAGCTGCTGGAAATTCGTATACCCCTTATTATTACTACAATAATTCGTGTTATTATCCAGCGGGTAAACCAGTATTAATAACGATGCAGAATCCTCCTAGTATTACCGTTCCGCCAACAAATAAATCAGTTTGCGTTAATAGTAATGTTACTTTTACTTCTACAATAGTTAATGCAAGCAGCTATTCTTGGTATGAAGATAATGGAACGGGTATGAAGCTCATTACTAATGGAGGTAAATATTCAGGAGCTAATACTCCATCATTAACAATTTCAGGCGTTAATGCTGCGATGTCTGGTTATAAATATACAATTCAGTTTTCTAATAATTGTACTACATCAAATTCTAATTTTGTTACGTTAACGGTCAATCAAGTTTCAACACCTCAAATTCAAATTAGTCCAGCAAAGTGTGATGCTGATGGAACGGCAGTAATTACAAACTACGCAGGAACTCAAACGTATGTGTTTTCACCGTCTGGTCCGGTTGTTAATTCTACCGGTGGTATTTCAGGCTTAGTTGCAGGGACTGTATATAATGTAAGCAGTCAAAATGGAAGCTGTTTTTCGGTGGCGTCTTCTAACTTCTCCATTGAAGCCAAAAAAGATTGTGCCTGCTATGAAGCGCCCAATAAAAGTGGAGTAGGCTTACCATCTAATTTTGGTATTAGCTTACTGAATCGTAAAGATTCTGAAAAACAAAACTGGCCAGGTATCCGCAAATCGGGACATATGGTTTTAGAATCCAACTCAAAAGGTTTTGTTGTTACACGTATTGCTACTTCTGATTTATCAAAAATAGTTTCTCCACAAGAAGGAATGATGGTTTTCGATACGACAGCGCAATGTTTAAAAATTTACGCAGACCAAAAATGGTCTTGTTTTACAACGCCCGCCTGTCCATAATAATTAAAAAAAATCAAAATGAAAAAATATAATTTAATCCTCTCACTTAGTTTTTTTGGTATAGCCAATGCTCAAGTTATCATTGGTGATACGCAAGGAACAGCAGTAGAAAAAACGTCTGTCCTATTAGAGTTTTCAAAAGAGAATAAAGGAATCGTTTTACCTTACGTTACTCAAAATCTGTCACCTCAAGAAGGAAGTATTCTTTTGGATGCTCGCGATCCGTTGAATGCCCGTGTGAAATATTATAAGAATACAGGTTGGTTTGATTTGAGTGGAAAAAGTGGCGATGTTAATTCAGAATTAGCTCAACAACCAACTTCAATTACTGAAAAAGTAGAATCAAAAGTAATCATTGGCAGCAAAACCTCAAGCGCGGACGGTGTTTTGGTTCTCGAATCGGATTCGAAAGCAATGGTACTTCCTACGGTAGAAAGCGTTCAATCTATACAAAATCCCGCTCCGGGAATGCTTGTTTTCATAGGAAAAACCGGAAGCAAACGATTAGCCGTTTATAATGGGAGTATGTGGAGTTTTTGGAAACCTTAATTACAATTCAATATACCTTTTACGTTAAACAAAAAACACCTCCTTTTGGAGGTGCTTTTTTTAGCTGAACACTATAAACAGCTAAAAAGTAAACGGGTTATTTTATTTTTAGAATTTCATGAGTTAGAAAGCTAGAATGTTCTTCCATTTTCGCAACGTTGTGGTGCTTATTTCAAACTTCTTTGCGGTATCGATATTGGTTAGTTTATTCAGCTTTTGGTCTGTCAGAATCTGCTTCATTTCCGTAGAAGTATAGGTTTTGAATTTACTATTATCCGCTTTTGTTTTCGAGAAAATGATTTTGTTTAAATTCGAAATATCCCAAACATCCAAATGCGATTTGTTCAATATTTTTTTACAATACCGCATCTTATTTGGACATGTTTTTTCAATAATGTCAATAAAGATTTGATGATAATTTGGGCCTATTGCTGATATTTTTTGATCCATCGGTAAACAGTTGTTTTGGGTATGTTGTATTCTGAAATGACGTCTTGCGTACTTTTTTCTCCTTTCGTAATCTGTTCCAAGATAAAATCAATCATTTGTTGGGTATAGAGATTTTTCTTGATGTTCGGTATAGAGTCCTTTGACTTTTCCTTAGGAATAGGGCTTTTCCCTAATGGAGAATATAAGATGAGATGTTGACTGTAGATTCTAAAAAAATCATATTGCAAAACTTTTGACCACTTCAGTAAACTTGCGGTATCAATTGTTTCCTGGTTGTACACATTTTTTATATCCCAATAATTACATTGAAAAAAGTTACAAAGTCTGGATTCTGGGATTTCAAACTCCTCAACTTTTTGCTTGATGAGTTTTCCGATGTGGATTTTTTTAAAATTGAATTTCACTTGTTTGATTTCTTGTTCTTAAAATGCTAAAAAGGTCGTTTCTTTTTTCAGGGACAAAACATTCAAAATAGTTTTTTGAATGCTTCATCCACAATCATTTTTACTGTGTTATTCTGCCTTCCTTAGTTAGCGTGAAACAAAAGTATATTCTTAGGGATTGGGAATCAAGAAAAGCTCTTCTGTATTCAGAATTTTGAAGTTTTACTTTTTTGAAATTCAGAATTATTGAAGCGTAAGTTTTTATAAATCAATGAATTGATTTATCGAAGTGATTTTTGTTATTCCAGAACAATAAGAAGATTAATTAGTCTTAAATTGGGAAATCATCACCAAAAGTGAAGTTTTAGTGTACAGTTCGAAACCGAAATTGGATTAAATTTTCCTTACTCGCTTAGATTTTTGATGTAAATAGAAGGCTTTTCATTTGTGAATGCAATAAAAGCCGTTGTAAAAGCAGCATGCGAAGCGAAGCCCGCCATTTCAGCTAAATGGCTAATCTTATAACTTCTTACTTTTGGGTTGGTTTTCAGCTCATTAATAATATATTCCAAACGTAAATCATTAATATATTGGCTGAAAGATTTGTTTGTAGACTTTTTTATCGTTGCCGACAAATATTTCGTGTTGCAATGAAATTTGTTGGCCAAATAGTAGAGTGTAACCGTAGATGACGTATAGTCTTTATTTTTTTCAAAATTTTGAAGTTGTTGAAGAATGTTTTGCTCTGTGGCAGAGCTTATTTTTACTTCAGCCGATTTTTCGGTATCTACCTCACTAATTTCCGGCTCATCAATATCTTGTTTTTTTCTGAATTTAAATGCTAAAAATCCCAAAAGTGTTGCAAGAAAAATTCCTAACCCAACCCAAATTGCCGTTGATTTCGTTTGGGAAGTCTTTTTATTTTCCGAATCCAATTTGTTGATTACCTTTTTTTCTTGGGAGATTAAACTTTGGCTCAGCTTGTTGTATTCTTCGAGGTAGAAATAGGCTTTTTCTTTATTATTTTGGAGATCGTAGGCTTTTGACAAACTGTAGAGAATATCTTTTTTTCGTGCATCAATTTGATATTTCTCTGAATATTCAAGAGCTTTATTTAAGAAGTCAATACCTTCTGTTAGCTTTTTTTGTTCGATATAGGTGTCTCCAAGATTGTAGTAAATGGAAACCAACATATAGGAGTTTTCGTCGGTGACATACTTTAAGGCTTCTTTCATGTAGAAAACAGCCTTGTCATAGTTTTTTTCTTTATTGTAAAGATGTCCGAGATTGAGGTAAGCCGCAATTAGACGTTCTTTTTTAAGTTCAGGATTCGTTATTTTTTGATAATAATTTAAAGATTTTAAAGCAATATCAAAACGCTCATTTGCTTTATATTTAGGATTTCCATCAACAATATATAGATAGGAATTCCAAAGTAAACCCTTAATTTCGTTGGCTTCATCCCCTTGTTTGTCCTTCATTAAATCTAGTGCAAGATCCAGGCTTTTTTTACTTTTATCGAGAAGACCAAGTCGTGCATATTGAGTGCCTTGCATTCGCAATCCCAACGCTTGCCCTTCGGCATAATTTACTTTTTTGGCTGTTTCTATCGCAAGTTGTGCGTGCGCCAAACAAGAATCCGAATTTTCTAAAAGATAGTACGCAAAACTGTTTAGATATTCTAATTTGCTAATCAGTTGCTTATTATTTTGTTTTTCAGCAGTGCGAATTTCATTTTTTATTTTGGGAATAGTCGTCTTTGGAGATTCATAAACCTCCTTCTTTAAAATAGAATATTCTTGACTAAAATGGAATGTAAAAACTAGAATGAAAAAAAAGACACAAATTTTCTTCATGTAGTTTTATTTAATATTCCTTTGTAGGGTTACATTTTTATCTTGCTGCATTTTCAATCTTTTTGGTCGACTAATTTACTTAAAAAATAAAGAATCTCACTTCAAAATAAATACCAAAATGAAAAATATTATTTTAAATTGACGCATATTAAGAAAATTGTGAAAAATTTTCTATTTTCTTATTTTGAGACTTTATAAATGATGTACTTGCTACAAAATTGCTGAGTTAATCGTGGTTTTTATGTAATTTAACCCTAAAAATAGTTGAATCGTATGAGTGAATTCGTTTATTTTGCATCGAGACTAGATGCGTGTCCCTTTTGTGGTGGGAAAATAGTAGATATTGTTTATGGTGAACCAACCGAGGAGACAATGAAATTAGCGGATGAAGAAAAAGTGGTTTTGGGTGGTTGTTGTATCACCGAAGAAGAACCTGCGTGGGCTTGCCTTAGTTGTAAAGCCGATTTTTATTTAGAAAAAGAAGCATAATGGAAGTTTTATATTCAAAATTTTTTAAAGGGGAAGATCAGGCACCCCGAGAACTAGATCAGAAAGGTCAATTTTTCTGGATGTATGAGCACGCTTTTTATAAGCATCATAATGCAAGAAGAAATCCATCAAAAGAAGAATTTGATGCATGGTTAGATAATCTTCTGCGCGATTATTTGCCTAATAAAATGGCTTGTGGACCGATAAACGAAGAAGAGGCGTATCGTGAATGGAAGCACGATTATGAAACGACAAAAAGTTTGGATGAAATTCGAAATCAAAGACCGTAACGTATTTAATTAATACTAATCTTTGTTTAATTTAATCTATTCCTTTGGTTTTAAAAGATGGAGATTTTATGAGTACAACTCTCTTGATTGAGAAAGTGCAAATGCGCCGCGAACGATTTTCCAAGATAGGTTCTTTGGTACGTAATGAAACGAATTCAATGCGTATTGGAGGGCGATTTGTGCTTCTCGTTTTTCTACTTTTTTGTTTTCCTGTTTTTGCACAAGAGCTACTTGTTGGTGATTCTTTGGTAGCAAAGGGTACATTTCAAATTGAATCCAAAAATCAAAATAATTTACTAGACAAATCGCATCAATTTTCTTATAAGAAGCTCATTGTTCCTGGTGTCTTAGTTGGTTATGGTGTAGCGAGTTTAGAAGTAAAAGGGTTAAAAAATCTGAATTATTCAATTCGCGATGAGATTCTAGAAAGTAAACCCCAGGAAAGTAAATTGGACAATTTCACTGCATTTGCGCCCGCTGCAATAGTGTACGGACTCAATGCTTTTGGCGTAAAGGGAAAACATAGTTTTAAAGATAGAACAGCCTTATATGGTTCTTCAATTTTGTTAGCATCGGCTTTTGTCATTCCGCTAAAACACATTATAAAGGAGGAAAGACCCGATCAATCCAACAAACTTTCGTTTCCGTCTGGTCATACAGCTTATGCATTTGCATCGGCTCAATTTATGTTTCGAGAATATCAGGACACGCATTTTTTATTGAGTATTTCAGGTTATTCTTTTGCTGTTTTTACGGCAATTTATCGGATGATCAATAACAAACA
Organism: Bacteroidota bacterium; assembly: GCA_023423715.1. Taxonomy (GTDB): domain Bacteria; phylum Bacteroidota; class Bacteroidia; order Flavobacteriales; family Weeksellaceae; genus JAFAFC01. The sequence goes on from JAFAFC010000020.1 coordinate 54,841, forward strand.
TTGGTTCGGAGATGTCGTTGGTGGTGCCGGTTTTGGTATTCTTTCTACGGAATTGGCCTATTGGTTATATCCTAAAATTCAAGGTCTTTTTACAAAAAAATCAACCAATTCCACCACGATGATTGTGCCGATGTATCAAAACAAAACTTTTGGTTTTGGATTGGTAAAAACTTTCTAACTTTAGTCTATTCGTTCACTTTTTTCAGTGAATATTTAAATTTTGTTACCATGTGGATTGCTTACGCCTTACTTTCGGCTCTTTTTGCTGCATTAACTGCTATTTTTTCAAAAATTGGAGTCGCAAATGTCAACTCAAATTTGGCTACGGCTATTCGTACCATCGTTGTTCTCATCATGATTTGGGGAATTGTTTTAGCGAAAGGCGAAGCCAAAGATTTGGGAAGTTTATCGAAGCAGAATTTATTATTCTTAGTAATTTCTGGCATTGCAACTGGACTTTCGTGGATTTTCTATTTCAAAGCTTTAAAAATCGGAAATGTGTCCCAAGTGGCTGCTGTTGATAAATTAAGTATAGCACTTGTAGTTGTATTTTCGATTATTTTTTTGAAGGAAGAACTAACTCTAAAGGCGGCTCTGGGAGCAGGTTTAATAGTTGTTGGAACCATTGTGTTGGCTCTTAAATAGATCGCAAAAAGAGTTTTATGTTGTAAACATAATCACGATTGTTTCATTCTATCGATTTTCAAGAATTACATGCATTTTGCTAAAAATATATCTCTACTTTTGCAGCATTATTTTTGAAAATGAAAACGCTTTTTAAATATTTAAAACCCTATAAATGGCTGATTGTATTGTCTTTACTTTTGGCTACCATCAACCAAGTTTTTTCTTTGTTTTCGCCTGCGATTACGGGAAATATCCTCGATCATTTGGTGACGCATCCTAATTTTTTTGATAAAGAAAATACGCTTCCAAGAAATCTAAATCAATATTTATACGGCGACGGAATTTATCACGGTGTATTTTATTTCTTGCTTTTATTGATTGGAACTGCGATGGTGAGCCGAATTGCAAAAGCATTCCAAGATTATGTTGTGAATGTAATTACACAAAAATACGGCGCGAAAATTTTTACAGATGGTTTGAAACACTCAATGGCATTGCCTTTTCAAGAATTTGAAGACCAAAGAAGTGGCGAAACTTTATCTATTCTAACCAAAGTTCGTGAAGATTCGGTGAAATTCATTACGAGTTTTGTGAACATCTTTTTTGGGATTTTGGTGAGCATAATTTTCGTTTCAGTTTACGCATTGCGCTTGCATTGGTCGATTATGCCGGTTTATATTGTTGGAATTTTCTTCATTGCTTTTGTCACCAATTTATTGAGCAAAAGAATCAAAAAAATCCAAAAAAATATCGTTTCTGAAACAACAGCTTTGGCGGGAAGTACAACGGAAAGTCTTCGAAATATCGAAATTGTAAAAAGTTTGGGTTTAACGAATCAAGAAGTGAATCGTTTAAATAACAATACGTACAAAATTTTAGGTTTAGAACTGAAAAAAGTAAAAAGTATCCGTTCTTTAAGCTTTGTACAAGGGACTTTGGTGAATTTTCTTCAACAAGTAATTACGTTCACGCTTTTGCTTTTAATCTTTAAAAATATTGTTACTCCAGGTCAATATTTGTCGCTGATGTTTTATGGTTTCTTTATTTTCGGGCCGATGCAGGAAATTGGAAACATCATTATTTCGTATCGTGAAGCTGAAGCATCTTTGAATAATTTTGATACATTGATGAAAAAACCTGCGGAAGAAAAACCGCTTCATCCAAAACACATCGGAAGCATCGAAGAACTGGAGTTTAAAGACGTTTCTTTCAAACATCAATCGGCGCAATATAAAGCCTTGAACGGAATTTCTTTCGATGTTAAAAATGGAGAAACCATCGCATTTGTCGGACCAAGTGGTTCTGGGAAAAGTACGTTGGTGAAACTTTTGGTTGGCTTGTACAGACCGCAAGAAGGAAGTATTTTCTATAACAATATCAACGGAAAAGATTTTGATTTTGACGAATTGCGAAATCAAATTGGCTTCGTAACTCAGGACACGCAACTGTTTTCTGGAACGATAAAAGAAAATTTACTTTTCGTGAATCCAAATGCAACCGAAGAAGATTTGCAGTTAGCGTTGAAAAAATCCAGTTGTACAACGCTTTTGGAACGTGCGGAAAAAGGAATCGAAACAGTAATTGGTGAAGGTGGATTAAAGTTAAGCGGTGGTGAAAAACAACGAATTGCAATTGCGCGAGCGTTGTTAAGAAAACCTCATTTATTGATTTTTGATGAAGCAACTTCTGCTTTAGACAGCATCACAGAAGAGGAAATCACGACAACCATCAAAGATATTTCTAATAATAAAGAACAAATCACCGTTCTCATCGCGCACCGTTTGAGCACGATTATGCACGCGGACAGAATTTATGTTTTGGAACGCGGAAAGGTCATTGAAACTGGTTCGCACGAAAATTTACTTGCCGAAAACGGCCTGTATTACGCGATGTGGAGACAGCAAATCGGGGAAAGGAAAACGCTTGCTAATTAAAAAACTTTAGATGTTAAAAAACGTAATTGTTTGAATTTTGAGATTCCCATGATTCTTGTATCTTGGACGTTCGCATGTTAAATAAAATCTGATTTAAATGAAAAAGTCAATACTTTTCAGTAGTCTATTTGTGATATTTTTTGCGGTGTTTGCTTGTAAGAAAGAAGCTCCTAAAAATGAAATGTCTTCTATTTCAAAAGTCGAAAATAACGTTACAAAACCTATTAAAGTAGATATGTTGTTGCTTGATGATAGTGAATTTGGATTTGGTTGTACCACCGAATATTACAGAAAAAATTCCAATAATCGTGAACTTTTATATACGCAAACTCCTGCGAAAACGGATTTTGGTTGGGTGAACTACATGAATATTGATAGTAAGAAAGAAGTATTTTTATCTGAAAATGAAGATGCCAAATCTAATGCAGACGAAACAGGGTATTCGTTAAAATTAGAGAATGATCATTACATCATTGAAATTTTTGCAAAAATAGGTGAAACAAACATTGAGTCTGATTCAGCGATGGCAACGGGAACTCTAAAAATTACAAGAAAATCGGATAAAGTAACTTCTACACTAGAATTTGAAGGGGGAACGGCTTGTTAATTTTTAGTTTCTAAACCACTAATAATGCCACTTCTTTCAGCTTTTCCGCAGGTTTTGAATAAATAAAAACATCGAAATCCATTTCAAGTTTTTCTTCAAAATCAGATTTCATTTGCTGGAAGGTCATGGTTTTCGGGTTTTGTTTTAAATCTTTAATAAACTGAATAAACCATTCGCCAATTTCCTCTTCTACGCGAATTTCTACCGCTTCGTTTTTGGTATGAATTTCAAGCATTGCATTTTCGTACGTAATTCCTTTTTTTGTTTTGGTGGAAGTTTTAAGATTCGGAATTCCGCCAAGCCAAACGATTTTTTGATTCGGTTTGTGTCCGGAAAATATTTCGTTATTGAGAACATCTTCGATATAAAATTTCGGAACCGTTGTTCTCGGAACTTTAAAATCAAACCATTCTTGCAACGACAAATCGAAGCCAACGCCATGCATATAATTGAACAAAGATTTCTTCAATCCATACGAAAATTGCTGATGATCCATTCCCGATTTTTCTTCATGAATCATATCGTTATTCGCAAAAGCTCCCACTTCTACACTGTGATTGATGACATTATATTTTTCAGGATTCAAACCAACTGGACTGTGAGCGGTCATTGCAAATTGATGCCAAAATCCTGATTGCAAAATTCCGATTTCGAAAAGTTGACGAACCATTTCCAAGCTATCAATCGTTTCTTGTGTGGTTTGCGTCGGAAATCCGTACATCAAATACGCGTGAATCATAATTCCAGCTTCCGTGAAATTTCGGTTGACAATCGCTACTTGATCCACAGTTACTCCTTTGTCAATTAATTTTAATAATCTGTCCGAAGCCACTTCCAAACCTCCAGAAACTGCAATGCAACCCGAGGCTTTTAACAATCGGCATAAATCGTAGGTGAAACTTTTTTCAAAACGGATATTCGTCCACCAAGTAACACTTAATTTACGCTTCAAAATTTCCAAAGCAACTTCGCGCATCAAAGCTGGTGGCGCAGCTTCGTCCACAAAATGGAAACCTGTATTTTGAGTAGATTCTATCAATTCTTCCATTCTATCAACGATTTGCTTCGCCGCAATTGGCTCGTAAACTTTGATGTAATCGAGAGAAATATCACAAAACGTACATTTTCCCCAATAGCAACCGTGTGCCATCGTCAATTTGTTCCAACGTCCATCGCTCCAAAGTCGGTGCATCGGATTCACAACTTCAATAACAGAAATGTATTGATTTAGCTTTAAATCTGAATAATCGGGCGTTCCAACTTCCGAAAATTTATAATCTCGAATTTTTGGATTATTAATATATATAACTTCATTATTTTGAAGAACGAAAGTTCGTTTCAAATCTGAAATTTCGACTTCGTTATTGACATATTTTAAAACTTGTTCGGTTGGCGCTTCACCATCATCCAAAAGAATAAAATCAAAAAACTCAAACACACGAACATCGCTCAAAGATCGTAATTCCGTATTTGGAAAACCACCGCCCATACTGACTTTCACATTCGGATACTTTTGTTTAATATATTGCGCACATCGAAAAGCCGAATACAAATTCCCCGGAAAAGGTACCGAAAAGCCGACCATTTTTGGATTGGTTTTCTGAATTAAATCTTCCAATTCCGAAAGGGTAATTTGGTCAATATAAGTTGGCTCTTTTTGCAATTCAGCATACATTTCGTCGAACGAATTTGCGGAACGTCCCAATCTTTCGGCATATCGACTAAAACCGAAATTTCCGTCCACCGCTTCGATAATTAAATCCGATAAATCTTCCAAATACAAAGTCGCCAAATGTTTAGCTTTATCCTGAAACGACATTGCTCCAAAAGCCCATTCCAAGTCATCCAATTGCGAAAAACGAGAAGCTTCGGGCAAATAACCATCTTGAACAATAGAATCCGCTAAAGTGGAGTTTTTCCCTTGCAGAAAACGAATTACAGCATCAACACTAGAAATGTAATCGTCTTTTAACATCAACATTCGTTGTGCGTTTTCACTTAATTCAACCTCTTGAAATTCAATATAATTGAATAAATCCGTCAAGCCTTTTTTGGAAAATAATTTCAGAATTACATCCAAACCCAAGTCCGCCTGAAACACTTTATAGGAAAGCGTATTCAAGAAACCTTTTAGATAGACCGTACCCGGATATGGCGTGTTAAGTTGAGTAAAAGGCGGCGTGATAAGGACTAAATCGGTTTGCAATGTGAAATATTTGCTGCAAAAATACGGAGGATTTTTACGATGGCAAAAATCCGATTATTTCACTACTTTTGTTTTTATGACATCTACACTTTCCAAAGGTCTTCTTTTATTGCCTTTTCTATTTTTTGGTTCAAAAATTTCTGCGCAAAATATCGAAGTGAAAAATCTCAAAAAACATGTGTATTTCCTTGCAGATGACGCTATGAAAGGGCGAGGAACGGGAAGTAAGCAGAATTTGAAATCCGCAAAATACATACGAAAGGAATTCAAAAAATATAAGTTACAGCCTTTGGGAACAGATGGTTATTTTCAAGAATTCGATGCCAAAATTAGGAAAGTGAAAGTTCCAGACAGTATTCGAAAAGCTCGAAATGTTATTGGATTTCTTGATAATCACGCTGAAAAAACGATTGTGATTGGAGCGCATTACGACCATATTGGGGAAGGAAAACAAGGAAGTTCTTTAGCAAAAGATAGTTATGGAATTATTCATAATGGTGCGGATGACAACGCTTCGGGAGTTGCTGGTTTGTTAGAATTGGCGCGCGTTTACACTCAGAATAAGACTAAAGAACCCGTTAATTTCCTATTTATTGCTTTTGGAGCCGAGGAATTAGGTTTAGTTGGATCTAGATATTTTGTTAAAAATCCAACGTCTGACTTAGCTAAAGTTCATTGGATGTTGAATATGGACATGATTGGTCGTCTTAATAAAGAATCGGGAGTTTCCATAATTGGTTATGGAACTTCGCCTTCATTTGAATCCATTTTTAATTCAATTCAGCCAAAGGATTTTGTGAAATTTTATACGGGTTATGAAGGTCGAGGAGGCTCTGATCAAACATCGTTCTATGAAAAGGATATTCCGGTTTTATTTTTCCATACAGGTGGTCACGATGATTATCATCGACCAACAGATGATGCCAACAAAGTGGATTTTGAGTCTTTGAAGGGAATTTTAGAATTGGAACAAGCTGTTATTGAAGGTAGTTTTCAACAGAAAGAAATGCCTTTTCGAAATACAGATCAAAAGAAATAGAATTTCCAAACTAAAATCGCTAAATTTTAGTTTGATTCTACATCAAGCTTTTCATTTCTTTTTTACTTTTTTTAATAAAAAACTGCTTTTATCGATTTTCTATTGATAATGTCGTTTTGTCTTTGGGTTCGCTGAATTTACAAAAATATATACTTGTAAATCAGTTTGTTATCTATTTTTATTGTTTTGAGTTTAACCGTCTAAACAAAATCCTTTTTCTTTTTTCTGTTCCCGTTTTTAAATTTATTTGTGTTGTCAATTAGATATTGATTTAAAACACAAATGAAGGAATTGAAGAAAAAATCAGAAAAATTCTATCCTCTCTTTTTTATTGAGAGGATAGTTTTGTTTTTGTTATTTTTCTTAAGCTTACTAAGTTATTCTCAAATTTATGTTTCTTCTAGCGATGCTTTATTTATATCTGAGGAAACGGAAGTGTATTCATGTGATTCAAAGGTTAATAAAGTAAAGGTTGAAGATCTAAAAGTAAAGGAAGGCGAAATTTTTATTATTGGAGATGTTGAAATTTTCGATACCGAACATCAAGTTTTTGCAAAAGCAGCTGTTGTTTTGGCAGCAGAAGATATAGATAGGTCGCAAATTCATAGAAAAAAGGTTAGAAATTTAAATGAAAACCTTTCGTTAAAAAAGTCCTCGACGGTTAAGGAATCTAAACCAGAATTTACACCAAAACTTAATTCTTCGGAATCTTCTTTTGATTTTGTATTAAGCTCAAATTCCTATAAAGCAATAGCCAGTACAAATCCTTATAAATTACTGAATGGTTTATTACTTAGTTCTTCAGAACTATTTCTTCCTTTCACCACCATACGTAGCAAGGTTCAAATTTTTTACAATCCAAATTATCAAGGTCGAGTTTTTAATTATTGTTTTTCGATCCGTCCACCGCCTTTTTCTATTGGTTAAAACACTTTGTAAGTTATACTTATAGAATTTTCACTAATGTAATTTCCTATCGCTTATATAGTGCATTTAGGTAAGAATCAATTATTGTTCTATTGTATTGTTAATAGGGCATTACAAATGCTAATTTATTAAAACACAAAAAATGAAAAAAATACTATTTACGGTAAGTTTTTTAACTTTTATTTTTCAATCCTATGCGCAGGTTGGAATCAAAACACAAAAACCTATAGGGGTTTTTAATATAGATGGGGCTAAGGATAATAATGGATCTATGAATCCTGCTGCTAATCTTCAGGTAAATGATGTAACCGTTTTATCGACGGGATTTACGGGAATTGGAGTAACCGCACCCACTCATAAACTGCATATTAATACTGGAGGAACTCTGGCAGCACCTATTAAAGGAATAAAAATAGTAGATGGAAGTCAAACCGCTGGATATACAATGACAAGTGATGCTAATGGTGTCGGTTCATGGAAATATCTTGATCAAGGTGCAAGTGCAAAGACCGCTGCAATTACAAGTTTTGGAACAACAGTTGTCACATCGGACAATACTAATGTAGGTCTAAAAAACTCCGGTTTAATGTTACATGTGTCCCCAGGAAGATGGATTCTAAATATTGGTATTAAAGTGAATTTTACGGCTTCTAGTAATACGGTTGGACAGCCTTCTGCCAATACAATTCCTTATCAAACCAGTTACTTTTTAGAAGGCTATGTATCTTCTAACCAAACAGCGAATCAGCAAGTAGGTTTTAGTGCAGAAAACATTTCAGGAGCTACTGAAGTTAAATTCGGTGGAGTTGTAATGAGAGGCCCTGGAGCAAATGACCCTACACTTATTAACAATAATTCTGGAAACTATATTTCAGGTTCTGCAATAATTAATGTACCGAATGGTCCTGGAGTAGATTTATACCTACTTATTCAAAATGTAGCTAGTCCCTCAGGAACTAAAAATGGTGAAGCATGGTCTTTTGATCCTACGAGTATTGAGAATACGTTTTATGCAGTTCCCATCAATCCTCAATAGAATTTAACTTAACATCAGATGTTTAAATAAGGTAAGAAATTACCTAATAAATAATTTAACAAAATGAAAAATAACATAATACTATTGTTTTCTCTTATTTTTTGCGCAAGTTTTTATTCGCAAGTGGGAGTAAACACACCAAACCCACAAGGCGTTTTTAATATTGATGGAGCGAAAGACAATCCAAAAACAGGAACAGGGCACACTGCAGCACAGCAGTTAAATGATGTTACGGTTCTTGCCAATGGAAATGTTGGTCTAGGAACGATTAACCCGTCCGCAAAACTTGAGATCCAAACTGGCGGAACAGCTAGCTCACCAGTTGCAGGGTTTAAACTTGTAGACGGCTACCAAGCAAACGGAGCAATATTGGTAAGCGACGCTGCTGGAGCCGGACTTTGGACAATTCTTGGAAGTGCAAAAGGCACCATTAATGGAACGATAGACGGTGGTGGAACCGTGGCTTCGGATCAATCTGGTGGGACTAAATATACAATGTATAAATTAGACTTAACCCAAGGAACATATATTGTAAACATGGGACTTGTTTTACACAATACAATGAATGCTCCTATTGGAGATGGCACATGGCTACATGGTTACTTATCATCTGATCCAGGGTCATGGGTGAAAAATGGTTTTAAATTGGATGGTCCTGCTGGAGGCGTTACTGGCTATGCAAGCGTTCAAATGAAAAATAGCACACTTAACTCACCCAATTTCTTTTCAGGAACTATTAACCTAACCGTATTAGACCCAACTATTACTCTTTATTTACTTATTGAAAATATCGGACGAGGTGGCGGTGCTACCACAGGATCTTTATGGGAGCATAATACAACTAGATCGGGTAATTATTTTTACGCTATTCCAGTAAATAAGTAACATTAAAATCAGAATTATTATGAAAAAAAAAATATTAGTAGTAATGTCACTTATTTCATTTGGTATGGCTTACTCGCAAGTAGGTGTTAACACAAACAATCCCCAAGGCGTCTTTAATATAGATGGAGGAAAAGATAATCCGATAACAGGTGCAGGAAGTACTTTTACACCCCAACAACAATTGAATGATGTTGTCGTGCTTCCCAATGGAAATATGGGAATTGGAACCATAAATCCTGACACAAAACTTGATATAAGAATTGACACAACGCCACCGCTTCCTAATACACCTGTGGCAGGTTTTAAATTAGTAGATGGAAATCAAGGTACGGGAAAAGTTTTACAAACGGATGCAACAGGTCTTGCCACTTGGGTGGATATTGGTAAACGAGATGTTGTATTAGGTAAATACACTAATAGTGTTATTTATTCAGACAATGTGGTTACAGCAGCAAATCAGTACAAATATTCAGGTGCTTATATTCAGTTAAAGCAAGGAAAGTACGTGATTAAAGCTGGATTAACAACCTATATTCCGGTTGATTACCCAACTGGATACAGTTATTATTGGTCTATCTATTTAAGTTCATCAAATTCAGGTGTAATACAAAATGGGTTCAGTTTCATTAATGGAGCTCCAGCAGGTACTGCAGCATTTGGTGCGAGAATGATTAAAAACCGAGGAAATACCAGTCCAAACCTTTTCCAAGGTTCCGTTGTGGTAAATGTAACAGATCCTGCGGGAGTTACCTTGTACCTAATGTTGCAAAATATTCCATTATATACCGATGTACCTACGACTAACGGACTTACAAGCTTTAGATATCACACCGGTAATTATGAGAATTATTTCTATGCTTTACCAATAAATTAATGGAAAAGAAAAAGATTAGACAAAGAAAAGTTGCTTCGAAAGGAGCAACTTTTTTATTTACGTGAAGAAACATAAAGTTACAAAATTGAGGTTCATAATAATCCTATATTTCGCATTACAGTGTAAACTTTAAATTCAAAAATTATTCTATTTTAAATATGATGTATTCTTAAGTAGGTTGTTGAAAATCAATCCTGTTTTTGTTTTTGATATTATCGTTTAAGCGTCCAAACAAAACCCTTTCTCTTTCAAAAATCAATTAATTTTAGAATATTTGTTGACATAAAAATTGAAGAAAAAGTAAAGCAAAATTGTAGCACGATTTTAAAATGAATTTTAAAGAAATCCATATTGGAAAATTAATAAAAACCAAAGTAGAGGAAAGTTCTATTGATTCTGAAAGATTAAGTAGGTATTTGAAATGTTCTGAAGAAGATTTGGAAACGTTTTACAAAGCTAAAAACTGTTCAACAGAAGAACTATTAAAATGGAGTAAGATATTGGAATATGACTTTTTCAGGATTTATTCGCAACATCTCATTTTTTATTCGCCTGCATCGGCGATAAAAGAGAGCAAAAAACAATCTTCATTACCCAAATTTAGAAAAAACATTTATACGCAAGAGGTTATCGATTTTATTTTGGAATTAGTTAAGGAAGGCAAAAAAACAAAAAAAGAAATTATCACGGAGTATCATATTCCCAAAACGACTTTATACAAATGGATCAGCAAACATCAAGAATAAACCCGAATTATCACAGAATTTATCGTGACCTTATTGCGTCTAAATTTCCAGATCGAGTAGAAGAGTTTAGATCGTTTTTACTAAAAGACGTATTGTCGGCAATAGATATCATTACGATTAATCAGCGTTTGTTTGGTGTTTCAGAGGAAACAAATAATCAACGTTTGAGATCGTACTCTCCGAATGATATTTTACAGATTTTAGAATATCAAAAAAAATCTAAAATGAATAATTCAGAATTGGCGGCTCATTATAAATTGAGTAGAAATACCATTAGCAAATGGAAAAAGAAATTTTTAATTTCATAAATAGGCGTTTTTTTTCTTTTTAATATCTTGTTCCCTTCAAGAATTTTCTGTGAAGGGAATTTTTATAATAAAGAAAAACCTCAAAACTATGTTTTGAGGTTTTTTCCATTCGTAAATCTGGAATCTTACTTTTAAGAAAATTGTTTAATTAATTGGCATTGCATATAAATAGTTTTCCCAATTTCCAGTAGAGAAAAACCAAGATAAGGTTGTTGCTCCTACATTGCTAGGAAGTGGATATGAACCTTCTCTTTTTATTAAAACCTTCAAAGTTTGCCCTTCTGGTTTCGTTACATCTACAATGTTTGAACCATACATAAATGAAGGTGCGCTTCCCGCAGTATTTCTAATCATTTGTCCCTGAAAAGAGTTTGCTCCAATAAAAGAAAAACCATCTTGAACTAATGCAAATTCATCTGTAGACAAGAAGGCTTTGATGCCATAGTTTGTTCCTAAAGGAGCACCACCATCGTGATGCAGCGTATACCCTAAATTTACAAGCCATTTCCCAAAAGGTAGGAAGATATAAACATTAGAATATTGGTACGGATATACTGCAGGATCTTGGTCTTTCGCATGTACAACAGTATTAGCACTAGGGAAAACGCCTTTCTTTACACTTCTTGTAATATTGATGTCAGACCAAACGCCAATTCCATTTCCTTCGCCATTATCTTTTAAAACGCGGCCGCTAGCTTGGGTTCCATCAACAAGTTTAAATCCTGGTACTTGTGTTGTTGCCGTACCATTTGTAATAATTTCTAGTTTATTTGTAGGAGACGTTGTTCCTATACCCATATTTCCATTCGGAAGTACAATGACATCATCCGCTTGCTGAGCAGGCGTTGGTGCACCGGTGTCTGGGTTTTTTACCGTTCCTCCATCAATATGAAATGCACCTTGTGGGTTTTTAGTGTTAACACCCACTTGAGCTGTTAAATAATTTGCAATACTTAAGATTAATGCAAATGTGATATGTTTTTTCATTTTAAAATCTTTTGGTATTTATGAATTAACTGGTATTGCGTAGCAAAAGTTAGCAGGATCAAGAGGATCTACTTTCCACATACTATTTGTATCAGTTTGTGGAAGTACAGTACCATCGGTACCATTTGTAAGGTTATAATTTTCTAAAAATATATATACCGTCATGTCTTGATTAAAAGTTGCCAAGATGGTTCCTGTGAAAAAGTTACGATTTGCAGAATTTGGATCTTTTAAAATAGCGCCCGCATAACAAGTTCCGCTACCAGCAGGTCCGTTTAAGGTGATTCCAGCTGTTGAGTAGGATGTTTCATTGCTAGAAATATAACCGTGCAGCCAGTAAGGTCTAGAATCGGAAGAAGAATCTGTATTGTATTGAACTACTAATCCTATTGAAATTAGCCATTGACCTTTTGTTACATTTACTTTAACTTTTGTATACTTTCTATCTGTGTTGCTGGATATAACGCTTCCCGCAGGTCCAAAAACGCCCGTTGCTAGTCCTTTTGCTGCATTTAATGCATACCAACTGCCAACACCTTGTGCATCAGATTGTAAAACTCTGTTTTGTTTTTGGTTTCCATCAACCAACTTAAAACCGCTTGGTGCTACCGTTGAAGATGCTGCAGGTGCCACAATATGCACTTTTTGAGTGGGAGCGATTGTTCCAACTCCTACATTACCATTTGCTAAAACCGTAATGTCATTCATTTGCTGTGCAGCTGTATGCGCAGATCCAGTTTTTGGATTGTCTTTTGCACCGTCTATATTGAAAACTCCTTGCGGATTTGGGGTGTTTACACCAACTTGTGAGAAAAGTGCTCCTGAAATTAATAGAGCAACTAATCCTATGATATTTTGTTTCATCTTATAATTAATTAAATGATTGTACTTTGTAAGAATAACTTAAGCTATCTTACTCGTTTACAGGAATAGCTGTGAAATAATTTGAGGTAATTTGTGGGTCAAATTTCCACATAGAACCAGTCGTTCCAGCAATTCTGGCTTTATTCTCGACAAGCACATAAATAGTAGTAGCTGCACTAGTTACATTGACAACTAAAGTTCCGCCCATAAAATTATGAGAGCCATTAATGTTTCCTTTCATCATTCTAGCAGCATAAGAAGAATCTGGTGTATTTATACCTTCTGTTCCTACGATATTAAATCCCGATTGTGTCACACTTGTTGGGCTAGACGATAAATAACCTTTTAGCCAATAAATAGAATTATCAGGTAAGTCAGCAGTTATTTCTAGGTCTATTCCAAGATTTAAAAGCCACTTTCCTTTTGTTAAATTAATGGCCATTGTTGTGTTTTTATAGGATACCGAAGTCTCGTCAGAAAGAACTGCTGCTTTAGCAGATGATCCACTAATAATTGATTTTGTAGATCCTAATTCCTTCCATGTTGCAACTCCATTGTCATCACTTAACAAGTATTTGTCTTTGCCTTGGTTACCATCTTCCAGTCTAAACCCTGGAACTGGAGCGTCTCCTGGTTTTACAGATTGTACATTTAATTTTTGTGTTGGTGAAATTGTTCCAACTCCAACATTTCCGTTTGGTAAAACGGTTACATCATTTAATTGTTGGTCAGGCGATGGCGTTAATGAACCTGCATTATCTTTTGCACCATCAATGTTAAAAGCCCCAATAGGTGTATTCGTTCTAATTCCTACTTGACTGAATCCCAAGCTGAACAGACAAACTGAAAATAGAGTGTATATGTTTTTTTTCATTTTTCTATAATTTAATAATTTTTAAAATTTTTGTCGACTTTAAACTAAAAATGGAGGAGGACGAATAGAATTTGTTTGAATTGTCCAATTAGAAAAAGGTTGACTATTAAAAATTATTCTAGCGGCTTTTTCCTCGAAATGAGTTTTAAGAGGAAGACCAACCTGCGTAATTATAGTTCCGAAATATGTGTTATTGCTTGATCCAAGCGCTACGGTGTTCTGATTTTTAGGATAGTTTGTGAACGAGCTATTTTCTTCAGTAGAAACCTTTGGTGTGTATTTTACACTTAGCTTCTTCTGTTTTTTCTGAAAAACTTGTCCATCATTTTTAAACTTTATTTTTGTTGCTTTAGACGAAACAATTTTTGAAGCAATTGTTTGTTCGTTTAACTGCTCATGAGGAAGAGCCTTTGCACTTATTAAACTTGCCTGATCAGTTTCGCTTTCATGTATTATTTTTCCTGAAACAATTTGTCCTTCATTAAAAATTTGAGCACCTTCACTAACATAAATTTGTCCCTGAATTTGAATGGAACCACTCATCAGAATAAAAAACAAGCTTACCCATAAAATTTCTAGTATAGAAAATTTATGGGGAAAAGAAGCTTTTGCTTTAGTAAAAAAGTCGTTTTTATTCAATTTTGTGAGTATGTTTCTAGGTTTTTATTACGCGATGCAAATTTCGACAGAATAAATAGTTTATTAAAAGTTTAAACTATCGTTTGGGTGCTTAAAGTAAAATGTTTTTTATAGTTTATTATATTGATTATCAGTTGTGAAAAATTGTAAAATCTATTTTGGATTAAAATTTTAGTTTTCGGAGGACTTTTCTTCTTTTAAATAGTTGATATATTGTGACGGAGAAATTCCGTTTTTTGCTTTAAAGTTTATTGCAAATTGTGTGTGCGAACTATAGCCAGCCATTTCCGAAATCACGGCAATTTTGTACTTTAATAGTTGCGGATTTTTCTTTAGCTCTTTTGATATGTAGTCGATTCTAACCGAATTTAAGTATGCGTAAAAATCTTCACTTCGATATTTTTTTAAGAAGTAACCTAGATTTCTTGGCGTGATTTGTAAAATAGTTGCCATTTTGGTTGCTGAAAAATTGAGCTCTGTAAACAAATTTTCCCTTTCAAAAGCTTCCAATCGTTGCAAAATTTCAGCTTCATTATCGAGCTCTTTTTTGAGATTCGCTGAGGTAGTTTTTATTTTTTCCTTTTCGGAGATTGTGTTTTCAGTACTTTGATTTTCTTCTCGATTAAGGCGATCTCGCAATTCTTCGTAGCGCTTTCTTCTTTTTTTAGCAGTGCGAGTTTTATAAAGAATATAAATTGATATCAGAATTATGGATGCAATACAATAGACCATCCATCCCGTGATTTTTGTTTTCTGGCTTTGTAGTTTTTTGAGTTCTTTTTTGGATTCATGTAAAGTCAAATCTTTAGAAACCTCCGATTCTTTTTTTGTTAAATCATTAATTTCATGCAGGATTTTAGTTTGAATAGTTGCAGGATCAATTTCTGACTTTAAACGTTCTTCTAAAATTTGTTTCGTTAGCGCTTTTGTCCCGTTCTTTTTTGATGTTTGATACGCTTTATTAAAGAGTTCTAAAGCTTGTTCTTTTTTATTTTCTTCAACTAATACTAACGCTTTAGAAAGCTCTAAAATTTCGGATAGTGTCGGATTTTTAGATGGTATATGACTTATAAGCTGATCAGCATTGGAAATTGTTTTTTTAGCTTCTTCCGTTTTTCCGCACTTTAATTGTGCAAAAGCCAATTGCGCATAGACCGCAAAAATAAAATCTAGATCTTTTTTACGAACCTGTGGTGGAATTAAGCTCAAATATTTTTCTTTTTGGATGGCAGATTCGCAATACTTTTCATCAATATCATTAATTTTTGAAAGTATATAGTGGGTTTCCGCTTCCTTATACGGATCATTTGATTGGTCAATTAATTTCTTTTCGCGATCAAGCGCCTCATTAGATTGCATTATAAGTCCTGCTCTTCGATAAGCCAAAAGCAAGGTTAGAGTATAATCGCGTTTTAATCGTGTTGAGTCTGTTTGGTTTCCAAAATGCTCTGCAGATTCTAGTAGGTTTACAGCATTGGCATATTCGCCTTGCCGAAACTTATTAACTCCTAAAATATAATACGAATAAGAAAATTCATATGGAGTTTGAGCGTTTTTTAAGGCCTGCAAGCCGTTGTGTTCTAAATTTAGATTACTTTCTTTTGCTTGTTTTTGGTGGAACAGAAATCGCTGATGTTTTTCTTCATTAGGATTGCTTTGGCTATATATAGGTATAGCCATTATAAGTAAGAATACTATAATGGGAGTTCTAAGGCACATATTAACACAGATATAAAGAGAAAGATACTCTTTATATTATGCAAAAATATAGTATTTATTTTGAGAATATTCAATTATTAAGTTAAGATTTGTTCTAAATAATTAAATTAGATTACTATTATTTTTTATTTCATTAAATATAATGGATGTTTCATCTTACAAACTTTGTTTTTATTCTATTTATCTCTTAAATGTTGATTTGTAGTAGACTTATTTTATTGTCCATATTTCGATGTAAAAAATCATTTTTTTAGAATATAAGCATAATTGAAAATTGTGTACTATTTTCAAAAAATTTTAATTGTATCTTGCTTGCAGAACGAAAATATAGATTTATGAAAAAGGGATTAGTTCTAATAACCAGTTTGTTTTTGTTGCAATCGTGTGTTGTTTCTACGGCAGCCAAAGTTGTGAAAGGGGCTACAAAAGTGGCTTATAAAACCGTTAAAGGAACCGTTAATGGAATTAGTTGGGCGGTTAAAAAAGCAGAAGGTAAAATCAACGAAGATCGCTTGGATGGAACATGGAAAGTGGTTGGCGTGTATCATGGTAGTTTCGAAGATTTTCAAAAAGATTCAAATCCATCAACATCCTTTGAAAGTGATTGTGGAGAAGGTTTTGATCTATTGATTTTTAAAGCCAATAAATCCAAATTCAAACAAGCACATTGTTCGTCCGAAGATCAAGATTGGACAAAATATAAAATGAAATTTGGAAAAAATCCGTTAACTAGAGACAAGGAAAATTATATTGAATACGGAAACAATTCTTATATTTCGGTTATTGATGTTTCTAATAAAACGTTAGTTTTAGAAGGAAATGTGCTTCCCAAACTTTATTTTTCTGGAGCCAAACTCTATTTATTAGAAAAAGTAAAATAGGTAGGGAAGGTGTTTTTTTCATCTTTCTAATTTTTTATATCTTTGCGGCATTATCAAGAACCCCGAAAGTCGGGTAGCAACCTGCAACAACAAGCAAGGTGCTAAAAACGATAAGCCATTTCTGGAAAAAACGTTGATGCTTCTCTGAATTGTGTTTATCGGATTGATGTAAGAATTACTGATGCATGAACACAATTTTTAAAAATCCTATTTGGGCATTATTTCCTTTTTTTGTTTTTATCCTTGTTTTTTTAGGAGCTGGTATTTATTATAATGATTTTTACGCAATGCCTTCCCCAATCGCAATTATTGTGGGAATTATCGTTGCTTTTATCATGTTAAAAGGTTCCATGAAGGAAAAAACAACTACTTTTTTGGAGGGTTGTGGCGACCGGAATATTCTAACAATGTGCATCATCTATATTTTGGCGGGAGCTTTTGCAGCAGTTTCAAAATCCATTGGTAGTGTTGATGCTATTGTGCAATTGGGAATTCACACGCTTTCCCCTCAATATTATCCAGCAGGAATATTTCTCATTGCATCATTTTTATCTATTGCTTCAGGAACATCGGTGGGGACAATAGTGGCTCTTGGGCCAATTGCGGTTGGACTTTCAGAGGCTGGAGGCTGTGATATAAATATTGTAGGTGCTGCGCTTTTAGGGGGTGCTATGTTTGGAGATAATCTTTCCATAATATCAGATACAACGATTGCGGCGACTCAAATTATGGGCTGTGATATGCGAGATAAATTCAAGAATAATTTCAGTTTTGTATTTCCAGCAGCGGTTATTGCTTTTCTAATCTATATTTATGTTGGTTCAGGGAATACGGATGTTGTTCAAAATACATTGACTTCGGAGGCTCAGTCGCCCATACTTATTATTCCGTATCTCGCAGTAATTTTATTGGCTTTCTTTGGATTGGATGTTTTTCTCGTTTTACTTATAGGTATTGCTTTAAGTGGAATTTTCGGTTTTATTTATCATGATTTTAGCTTTTTGGAGTTTGGGAAGAAGGTCTATGAAGGCTTTACAAGTATGACGGAGATTTTTCTTTTGTCGTTATTAACGGGTGGTTTAGCCGCATTAGTTGAAAAGGCTGGTGGAATTGACGCTTTACTGGCTTCAATTCGAAAGAAAATTTCAGGTCCAAAATCAGCTTTATTAGGAATAGGAACTTTTGTGGGGTTAACGGATGCTGCAACAGCGAATAATACAATTTCAATAGTTATTACAGGTAAGGTTGCTAAAAAAATTACGGAAGAATTTAATATTAAACCTAGAGTCACAGCCTCTATTTTAGATACATTTTCGTGTTTTGTACAAGGGATCATTCCCTATGGAGCCCAAATTTTAATTTTAACGGGTTACAGTAAAAATTCAATTAGTTATCCTACTTTATTACAAAATAGTTTCTATTTGTTTCTATTACTTATTGCGGTTTTCATTTATATAGGAGTCGCTAAAATCCGTAATTCGGATGATTTTATACCCGCTGCTGAATAATTATTAAACCTGCATTTTATCATTTTTTTTAAATTTTTCTTGATCAAGGCATTTTTATTCTTAATTTTGCTATTTATAATTATTATAAATAAAATTAACGAATCAATCATACCATATACCTTATGAAAAAGATCTTTTTTGCTGCTGTTTTTTTAGTAGCTGTTGCATTCGGGAAAGCTCAAAAAAACACTTTATTAGATGGTGCTTTTTGGAAGAATAACCCAACTTTAGAGACTGTAAAAGCAGAAATCGCAAAAGGAAATAGTCCCTCACAACAGAATGGCGGATTCTTTGATCCCGTTGTAATGGCGATTAACAATAAGGTTTCAACGCCTGTTGTTCAATTTATGGTGGAGCAGGAAGGAAATTCAATTGATAAAAAAACGCACCATTCTAGAACGTATTTGCAGTGGGCAGCGGCTTCTGGAAATTTAGAATTGGTGAATTATCTTTTATCGAAAGGCTCGGATGTACATTATAAAGACAGCCACGGTTCGTCGGTTATCGAGTATGCAGCCGAAGCTGGAAACCAAAATACGGCAGTTTTTGACGCATTAATTAAAGCTGGAGCCAATCCAAAACTGAAGCATGAAGACGGTTCAACCTTAATCATGATGAGCATTGCGAATGATGACGATTTGAAGTTGGCGAATTATTTCGTTTCTAAAGGTTTGTCGCTTCAAGATAAAGATGCAGCGGGAAGAACGGTTGCAGATTATGCGATGAAGTTGGGGAATTTCAAAATTTTAGATCAATTAATTGCGAAAGGGGTAAAACCAACCGACCAAGCTTTGTTTTTTGCGACTCAAGGTTCGCGTGCAAAAGTGAATGGATTGGATGTTTTCCAAACTTTAGTAGAAAAATATAAATTGAATCCAAAGGCTTTAAATCCAAGTGGAGCAACGATTTTAAATTCATTGATGAGAAGACCCAATCTTGAAATTATTCAATATTTCTTGAACAAAGGTGTTGATGCAGGAATTGCCGATAAAGAAGGCAACACAGCGTTAATGATGGCTTCTCAAGGAAAAGATGCGAAAGTTATTGAAACACTTTTAGCAAAATCTAAAAACGTAAACGCAGCCAATGCAAAAGGCGAAACTGCTTTAATGAAGGCTATTGAAAGCGGTTCTGCTGATGTTGCAACTTTATTAATTAAAAACGGAGCCAACGCTAAAGCAACTGATAAGGCTGGAAATTCTTTAGCGTATTATTGGTTCAATTCGTATAAATCAAATCCAGAAGCGATTGCAGATTTTACAGCGAAACAAGCTTTGTTGCAAACGGCTGGTGTTGATTTCAAATCGACTCCAAAAAATGGAAACTCGTTATTGCTTTTGGCGGTTGACAAAGGCGAAATCGATTTAGTGAAAAAAGCAGCGGAATTGGGAGTTGATGTAAATGCTCAAGATGCTGATGGAAACTCAGCTTTACACAAGGCGGCTTTGGTTTCTAAAGACGATAAAATGCTAAAAATTTTGGTGGATTTAGGCGTTAAAAAAGATTTAAAAACAGAATTCGAAGAAACGGCATACGATTTGGCTAAGGAAAACGAATTCTTAACAAAAAATAAAGTATCAATCGACTTTTTGAAATAAAAAATTATGAAAAAGAACTGGAAAGTTATGGTTTTGAGCGTGTTTGCATTGGTTTTGTCCAATTCGGTTTTCGCTCAAACAACGAAGTACAAAACAATGATTCAGATGAATGCTTATTCGGGGAAAGAAGCCTATGTGGTAATTTCGCTAATCAATCCGAAAGGGCAGTATGAGCAGACTTTAGGCGTTTTAGGTGACGACAATGAGTGGTACAATACGCTGAAAGAATGGGACAAATTTCAAAAAGTTAAAAAGCAAAAATTAAACGGAATTACAGGTGCTTCTGTTGCTGGTGGTGCGAGAGCAACGCGTTTAATTGAATTTGACACGGCAAAATTGGACAAAGGTTACAAACTGCGTTTCGAATCTGCCGTTGAAACGCAAAAATACTACGCAAAAGATGCTGAAGTTGCTTTGTCATCGGCGGTTTTAGACAATAAAGCGGGCGTTACAGGCGGCGGTTACATCAAAGCGATTCGATTTTTAAAAGTTCAGTAAAAAATGACCGTATCCATTTGGCGGTATGCTCATTTGGCGTTGGCGATTATTTCGTCCGCTTTCCTTTTGATTTTGTCGGTTACGGGCGTTATTTTGGCCTACGATGCGATAGATGAAAAGGCTCCCGCGTACCGTGTAGAAAATTTTCAAGAACTCAATCTGGGACAGGTTTTGCCCACACTTCGAGACTCGTATTTTGAAGTGATAGAAGTGAAGGTGGATCACAACGATTTTGTGACTATCGATGCTTTGGACGAAAACGGAAATCCTGTAAAATCCTATATTGATCCCAATTCTGGAAAGAAAATTGGCGACATAAAACCCAAAAGCGACTTCATTAATTGGACGACTGCTTTGCACCGTTCTCTGTTTTTGAAAGAAACCGGAAGAGCGATTGTTGGCGTGGTTTCCTTCATTTTATTTTTGATTTCCATCAGTGGTTTTGTTCTTATTTTAAAGCGTCAACAAGGGATTAAACATTTCTTTACACGAATTCGGAAAGACTTTTTTTCGCAATATTCCCATGTGGTTTCGGGGCGATTATTATTAATTCCGATTTTGATTGTTGCCTTAACGGGAACCATTATTTTCATGGTTCGATTGGATTTTTTTAAAGGTGAAAATCAAGAGATAAAACATACTGCAAAAGATGGTGAAGCCAAGGATTTAAAAGATATTCCTTTCTTTAAAAATACGGCTTTGGATGATGTGGAACGCATCGAATTTCCTTTCGTTCCAGATGATGAAGCCGAACCGTTTATCGTTCATTTAAAAGATCGTTCCGTGTCGGTAAATCAAGTCACGGGCGAAATTATTTCCGAAACAAAATATCCGTATTCCGCAGTTTTAGAAAAGATAAATCTCGATCTACATACGGGTAAAACAAGCCGTGTTTGGGCGTTTATCTTAGGTTTAGCTTCGTTGAATATTGTATTTTTTATTTACACCGGTTTCGTGATTATGTTCCGCAGAACACGAACTAAAATTAAAAATCAATACAAAAGTAAAGATGCCGAAATTGTCCTATTGGTGGGCTCTGAGAACGGAACAACGCTAACTTTTGCCGATAATATTCACAAACAATTGTTGGGACAAGGGAAGAAATCCTTTTTGGCTCAAATGAATCAATATGAAGCTTATCCAAAAGCGCAACATTTGGTGATTTTTACATCAACTTATGGACTTGGAGAAGCACCAACCAATGCAAATCGTTTTGAAAATTTGGTTAAAAAAAACTCCCAAGATCATCCGATTTCTTTTTCGGTGGTTGGTTTTGGTTCAAAATCTTATCCAGATTATTGCGAATTTGCAATTTCAGTGAATCAACTACTGAACGAACAATCTTGGGCAACCGAATTGGTGAATTTATGTACGGTAAATGATAGGTCAACGCAAGAGTTTGTGCATTGGGCACAACTTTGGAGCGAGAAAAGTTTGTTGGCTTTGGCGACGGCGCCAACAGTTTATGAAGCTAAGATTCCAAATCTTAAAGAATTTGAAGTGGTTGAAAAATCGAGTCCAACGGAAGAGAATTCGACTTTTAAAGTTGTATTAAAACCAACCAAAAAACAAAATTTTGAATCGGGAGATTTGCTTGCTATTTATCCTGAAAACAATAACAAAGAGCGTTTTTATTCAGTCGGAAAAGTTGGACAAAATATTCAATTGCTGGTTAAATTATTTCCTGGTGGTTTAGGTTCGGAATATTTGAATCAAATAAAAATCGGTTCCAAAATCAACGGACGAATCATGGAAAATGCAAAATTCCATTTGCCGAAAGATGCTCAAAAAATTGCGATGATTGCAAACGGAACGGGAATCGCGCCGTTTTTAGGAATGATTGATGAAAATTCCGGCAAGAAAAATATTCGATTGTATTCTGGTTTTAGATTTGATAATTCACAAGCCAAAGAATATCAAAAATTCGCACAAGAACAGCAATTGAAAGGGCATTTAGAAAGCTTGCATTTGGCTTTTTCTCGTGAAGAAAACAAACAATACGTGATGGATTTAATTAAAAATGACGAAACCTATTTCGCAGATTTATTGAAAAATGACGGAATCATCATGATATGTGGTGCCTTAAAAATGCAACGCGACGTTGAAAAAGTTTTAGAAGAAATCACTCTAAAATTCCATCAACAGCCGCTAAGCTCGTATGAAAACCAAATTTTAACGGATTGTTATTAAAAAGAAAATATAAAATGTACCAAAACAGAATCGTTTTTACGCTTCTGTTTTTGGTTTTTTCAAGCAGCTTTGTTTTCGCTCAAAAGCCTGTTGTAGTCGAACGTCAAGTGACTTTGATGGGTTCGGTTTTCAATATTACGTTGGTGGACAAAGATTCTATAAGTGCGAATAAAAACATCGATTTAACCATTGAAGAAATTTCTCGAATTGAAAATTTAATTTCGGAATGGCAACCGCATACGCAGATTTCGCAAGTCAATCAAAATGCAGGAATACAGCCTGTGAAAGTCGATAAGGAAGTTTTTGATCTTACAAAACGTGCTATTGATTATTCTAAAATGTCGAATGGAGCATTTGATATTTCAACAGTTTCGATGGATAAAATTTGGCGTTTTGACGGTTCAATGACCGAAATGCCATCGCAAGAATCTATTAAAAAATCTATTTCCAATGTTGATTATCGCAATATTATTTTGGATTCCGTAAACTCAACAATTTATCTTAAAAATAAAGGCATGAAAATCGGTTTTGGCTCAATAGGAAAGGGTTATGCCGCTGATAAAGGTCGAGAATTAATGAATAAGAAAGGCATCAAAGCCGGAATTGTCAACGCTTCTGGCGATATTGCGACTTGGGGAGCGCAACCTAACGGAAAACCTTGGGCGATCGGTATCCGAAATCCCTTTAAACGTCAAAAGATTGCTAAAATTTTAAAACTTAAAAACTCCGCCGTTGCCACTTCGGGAAGCTATGAAAAGTACGCCGAAATCGATGGTGTGCGTTATTCTCATATCATCAATCCAAAAACGGGATTTCCCGCAACTGGACTTACGAGCGTCACAATTTACGGTCCTTCATCTGAATTTTGCAACGCGCTAAGCACTTCAATCATGGTTTTAGGCGAAAAAGATGGACTGAAATTAGTCCGAAAATTCCCAGAGTATCGCTACTTGTTGATAACGGATGAGGGGAAAGTTCGACGTTAATTTCACTAAAAGTTCATCGGATACGCGATAATAAAATTCTCAGGTACTAGTTCTTGGGTTACTGCAAAATTTACTATTTGCACATTGGAAGCTACTGGCGAAAAATAATCATAGTGATATTTAAGAAAATATGTTTTTGGAGTATCCGAAGTTTGATTTATAAAAAACTCACCCGTAATTAAACCACTTGGATTTGGTCCTATTATGGAAGTACTTGAGAATACAGCGTTTGTCACGATATCTGCTGTTGGAGATGGCGTTATATTGTCGGAATTATCGTCATAAAAACTAGCTCTAATCCAAATATTTCGTCCATCTTGAAGCGGATAATAATTAACTTCTGTTGTTTTCTTATTTTGAACATACACGCCAATTGAAGCTACTACCAACCATTTCCCTTTGGGTAAAGTCAATGTAGTTCCTGTATTTCTAGCGTTACTGCGTCTTACAGTGATTGGGTATGAGTCAAAAGTTTCCGTTTTGGTATAAGCAGTTTGATTGAATTTGGCTAAAATAGAAGGTTTGGAAAGATTTATATTTTGCCAAGTTGCATTTCCTAAATTGTCAGAAACCAAGGTTTTGTTGGCTGCTGGGAGATAATTAGGATCGGTTGCTTCGAATCGTATTTTTCCTTTTACATGAAGTCTTTCTTGTGGATTTTTTGTGTTAATTCCCACATTTCCTTTTTGAGCAAAAACGAGCAAAGAGGAGCTTAAAAATAGATATGATAGTAGGTGTTTTTTCATCGATTTTGAATTAAAAAATGGGTAAAGCAAAAATTTGATTTTCAGGTTCTGAAGCAGATCCAAAATTTGTGAATCCCGCTGAAGAATTATTGATTCGATTAATATTTGCAATAAAATAATAGGTTTTGGTTGACCCAGACGAGTTGGAAATAAAAATATTTCCTTTCATCATTTGATAAGTCGAAGGCGAATAGTATGAACCATAAAAATAGCCTTTTCCAGATGTTGCTCCAGTTATAATATCTTTGGAAGGTACTAAGCCCGTTGGAGAATCAGCCACTGAAAACTGACAGTTTAAGACCGTATTTGAATTTTTTGATAAATCTACAGTGGGACGTAATACAACCGCGCCCGTTATTTGCCATTTTCCAGGTGGAAGAGCAATTTGTATCAAAGTTGTTTGCCATCCTGGACCAGCTTGATTAATAGTAGAACCAGCTGTAGGTAGCTTAACAATTTGGATTCCTCGAAACACATCTGTCGGAACTTTTTTAAATGTTCCAAATTCATCTTCGCTTTGTACCGTATAAAAGCTTGTGGATGTATTTACACCATCTTCTTGTCTAATAATGTATTTGGCATCTCCTTTTACGTGAAGCGTTGTTGTAGGTGATGTGGTTCCGATTCCAACATTTCCGGTTTGTGCGTAGGTACTAAAGGCCCAAGCAAGAAAGACTATTGTAGATAATTTTTTCATGAATTTGGTTTAATTCGTTGTAGAAATAGGGTAGGCATAAATTCGGTTTTCCCCCCAGAAAGCTGACAGTTTGAACAATGGTAGAATATTGGGATCGCTCGTTACTGCAGTGCGATCTGATTTTCCCCATAAATAATAGGTTTTATTTTGTGTCGATGCATTTTCTAGTAATGCATATCCTTCAACCATACCATACATACTTGGCGTAATTAACGAACCTGTAATTTTGGTTGCTCCTCCAGGAATGTAATCGCTAGTTGCGTTTGCATTGGTATTAGAATCTGTAAAATACGATGAAACCCGAATAACAATATCATCATATCGAAGAGAGGATGATGTGTTGTTGGTTGCATTGGCATTATAATCGGTTGGAATTAGTAATGAAGCCTTAACCAACCATTTTCCAGGTGAAAGTGTGATGTTTCCATTCAAATAGGTATTTGTAGGGATATCACCACTATAACCAGTCGCATTTCCGATGGAGCCCATTACAGCGTTAGGAATTAATGGCGACCATTTCATGGAACCATTATCAAATACTTGAAGTAAATAGCCATTTCCTTTCGAAGGATGATCAAGTCGTAAACTTCCTTTAATGTGAAGTTCAGATTGAGGATCGTTTGTTCCAATCCCAACTTTTCCAGTTTGAGAATAGAGAACCGAAGAAAATAAGAAAGAAGAAATCAGGAAAATTATTTTCATCATTTGTGTTTTTAAAAGTATAGAACAACTGTGTTTTTGTTCGAATTAAATTTTAAGAACAATGCTTGAAATGTTGAGAAGCATTGTTTTTATTTCGAGTCAAAAATACATGCTCTTTGCCTTTAAAAACAAAGGTTTACCTTGCCAAATCTTAAAAAAAGACAGTGTAAAACAAGATGTAAAGTATTTATAATCAATATTTTAAAGCGGATTGTTTTCTTTTGCGTTGGCAATGAAAACAGAAGGTGAAATGCCTGTTATTTTCTTGAATATTTTAGCAAATGCGGTGTGTGAAGGGTAGCCCGTTAACTCGGCCAAATGACTAATTTTATAATTCTGATAGACCGAATTTTCATAAATTTTCTTGCAGATGTAATCTATTCGAAGTTCGTTGATATACTGATTAAAACTTTTTCCACGAGACGCATTGACCAATTCAGAAATATAACTTTGGTTAGTCCCGAATTGAGAAGCCACATAAGAAAGGCTTACTCTCGGACTCAAAAATGCTTCCGATTTTTCAAACTTTTCTAATTTTTGAAGCAGTTTATTTTCGGTGTCTTCGGCCGCAGACGATGCTGTTTTTTTGATTTTTACATTAGAAATTTCAACTTCATTTTCTTTACGTTTGGTATCGTCTATCGTATTTTGAAGCTTGTCTATGGTTATCTGGAAAAGACGTTTTTCTTCTTTCCTTTTCCGATGTAATTTCATATTAACAAATAATGCTAAGGAAACAATGAAACTCACAAGAACGCCAGAGATAATAAGGTTGATTTTTTTGCTTTTTTCTTGTTCCTGAACGATACGCATTTCATTTTTAATCGATTCGGAAAGCGCATTTTTTTCTTCGTTACTTATCTGATTTTTTAGTGCAAGATATTTTTCATTATAAAGTGTATACTTCTTTGGTTGGTCAATTTTAGAATACGCTTGTGCTAAAGTATAGTTTATCTCAGCTTCGATGTACGAACGATTGTTGTCATTGAATTTAGCTGCTTCTTGCAGGATTTTTATGGCTTTTTCATAATCTCCTTGATGAAAATAGATTTTCCCCAAAAAACTAAAATTATAGGCACGTTCAAAACTATAATTTTCTTTATTTTGAGCTGCGTAGCTCAACGCTTTGTTAAAAGCTTCTTCGGCATCTTTCCAACTATTTTTGTTGTATAATGTTTCGCCAATAGATGAGTAAATCATAGAATATTCACCGTGTACGCTTCCTTCTTTTCGAATCTTTTCGTAGCGATCGGTGTATTTTAGAGCTTCTTGATAGCTATGTAAAGATTCATCGTATCGACCTTGCAGATTGAGATTTTGCCCTAATTGTGTTGAAATTCGCATCGCACTAAAATTCCGATTAACCTCATTTGGCTCATGTTGTATTTCCTCTTGTGCCTTCAAAATGTAATGGTAGGATTGCTCATGCAAATTCATTTTGGTGTACAAATTGGCTAAGGCAAGGTTTGAGTTCACACGAAGTTCATAATTGGTCGTTTTTTCAGCAACTTTGATGGCTTGTGTAAGATAGGGAATCGCTTTGGAAGATTTTCCCATGATAGAATACGAAGTTCCTATCCCTATTAAAGCATACGATTGTTCAAGAGGACTTGCGTTTGGGTATTTCAGGATTTTGTTTCCTAAATCAATTGCTTCCTGAGGAGAATCGAATTGAATTTGAAACAATTTTCCAACCCAATCAAAGGCTTCGGAATTTTGTGAAAAGGCAAGTTTGGTAGCTAGTATAAATATCAATACGAGCAATCGTTTTTTGATCATTTGTGATGGAGATTCTTGTGTTTTTGTTTTTTTTGAAAAATGTAGGCCGCATTTTTCGCTTGTAAAAATACTAAATATTTGATTAGTTTGGGTTTAGAATTATACCAGAAAAAACGAATCCAAATTGAAGGTTACAATTTGGATTCGTCGTTCTGATTTTAAATTTAAAAATTAACAAAAACGCCAATATTAAAACTTCGCCCACGTTCTAATAGTCGTTGTTGATTATTGCTGCTCAAAGTTCTACTCAAATGTTCTGCGTAGGCTCTGTTAAACAAATTGCTGACTTCAACTTGAAATTTAATATTCTCTTGAATTTTAAAATTCGTGTACAAATCAACTACTGAAAAATCAGGCGTTTTTAATTCTTTGAAATCGGTGTTCACACGATTTTGGGCACCCGAAAAACGATAATTTATTCCGTATGAAAATTGCTGATATTGACCTTCAAAATTCCATTTTAGGTTGAGGGAAGCAATTTCTGCCAAAGGCATTTTTTTGTCCAAATCTTCGGCATAAGTGTAGGCAACGGCAATATCGGTTTTGTAATTCGGTGAAAATTGCCATTGCAAACGCGCTTCAACACCAGCTTTCATTGCTTTTTCAATATTCTGAATTTGTCTCACACCAGGACTTTGCATCGAATTCGATTTAATATCAGGATTAACCACAGCGCCAATATAATTTTGCATAAAAGCATAAAAGATATCCGTTTGAAAATGGAAATTCGAGGTATGGAAGGTGTAAATTAAATCTGCTTGATTGTTAGTTTCTGGCTTTACTAAAGGATTTCCGACAACATCATAATTGTCATTTCCAACTGGGAAACGGTTGATAAATCGCTCTGTCAAGCTTCCACTTCGTTGCGCACGTCCTAACCAAATCGCCAAATCTGAGTGTTTTCCAAACTTTTGCTGATAACCCAAACTAAAACTGTGATTCAATTGCTCACTCTTCATTCCGCCGTACAATTGTTCAAATAATTTGGACATTTCGCCTGCGTTTGCCGTGTTATAATCCATTCGATAAGAAGCAGTAAGTTTTGATGTTGCAAAATTCTTTGAAAATTCATTAAACCAACCAACTTGATCGATGTGAGAATCTTGCCACGAACTCCCATCTTTAGGCATCATCATGGGCGAACTCATCGTCATGCTTTCGTTTTCCGCTTGTTCATGTTTGTAATCGAAACCAGAATAAAGATTCCACGAATTTTTTCCCCACTTGCTTTCAATTCTTCCGCCATAAGTTTTGGAAGCGACATTGCTGATCATCATTCTTTTAGGATCGCCCATTGAGTGGTGAACCTGCGTGAAATAAGCATTGTAAGTCATTTCCTTTAAAAGAGAATTTTTATAAATGCTTTGATGATTCAGTTGAGTCATCCAAGTTTTATCGTAAATTAAATCCATTTTTAGAGCCGCAAATTCGACATTTCGTCCTTGATTTGTGTTCACTTGCAAACTTGTCATTTCGTCATCCGACCATTTGTATTGAATTTTTGAGCCTATCGAATAACGTTTAAATGCGGAACGAACTTCGTCGCCATTCCCATCTTTGTATCGGTCGCCATCGTTGTAACTTCCGAATAAATCAACATTAAATTTTTTGGAAGTAAGTTGCGACATCAATTCATTTCTAAAAATAGAACCGTTGCTATCGTAACTGCTAGAAAATCTATTTTTTAGCTTGGTTTTATCGGTGAAAATTGGTTTTTCTGAAACGAAATTAATAGTTCCACCCAAAGTCGATCCAAAGCGAAATTGATATGGTCCTTTGTAGATTTGAGCTTCGGCAACGCTGTTCATATTAATTTGCGAAATCGAAGGTTCCATGCGGCTTGGACAAGCATTAATGGCATAAACAGCACCGTCGGTAACGATGTTGAGCTGTTCATATTTAAAACCTCTGAGAACAGGATCTGTACCGAAGTTTCCAGCTTTTTTGATTCCTGAAATTTCGGGTAAAGTTTTTAAGAAATTTCCTGCATCGTGGTCGAGAAGTTGGGTTGAACTTACCTTTATTTGTTTTGAATTTTGATGATTTTGGATATTTAATTTCGTGATTTTCACGACTTCGATATTCTGAATTTTTATGCTGTCTTGGTTTTGAGCTTGCACAAAATTAAAGCTCGCCACCGAGCAGAATAAACCGAAACCTATCTTGTAAATAGCTTTTTGATGTTTTAATAACATGATTTTTGTATTGTTGAATGATTACTTTGCTGAATTCTAAATAAATCCAACTTCGAAAAAATAATTTTAAAAATTATCCAACAATAGGAGGTTCGTCCAACAATTTTGCGGTTGGAGATTGGTAAGGTGGGGTCGTTACTTCAATCATTTTTGTTGAGATAGGATAGACTCTTTTTTCAACGGAAAGCTGTACCTGAATAGGTTTTGTAAAACTAAATCCACAACAAATAAGAAGTAATTGAGATTGCGGTTTTTGGTTCTCTGGTTTTGTTACTTGACATTTTCCATGGCACTCTAATTCAGGTTTACTTTTGTTTTCACAATGCATTTCGTAAAAATCTTGGTTTACATAATAGTCCATCCAAACCAAAGTGGATTGGTTACTACATAATAGTAACATGGATGAATAGAGTATGGATAACCAAATTTTCATGTTTATGAATTAGGAGACGGGTTTCTGTCATTTTAGGATGTGAAGAAATACCAACCAATTTTAGGGCAAAATTAGAGATTCTTATTTGGGATTTCCAATATGATAGAAATCAGTATCAAATAAAAGACTAAAATATCTTTTATTGAAAATTACTTTTTATCTTTGTCAAAGAAATATACGAAAGATGTTTTCCAAAACTTGTGAATATGCTTTACGCGCCTTGATTTACATCACCCAACAAACGAAGGATGGTGGAAGAGTGGGGATTAAAGATATTGCAAACGGAATTGATTCTCCAGAATATTTTATCGCAAAAATTTTGCAAGATTTAAGTAGAAAAGGGTTTGTACAATCGTTGAAAGGTCCTACAGGAGGTTTCTATTTGGATAATGAAAGTCTTAATAGATCGTTGATCGAAGTGGTTCGCGAGATTGATGGAGATAAAATTTTTTCAGGTTGTGCTTTAGGTCTGAAGTCATGTTCAGAAACGCATCCGTGTCCGGTACATAACGAATTCAAGCATATTCGAGATAATCTTAGAACGATGCTTGTAGAAATGAAGATTGGTGATTTTGTGAATCAGCTTGATGAACATAAAGCATTCTTAAAAAGATAAATAGAATAGTCGATTTATCATAAAATAAGATAAAAAGATACTAAAGTAATTAATATGAAAACTCAAATTAAATATCCACTAGTATTCGCTGTCAGTTTTTTCTGGTTGGGATTGGTTCTTGCGATAAGTTTTCTAGAAACACCGTTGAAGTTTCAAGTTCCGGGAATGACACTTCCAATTGCATTAGAATTAGGAAAAATCATGTTTGGAGTTTCAACAAATATTCAACTGGTTTTACTGCTTTTGATCGGAGCTTGTATCGCTTATGATTGGGAAAAATGCACAAAGAAAATTCTTGTTACCGTGGTTTTACTAGCAACTTTAGTTGCTTTAGAAAAATTTTGGATGCTACCAATTTTGGATGCTCGAGCAGATGTTTTAGCTTCAGGAAAAGGACTTCCACCAACGCCTTTGCATGACTATTTCATCTATGCAGAAGTTTTGAAACTTATTTTATTAATCGCGCTTCCCTTGTTTCAATTAGAACGAAAAAGACAAGATAAAACACACGTATTTAACACTTTAAAAATAACCAATTAACATGAAAAAGTTCCTTTTTCCAGTAGCAATTGTTCTTGCAGGGCTTACTGTAAGTGCTTGTAAACAAAATTCAACAGAGAAACCTTCAAACGGTTCTGATACCGAAAATATCGCTGTTTCGGGTAATGCTGAAGAAGCCAAATTAACATCACCTCCTTACGCACCTGCTCCAATCGGGGATCGTGCAGCGAAAAAATTAATCGTTCGTATGGAAACCATTGAGAAAACTGGTGAGTTAGCAGATGGTACTCAGTATAATTTCTGGACGTTCGGTGGAACGGTTCCGGGAAATTTTATTCGAGCAAGAGTTGGTGACGAGATTGAATTTCATTTAAAAAATAATGAAAACTCGGTTTTCCCGCATAATATTGACCTGCATGCGGTAAATGGTCCCGGTGGTGGAGCAGAAGCAACGTTCGTAGCACCTGGAAAAGAAGCGGTATTTAATTTTAAAGCGTTAAATCCTGGTTTGTATGTATATCACTGTGCGACGGCGCCTGTGGGAATGCACATTGCGAACGGAATGTACGGTCTAATATTAATTGAACCAGAAGGTGGACTTCCGAAAGTGGACAAAGAATATTACATCATGCAAGGGGATTTCTACACGAAAGGGAAATTTGGCGAGAAAGGAATGCAGGAGTTTGACATGGATAAAGCCATTGCAGAAAATCCAGATTATGTTGTGTTCAACGGGCATACAGGAGCACTTTTAGGAAAAGGCGAATTGGAAGCTAAAGTGGGCGAAACGGTACGATTCTTTGTTGGAAATGGTGGACCGAATCTAACATCATCCTTCCATGTTATTGGTGAAATCTTCGATAGAGTCTATATAGAAGGTGGTTCTAAAGTCAATGAAAACGTACAAACAACGGTAATTCCTCCAGGTGGAGCAGCAATTGTTGAATTTAAAGCGACTGTTCCTGGTGAATACGTTATCGTAGATCACGCCATTTTCAGAGCCTTCAACAAAGGAGCATTGGGTAAAATAAAAGTTACCGGTGCTGATAACCCTAAAGTATTTAAAAAGAATTAATAAATCCATAGTAGTTTTTTGAACTTTTGAAATCCATTGAGGTATAAACTTTTAACAATGAAAAACTGGGCCTACATCATATTTGTTTTCATTCTCTTTTCCTGTGGTAACCATGCGGAACAGCAGAAAGAGGCGCCAACTAAAACAAAAATGACCTTCATTTCTAGCCAAAAACCGATGAAAAAAATACAGGGTGGTTTTTATCGTGCGTTTGTCGGAAAGGAAAGCGATAGTTTGACCCAAGTGAAATCCTATTATTTGGACGAAACCGCGGTAACTAACCGAGAATTCGTAGCATTTTTAAAAGCAAATCCTCAATGGACCAAAAGTAAAGTTCTGAAACTCTACGCAGATAGCACGTATTTAAAACATTGGAAAAGTGATTTTGAAATTCCAGCCGATGTAAATCCAGACGCGCCAGTAACCAATGTTTCTTGGTTTGCAGCGAAAGCCTATGCCGAAAGCGTTGGAAAACGTTTGCCAACCGTTGATGAATGGGAATATGCAGCTCGTGCCAATGAAAATCTAAAAGATGCCACGGAAGATCCGGAATTCACAAGACATATTTTGAATTTGTATCAAGAAAAAGGAAAGTATAAACAAGCAGTAAAGCAACACCAGCCGAATGCTTGGGGAATTTACGATATGTACGGAACGATTTGGGAGTGGACGGAAGATTTCAATTCCGTGATGATTACAGGAGAATCGCGAAAAGACAATGCCGCAAACGAAACCTTGTTTTGTGCGGGCGCTTCGGTAACTTCTTCGGATTTGAGAAATTATGCCGCCTTTATTCGTTTTGCGATGCGCGGAAGTATGAACGCCGATTATACCGTTAACAATCTCGGATTCCGTTGTGCAAAGGATTTAAATTAAAATTTATAAAATGAAAAATCTACTAAATATTACCGTCACCGCTTGTTTAAGTTTGATAATTCTCAATAGTTGTCAAGAAAAATCAAGCGAGAATCTGGATCCGAATTCCATATTTAATTTATCATCAAAATGGGAACAAGCGAATGGAACCAAAATAAAATTGGAAGATTTAAAAGGAAAAGTCTTAACGATGGTGATGGTTTACACTTCTTGTAAAACGGCTTGCCCAAAGTTAACTCTTGATATGAAGGCAATTGAAGCGAAAGTTGGACATAAAAATCCGGAAGATTTGCGCTATGTTTTGATTTCTATTGATCCAGAACACGATACACCAGAAAAGATGCAGGAATTTTTAAAAACCTATCGTCTTGATGGTAAACAATGGTTGTTTATTCGAAGCAGCGAAGCCAACACCAGAGAGTTAGCCAATGTTTTAGCGATGAAATACAAGCAAATTTCGCCAATGGATTTTTCCCATTCCAACATTATTAGCGTGTTTTCGAAGGAAGGATTGTTGGTTCATCAAAAAGAAGGCATTAGCATCGATATTGATAAAACGGTTTCAGCCGTGAAAAGTGAACTTAAATAAATTAAAAATAAACAAATAAATCAGCTATGAAAAAATTAGTATTAACCGCATTAGTAGCATCATTAGCCATCGTTTCTTGTTCTAAAAAAACAGAGCCTGTTGTAGAACCAGAATCTAACGTCATGTTACCAGAACCAAGTGAAAAAGCAGCAGAAAGTGCACCAGCAGTAGCTTTGACTCCTGAAGAGGAAGGGAAAAGTTTAGTAGAAGGAACCGATTGTCTTTCTTGTCATAAAGTGGATGCGAAATTAGTTGGACCTTCGTATCAAGAAGTGGCAGCAAAATACACAGAAGCCGACATCGATCATCTAGCAACGAAAATTATTGAAGGTGGAAAAGGTGTTTGGGGCGAAATTCCGATGACGCCGCATGCTGGATTGAGTCAAGACAATGCAAAACTGATGGTGAAGTATATTTTAGCACAGAAAAAATAGAACCTAATACCTCATTGGTTGAATTTCCAATGAGGTTTTTTCAAAAAATTTTACAACAATAAAGGATAAAAAAGTATTTTATTATGAACACGAGAACAGATTTAATAGGAGATATGGTTGCGGAAGATTTCAGAACGGCAGCTATTTTTAAAAAATATGGAATTGATTTTTGTTGCAAAGGTGGGCGTACCATCGAACAAGCTTGTGATAAAAAGGATTTGGACCCGAATAAAATTTATTCTGACTTGGACAATCTTCCAACTTCAGGCGCAAGCGGAATCGATTTCAAATCTTGGCCGCTAGATTTATTGGCAGATTATGTAGAGAAAACGCATCATCGTTATGTTGAAGAGAAAACGCCAATTATTCAGCAGTTTTTGGATAAACTTTGCAAAGTTCATGGCGATAGACATCCTGAACTTTTTGAAATTCGAGACTTGTTTAATGCTTCTGCACAGGATTTAGCAGCGCATTTGAAGAAAGAAGAATTGGTTTTATTTCCATTTGTTCGAAAAATGATGAATTCTAAAATTTCGGGTCAACCGATTGAACAACCTCATTTCGGAACAGTAGAAAATCCAGTGGAAATGATGAAACACGAACACACGGTTGAAGGCGAAAGATTAGAAAAAATCGCACAGTTAACCAATAATTATACACCACCAGCAGACGCTTGCAATACCTACCGAGTAACATTTGCAATGCTTCAAGATTTCGAAAACGATTTGCATACGCACATTCATTTGGAAAACAACATTTTGTTCCCAAAATCAATTGAATTGGAGAAGGAATTCTCTGTGGTTAATAACTAAAAAACAAAACTATGACACCTAAAAAACTATGGGGTTGGCTGGCTTTTGTCATCATTGCCTCCTTTGCGGTTCTCATTTTTTACGGCGTAGATATCTATCGTAAAGTCCCACCAATTCCCGAAAAAGTGGTTACAACTGATGGGAAAGTTCTTTATACTGGTCAAGACGTAAAAGATGGGCAAAATGTTTGGCAATCGATTGGTGGACAAACGGTTGGGAGTATTTGGGGACATGGCGCCTACATCGCTCCCGATTGGACTGCCGATTATTTGCATCGTGAATCCACACTTTTACTGGATGAATTGGCTAAAAAAGATGGAAAAGTTTACAAAGATCTTCCAGACGAAGAACAAGCGAAATATCAATCTTTATTAAAGAAGGAACTTCGCACCAATACATTGGATGAAGCGACGCAAACGATTACCATTTCACCTGAACGTGCAAAAGTACAGGCGGAATTAGCGGATTATTATTCCAAATTATTCATGGGCGATCCTTCGATGGCAAAACTTCGAGATGCGTATGCTATCCAGAAGTTTACTGTTAAAGATCAGGAAAGAATGGACAAAATGAACGCTTTTTTCTCATGGACAACATGGGTTTGTATAACCAATCGTCCGAATGATAATGTTTCCTACACCAACAACTGGCCTCATGATCCAACTGTTGGGAATATTCCGTCGAGTTCATTGCATTTATGGTCTGGATTTAGTGTTTTGATGCTGTTAGTGGGCGTTGGCGCGCTTGTTTTCTACCATGCTAAAAACAAAGAAGAAGAAATTGCAGAAGCCTTGCCTTTGGACGATCCGCTGCGAAACATGAAACCAACTCCTTCCATGCGAGCAACGTTGAAATACATTTGGGTGGTCGCACTTTTGATTTTGGTTCAAATGTTAGCGGGCGTTATCACAGCGCATTATGGAGTGGAAGGAAGCGCATTTTACGGAATTCCGTTGGATGAAATCTTACCACAGTCCGTATCTCGAAGTTGGCACGTACAATTAGCCATTTTTTGGATTGCAACATCTTGGTTGGCAACGGGATTGTACATCGCTCCAGCTGTTTCGGGCTACGAACCAAAATATCAAAAATTAGGGGTTAATATTCTCTTCGGAGCTTTGTTAATCGTTGTTTTTGGTTCATTAGCTGGACAATGGTTGGGCGTGATGCAAAAGTTGGGTTATGTTGACAATTTCCTTTGGGGACATTCTGGTTACGAATACGTTGAATTGGGAAGAGTATGGCAAATTTTATTATTGGTAGGCTTAATTCTTTGGTTGATTTTAATGATTCGCGCATTACTTCCAGCATTGAAAAAGAAGGACGAAAACCGCCACATGTTAACGCTTTTCGTAATTGCTTCGGTTGCTATTGCGATGTTCTATGGAGCAGGACTAATGTACGGAAGACAAACGCACATGGCAATCGCCGAATATTGGAGATGGTGGGTTGTTCACCTTTGGGTAGAAGGATTCTTCGAAGTTTTTGCGACCGTGGTTGCTGCATTCTTGTTCACAAGATTAGGTTTGTTAAGATTAAAATCAGCAACGATTTCAGTATTATTTTCAACGATAATTTTCCTTGCAGGGGGGATTTTAGGAACATTCCATCACTTGTATTTCTCGGCAACACCAACCGCAGTTTTAGCTTTGGGAGCGACGTTTAGTGCATTAGAAATTGTTCCGCTGGTGTTAATTGGTTACGAAGCCTATCACAATTATCAAATCAGTAAATCCACCAAATGGATTAAAGCCTACAAATGGCCAATTTACTGCTTTATTGCGATGTGTTTTTGGAACTTTTTAGGCGCAGGAATCTTTGGATTTGCCATCAATCCACCAATTGCATTGTATTATATTCAAGGTTTGAATACAACAGCAGTTCACGGTCACGCCGCATTATTTGGAGTGTACGGAATCCTCGGAATAGGTTTAATGCTTTTCATTTTGAGAGGTTTATATCCAGATAGACAATGGAATGACAAATTAATTGGTTGGGCGTTTTGGTTAACGAATATCGGATTGTTTGTGATGACGACCATTAGTATTCTCCCAATCGGAATTATGCAAGCTGTAGCGTCTATCCAAGAAGGTTATTGGTATGCAAGATCAGCAGAATTTATGCAAACGGAAATCATGCATTTCCTAAGATGGATGCGTGTTCCGGGAGATATTTTATTGGCTGTTGGTGAATTGTTATTGGTAATTTTCATCATCGGATTAAAATTCGGATGGTCTTTAAAAGAAAAGAGATAAACTAAATTTAATATTGTTGCCTCATCAGTTTTTTCGAAAATTGGTGAGGTTTTTAGTTTTTCCTATTAAAAATGTTTATTGTTAAATTAATGACCTAGAAAACGGAAGCGTTAAGAAAATTTGAATTAAATCCGTTAAAAATTTCTAGTGTTTGAGCAAGGATGGGATTGTATTGGAGCGAGTTTTAGAAATTTTAGGATTTCATTTGAATTTTTAGCTGAGTTTTCAAGTCTTGATTTTTTGGTTCTTTTTTATCAAGAAAAAAGAATAAGTAACAGTAATTTTAAAAAATAAAAAAACATGAAACGTAACGAAAATATAATTCCACTTTCACACGACCATCATTTTGGTTTGCTGTGTTGCTGGAAAATCCGTCAAGGTTTAAAGAAAGAAGTAGAACTTTCTCGAATTCAAAAGTATGTTGATTATTTCTGGAATCAGCATTTGAAGGAACATTTCAAAGAAGAAGAGGAGATTTTATTTCCGTATTTAAAAGATGAATTTTCAATTCGAGTAGCGAAAGAACATCAAGATTTGGAAGTTTTATTCAATGAAATTTCAAGAAATCTTAGTATTCAAAATCTTGAAGCATTTGCGAATTTATTGGATGATCATATTCGATTTGAAGAAAGACAATGGTTTCCACATTTAGAAGAAAATTTAAAAGAAACTCAACTTTTAGAAATCGGAAAAACGCTTGCAGAAGTACATTCCGATGAACAAGATCAATTTGCAGATGAGTTTTGGAAGTAGAAACCATGCAACAAATATGCACTGAAATACTCTATACAATTTTTCGTAAATTATGATTTGAAATTCCCCTTGAAAAATGATACCCGCTCAACTTTTAAATCGTTATAATGCGCAGCTAAAATCTTATGAAATTGGAGATTTCATCTTTCGTGAGCAAACGAAAAGTCATTATTATTTTCAAATTGTAACAGGAAAAGTGAAATTGAATAATGTGAGCGAAGATGGAAAAGAATTTATCCAGAATATTTTTCAGGAAAATCAATCTTTCGGAGAAGCAGAACTTTTTATAGATGAAGTTTATCCTAGTAACGCGATGACTCTTGAGAAAACTGAGGTTTTGCAAGTTCCCAAGAACGATTTTTTTCGATTATTACAAGAAAATCCGCAATACAACAAAGTCATCAGCGAGAATATTTCGAGAAGGTTATACTACAAAATGTTGATGTCTCAACAAATTTTTTCGCAACATCCTGCCGCACGCATCACCGCTTTGATGGATTATTTCAAACACATCCATTCATTAAATACGAAGCCAGTTCCGTATCTTATTCCGTTAACACGACAGCAAATTGCAAATCTCACGGGTTTACGCGTAGAAACGGTGATCCGGACGGTGAAAAAAATGGAAAAAGAGGGCGTTTTAAAGATTATCAACAGACAAATTTTCTACTAAACTTTCCCTTTGTGATTGTAATCATAAATGCGAAGCTTGGCTCCATCGTAAATTTAGGTCAAGAATCGTATAAATAGAATTACAATGAACGAACTTCTAAAGGAGCCTGGTTTGCAGATTACCATTGTGCTTGTTTTACTTCCCATTATTTTTATTCTCATTTTATTGTTGGTGAAGATCAACGCGATGATTTCGAAAACGCTTCGTAAACAGGAACTTAAAAAAGTCTATAAGAAGCTGGAAATGATGACGGATGAAGATATTTCGGCACTGGAAGAGAAGAAAAAAGAACAAGATTTTCAATTATCAGGCGATGAGATTTCTAGCAACAAAAATGTGAAGGATGATCGGGGGTTAGTCAACAAAGTTTCGGAAGTTCATGATATACGTTTTTTTGAAACCAAAAGAAAATCAGGCGGTTATATCACAATTCCCGAAAACGAAAAAAAAATCATTCTTTGGTTTTTGGGATGCAGCATTTTTTGGTTAATTATGGGAACTACGGTGGGCGAATATCTCGGAATTAAGTTTGTAGCACCCGATTCTGATCATGTAAGTTGGTTGAGTTTTGGAAGATTAAGACCTACACATACCAACATGGTTTTTTGGGGATGGGCTTCAATGGCGATGGTTGGCTTTTCCTATTATGTCGTTCCCAGAGTTGGAAACACAAAAATTTTCAACCTCAGTTTAGCGTATTGGTCTTTAATTTTGATGAATTCCGCGGTATTTTTAGGAAGCATCTGTTTGATGGCGGGAATTAATAACAGTGGCGGCGAATATCGCGAATACATTTGGCCCGTGATGTCGCTTTTTGCTGCGGGAATTCTTCTCAGTATTTACAATCATATAAAAACCATTGAGTTTAGAAAAACAGAAGAAATTTATGTCTCCAATTGGTATGTGGTTGCCGCGATGATGTATGTTGTGGTTATCCTTTTAATTGCTTATTTACCTTTTTGGCAGGACGGTTTGGGCGAAACCATTACGCAAGGATATTATATGCATCAAGGAGTTGGGATGTGGTTTATGTTTTTCAATCTTGGGTTGATGTATTATTTTCTTCCGCAAGAACTTAATAGCCCTGTTTATTCTTATAGTTTGAGTATTCTTGCTTTTTGGACTCAAATTTTATTTTATACTTTAATCGGTACGCATCACTTTATTTTCAGTGCAATTCCTTGGTGGATGCAGACTATCGCAATTGTTGCAAGTGTTGGAATGGTAATTCCGGTGACCGCCGGAAGTGTCAATTTTATGATGACGATTCGCGGTTCTTGGCATCGGTTAAGATTAAGTTATGTGTTGCCTTTTTACGTGGTTTCGGTTATTTTTTACTTCACCGGTTCTATGCAAGGAACGGCAGAAGCCTTTAGAACAACCAATCTAGTATGGCATTTTACCGATTTTACAGTGGCGCATTCGCATCTTACGATGTACGGAATTATCACATTTATGCTCTTTTCATTTACTTACACTTTAGTTCCCAGAATTACATCACACGAACCGCCAAGCATTGCGGTTGGACTCCATTTTTGGATGGCTTTAATTGGTGTTTTGGTGTACACCATATCTTTAATGATTGGTTCTACCGAAAAAGGAATTTCCTGGATGGACAAAAAACCCTTTATTGAAGGCGTTGTTAATATGGTTCCGTTCTGGTTTTGGCGAGCGATTGGTGGCACGATGATGTGGATTTCGCATTTCATTTTTGCATATAATTTTTATAGAATGATTCGTCCAAAAAAAGAAACAAAAATACCAGAAACGCCAGCGGAAATGCTAGAAGTTATTTATTCACAAAAACACAAAACATTATAATGGATTTTTTTAGCAATCATAAAAAACTTTTTTCGGTGGCGTTGGTGTTTTTCCTTGCATTATCATTATTTATTTGCATACTTCCCGCATTAGAAAATCAACGAGTTTATCAGCCTTTGCCTTCTAGCAAACCTTTAACAGAATCAGAAAGTCGCGGTAAAGATATTTATATCAGAGAAGGTTGTGTGGCTTGTCATACCCAACAAGTTCGTGTTGCCGATATGGATCAGGTTTTTGGGTCTAGACCAAGTATTGCAGCCGATTACGCCCGAAACAAAAGACTGAATCTTTTCCAAAATACTGCAACATTAATGGGTACCGAAAGAACAGGTCCCGATCTTACCAATATTGGCGCAAGACAATCGAGTAAAGAATGGCAATTTTCTCACCTTTATAATCCGAGATCTGTTGTTCCGCAATCGATAATGCCTTCATACAAATGGCTTTTTTTAATTAAAGAAAATCCTAGTTTAGATGATATTGAAGTGAATGTTCCTGCAGAATTTAGAGGAAATATTAAAGGTAAAATTATAGCCTCTCAAGATGCAAAAGACTTGGTAGCCTATCTTTTGAGTTTAAAGCAAACCGAACTTCCAAAAAGCATAACACCACAAGAATTTTTGTATAAAAAGAAAGAACAGAAAAATGATAAAACCAGTGCAGATGGCAATTTACCCGATGGTGAAGCTTTGTTTGTAGCGAATTGTGCATCGTGTCATCAAGCATCTGGAGAAGGCGTTCCTGGTGCTTTTCCACCGTTGAAAGGCGATAAAGTGGTTCTTGGGGATAATCTAGAATTGTATGTAACCATTATTATGCATGGTTATAATGGCCTTGCTCCTGCTTACGGAGAAATGCCTGCTGTTGGGAAAAATGCGAATTTTACACCAGAAGATGTTGCAGCGATCATTAATCATGAAAGAACCAGTTGGGGAAATAACGGAAAAAAAGTGACCGCCGAAGAAGTAAAAGTAATCATGGATAAATTGAACTAAAATGAAAACGAAAAAAATAGCAAGTGCTTTACTGATGGCGTTTTATGCAATG
Source organism: Bacteroidota bacterium (assembly GCA_023423715.1). Classification (GTDB taxonomy): domain Bacteria; phylum Bacteroidota; class Bacteroidia; order Flavobacteriales; family Weeksellaceae; genus JAFAFC01. The sequence continues at coordinate 96,778 of JAFAFC010000020.1, forward strand.
TACAATGCCTGCGACGCATGTAAACTTCAGCAACCGAAAATCACTCAAAACTTAACCCACGGCGAGGGTCCGCAATCTGATTGGGATTGGGTAATTGTCGTTGTTATTTCTTTAATTACGCTTGTCACTTTGTTTTTGTCTTTTAAATACCTGATTAAACCTCGAGAAAACAAAAGAGACCATATCAAAAATACGATCCTAAATTTTTAAAAAATGGAAAAACATAATGCCGTAGTTTTCCTATACATAGATCAAGAAAGTGAGCCGATTGCTGAACTTCAAACTCCGATTGTCTTCAATCTTGATACCACGAAACTTGTGGACGGCGATCATACCTTAAAAATTGTCAGTAAATTTGGAAATAAGGAGGGCTTAAAAATTGTGCGTTTCAGAGTGAATAATGGTCCTATCATTCACCTTGAAGGAATTTCTGATGACGAAACCGTAAATGGCGAACTTCCTTTGATGATTAACGCTTACGCTACGGGGAAAAATCAAAGTTTCATTATCACAGGAAGCGAAAATCCCCGAACAATACCAGTTTGGGTGTGGGTTATTTTCTTAGTTTTTGTAGCGTGGGGCGCTTTTTATCTGCTTACAAATTTTAGCATAACACCCAACAATTAGTAGTATAGAATTTCAAAATAAGTATCATGAAAATCCTTCTCAAAAGAGTTTACGAAGATGCTGCTCCAACCGATGGTTACAGAGTTTTGGTGGATCGATTGTGGCCAAGAGGAATCAGTAAAGAACGAGCCGCTTTAGACGAATGGGATAAGGATTTGGCGCCTTCTACAGATTTACGTTTATGGTTTCATCACGATCCGAATCGTTGGGAAGAGTTTTCCGAAAAATATTTAAAAGAACTTAAGGATAACAATTTCGGTCCCGACTTTTTAAAACGCCTACAGAAGCAAGAAATCCTGACTTTGGTTTATGCCGCCAAAGATGAAAAACATTGTCATCCACTTATTTTAAAAGACTATTTGGAAGGTTTAGAATCAACTAAATAATCCCTTTAATATATTGAACAAGATCGGTTTCGGCATCCAAATCGAATTTTTTCTTAATGCGGTATTTGGTCATGCTTACGCTTTTAGGCTCGATTTTTAGTACGTTTGCGATTTGTTTGGTGTTCATGCCGAGGTGCATATAGGCGCAGTATTTTAAATCAAGGTCTGTCAATTTTTGTTTGGTTTTGTCTTGAATCGATTTAAAAAAGTTAGGATGAATCTCCTGTATTTGAAATTTCGTATGTTCAAAATCTTTGTCCAAGAGATTTTCTTCTCGAATAATTCTATCGATATTGACATTGTCATCGTTGTTCAATTTTTCCTTTAATTGATGAAGAATATTAGTTTTATGTTCCAAATGAAGCTGACTCGCCATCACTTCATTTTGCAATTTTTCTTGTTGTAAAGTCAATACTTCTTGCTCAGCTTTCAGACGAGCTTGCTCCTCTTTTTGAAGTTGAACTTGCAAATCAGCTTCACTTTTTTCCAAAGCCAATTGTTTTTGCGTTTGTATCGCATATTTCAATCGGAAATGATAGGATCGAAACATGAAAAAACTTCCTATTAAAGCTAAAATTCCACCTGCGATATACCATAATTTCTGATTTTTTTGCTGTTGAATTTCTTTCGCTTTTTTCTCCGATTGGAATTGCGCTTCCAGTTTTTTTACACTTTCAATTTGGGTTTGATCAAATAACAAACTATTTAGCTCCGTAACTTTTTCCTGATATTCCAAGGCTTTTTCTAAGTTTCCTTTTTTCTTGTAGAGTCCCGCCAAATCCCCTGTAATTTGTATTAACATGGGATAGTATAATGGTTTCTCAGATTGTAAAATGGTATTAGCTTCCAATAACAAACGTTCAGATTTATCCAAATCACCAGCTTCTTGTGCTAGATAGGAAAGCATCCCAAGATTTCCAGCTTGCAAAGACTGACTATTGCTGCTTTTTTGCAAAATTGAATGAGATTCGTTGACGTTAAATTCTATTTTCTTAACCAAATCAGGCGTAAGTTTTGAATAATAACTCAAATAGTAGTTTGCAATATTATTTCGTGCTAAAGCATACGTGTAATTTGAAACATGTCCTGGAAATTTCTGATAAAGACTTGCTGCTTCTTCCGAAAATTTAAAAATGGCCGCTAAATCTTCCTTTTTTTTAGTTTTTGCATAAAGATAGGAATGCGCTACAGCCATGATTGAATAGGCGTTACTTAAATAATTTTTGTTGTTCGAAGCTTTTGCCGAAACGACGCTTGCTTGCGCATATTTCATACTTTTTTGTAAATCATTCCAATTGGTATACAGACTATAAAGCATGTAATTAAGCTTAAATTCGATCTCAAAATCTTTTTGATTTTCTGCGCTTGAAACAGCAGAAAGTGTATGTTCCATGCTTTTCTTTAAATCTTGAAATCCAAAATTTTGATAAGCCTGCAAATACTCGGAATAGACTTTCGCTAAAGCATTATTGGACTTTGAAGAAACCACTTTTGCAGAATCAATATACAAGTTGGTTTGCTCATAATGCGATTGATTGTTGGCGATAATACCAAGATAGGTATAAGCTTTTGTAATTTCAAAGTCGTTTTTTTCCTTTTTAGCGAGTTGCAAAAAGCGTTTTCCGTAATCAGAAGCCGTTTTGTATTGTTCTTCACTTCGATACATTTCAGTAAGAAGTCCAAGAACTTTCATTTTTTCTTTTGTTGGTGTACTTTCTTTTTGAGCAATCGTTTTTAGACTGTCCAAATAGTTGTTTTGAGAATAAGTAAACACTGATAATCCCAATAGAAAAAAAATAAAAATTTTGTCTTTCATTCTTTGTGTTGTAAAGGTTGAATACTTTAACTGTGGAATAAGTTAAGACAAAAAATCTAAATTTAATTAATCAAGTAATTTATTTTCTTTGAATATATTTTTATAAATAATTGATTATTAAAAACTTATAAATAACTGTAGTAGCTTTGTAGTAGGTTGTTTTATGATGTTGTAGTACTAAGGTAGTGTTTGATTGTTAGGTTTTCGTTGTTGAGATGTAGAATTTTGATCTCAGAAAAAATACAAGTGATTAAATCCTGATTGACTTCGCTTATCCATTTCATTTCCATTTTTTGGGATAAGCAAGTCTTCGGATTTAGAAATCGAAACTAACTATTAAATCACAATATTATGGACAACAAAACACTCGCAATCGTTTCTTACATCACCATTATTGGATGGATCATCGCTTATTTTGTGGGAAAAGATAAGGCTGATAATTTTTTAAAATTCCATTTGAAACAAGGTTTGGCTCTTTTCCTATTTGCTATCGGATTCAATTTTTTGTTTTTTTTCATTGTAATGTTGGTACCAAGTCTAGCGTTTCTAGGCTATTTCGGTTATGCGGTTTGGGCGCTGATGATTATAGGAATTATTAATGCGGCTAACAATGTTGAAAAACCACTTCCAATCATTGGTAATTGGGCAGAAAAAAGCTTTTCATTCATTTAATTTTTTGATTTAAATTAATTCGTTTAAGTACAAAAGTCATCTTTAAAACTAAAGATGACTTTTCTTTTTTCCGAATAATAACGTTATGTTAATTTAACAACTTTGGAAAAGTTTCGCACCATTTTTGTTTGTTCAAAGAAAATTTGAATATGAAAAATACAATCTTATTAGTAGCTTTCGGAAGTTTAATGGCTTGTAATGCTCCTCAAAAAATGGTGGGAAATGATCAAGATAAACACGGATGTAAAGGTTCTGCAGGACAAACTTGGAGCGTTTTGAAAAACAATTGTATACAGGTTTTTAGTGAAGGAACTCGTTTGAATCCTATCGAAACCAAAGAAGGCGAAGCTATTATCAGCGCTTTTGTTTTAATGAATGACGATCAATCTAAGGCTGAACTTTTCCTAGGAAACGAATCAAATATTATTTTGGAGAAGAATTCGGAAGGCAATTTCGCATCTAAAAAATACGTATACAAACCGTCGGAAACTACTTTGTATGTTGATGGTCACGCACTTTATCAGAAGGATTAATTGTCAAAAAATATTATTCCTATCTTTGTAATTCAAAATCAATACGTAAACATGTAGAATTCTTTTTCTTTCAACGACTTTTCAAAGCCTAGTTCAGGGCTTCAAGTTTCATTTTAAAGGAAAAAGATGTTTACGTTACACAATATTACCTATCTGCATCCAGATAAAGAGATGCTGTTTCATTCTCTCAATTTTAAGTTGAACAAAGGCGAAAAAGTCGCTCTAATTGGTCAAAACGGTGTTGGGAAATCCACTTTATTAAAACTTATTTCGGGCGAAATTTCACCTTCTGAAGGTGAAATTAGTTCCGATGAAAAAATCTATTTTGTTCCACAAATTTATGGTCAGTTGGATGAAGTTTCGGTGGCTGAAGCTTTAAAAATTGATTCTAAATTAAAAGCTTTACACCAAATTTTGGAAGGCGACGCTTCCGAAGAAAATTTTGAAATTCTTAATGATGAATGGGATTTAGAAAATCGAGTAGTAGAAGCTTTTTCCAAGTGGAACATTGAAGATATTTTACTTTCCGATTCAATGAAAACCTTGAGTGGTGGACAAAAAACTAAAGTTCTTTTGGCTGGAATGGATATTCATAAAGCCGATTTTGTGATTTTGGACGAACCGAGCAATCATTTGGATTTTGAAGCGCGACAATTGTTGTACAATTTCGTTTCTGAAACTACAAAAACCTTATTGGTGGTAAGTCACGACCGAACTTTACTCAACTTATTGGATAAAGTTGCGGAACTTTCTCTTAAAGGAATTCAAGTTTTTGGTGGGAATTATGAGTTTTATAAAGCGCAAAAAGAAGCTTCGGATTTGGTTTTGGAAAACGAAATTAAAAGTAAAGAAAAGTCCTTGAAAAAAGCCAAAGATGTAGAACGCGAAACTTTGGAACGCCAACAAAAATTGGATTCCCGAGGTAAGAAGAAGCAAGAAAAAGCTGGCGTTGCAAGAATTATGATGAATACGCTTCGGAACAAAGCGGAAAATTCAAGTTCAAAAATGAAAGATGTTCACGCTGAGAAAATTAGTGGCATTTCTGAGGATTTATCGAAGTTAAGACGAGAAGTTTCACAACTACAACAAATGAAATTTTATTTCGACGACTCGGCATTACATGAAGGGAAAATTTTGTTTGATGTGAAAGACCTTAATTTTAAATATAATCACTATTTTTTATGGAAAGAAAATTTGAATTTACAGATTTTAAGTGGCGAACGTTGGACGATTAAAGGAAATAACGCTTCTGGAAAATCAACTTTGGTAAAACTTCTTATCGGCGTTTTAGAACCATCAAAAGGAAAAATTGAAAAAGCAGATTTTAAATCCATTTATTTAGATCAAAATTATTCGATTTTAAATGAAAATTTTAGTGTTTTAGCACAAGCCGAACATTTTAACCATACGCCAATTCCAGATCACGAGTTGAAAACAATTTTAACTCGATTTTTGTTTCGAAAAGAAGTTTGGGACAAAAAAGTATCGAGTTTAAGCGGTGGCGAAAGAATGCGCTTGTTATTGGCTTGCCTTTCAATAATGGGAAAAGCACCTGATTTAATCGTTTTGGATGAACCAACCAACAACCTCGATTTGGAAAATGTCGAAATCCTAACTTCAGCTTTGCAAGATTACAAAGGAAGTTTGCTCGTTATTTCTCATGATCAAGAATTTTTAAAGGATTTGAAAGTTGAAAAAGAGATCGTTCTTAAAGGTTAAAAGTTCATTAGAAATTTAAAATTATAGTACTCAAAACGAGGGTTTTGAATAATTTTGCAAAAAAAGAAACATGCAAATATTGGTTGTTGAAGATGATAAGCGAATTAGTGATTTTCTGATTAAAGGGTTAGAAGAGCAAAACTATTTGGTTACGCTTTGCAAATCCGGTGAAGCAGTTGTTGAAGGTTTTTTAAACCTTCAATGGGATTTAATTATTTGCGATATTATGCTTCCCGGAATGGACGGTTTTCAGTTGGTACAAACGCTTCGTTACAAGAAAATTTATTCACCAATATTGATGCTAAGTGCCTTGAATGCTGTTCAAGACAAAGTTTCGGCGTTAGATTATGGCGCGGATGATTATATCACGAAACCGTTTCATTTTGATGAGTTGTTGTCAAGAATTAAGGCGTTAACCCGAAGAAATCAGTATTCTCAGAAAGAAATTCCCGATAATAAATTAGATTTGGGCGAATTGGTTTTGGATCTTGATCAATACAAAATTTTTTTGAAAGGGGAGGAAATTGAACTTTCGCCACGAGAGTTTAAGCTTCTTAATTACTTGATTGATAATGCTGATAAAGCGGTAACGCGTTTCCAAATTCTAAATGCGGTATGGGGAATTACTTTTGACAATCACACCAATGTTGTGGACGTTTACATATCGTATCTTCGTAATAAAATAGAGAAAAACACCAAATATATTCACACCGTAAAAGGCGTTGGCTATATGTTTATGAAAGAAAAATAATGAAACTTAGAAATCGATTATCACTTTATTCATCAGCTATTTTCAGTGTAATCATTTTGGTTATTTCTGCGATAATTTATTTTTCATTTTATGAATCGATGGAGCGTAAAGAGATGCAAGCGCTTCACAGTAAATCCCTATTGGCGGGCGTTTTTTATCTGGATCAAGATGAATTGTCTGCAATCGAACATAATCAAGTTAAAAATCAATTACTAAAAGCAATTTCGAGAAAGAATATTGCGATTTATAATGATGCCAATCAACACATTTTGGGCAATATGGTTCAAGATTCGTCTATTTCAGTATCGTTTTTAAACAATTCCAGAACTCAACAATCGGCTTCGTTTACGACAAAAGACTATTTCTACAACGGTATTTTTTATAAAGATAATCAGGGTGATTTTGTGGTAGTAACGCGTGAATCTAAACGTGATTTCAACGATCAAATGAATTCGCTTTTGACGATTTTAATTTTGGCTTCGTTGGGTGGTTTGGTGGTTATTTATCTATTTTCCCAGTATTTAGGTTTTATTGCGTACAAGCCGATTATGCAAATGAATGAACAGATTAAAAAAAGAAATTTGGAGAATTTTAGCACGCCTTTGGAAGTAAAAAATTCTTATTCTGAAATTGAAGATTTACTTAAAACATACAACCATTTTATCGAACAAATTTCTCGGACTTTTGGTGTACAGAAAAATTTTATCGATTACGTATCGCATGAGTTGAGAACACCAATTACGGCTCTGTTAGGGACTTTAGAAGTTACTGATCATAAAAAACGAAGTTTGGAAGAATACGAAGTGGTGATCCAGAATTTGAAGCAATACACCAATGATCTTCAAGAAACTTTAGATCAAATGATGTTGTTGTCCGGTGTTAAAACCAATTTTGATTTGAAGCCAATTCGGATTGATGAAGTTGTTTGGCAGGTTATTGAGAACTCTGTTTTGTATCATCATGCCCAAATCGAAGTGGATTTACAGGTGGAAGACGATCGTTTATTGACAATTCAAGGAAATGATAAATTGTTGGAAGTCGCCATCGGAAATATTATTGGAAACGCGATTAAATATTCTAATAATCAGAAAATTAGGGTCGTTTTTTTACAAGTTAAAGACAAGCTTCAAATTCAAATTCTTGACCAAGGAATTGGAATTTTACAAGACGATTTGGAGCGAATCAAACAAAGTTTCGTTCGTGGAAACAACACGCAGAATTATCAAGGAAAAGGAATTGGACTTTCCATTGCCAATATCATTTTCAAACTTCACCACATCGAAATGGCGTTAAAGCCCAATCAACCTAAAGGAACGGTTGTTTTTCTCGATGTTTCCTCGGCTTTTTAATCCGTTTTTAATCTACTTTAACCTTAGCCTTAATCTTTGAAAGATAATTTTGGCGCTTGAAAATGAATCAAGTGAAAAATTATTTTTTATCCATTTCGGCGTTATTTAGTGTCGGTTTTATTCAAGCGCAAGAATACAGCATTCAGGATCTTGAACATCAATTTGTCACCAAGAATAACCAAATCATCGCTCAGAAATATAATTTGGACATTGCCGATGCCGAAATTATGCAAGCTAAATTTTTACCCAATCCTACATTAAGCATTTCGGAAGTCAATTTATGGAAAACCTATAAAGTGGAGGAGCAACCCAACTTATTTTCCAATTACGGGCGAAACCAACAAGTTGCTGTAGAATTGGAACAAGTATTAGAAACTGCTGGCAAAAGAAAGAAGCGTGTTGCTTTAAAAGAGGCTGAAAAAAACTCTGCAATTCTAGAATTTCAAGAAACGATTTTAGAGTTGAAAAAAGAGTTGAGAATTCACTATTGGAGCCTTAATCGAATAGCTCAACAAGAAATTTCGTTGCAAGAAACGATTTCCGTTTTTGAAGAATTGAAAAATCAATATCAAAGACAATCTCAGTTGCAGAACGTTTCTAGAGCTGATTTTTATCGAGTTCAAACGGAATTAAGTCAACTTCAAAAAGAGTGGATTAGTCTTCAAAACGAGAAAGCTCAAGTTCTAACGACTTTGCGAGTTTTAACAAATAATGAATCCTTAGAAACCAATCAAATCAAATTTCCTGCGGAAACGAGGTTGTATAGTTCTTTGGTTCCTCTGGATCTAAAGCAAACGGCTTTGTCTCAAAATATTGGTTTGCTTCAAAATGAAAATCAATCCGTCGTTGCAAAGAAAAATTGGGAGTTGGAATATGCCGCTCGCGTTCCTGATTTGGAGTTCAGTATGAATTACGATCGAGGTGGAAATATTATGCGAGATTTCGTTGGTTTTGGAGTTCAAATGGACCTTCCGGTTTTCAACAAAAACAAAGGAAATATTAAGGCTGCCGAGTATAAAATGCAGCAAGAAAAAGCGAATCGAAATGTATTAGAGTTCAATTTACTTCGATCGATTGATCATCTCATCGAGCAGCTAAAACGTTTGGAAAGTTCAATGAAAAATGAAGAAAGTATTCAGGAATCCGAACATCGTAAAATGATCGAAACCTATCGCCGACAAATGCAAAATAAGCAAGTGACCATGCTCGAATTTATTGATTATACACAAGCATTTCGTGAATCTCAAAAAGCTTCATACGAAATTCAAGAACTCTACAATTTAACCTACGAAGAGTTGAAATACATCACAGGAAAAGATTTTTAAGATGAGAAAAAACAAGTTACAATACCTTCTAATCCCAATTCTGTTATTAAGTTGTTCTAAAGCAGAAGTTCCATCAACACAAGAAAAAAAAGAAAAATATTGCGTCAATGCCGAGTTGAAAAAAGCAATGCAAATGCAATTAGTGAACGAGCAACCAATTCAGGAGCAACTCATGTTGTCCGGGAAAATTGAGTACAACGATAATGATTTAGTAGGATTCAAAAGTTTGCTGCAAGGCGTTGTAGATCGAGTGTATTTTGAGCAAGGCGATTATGTGAAAAGAGGGCAAGTTTTGGCGGTGGTTCAATCGGCTCAAATTCAAGATTTGGCTTTACAGAGGCGATATTATCAAAATCAGATTACGTTAATTCAGAAGCAAATTAAAACCAAAAAGGAACTTTTGTCGGATGGAATGGCTTCGTTACCTGAAGTGACGCAATTGGAGCACGAATTAAATTCCAATAAAATTGAAATCGACAAGATTAATGCGGCTTTGCAATTGTATAAAGCGGTTGGGAATGGTCAATTTCAAATTTTAGCACCAAAAAACGGCTATATCGTTCAGAAAAACATCAGTGTTGGACAAACGATTACGGATAATGAAGATGAAAAGTTGTTTTCGATTTCCAATTTGAAACAAGTTTGGGTGATGGTCAATATTTATGCAAGTAACCTTCAATATGTTCATTTAGGAGACAACGTGAAAGTGCGTAGTGTCGCTTATCCAGATAAAATTTACGCGGGAAAAATTGATAAAATTTACAATGTTTTTGATGACAACGAACATGTGATGAAAGCGCGTGTTGTTTTGGATAATCAGAATTTGGATTTAATGCCTGGTTTGAGTGCGGATATTATCATTGATAAAAAGAATGTTCTCGGACAAGGCTATGCGATTCCTAAGGAAGCTAAGATATTCGAAAACAATAAGGAATATGTAGTTGTGTATCGTAACGATTGCGATATGGAAGTGCGTAGAATTACCCAAATTGGTCAAAACGAAGAATACATCTACGTTCAAGAAAAATTTAAACCGAATGAAAAAGTGGTGATCAAGAACGCCCTTTTATTGTATGAAGAATTAAATAAATAACGTCATGAAAAAGTTAGTACAATCTTTAGTAACCTTTTCGTTACGTAACACAACGGCCGTACTTTTTGCCACGATGGCGCTGTTTTTCGGTGGTTTGTATGCTCTGAAAAATACGCCAATTGAAGCGTTTCCTGACGTAACCAATACACGTGCACGAATTATCACGCAATGGCAAGGTAGAAGTGCGGAGGAAATGGAAAAAATGGTCACGCTACCCATCTCAAAAGTGATGAATAGCATTCCGAGGAAAACCAATATTCGTTCTATTTCCTTGTTTGGTTTGTCCGTTGTGACGGTTCAGTTTGAAGATGGTGTTTCCGATTTTTATGCGCAGCAATATGTTTCAAATAAACTAAATGGAGTTGACTTGCCACTTGGTGCTGATGCGGATATAGAACCGCCTTCTGGAGCCACAGGAGAGATTTTTCGCTACGTTATAAAAAGTGATTTGCCATTGAAAGAAATCACGGCAATCCAAGATTGGGTTATTGAGCGGGAATTGCTTTCGGTTCCTGGTGTTGCTGATGTGGTGAGTTTTGGTGGGGAAGAGAAAACCTACGAAATAAAAATCAATCCGACGGAGCTTAAGAACTTCGATCTTTCTCCTTTGGATGTGTATGAAGCGGTTTCCAAATCGAATATAAATGTTGGTGGAGATATGATTCAACAAGGAGATCAAGCGTATGTTGTGCGTGGCGTTGGTTTGTTGGATAAGATTGAAGATATCGGAAACATCACGATAAAACTGAACGGTTCTACTCCTGTTCTAATTAAAAACGTTGCTGAAGTTGTGGTTTCTCACAAACCAAGATTAGGTCAAGCGGGATTTAATGAAGCAGATGATTTGGTGGAAGGAATTGTCGTGATGTTGAGAGGTGAAAATCCATCTGCCGTTGTTGAAAGTTTAAAAGCTAAAATTGAAGAACTTAATACGCGAACGCTTCCTGATAATGTGAAAATTGAAACGGTTGTCGATCGTACGAAATTAGTTGATAATACTGTAAAAACCGTTGCTAAAAACATTGTGGAAGGAATTCTTTTGGTTTCGTTGATTGTATTTATCTTCTTATACAACTGGAAATCCACGTTTATTGTGGCTTCCGTGATTCCGCTTTCGTTTTTGTTTGCGATTATCATGTTGAAAATTCAAGGCTTGCCAGCGAACTTAATTTCGATGGGAGCACTCGATTTTGGACTTTTATTGGAAGGAACATTGGTTATTGTGGAAACCGTTTTTGTGGCGCTCGCAAGTATGCAACATCGTGTTGGTCCAGAACGTTTTGCGAAAATGAGCAAAATGGGTGTTATCAAGAAAAGTGCAGGAAGCGTGGCTTCGTATATTTTCTTTGCTTTGATTATTCTAATCGTTGCGTTACTTCCTATTTTTTCGTTCCAAAAGGTCGAAGGTAAAATGTTTACACCGCTAGCTTTTACGCTTGGTTACGCTCTTTTAGGCTCGTTGATTTTGAGTTTAACGTACGTTCCAGCGATGTGTAAATTGCTTTTTACAAAGAATATTGAAGAAAAAGAGAACATTATATCTCGATTTTTTTCAAAATCTATTTACGCTTTGTATTCGGTTTCATTTCGATATAGAAAGGCAACAATAATCGGGTTTTTAGGAATTTTGACGATTTGTGCTGTTAAATTCATGAATTACGGTTCGGAATTTCTTCCCCAGCTGAATGAAGGTGCAATTTACGTTCGAGCAACCTTACCAAATAGTGTTAATCTTAAAGAGTCGGCAAGGTTAACGAAGGAAATGAAAGTTTTGTTGCAGAAAAATTGTGATGAAATTGATTTCATATTAACACAAGCAGGACGTCCAAACGATGGAACCGATCCTACAGGTTTTTTTAATATCGAATTCAACATTCAATTAAAGGATGAAGGTGATTGGAAACGGAAGATTTCGAAAGACGAAATTATTCAGGAAATGCGTCAAAAGCTAAATCATTATCCGGGAATTACATTTGGATTTTCGCAACCGATTCAAGATAATGTTGAAGAATACGTGGCTGGGGTAAAGAGTTCGCTCGTGATCAAGATTTTTGGAGATGATTTGTACGACTTAGAAAAATATGCTTCCAAAGTTGCAACTTCCATCGAAAAAGTGAATGGAATTACGGATATCAATGTGTATAAAAATATTGGTTTGCCCGAACTTAGAATCATGTTGCATGATACCAAAATGGCTCGTTATGGCATTAGTACAGCTGATGTTCAGGCCGTAATCGAAATGACAATCGGTGGACAAGCCGCAACCAAATTTTACGAATCCGATCGTCAATTTGATGTTATTCTGCGTTTCAAAGAGGAATATCGTGATTCCCCAGAAAAAATTGGAACAATCTTAATTCCGACAAGTAACGGACAAAATGTACCACTTCAGGAAATAGCTTCAATTGGCTATCAAACGGGTCCCGCGTTTATTTATCGTGAAGGAAATAGCCGTTACATTGGTGTTGGTTTCAGTATCGAAGGTCGAGATTTGGGAAGTACAATAGAAGAAGCGAAAAAAGTGGTCTCCAAGGAAGTTCAACTTCCAAAAGAAAATTATATGGAATGGGCAGGTGAGTTTGAAAGCAAGGAACGTGCTTCTAAGCAATTAATGATGGTGGTGCCCATATCTTTAATCTTAATTTTAATTTTATTGTACAGCAATTTCGGAAACGTAAAAGATACGGCAATTGCAGCGATAACCATTCCTTTCGCCTTTATTGGTGGATTTATTTCACTTTGGATAACCAACACGATTTTCGGAATTTCGGCGGGAATTGGACTCATTATTTTGTTTGGGGTAAATACTATTAACGGGATTATTTTGATCGCGGTGATGAAAGAAAATTTACATCAACATTCTCTAAAAGAAGCGCTTGATTTCGGGGTTAAGAGTAGAATTAGATCCATTGTCATGATTGCATTAATGGGTTCTATGGGACTTTTACCAGCCGCTTTATCTACGGGAATGGGATCCGAAATTCAAAAACCATTAGCCATCATGATTGTCGGTGGATTGTTAATTTGTTTGGTGTTGTCCTTCACCGTTTTACCAGCAGTATTTTATTATGTGTATTGCAAAGACAAGCGGTATCTAAAAAGGATAAAAAAAGAAAGTTAGTTTCATTGTTATTTTATTTTTTTTCATTTTGGGAGTTGTTTCAACCTAGTTGAAGCAACTCTTTTTTTATAGTATCTTTGAGACTAATCTAATTCAAAAAAAGATTTTTATTTATGGAGAAAGTAACAATGTGGCTTAAGAAAAATTGGCAAAATGTAATCGCATTTGTTTTTATTGCGATGTTTATTTTTAGTCCCGATGCCAAAGCTTGGTTTATTCGTCAAGTGGCTTCTACTGGACTTTTTAACTCAAAAATTGAAGAAAAAGCAACCGAAACTGATGCGAAAAAAATGACCAATGCATCTCAAATGACGGTACTTAATGAAAAAGGAGAATCTATAAACTTGGAACAACTTCGTGGGAAAGTTGTTTTTATCAATTTTTGGGCGTCTTGGTGTCCACCTTGTCGTGCAGAATTTCCTTCTATTCAGAAGTTTTATAAAGATTACAAAGACAATCCAAACATCGAGTTTCTATTGGTTAATCTGGATGAGAATCAAAAGCTAGGAAAAGATTATTTTCTAAAGGAGCATTTCAGTTTACCATTTCACGTTCCGCAAGGTGCGATTTCCGAAACCTTATTTTCGGGCGCGCTTCCTACAACCTTAGTTTTAGATAAAAAAGGACAAATCCGAATGCAGCATACAGGGTTTGCAGATTATGGAAAAGCTTCTTTTTATAAACAAATTGACGACTTACTTGCTGAAAATTAATTGGAATTTTTTTTAAAAAACTATTGTAAAATTTAGAGAGAAATTTTAAATTCGAATATGGAGAAATCAAATCAAGCCCCAAATCTGTTTATCACGAATTTGGATGAACCTTTTAGATCGGAGTTTCAGGTTTTGGATGAGATGATTTCAAAACATTTTCCGAATCACGAAAAAATCATTTGGACAGGTAAATTTTGGGGAGGGAGCGAACAAAATATAATTGGATATGGAAAATGGACGTACACCAATTCCGCAAAGAAGAAGGTAGAATGGTTTCTCATCGGATTGGCTTTGCAGAAAAACTATATTAGTTTGTATGTGAATGCGGTTGAAAACGGAAAATATGTTTCCGAGATTTATGGAAAAGATCTTGGAAAAGTCAAAATAGGAAAGAGTAGTATTAGTTTTAAAAGCATTGCAGATTTAGATATTTCTAAAATTAATGAGTTCCTAAAGCATACTTCAACTATACTACAAGGTTAAGTAATAAATACAAAATATATAATGGATTCAATAAAATTAGGAGCTTTTTCTGTTAGTCTTGCGGTGAAAGATATTCACGTTTCGAAAGAATTTTACGAAAAATTAGGTTTCACAACTTTGGGCGGAGATATCAATCAGAATTGGCTGATTTTGAAAAACGGAGATACGATTATCGGTTTGTTTCAAGGAATGTTCCAAGGGAATATGCTTACGTTTAATCCAGGTTGGGATCAGAATGCACAAAATGTAGATCCATTTGATGATGTCCGCAACATTCAAAAACGTTTGGTTGAAGCTGGAATTGAGCCTTCTGTAAAAGCAGATGAAGCAACGAAAGGTCCCGCTCATATAACGATTACCGATCCGGATGGCAATGTTATTTTAATAGATCAACACCGTTAATTTTTTGCAAAATGGATGTAGATAAGGCTTTTCAAACCATGATTGAAAATCTTCAAAAGAATACAGGGAAATCTTTGGAAGAGTGGATTGCAATTGTGAAAAAAGAAAACTTGGCGAAACATGGTCAAATTGTAAAATTTTTGAAGGAAACTCATGGCTTTACTCATGGTTTTGCAAATATGGTAGCGCATCGGGCGAACGAGTCGGATGCCGCTTCGGCTTCTGATTCAGTTGATTTAATTGCTGAACAATACAAAGGAAAAGAGAGCCTTAAGCCAATTTACGACGCATTGATTAAAGAAATTAATTCTTGGGGTGAAGCTTTTGAAATTGCACCGAAAAAAGCCAACGTAAGTCTAAAGCGGAAAAAACAATTTGCAGTTGTTGGTCCAGCAACCAAAACACGATTTGAGATTGGTTTGATGTTGAAAGGGGAAGAACCAACGGCGCGTCTTGAAGCCGAAAAGCCAAATGCGATGTGTACGCACAAAATCAAAATTTCTTCTGTAGACGAGTTGGATGCGGAAGTTTACGCATGGTTGCGAAAATCGTTTGATAAATCTATTTAATTTCAGATTATGGCAGAAAAGAAGAAAACATCTGCAATGATGCAGCACGAGGATAATTTGTGGAACAACGAATTGGATCGTCTTGCTGCAATTTTCAACAAAACCAATTTGGAAGTTGCTGTAAAATGGGGAGCAGATGTGTATACCTACAAAGGGAAAAACGTGGTGAGTTATGGTGGTTTCAAAAATTATTTCACGATTTGGTTTTACAATGGTGTTTTTTTGAGTGATCCAGATTCCGTTTTGGTGAATGCACAAGAAGGAAAAACCAAGTCCCTACGTCAATGGAGAATGACTTCAATGGACGACATTGATGAGAAAAAAATCTTGAACTACGTCAATGAGGCTGTAGAAATTGAGAAAAAAGGATTAAAATTAAGTCCAGAAAAATTTCAACCATTAGAAAATCCAGAACTTCTTCAAAATGCATTGGACGAAAATTCTGATTTAAATGCAGCATTTGAAAAACTAACTCCAGGAAAGCAAAAGGAATATATTCTTTACTTGAATGAAGCTAAACAAGAAGCAACGAAACTCAAGCGTTTGGAAAAAATTGTTCCGATGATTTTGGATGGGAAAGGGTTGAATGATAAATACAAATAAATACAAATAAAGACAAAAAACACCAATATGGCTAAAAATAAAACAACGACCACGGAAGCAAATGTTGACGAATTTATTCGATCGTATGCCAATTCGGAACAAAAAATTGAAGACAGTTTTGCATTGATGAAAATGATGCAAGAAGTCACTGGAATCGAAGCTAAAATGTATGGCCCAACGATTGTTGGATTCGGAAATTACCATTATAAATATGCAAGTGGTCATGAAGGCGATGCTCCATTATTAGGATTTTCACCTCGAAAAGCAGAGTTTTCACTGTATGTTTTTACGGGTCTTGAAGAGCACGAGCATTATTTGAAAGATCTAGGAAAATTCAAGATTGGGAAAGCGTGTATCTATGTGAAAAAACTATCGGATCTGAATTTGGATGTTTTGAAAAATCTGATGAAAGAATCTGTTGCTTATTTGTCAAAAAAATACGAAAGAACATACTAATATGATAAAAGATCTTTTTTCTGAAAGCGTTTCTAAAGAAGTGATTGCGAGAATTAATCAACTAAAGCTCACTGACAATCCAGTTTGGGGAAAAATGAGTGTTGATCAAATGTTGGCGCATTGCAACGTGATGTATAAATATACGTATCAACCTGAACAATTCAAAAAGCCAAACGCTTTCAAAAAGTTTCTATTGAGAACCTTTCTCAAAGGTTTTGTGGTGAGTCCGAAACCCTATAAAAAAAGCAGTCCGACCGCTCCGGAGTTTGTGATGACGGGACAAAAGGATTTTGAAAAGGAAAAATCAATGCTGATTGAGAACATTCAGAAAACCCAAAAATTAGGAAGTTCAACATTTGATGGAAAGGATAATTTCTCTTTTGGAAAAATGTCTAGCGCCGAATGGAATACGTTATTTTATAAACATTTAGATCATCATTTAACTCAATTTGGTGTTTAATATCCAAACCAATTTTAATATGAATACCAATCTTGCAAAAGCAGAAATGCTGATTAGAAAAGACATTGATGAAGTTTTTAACGCATTTATCAATCCAGAAGTAACAACTAAAATTTGGTTTACAAAAAGCTCGGGACCGCTTATTCAAGGAGAGAAAGTGGTGTGGACTTGGGAAATGTACAACCATTCCGTTGATGTGAATGTTTTGGAAGTTATCCCAAATAAATCGATCAAAGTTGATTGGGGAAACTACGACAAACCTTCGCTAGTTGAATGGACTTTCAAACCTATGAAAGAGGGAACTTTTGTGTCTATTTCAAATACGATTTCTAATGAGAATACCGAAAAATTAGTTGCCGAAGTTCGCGATAGCACCGAAGGTTTTACTTTAGTTTTAGCCAATCTAAAAGCTTTTTTGGAGTATCAAATTGAACTCGGTTTGGTTGGCGATCGCTTTCCGAATGAATAATTAATTTTTCCTATCTTTTTTCACCCAATCGCTCTCCAGCACTATGTTTTTGATGGCTGCTTCGTTATAACTCCAAAATTCACTTTCTTCAGGCATTTGATTTTCCATGACAATCACACTTGTTTTTGATTTTGGAAAATAACAATTAAGTAATGTGAAACCATCACCTAGTCCCGTGATAGCGTAATAATGATAGCCTTTTTCCTGAATTAATCTCACCGAATATCCGAATCCCATTTCTTGCGTTCCAAAAACTTGATGTTGGGATTTTGTGGATGGAGTAAGCAGCATTTTCAAAGATTTCGACTTTAGAATTTTTCCATTAAACAAAGCCTGATTCCATTTATTCAAATCTTCTGGAGTTGAAATAATTCCAGCTGCAGAACGAATATCATTTGTTAAAAATGATTTTGTAACAGCACGCAATTGGTTTTCTAAATTCATAAATCCTGTAATTGCTTTACTCGGTTCATTTTCAGAAAAGCAATAGCTTTTTGTCATTCCTACGTCTTTAAAAAGTTGATTCACCAATTCCCAATACGATTTTTTGTAAACATTTTCAAGAATTTTTCCCAGCAAGGCATACGAAAGATTTCCATATTTAAATTGACTTCCAGGCGTAAAAAGTAAGGAGTCATCTACGCTTTTTATTCCATGGGTATGATTCAATAATTGATGGATTGTTACCTGGTTTTTCCATTCCTGTTTCAAGTCTTTTAAATACAGGCCAATTGCGTTCGAAACCTTTAGTTTTCCTTGTTCTTGTGCTTTTAGAATCAAAACTGCGGTAAATTGTTTAGAATTGGACATGATTTTAAAGGCATCCGAAGCGGTAATCTTTTTGGCCTTTGTTGAGTCTGAAAAGCCTTGTGTATTTTGATACAATGTTTTGTTGTTATTTTTCACCAAAACGGATCCAGTAAATAGAATAGGCTTTGTTGAAACCAAGATAGAATCCAATTTTTTTATCGTCTCCACTTGACTAAAACATAGTTTACATGCAAACAACAGAAATACGAGTAGGTAGATTTTTGAGTGAATTTTCATGAAATTTAAATTAATATTTTACACAAACCACATTTCAAACGCAGAACCTTTTTCCAATCTACGATAGATAAGATAGCCGTTATGGGCTTCCATAATGCCTTTGGAAAGCGTTAAACCAATTCCGGAGCCGTTTTGTCGAGTCGTGAAAAAGGGAAGAAATATTTTATTCTCAATTTGCGGATCGATTCCTGAGCCGTTGTCTTCTACGGAAAGTAAAATCCGATTGTTTACTTCCGAAATTTGAATATTTATTTTTTTGGAATCTTGTTTTTGCAAAGCCAATTGCGCGTTGGTTAGAAGATTCACCAAAACACGTTCAATCATGCTTTCATCGGCTTGAATGAAATAATCTTGCGCCGAAATTTCCAACTGAATAGTGTTTGTTTTAAACTCTGTTTCAAAGATTTTTGTGGCTTTTTCAATCGTATTTTTAAGATTGATTTTCTCTTTTTTAGGTTTTGGAAGTTCGGCAATTTGTCGATAACTATCGATAAAATGAAGCAATTGCTGCGATTTCGAATTGATAATTTTCAACGAATCTTTAATTTCCTCCTGATCTTCTTGTGTCAATTCTTCTTGAGCGGTCAAATATTCTAGATTATAAATCAAGCTATTCACGGGCGTTAGCGTGTTGAGAAGCTCGTGCGAAATCACTTTCATCAAATTATTCCACGCTTGTTTTTCCTTTTTGTCGATAATTCGTTGGATGGATTCCAAAGAAATAACACAAAATTCATTGCCGTAAGTAGCGATTCTCGACGTACGAATCGAGTAGGATTGCGCCGTACTTTCTTGAATGGAAATGTCGATGAACTCTTGCGAATCCTGAAATTCTGAACTTTCAATTAATTGAAAAAATTCAGGTGATTTGTCTTTGTAAAAACTCCATTCGTTGTATTTTGGAACTTTTAAAATATTCGAAAAACTAGGATTGGAATAGAAAACTTTCCAATTTTCTTCATTCTGATTTTTATTCAAAATCAAAAAACCGATTTCCATTTTATTTAGAATCGATTCGTATAGATTTTTGTAGGAATAAAGGTCTTTGTGCTCTTCTTTGGCCTGATAATACAACTTAACCACGTAGGCTTTTAAGTCATTTTTAGAATCCATTTCAGGGAAAAGTGAAAAATCTTTATTTCTGATAGAACTAATAATTTTTTCGGCGTCATTCATTTGTGTCGAAAACCTCATCCAACAGGCGATTTGCAAAGCAACGGCAACCGCAAAAAAGATAACAGATGTGAAATATTTTTGATGAAAATAGGCATCGAAAGCGGCGAAGCAAGCAACCAAACTAAGAACGCTAAAAATCAGCCACAGAAAATTGAAATTTTTAAACATCATTATAAGCCAAATTTTTCCATTCGACGGTACAAAGCAGCACGCGAGAGTCCCAATGCATCGGCAGCAGCGGAAATATTCCCTTGGTATTTTTTGAGTGCGTTTTTGATGAGTTTTTCTTCCATTTCTTCCAAATTTAAGGACGATACGGTTTCGTTTTCTGGTTTTGAAGAATCAAATTTAAGTTGAATTTTCGAGGAATCCGACAAAATTATTTCACGTTCAATGCTGTGTTCCAATTCACGAATATTCCCTGGAAATCCATAATTGACGAGCTCTTCCATGTTTTCGATTTCCAGATTTTCTTTGCTATATTTCTTTTCAAATTTAGTCAAGAAAAATTCGGTCAAAGCTGGAATATCTTCTTTTCGATCGCGAAGTGGCGGTAAATTAACTTCCACTGTATTAATTCTGAAGTATAAATCTTCTCTAAACTTCCCTTCAGTAACTAGTTTTCTTAATTCGGCGTTCGTTGCAAATAAGAAACGAACATTCGGAAAACGTTCTTTGGTTTCGCCAATTCTCGATAATTTTTTGGTTTGAATTAAAGTCAACAATTTTTGTTGCAAAGGCAAAGATAAATTTCCGATTTCGTCTAAGAAAACCGTTCCGCCATCGGCGTTTTCAATCTTTCCAGCTTTGTCGGTTTTGGCGTCGGTAAAAGCGCCTTTTGCGTAACCAAACAATTCGGCTTCAAACAAATTTTCAGAAATCGAACCCAAATCAATGTGTACAAAAGGTTCATTTTTCCTTTGTGAATGCTGATGAATATAATCCGCCATCACATATTTTCCAGTTCCATTTTCTCCCAAAAGTAATACGTTTGCATCCGTTTTGGCGACTTTTTGCAAGGTGTTCATCACCGAAATCATAGTTGGCGATTGACTTTCCAGACGATAATTCTGCGAACTTTCTTGTAAATTTTCCCATTGCGATAATTTCTTATTTTTTCGAGAAATATCAACCGCAAGATTTACAGAAGCGTAGAGTTTTTCGTTGTTCCAAGGTTTTAAAATAAAATCGGTAGCGCCTTTCTTTAGAGCTTCCACAGCCAACTCTACTTCGCCATAAGCCGTCATCAAAATCACAGGAATATCGGGATTGACTTCTTTAATTTCAGAAAGCCAATACAATCCTTCTTTGCCATCTTCGAAACCACGACGGAAATTCATGTCGAGCAAAATCGCGTCGATTTCGTTTTCATTTAATGTTGATAAAATCTTTTGTGGAGCGCTAATCCCAATCACATTGGTGAAGAATTTTTTAAGCCACACACGAGCCGAAAATAAAATATCTTCGTCGTCATCGACAATCAAAATTCCGGCTTCTTTTTTTCTCATAGCTTCTTTCTACGTTTTTTAATGTTCGTTTTCGGACAATAAGTGTTCATTTTCGAACAGTTTTAAAAGTACATATTTTCAATCAGTTTCTCATTATCAGCGCTTTACAGGTTTCTAATTTTTGTGGCATTATCTTCGTGTAATAAACTGTGAATCAATCTGATATCATGGATACGAAAGTAGAAAAAAAACAATCAAAAATCAAAATTATACTTATTGCACTTTTGGCGGTAATTGGAGTTGGGGCTTTTGCGACGTACTTTTTGCAGCAAAAGAAAACCTATAATGTAAAAACGGAAGACCTTCAATTTGGGGATGTAACGGAAGGGAAATTCGAAGATATGCTCATGATTACCGCACAAACACAATCTCTAAACTCATCGTTGGTGAATGTTTTGGAAGGCGGAATGGTGAAGGAAATTTATACAGAAGATGGACAGATGGTGACGAAAGGACAACCTTTGGCTCGAGTATACAACCCAAACACGGAATTCAATTATCTGAATCAGGAAACGGGAATTATGCAGCAAATTAGCCAAATGCGAAGTTCACTTTTAGAATTGAAAAATCAAGAATTCAATCAAAATAAAGAATTATTGCAAAGTCAGAACGATTACAATACAGCGCAACAAGCTTTTAATCTTCAAAAACGTTTGTATGACGCTGAAATTGGGAAAAAATCGGAGTTTGAATTGGCTCAACAAAATTTGAATTATCAAACCAAACGCAAGCAAATTACTGAACAAGGCATCGTGAATGAAAATCGTTCTCGAAATCAACAAATTTCGGCGATTAATACATCGATTAATCAAATGGAAAAAAGCTTGTTGGTTTTGAAATCCAACAAAAATAATTTTCTCATTATGGCGCCTGTTTCTGGGAGATTGTCGTCTTTCATTTTATCTTTGGGACAGAATCTAACGTCGGGTGAAAGTATTGGGAAAATTGATTTGATGGACGGTTACAAGCTCATCGCAAAAGTGGATGAATATTACATCAACAAATTACAAATCGGAATTAAAGGAACTTTGGATAACAATGGAAAAAACTACAATGTAATTGTTACAAAAGTCCTTCCAGAAGTGAAAGACGGACAGTTTTCTGTTGAGTTGAATTTTTCGGATAATGAAAAACCTGAGAATTTAAAAATCGGGATGACTTTCGGTGTGAAATTGAAATTGTCGGCAGATACGCAAAGTGTGATGATTCCGAAAGGAAGTTTCTACAAAGATACCAACGGAAAATGGATTTTTGTTGTCAATGGAAACAAAGCAGAGAAACGAAACATCAGTCTAGGACGTGAAAATCCGATGTATTATGAAGTGACTTCAGGCTTGAAAAAAGGAGAAAAAGTCATTGTTTCCGATTACAGCGATTACAAGAAATATGAAATTTTAGACCTGAAAAACTAAATGAAAATTACAAAACTATATGCCGCTTTTAGCTTGATCGCTCTTGGAAATTTAGGGCAAGCGCAAAGCAAAATTGAACCTTATGTGGATGAACGTGTGGAGTTGTTGAGTTCGATTTTTAGGCTGATAGAAGCCGATGAATACAGTGATAAGAACAATGCGTTGTATGCGGAAGATATCGAAAAGCACTTTGGTTCTTTTAAGAATTCGGAATTTCTTACGAAGCTTAAAAAAGAGCGTAACGAAGATGGTTTGGGTTATGATGCGGTAATGTCGATGGCGGTAAATTTGAAAATTAAAAATGGAACTTTAAGTTTACTTGATCCCAAAAGAAAAAGTCTCGACAAACGTTGGAAAACAGAGAAGTTGCCTGCGTTTTTAAAAGATTTGAATCAGTTTTATAAAACGTCGAAGTTTAATCAATTTTATAAAGATCACCAAGCGGATTATCACCAAGCTGGGAAAGCTTTTAGCGATTCGGTTTTGGTAAAATTAAATCAAGAATGGTATCCTAAATTTTACGGAAAACAACCTAATGAAGATTTTAAAGTGGTGATTGGTTACGGAAATGGCGGCGGAAATTACGGTCCACGAGTGATCCAAGACAACGAAAAAGATCAAGTCTATGCGATTGTGAGTGGTGGGAATTTTGAAGGAAGAACTTTGATTTATACAAGCAGTTACGCACCAACTTTGATTCATGAATTTAACCATTCTTTTGTCAATTATTTGCTGGAAAATCCAGAGTATCAAAGAAAATTAGAGAAGTCAGGAAATGAAATTTTAGAAGCGGTTCGACAGCCAATGAAAGACCAAGCTTATGGCGATTGGAAAACGCTTATTAACGAATCGATTGTACGTGCTGCGGTGATTGTTTACATGAAGGAAAATCATTTTTCGGAAAAGGAAATTAAAGCCGAAATGAAAGAACAATTGAAACGTAGATTTGTTTGGACGCACGAATTGGTGGAGCTTCTAGAGCAATATCAAGCCAACAGAAAGGAATATCCAAGTTTGGAATCTTTTTATCCAAACATCGTTGCGTTTTTTCAATTGGTTGCGATGAATGTCAACAAAATGGTGAGCAAGTATGAAGCAAAACTTCCAAAAGTAAAATCCGTTTCGCCCGATATTAATGGTAAAAATGATGTTGACCCGAATTTAAAAGAGATGATTATTTATTTCGACAAAACCTTAATCGGAAATCAAATGTCGATCAATATTGGAAGTTTAGGACGAGAAGGTGTTCCGATAAAAAATAGACCAGTTTATATCGACAATAATAACGCATTAAAAATTGAATTAGGAATGAAACCCAACACCGAATATGAATTTATTCTTGTTGGTAAAAAGTTCGAATCTATAGACGGTTATCCGTTGCAAGATTATGTGATAAAGTTTAAAACGAAATAATTTCTAATTATCAATTGTTTTTCATTAAACCTTAAACCTAAAACTTTAAACTAGAAACAATAAAATAAAACAACAAAAAAATAAAAATATGATCACAACAACTCAATTATCGAAAATATACAAGACGGAGGAAGTACAAACTACGGCGCTTAATAAAGTCGATTTGAAAATCGTAGAAGGCGAATTTGTCGCTATAATGGGACCTTCAGGTTGTGGAAAATCAACATTGTTGAATATCCTTGGACTGTTGGACGATGCGTCGCAAGGTTCGTACAAGTTTTTAGAGCACGAAATTGTTGGAACCAACGAGCGTGGTAGAGCGCAACTTCGTAAGAGAAACATAGGATTTATCTTCCAAAACTTCAACTTGATTGATGAATTAACGGTGTACGAAAACATCGAACTTCCTTTAATTTATAACGGTGTTTCTTCTGCGGATCGCAAGAAAAGAGTAGAAGAAATCATGGAGAAAATCAACATTAGCCATCGTGCAAAGCATTATCCACAACAACTTTCGGGTGGTCAACAACAAAGAGCAGCCGTGGCAAGAGCTTTGGTAACGAAACCAAAATTAATTCTTGCCGATGAACCTACAGGAAACTTGGATTCATCCAACGGTAACGAAGTGATGAATCTTTTAGCAGAGCTTCACAGAGAAGGATCAACCATTGTAATGGTAACGCACTCGTCGTATGACGCTGGTTTTGCTTCACGAATTGTGAACATGAAAGATGGCGAAATCTTCAGTGAAGAACACGCAACGCAACGAAAAGATGTTTTTGAAAAATCAGCGGTAATAGAAGGGTAGGACGGAGAATCAAAAATCAAGAACCAAGAATTAAGATCCTAGAGTTAAAGTCTAGTATCTAGCATCTCGGCTCTAGTATCTTAAAAAAATAACTTATGTTTAAAAATTGGCTTAAAATAGCATTCATCAATTATAGAAAGAATTGGCTTTCGACCTGCATTAATCTTTTGGGTTTGTCCTTGGGATTAACGGCTTTCTTGTTGGTTTTTCTGAATTGGCAAGACGAAAAATCTTATGAAAAGTGGATTCCAGAAGGCGATAATGTTTTTTATATTGAAAGGATTTTAGGTCCCAAAAGCTATAATTCGGTTAGCAGTTATCCGTTTTTAGATACGTCTAAAAAGTTGTTTCCAGAAATTCAGAATTTTTCGGTGATCAATTATTGGGAAACCAGTAAGTCGAGATTGCTTGCGGATGGACGCTCTAGTTATGCTACGTATGCGGATGTTTCGGAAGATTTTTTCAAAGTTTTACCTTTTCCGTTAGTTGCTGGAAGTTATGATAATCTTTTTGTGGATGAAAGCTCGATTGCGTTGTCCGAAGATGTTGCAAAGCAATTGTTTGGAGAAGATTACAAACAAAGCATTGGAAAAACAATTACCAAAGATGATACGGGTAAAAAAGTTGTTGTACAAGCGATTTACAAATTGCCGTCGGAGTCAGAAAATACCATTTTTAGACCAGGTTATGCGATACGTCATGAAGGGATTAAGTATGATAAAAACAATTGGAGCAATCATGGTTTTTTCGGATTTTATCGATTGAAACCAAACACCAATATAGCAGAATTAGAAAATAAATTATCGGCACTACAAACCAAAGAACTGAATATTGCGCTAAAAAAAGAAGGCTGGCCCTTGTTGCAACAACCGATTAAGATTCGGTTGGTGAATGTAAAAGAAATGCGTTTGGAGTCAAAAACTGGTGGTTTACAAGGTGTTGACAAAAAAGCTATTGTTATTTTATTATCCTTGGCTGGATTGATTTTGTTGCTTTCAGGAATTAATTTCATCAATTTAAATACGGCGCAAGCTTCACAAAGAGCGAAAGAAGTTGGCATTCGAAAATCGTTAGGCGGTTCAAAAAAATCCTTGATTTTCCAATTCCTTGTGGAGACTTTCATATTGTACTTTTTGGCGTTCATCATTTCCATCGTTTTGTTGGAATATTTACTACCATTCTATGGAAAGTTTTTGGATAAGACCATCAAAATAGGAAGTCCTATTTTGTATTTGTACACGTTTCTAATTGTCGTTGTATTCGCATTCATTTCGGGAATAATTCCATCAGTTTATTTGTCCAATTTCAAACCAATAGAAACTTTAAAAGGGAATTTTTCAAGAAGCAAACATGGTATTTGGCTGCGAAATTCAGTATTAACGATACAAATTATCATTTCCTCATTCTTCATTATTTCTTCATTGGTCATCAACAAACAGGTGAATCACATGATGGAAAAAGATCTAGGATTTAATGGAGAACAAGTGTATCAGTTGGATTTTATGAAAGACTCTTGGGCGAATGATTTTAACTATCGAAAATACAATTTGTATAAAGAAAAAATCAAACATTTTCCGGGAGTTATCGATGTTACGGGCTCTTTCCAAACTATTGGTAATGGCGTGCAAGGATCAACTGCTATTAAATACAAAAGAGATTCGACCAAATATGTGGACGCTGGAGTTGGTGCTATTGATTTAAACTTTATAAAATTTTACAAAATAAAATTTGCTGCAGGAAGAGATTTTAATCCAAAATTAACTAGCGATACAACTCGTGGAATTATCGTTAACGAAGCCTTTGTGAAAGATATTGGATGGACTAGCCAAGAAGCTGTTGGAAAGCAAATGAGCAGCGGAACCGACGCTAAAGCGAAAGATTTGGAAATTATCGGTGTTGTGAAAGATTTCAACTTTGGAGATGTGCAGCGAGAAGTGACTCCAGTGATGTTTTTCAATTACGATCGGTTTTGGACAAAAAATGCGTTGATGAATCTTCAGATCAAATTGGCACCGGAAAATATGGACGAAAATCTAGTAAGAATCAAAAAATATTGGGAAACCGAAGTAGAAGCTGGCTATCCATTGCAAGGCGAATTTATCAATAAAACCTTTGCAAAAACTTTTGATAAATATAAAAAGCAGCAAACCTTATTTTCAGTTTTAAATATCATGGTTTTAACGGTTGCTTTATTGGGATTATTCGCGTTGTCATCCTTGATGATTGAGCAGAAATTAAAGACTGTTGTCATACGAAAAACTCTTGGTGCAAGCGATTCTCAATTGATAATGGTCTTAACGAAACAGTTTTTAGTCATCACTTTGGTGGCGGTTTTAATAAGTGTTCCGATTTCGTATTTCTTTATGAATGAATGGTTAAAAGATTTCGCTTTCCGAATCGATATGCCGTGGTTTCCGTACGTTGTGAGTTTGGTTTTATTACTGATTTTGACATTTGTTGTTGTCAGCATCAAAGCCTACCAAGCAACCAAAGTAAACCTTGTTAAATACCTGAAATACGAGTAGAATTAATATTTACGAATCTTGATTTTTGATTGATGATTACATTTTTTTCGAAATCTCAAATCTCAAGTCTTAAATCTCAAATCAAATTGTTATGTTTAAAAATTGGCTTAAAATAGCATTCATCAATTATAAAAAGAATTGGCTTTCTACCTGCATTAATTTGTTCGGTTTAACCATTGGTTTAACGGGATTTATTTTAATCTTAATGCATTGGAATGACGAAGAATCCTACGAAAAATGGAATCCAAAGAAGGATGATATTTATTCATTTCAGGCATATTTTGATGCTCAAAAAGGTTATGGAAGCACGATTTCATATCCAATGGCGGAAGAAGCTTTAAAACGAATTCCAGAAATCAGTCATTTTGCATTGCAAAATGGCGCTGGGTATTCAACAAAAATGATCGCCAATGGAAAATCCGTTTTTCAAGATGGTGGATTTCAGGTTTCGAAAGAGTTTTTCACTTTTTTTCCATTCAAGTTGATTTCTGGGAGCTACACAAACGCATTGAAAAATGAATCCTCAATTGCTCTGTCTGACAAAGCGGCCAAAAATCTTTTTGGACGAGCCAATGTCGCAGGCGAATCTTTAACAATTAATGGTAAAAACTATTTGGTAACAGCGGTTTATCAGCTTCCGAAAGAAAATACACAGATTAATCCTGATTATGTTGCTTTAGCATATGACCAAATTAAAAATGATAAAGATCAATGGGGAAATTTCAATTACGGTTGTTTTTTCATGTTGAAAAAAGGTGCGGACCCTCGATTGGTAGAAGAAAAATTCAAAAATGAAGTTCTGAAACTACGAGCGCAACTTGGCGCTAAAGAAGCTGGGATTTCAATAAAAGAGTACCAAGATAAATACGGTCCGAATGACGTTTTATTAACGCCTTTGGATGAGATGAAATTGCATGCGAAAGCGTCGTGGTTTGGTGCTCCAGATTTTAAAACAATTTTGATTTTGTTTGTATTATCGGTACTTATTGTGGTTTTGTCCGCTATTAATTTTATCAATCTTAAAACCGCTCAAGCGTCTCAACGTGCGAAAGAAGTGGGCGTTAGAAAAGCGATTGGAAGTACAAAATCGAGTTTGATTTTTCAGTTTTTATTAGAAACTTTTTTAATCTGTTTGGCGGCTTTTATTTTTGCGTTAGGGCTTACAGAACTTGTTTTACCTTCATTTAATAAATATCTGGGAAAAGAATTGAAAATGACCGATCCTATGATTTTCATTTATTCTTTTGGGATGATGGCGTTGGTAAGTTTAATCGCAGGGATTATTCCAGCCTTGTATTTATCCAATTTTAAAGCGATTGAAACCTTAAAGGGAAATTTTGCAAGAAGCAAACACGGTTCTTGGTTGCGTAACGGAATTTTGACTTTACAATTAATCATTTCGTCCTTTTTTATCATCGGTGGACTTATCGTGAATTCTCAAGTGAATTACATGATGAATAAAGACTTAGGCTATAACGGAAAGCAAATATTTTTACTTTTTTTCAACGAAAACTCACCTAAACCTTGGCTGAAATACGAACGTCTAAAAACGGAGATGAAAAAAATACAAGGAGTTGATGAGATTTCCTATGGTGAGGCGGTTCCTGGGCTTAACAGTTCGTCCACATCCAACATGGATTATATGGACAAAAGCATCCAAGGGCAGCACGGTTCTATGGATTTCAATTACCTGCAATTTATTGGCGCCAAATTGAAAAAAGGAAGATGGCTGGATCCCAATTTAGCTTCGGATACGATGACAAATGTTTTGGTGAATGAGGCTTTTGTTAAAAAAATGGGTTGGACGGATGATCAAGCGATGAAAGAGTATATAAAACCTGGTTTTGACTATCAAAAATACCATATTGTTGGAATTGTAAAGGATTTTAATGTTCGAGGTTTACAAGAAAAAATTGATCCAGTTGTGTTTTTTCACTACAAAGAAACGCAATGGAAACGTTTTCAAGTCTTTAATATTCAAGTGAAAGTTGATCCAAATGATATTGATGGAACCGTTTCTCGACTTAAAAAATATTGGGAAACCAATGTTGAACCAGGATATCCCGTAGAATCATTTTTTTTGGATAAAAAATTTGCGGAATCGTATGAAAAATATCAAAAGCAAAAAACCTTGTTTACGGTTCTTAATGCGATGGTTTTAACGGTTGCTTTATTGGGATTATTCGCTTTGTCATCGTTAATGATTGAACAAAAATTGAAAGCTGTGGTCATCCGAAAAACCCTTGGAGCAAGTGATTCGCAGTTGGTTGTTGGGTTAACAAAACAGTTTTTAATCATCACTTTGGTGGCGGTTTTGGTGAGCATTCCGATTTCGTATTATTTCATGAATGAATGGTTGAAAGATTTCGCATTCCGAATCGATATGCCTTGGTTCCCGTACGTATTGAGTTTGGTTTTATTACTGATTTTGACATTTGTTGTAGTCAGCATCAAAGCCTATCAAGCAACCAAAGTAAACCTTGTAAAATACCTGAAATACGAGTAGAATTAATATTTACGAATCTTGATTTTTGATTGATGATTACATTTTTTTCGAAATCTCAAATCTCAAATCTCAAATCTCAAATCAAATTGTTATGTTTAAAAATTGGCTAAAAATAGCATTCATCAATTATAAAAAGAATTGGCTTTCCACGATAATCAATGTATTTGGGTTGAGTCTTGGTTTGTGTATTTTCTTGTTGGTATTTATCAATTGGCAAGACGAAAAATCCTATGAACAATGGGTTCCGAATAAAGAAAACATCTATTTGGTTGAAAATTCGGGGAAGATGTTTGGTACCATGTCCGTTTCTAGTTTTCCCGAATTGTCTGTAACTACCCAGAAATACGATGAAATTGAAGATTACACCCTTTTAAATGATTGGGGAAAAATTAAAATTTCTTCTGAAGGAAAATCGGTGTATGTAAAATCGGGGATGAGTGTGAGTTCTATTTTTTCCTTTTTAGCGATTGAAAAAATTGCAGGCGATTTAAGTCATGCATTGGATAATGAAAACCAAATCGCGCTTTCTGAACAAACTGCAAAGCAACTTTTCGGTGATGAATATCTGAAATCTTTAGGGAAATCCATTAAAAAAGATGATGACGGTAAAGTTTTTACCGTAAGTGCGATTTATAAAATGCCTGCGGAGAAAACAGTATTTCATCCAGAATTTTTAATCAGAATGCCAGGTTTGAAGGAAGCCAATCAGTGGACGAATTATAGTTACACAGGTTTTTTTAGACTGAAGCCTGGGACAGATCCTAAAATTGTGGAGGATAAAATAACTAAAGATATGCTTCGCGAAGATGCAATAACAGCCAAAAAATGGGGTTATGAAGCTGATTCCAGCTTAAAAGTTATTTTGACACGAATTGATAAAATGAGATTGGACGCAGCCGGATTTGGAGTCGAAAAAGGCGATAAAAAATCCATACTCATCATGCTTGGACTTTCTGTTTTAATTTTGATTTTATCCGCAATTAATCTGGTTAATTTAAAAACGGCCCAAGCTGCACAAAGAGCGAAAGAAGTAGGTGTTAGAAAGGCTTTAGGAAGCTCAAAAGGAAAATTGGTTTTTCAATTTTGGTTAGAAACCTTCTTTATTTGTTTGGTGGCTTATTTTATCGCTTTTTGCATGATCGAGTTACTGTTGCCGAAGTTCAATACATTTTTAAACAAAGAAATTAAATTAGACGATTACCGAATATTTCTCCTATCAGGATTGTTTTTATTCGTTTTTTCCTTATTTGCTGGGATTTTACCAGCCCTGTATTTGTCCAATTTTAAACCTATTAATACGCTTAAAGGAAATTTTTCGAGAAGCAAAAGTGGTGTTTGGTTGCGAAATTCAATTTTGACCATTCAATTAATTATTTCATCATTTTTTATCATTTGTTCGATAATCATTCATTCTCAAGTGAAACACATGATGAATAAAGAATTAGGATTTAAAGGCGATCAAGTGCTTTCGGTACAATTTAAAAAGCAAAATCGTCAAGAAAAAGATTTCAATCTCAAAAAATATTTGCGAACAAAAGACGAACTAAAAAGAATTGCTGGCGTTGTGGATGTTACGGGTTCGATTTCTGAAATTGGAATGGGTGTGAGAAATTCGTCGACAACAAAATATGCGGCTGATACAACGAAAATGTTAGAAAATGTGATGATTGGTGCGATAGATGAAAATTATTTTAAATTCTATCAAATGGAAATGGCTTCTGGTCGCGATTTAGATTGGAAAAAAGCTTCTGATACCATAAATGGCTCGGTGATAAATGAAGCATTCGCAAAAAAAATGGGTTGGAATGAACAACAAGCCTTAGGAAAAGAACTGAAAACAGGTTGGGAAGGAAATAAAAATTATAAAATTATAGGCGTTGTCAAGGATTTTTACATTAATGGTGTCAATGAACCAGTTACGCCAGCGGTTTTCTTTAATTACAATAGAAATTGGGCGAAAAATCAAATGTATGGCGTGCAGATAAAACTTTCTAAAAATGATATTGATGGAACGATTACTAGAATTCGTGATTTTTGGATGAAAGAAGTGGATGAAGGTTATCCGTTTGATTATTCATTTGTAGATAAGAATTTCCAAAGGACCTTCCAAAAATTCGAAAACCAAAAAACGTTGTTTTCAGTCCTAAATATCGTTGTTTTAGCGGTTGCTTTATTGGGATTATTTTCTTTGTCATCTTTGTTAATCGAGCAAAAATTGAAAGATGTTGCCATCAAAAAAACGCTTGGTGCAGATGAAAAAACAATTGTTTGGGATTTAACAAAAAAGTTCTTAATCATCACGGTTGTAGCGGTTATTTTAAGTTTTCCTTTGGGATATTACGCCATGAACGAATGGTTAAAAGATTTCGCTTATAGAATCGATATGCCTTGGTTTCCGTACGTTTTGAGTTTGATTATTTTGCTCTTATTAACCTTTGCGGTTGTGAGTATCAAAGCTATCAAAGCGACAAAACTAAACCTCGTTAAATTCTTGAAATACGAATAAATAGAATTGTTAATTGATAATTATGAATTATCATTTTAAGGAAGAAGAAATCTAGTAAATTAAATTAATCGTCAGTTCGAGTAGATTTTGAAGAAATCGTATCGAGAACTTTTTAATTATTAACAAAGACGA
This sequence comes from Bacteroidota bacterium, assembly GCA_023423715.1. Taxonomy (GTDB): domain Bacteria; phylum Bacteroidota; class Bacteroidia; order Flavobacteriales; family Weeksellaceae; genus JAFAFC01. The sequence continues at coordinate 129,358 of JAFAFC010000020.1, forward strand.
AACTTCTCGATACAAAATTTTTCAAATTTTTACTCGAAGGGACGAAATAAATTGTAAAAAAATATTATGAATTGCAACCTAAAATTGGTTTCGCAAAAAAAAACATAATTCAAAACTAAAATCTAAAATGAAAAAATATTCATTCCTACTAATTTTACTTTTTAACCTTTTTTCTGCACAAGAAAATTGGACTTTGCAGCAATGTCTGGATTACGCCCAAAAAACGAATCCAGACGTGCGACAAGGGCTTTTGGAAGTCAACAAAAACATCCGTGAGAAAAACATGGCGACTGGGAAATTACTTCCTTCAGTTAATGCAAATATTGGTCATAGCTACAGTTTTGGATCGACGATTAACCCCAGTAACAATGCGAGGGAAGCGTTGAATGTTCAGTACGATCAATTTTCGGCGCAAGCAAATGTTGATTTATTTAATTGGAGAAATTATTTGAATATCGGTTTGTCAAAACTCAATAAAGAAAGCTCAGAATACCGTTCACAAAGCATTTTGAATAATGTAAAACTGAATATCATCAATCTTTTTTTTCAGTATCAAAAAAGCAAATCTTGGTTGGAAGTTCTAGAACCGCAAGTTACAGGGATGAAAGAGCAAATCGCAAGGACGGAAAAAGAAGTAGAAATCGGAAGTCGTGCAAAAAGCGATGTTTACGATATTAAAGCCAATTTTGGAACGATTCAAGAGCAATGGATTTCGGCGCAAAATGATGTCAATATTTCAAAAATTAATCTTCTTTCGGCGTTAAATATCAATCAGGATTCCATCAATTTTGTGATGAATGGAAGCGAATCAGAAGCATTTCCTTTTATTTCAAAAGAGAATTTAATTGAAGAATTGGTCAAGAAAAATCCAGTTTATGCCGAAACACAAAAGAATATTGAAATCGCTAATCAACGTTTAAAAATAGCTAAATCTGGTTATTTACCATCGATTTCAGGACAATATCAATGGTCAACATTTTATTCTAAAGTTCTGAACTCACCAAATGTTGCTCCGAATTTTTCAGATCAGTTTTCGCAAAATAAAAATCAACAAGTGTATTTAGGATTGAATATTCCAATTTTTCAACAATTTCAAGTAAAAAACAATGTTGAAATTTCAAAATTGGATAAACTTAACACCGAATACGACAATCAAAAAAAGATAACCGAACTTTATAAAACATTGAATATCATTGCGGAACAATATGCCAACGCGACTGAAAAGAATCGACTTCTTAATGAAAATTTTGAAAATCAAAAACTCTCTTTTGAACGTTCTGAAGAAAAATACCGTGAAGGTTTAATCGATGCATATAATTTTTTCGTGGTTCGAAATAATTGGTTACAAGCGAATTACAATCTTATTAATAGTAAATTTAATGTGATGCAACAAACCGAATTGTTGAAGGTTTTTGAATAGTATTATCGAACAATCGTCCGGAAAGTAAGATTAATTCGGGGAGTATTAATTTTTTTAGTGGGGGGAAGACGATGCAGCCAATGGGTTTGTGTCGTTCCTTTCATAATTAACAAGCTTCCGTGTTCAAGATGGATTTCAACTTTTTCCTTGGTTTGCTTATGCTTAAAAGCAAATTTTCGTTCGGCTCCAAAACTTAGAGAAGCAATGGCGCCATTTTTTTTAAGATCGGTTTCGCCGTCGCTGTGCCACGCCATTCCTTCGTCGCCGGTATGATATAAATTGAGCAGACAAGAATTATACTTTTCGCCACTTTGTTCTTCGACAAGCTTTTTTAAAATTAATAGATTTTCCGTCCAAGGAAGCGCCATTTTGGTAATTTTAGAATAAGTATATTCAAACGGTAAATCTCCATACCAAGCCACTTTTCGTTTGGTGAGAATTCGTTTTCCGAAAATAAGAGCTTCGTCATTTCGCCATTCAATTTCGTGAAATAACGATTCATAAAACCTCGTTGCTTCTTCAATAGAGAGTATTTTACCATGGTAATTTACTTCGCCATCTTTTGGAAGCCAATTTCGGGAAGGTTCTTCTAAAAATTCAAATAAACTCATTCTGCATTTTGGTAAATCAAAGTTCGGAAAATTTTGAAATCTAATTTTGAATTTTATAGAATATAATTTACATTTTATTTACTCTGAATTTACAAATTGTTCAAATTGTTGTGTTTTGCGTAATAGATTTTTAGATTAAAATTATCAAATTAATTACAAAATAAGATAAATACTCTATAATAATTAATAAATATATTAATTATTTCTTTAATTATCAATAATTAATCCTATATTCGGTGCGAATTATTAAATGTTATTTATGAAGAAAAATTACTTTAAAGCATCATCAAAGCTTTTTTTGACGGCAGGTTTTTTTGCCTTGTTGTCAATTTCTGCGAATGCACAAACGGCATCAGATGCAAAAGTTCTGAAAAGTAAAACCAATGAAGCAATCTTGTCTAAAGCCCATGCAGAAGCTCAAAAATTGGTAGTATCAGAAGCAACGCTAAAGAAATTTGCGAAGGAAAAAGATGTCCCTTTTAGATTTGAGGCCAAAGATGGACGGATTATGCAACTTGCCGCAATTGATGGAAGTGGAAATCCAATTTACCTAATTACAGACAATGAGAAAGCTGCAATTACTTCAGGAGTAAACCTATTGCAGTTTGGTGGCGCAAGTGGTTATGATCTATCTGGTAAAGATGTTAAAATTGTTGAATGGGACGGAGGTAGAGTTCGTGCTACGCATCAGGAACTAGTTGGAAAAATTATACTTGGTGTGGATACAGGTTCAATTGTAAATACCTTAAGTGACCATTCTACACACGTAGCAGGGACTATTCTTGCGACAGGAATCAACACAAAGGCCAAAGGAATGGCACCTGATTCTAAAATTGTTTCCTATGATTTTAATAATAATTTTAATGAATTAAATGCTTCTCTATCTAAGCAAGAAGGAATATTATCGACCCATTCTTATGGTTATAATACTGGATGGAATTTGAACGCAGCAGGAACAGGCTGGGATTGGTTGGGTGATAGTGCGGTTAGCTCCACGATTGATTATCGTTTTGGATATTATTCCGAATATGATGCGAACATTGACCGATCATTATTAGCTGCACCATGGCATACTTTAGTTAGATCTGCAGGGAACCATAGGGGAGATGGACCAACTAATGCGGGTACAACAGCAGAACCTAGAGAAAAAGACGGTGGTACAACGGGATATGATTGTGTATCTTTTGGGAGTTTACCCAAAAATGCAATCATAGTTGGTGCTGTAAATCCCGTATTGTATTATTCTGGACCGCAAAGTGTCACAATGACTTCTTTTAGTTCTTGGGGACCAACAGATGATGGAAGGATTGTACCAACCGTGGTTGCAGATGGAGCAGGTGTATATTCTGCATTTAGTACAGGTGATAGTGCATATGGAACCATGAGTGGTACATCTATGGCAACACCAGCTACTACTGGTGCATTAACTTTGATTCAAGAGTTTGCAAAAAAGAAAACTGGAAATTATTTTACATCGCCTTTAATTAAAAGTATTATTACAAATACAGCGAAAGAAGCTGGAAATTTAGGACCAGATTATATTTATGGATTTGGATTAATTGATGCAAAAGCATCTGTTGATTTAATTGAGAACAAAGGAGGTGTTTCTGATTATAAAGAAGGTGCACTAAAAAATGGTGAAACGGTAACATTAACTTTTAATGTTGAAGCTGGAAAACCATTTAAAGCAACCCTTGCTTGGTTGGATAAACCCGGAGTTCCTAAGGCTGATGTTCAATCAACTGAGAAAAAAGATCCTTCATTTTTAAATGATCGAACGCCAAAACTAATAGATGATTTAGATTTACGAGTTGAACAAAACGGAACTGTATTTTTACCATACATTTTAGATCCAGCAAATCCAGCAAATGTTGCAACTACTGGTGATAATGTAGTTGATAATATTGAACAGATTTATATTGAAAATCCTCAAACAGGTACAGTTACATTATCTTTTACCCACAAAGGAACTCTAACTGATGATGTTTATTATGGTCTTAGCGTTACAGGAATGCCTGCCGATACAGATTTAGAGGTGAGTAATATTGAGCCAAATGTTGCTAAAGAAGAAATTGGCTTTGCGACGCCAATAAAAGTTACGGTAAAAAATAATGGAGGCCAAGACTTTAGAAATGCTAATGTATTATTTACAGTAAAGGATCCAATTGGAGTTGTGATGTTTGAGACTACACAAACAATCCCAGTACTGAATGCGGGACAAGCCTTAGATGTATTGTTCACTGCAGATTTACCTGAGGTTTTCACTAATTATGTAGTTGGGGCGAAAGTTATTGCATCGGGTGATCAGGTTAGCACAAATAACCAATTACAAAAAACTATTGTCTCTGTTAAAGCTGATTTGCGAGAAGGGAATTCAAAAATGGTTGAAACTTTTAACACTACTTATGACCAGCATAGTTGGAAAGTTGTTGATGTCGATAATGATGGCAAAACTTGGAGTTATAATACTACAACTAGTTTTATTAAAGATGGTACGCAAGTAGCATATAGTGGAAATTATTCAACAACTAATCCAGTTGTACTTGGTAAAGCTAATGATTGGTTAATAAGTAATCCTGTAATTTTGAAAGCAGGCTCTAAATATAAAGTAAGTTATTATTATAAACGTAATTCCACTACCGCAACAAGAGGTGAAGTATTAGATACATTCTTAGGAAATGCACAAGATGTTGCTTCTATGACTACCACACTAAACAATAATGTTCTTGTTCAAACGGATCCACTTGTTTGGGATTTAAAAGAATTTGAATTTACTGCTGAGACAGATGGAGTACAATATTTTGGCATACGTCATACAACGCAAGCTGACAAAACTAGTAGCTGGGCAGCTGCAATCGAAGATTTCGCAGTTCTTAATATTGAACAAGGTAAGCCTAGCGCGGATATATACTATAAAGTTTTAGATGACTCTTCTGTAATCACATCGATAAACGATGTACAATTTGAAGCTGCCGATGTAATAACACCCGCTGTAACTTCGTGGAATTGGTCTTTTACACCAAACACGGTTACCTACGTTAACGGAACTTCTGCAACAAGCGAAAAGCCTCAGGTACGTTTTAATAACAAGGGAACATACTCTGTAAAATTAAATATGACAAACGCAATGGGATCTGGTGAAAGTAATAAATATAACTAGTCTCTCCTTAAACCACCTATAATTTACTGATTATTAGTATTTTGGGTTCAAACTAGCTTGTTTTTTATTGCAAGAATTTGTATCTTAGAGCTTTAAAACCTTGCAAATATGTTGGGGAAAAATC
>JAFAFC010000031.1 GCA_023423715.1 Bacteroidota bacterium
GTGTGGTGAAATTGGTAGACACGCCATCTTGAGGGGGTGGTTTCCTATGGATGTGCTGGTTCGAGTCCAGTCGCAGGCACTCACACAAGCAAAAACAAAAAACCGACTCGGTAGCTCAGCTGGTAGAGCAATACACTTTTAATGTATGGGTCCTGGGTTCGAATCCCAGCCGGGTCACAAATTTACGCAAGTAAATTTTTTTCATATTAATATTTTGTGATTTGGTGTTCAGAAGCTTTCCTCAGAGAAAGCTTCTGATTTTTTTTACCCCAAAGCGATATTATCTATTAATCGTACGTCTCCTAAATACACGACAATAAAAGCGCGGTATTTTTTCTTAGGATCGATTTTCATGGCTTCTTTCAATGTTTTTTCATCTGCAATGATGAAATATTCCATTCGGAATCCTGGCGCGTCATCAAAAATTTCGAAAACACGATTTTTAATTTCTTCAAGAGAAATTTTACCGAACCAATCCTGAACTTTAACTAAAGTTTCATGAATAAGTTTAGCTTCTGCGTGTTGTTTTTCAGTTAATCTTTGATTTCTCGAACTTAATGCTAGGCCACTTTTTTCTCGAACAATAGGAACTCCGTGGATTCTTACAGGAAGCTTTGTGATTTCAACTAATTTTTTGATTATTGCTAATTGTTGAAAATCTTTTTCTCCGAAATAGGCGTTGTTTGGTTTTACTTGTCGTAATAATTCTTCAACTACCGTTCCAACGCCGTCAAAGTGTCCTGGACGAAAAGCGCCTTCCATTTCTTTGTCAATTCCTCCAAAATCATAGGTTTTGCTCTCAGTACCATTTGGGTAAATGTCTTCTACCGATGGAACGTAAACGCCATCAATATGATGTGTTTTTTCTAAAAGTTGCAAATCCTTATCAACTGTTCGTGGGTATTTAATTAAATCTTCCTGATTGTTGAATTGGGTTGGGTTTACAAAGATTGAAGCAATAACAAGATCATTTTCATCTTTTGCAATTTCATAAAGAGAAAGGTGTCCTTCGTGCAAAGCGCCCATAGTAGGGGCAAAGCCAATTTTTTTTCCCATCTCTCGATTACGCTCGATGTAGTCTACAAGCGATTTTTTAGTCCTAAAGATTTCCATTGGGTTATTTTTCACAAATGTAATGAAAATTGATATCCAAGGACGTCTTATTGGCTTATACATCATAAAAAATGTTAACATCGATTAATTCGGTTAAAATTTTGTAATTTTGCACAAATTATATCTGAAAACAGGATAAGCTATATATATTATGCCGAACCAGAAAATATTGTATGTGACCACGGAAATGTTCCCTTATCAAGAAGACACTAATATGGCTATGATGGTGAACAAAATGGCGTTGAAAATGCACAGAGAAGGTCACGATGTGCGCGTGTTTATGCCAAGATTTGGATTGATCAGCGAACGTAAATTCCAGCTTCACGAAGTAATTCGTCTCTCTGGGATGAACATTATCATCAACGATCTCGATCAACCTTTAATCATTAAAGTAGCTTCTTTGCCTGGAGAAAGGTTGCAAGTTTATTTCATTGACAACGAAGAGTATTTCAAAAGAAAATCGTACTACGAAGACGAGGACGGAAAATTCTACGATGATAATGACGAGCGTGCTATCTTCTTTGCGAGAGGAGTTATAGAGACCATCAAAAAGCTCAACTGGGTACCAGATGTGATTCACTTCAACGGATGGATGACCTCATTTATCCCTTTATACTTAAAGAAATTTTACAAAAACGACTACTACTTCAACAATACCAAGTTGGTGATGTCGCTTTACAATGAGCAGGAAGCATCATTCAGTAATAATATTAAAGACATACTTGCGTTTGATAATATTACCGATGTGAGCGCTGTAGACGATCCTAAAGTTCAGAACTTCGTTATTGAAAGTATGAATTGCGTGGACACCATTGTGAAAGGTGATGAGTTTTTAGAAGGAGATTTGGATGCTGCTTACGAAAAAGCGACTACTGAAAAAGTAGATTTCGTTGAACCTGATTCTGTAGAAAAAGTTTATTAATAGAACATAAATTGATGACAAAACAAACAACTAAAGCTTTCAAGACAATATTGTTAGTTGCTGGAAGCTTTTTCTTTTGGAGTTGCGAATCGGATCCTGATGGTTTGGGATCTCAGTTTTTTGAAGATGATACTGCGCAAGGAACCAAAGTAGCCTATGATTTAATTGCATATAATATTCCAAATTTTGATACGATAAAAGCAGACGGACGAATAGACGGTTCTGCAAGAAAAGATACCGTGGTTATCGGTGCTTTTTCGGAGCCTCAATTTGGATTGCAAAAATCGGCTTTCGTTTCGCAAATACGAATGTCTTCGTATGATCCGGATTTCGGTACCAATGCAAAAATTGACTCAGTTGTCATGACGATTCGTCCAAAGTATTATGCAAAGGAAGATTCTATTAAAACAACAACGTTAGATGATTATACGTGGCCGGTTGATAATATTGCAGCAAAAAAGGTTGTTAAAACCTTTCCAGTTTACAAATACGGAAAAGCGAAAACTTCGCCACTTACCATTAAAGTTCATGAAGTTACCGACTTCTTAGGTTCTGTTAATGATACTATTTATTCTAATAAAGCTGTTGGATTAGGTTCTGAGATTGGTTCGTATGCCTTTAATGGGAATGTAACTTCAGTAGAAGTAACTAAAGATGCGGATAATGCTTCTTTGCTTTCTAGACCAGCAGGAATTCGAATTAATTTAGATAAAGATTTTTTCAAAACGAAAATTATTGATAAAGCGAAATCTTCGGATTTAAGCAACTTGTCAAACTTTATTCGTTATTTCAAAGGACTTCGTATTTCGGTTCAAGAAAACGATGGGTATTTAATGAAAATGAATATTCCTAGTTCTACCGATATTACGATGTACTACAAGCATGATGTAACGACGGACGGGACAGCAAAACCAACCGCTGCGACATTTACATTTAATTTAGGGAACTCCAACCCAAGTTTTAGCCAAATTTCTTTTGATAGAAACGGTGCTGCTATTCAATCTGTGTTAGCTGGATCTAATGAGATTACTGGAGATGCTAAATTGTACGCGCAAGGTATGGGTGGACCAAACTTCGGTGCAAAAATTCCAGAATCTGCGATTGCTCAATTAAAAGAATTGTATAAAAATGATAAGGTCGGAATTCTTTCGGCAAAAATGAGATTTTATACAGATCAATCGGTTTGGAATAATTCTTTAGAAAAACCAAAAGCATTTACAGCAATAGAATTTAAAGGAAAAAATGTATATGATTTCCTTACTGATATGAAGGTTTTCGGATCTTTAGGATCTTTCCAATTGGTTAAAGCATTTGATTTGGATAAAAACCCAGCATATTATGATGTTTCAATTACGCAAACAGTAAAAGATATGGTGGAAAAAGAAGAAACGACAAAACCATTTGTCATGAAAGTGGGAACTTTCCTAGTAAATTCTCAAACCTCTTCTTTTTACGGAGCAAATGTAGATAGTAGAATCTACACACCAAATAGAGTAGTATTGGTAGGTACCGATGCTGGAAATGCAAAAAGAGCTCAACTTTTGGTAACTTATACCAAAAAATAAAAACATAATTTAGAAAAAAAATAAGATACTATGTGTGGTATTGTTGGATATACGGGGTTTCAAGATGCTTATGAAATCGTTATTAATGGACTTAGAAGACTAGAATATCGTGGTTACGATAGTGCTGGGATTGTTTTAGATAAAGATCAAACTGCTTTTTCCGTAGCTAAAACGAAAGGAAAAGTTGAAGATTTGGTTTCTATTTCTTCAGATTTAAAAGGAACTGCGCATGTGGGTATGGGACATACACGTTGGGCAACTCACGGGGTTCCAAGTGATCGAAATTCACATCCGCATATATCAAATAATGGTAAAATTGCATTGGTACATAATGGTATTATCGAAAACTACGATACCATTAAAACAATGCTAACCGAAAAAGGTTTTGTTTTCCATTCGGAAACAGATACGGAAGTATTGGTGAATTTGATTCAGTATTTTATGGATACGAATCCAAGTTTATCTTTTCCTGAAGCCGTTCGTTCTTCTTTGAATGAAGTATATGGAGCGTATGCGATTACAGTTATGCATGATGATTTTCCTGGTCAATTGGTGGTTGGACGTTTAGGTTCACCATTAGCAATTGGTTTAGGAAATAAAGAATATTTCATTGCTTCGGATGCTTCGCCTTTTGTTGAGTTTACTCAAGAAGCGATTTATTTAGAAGAAGGTCATATGGCTGTAATTTCTTTGGAAAATGGCGTACAAATTACTTCTATAGAAGATAATGAAGCTATTACACCAGAAGTTCAAGAGCTTAAATTAAGCCTAGAGCAAATTGAAAAAGGAGGATACGAGCATTTCATGTTGAAAGAAATTTTCGAACAACCAAAATCAATTCACGATACAATGAGAGGTCGTCTATTAGTAGATGAAGGAATCATTAAAATGGCTGGTATTTGGGATCATTTAGAAAGAATTAATAAAGCGGAAAGAATCCTAATCATTGCTTGTGGAACATCTTGGCATGCAGGATTGATCGGTGAGTATTTAATTGAGGAGTTCGCAAGAATTCCTGTTGAAGTAGAGTATGCTTCTGAATTCAGATACCGTAACCCAATCATTAAACCTACCGATTTTGTCATTGCTATTTCTCAATCTGGAGAAACGGCTGATACCATGGCTGCTATTAAATTAGCTAAAGAAAAAGGAGCTTTCGTTTACGGAATTTGTAATGTGGTTGATTCTTCAATTGCAAGAGTTACGGATGCTGGTTCGTATACACACGCTGGGCCTGAAATTGGTGTTGCTTCTACAAAAGCATTTACAGCTCAGCTAACAATTTTATCTCTAATCGCTCTGAAACTTGGAAAACATAATGGAAATCTAAGTAATGGCGAATTCATGAGATTGATTACCGAATTAGATAACATTCCGAAAAAAGTAGAAGAAGTTCTTAATTCTACACATGAACTAAGTAAAGAAATAGCGAAACATTTCGTTGATGCGACAAATTTCTTGTATTTGGGTAGAGGATATAACTTCCCATCTGCATTAGAAGGAGCTTTGAAATTGAAAGAAATTTCGTACATCCACGCAGAAGGGTATCCAGCTGCAGAAATGAAGCACGGACCAATCGCTTTAATTGATGAGAATATGCCTATCGTGATCATTGCACCTAAGAAAGGGCATTACGATAAGATTGTAAGCAACGTTCAAGAGATTAAAGCAAGAAAAGGAAAAGTAATCGCAGTTGTTAATAAAGGAGATGAGCAAGTAGCTTCTATGGCTGATTATGTGATTGAGATGCCTGAAACGTCAGAATGTTTCTCGCCAATCGTAGCAGCGATTCCTTTACAATTGTTATCGTATTATATTGCAGTTTATAGAGGTGCGAATGTAGATCAACCGAGAAATCTAGCAAAATCTGTAACTGTAGAATAATTTTTTTGTTAAAATAAAATAATTTGATTTTTTTTGCGTTTGCTAAGAAATGTTAAAGATTTCAAAAAAAATTATATATTTACCGCCTAATTTTTAGACTAAGCATGAAAAAAATATTGCCAATTCTTGCAGCAGCTACCGTAGTTGCATCGTGTGGAGGAGGTGGAGGAGGAACCACTGGAAAACCCAAAACAAAAGGTGAGATTATCCCACAAGAAAAATCCAAATCTTTTGTTGCAGAAAGACCGTACGGAATGGTTGCCATTCCTGGTGGCTCTTTTATCATGGGTCTCGCAGATCAAGACTTCACCGATACACCTGAGAAAGCACCGCTTAAAACAGTAACCGTTTCTTCATTTTTTATGGATGAAACTGAAACAACCAATGCGGAGTATAGATTTTTCATCAACTATGTTAGAGACTCTATTGCGAGAACTCTTTTAGCTGAAAAGGTGGCTGATGGTTCTCCATACTCTTATTTAGCAAAAAAAGCTGGAAATGCTTCTGCTTATCAAGATTTCTTGGATTCTCAAGGAGGAAGAGATGGGTATGATGCGTCTAAAAAATTAGATTATTCGGCACCTTTGCATTGGAATACAAATCAATATCCTGATGTAGAGTATGCTGAAATTCTTGAATCCATGTATTTGCCAGCAGATAAGAGAATCAACAATGAACGTATTATTGATTGGTCTAAAATTAAATTCGCTTATCAGTGGGAGGACGTAGAATCTGCTGTAAAGGATAATTCTAGAGGAGCAAACTATCTTAAAAAAGAAAGTATTGCGGTTTATCCAGATACAACAGTGTGGATTAAAGATTTCAACTATGCATATAACGAGCCGTTGTATGATGGGTATTTCTGGCATTCTGCTTATAAAAATTACCCTGTAGTTGGGGTAACTTGGGATCAAGCAAGAGCATTTTGTAGTTTCAAAACAAAATTCAAAAGCGACTATAACTCTCAGTTAAAAAATAAAAAGCAAAAAGCAATGGCATTCCGTTTACCAACGGAGGCTGAATGGGAATATGCTGCTAAAGGAGGAAGAGAAAACCCGACATATCCTTGGGGAGGGCCTTATTTGATGGATGATAGAGGATGCTACTTAGCAAACTTTAAACCGAAAAGAGGGGATTATATCGAGGATAAAAAGAAAGGAACATACACCTATACAGCTCCAGTAAAGTCATTTAAAGATGCGAAAAACGATTTCGGATTGTATGATATGGCTGGTAACGTTGCTGAATGGACGGAGTCTCCGTATAACAACTCAACGTATCAGTTTTCTTCAACGTTGAACCCGAATTTATCTAACCAAGCGTATAGAGAAGTGAAAAAATCAGTTCGTGGTGGTTCATGGAAAGATGTTGGGTATATGTTAATGACAGGTGCGAGAGATTGGGAACGTAAAGATTCTGCAAGAAGCTACATCGGTTTCCGTACTGTACAAGATATTCCAGAAGGAACGGCAAAAATCAAGAGAAAAACCAAATAACAAATTAAATAATCAAAAAATTCAAAAAACATGTTTAAAACTAAAGAAGCAAAACTCAATTTTGTTTATTCCATTGGTGCTGCGATCGTAATTTTGGGTGCATTCTTTAAGATGACTCATACTACTTTTGGCGGACTTATCAATCCAAACTGGGTATTAGGTGCTGGTCTTATTACAGAAGCATTTATCTTTACATTGTATGCCTTCAACCCGCCAAGATCGGAGGAAAGTTATGCATGGGAAAACGTATATCCAGAACTTTTGGATAAAGATGCATCACCAAACCCAAGACATTCTTCTGGAGCATTACAAGTTGCAGAAGTGAAAGAACTAGAAACATCTTTGTCTTCTAAATTAGACCAAATGTTATCAGATGCTAAATTGGACGTTTCATTATTTGAAAGATTGCGTTCAGGAATTGATAAATTTTCAACTTCTGTAGACCAAATCAATCAAACAGTTGACGTTTCTGCATCTACGCACAAATACAACGATCAGTTAAACAAAGCTGCGGTTCATATGGAAAGTATGAATGCACTTTATGCGTTGCAATTAGAAAATGGTAAAACAGCTTCTGATTTCCAAACAAAATATGTTGCTGATCTTCAAAAATCTGCTGAACAATCTGCGAAATTTAACGATGAGTTACAAGGTCTTACTTCCAACTTAAACAACTTAAATAGAGTTTATGGAGGTATGCTAAATGCGATGAAGTCTTAAGAATCCGTGTACCCTAAATATTAATTCGATAAAAAAGTTTTAAATGGCTACAGGAAAAGAGACTCCACGTCAGAAGATGATCAATCTGATGTACCTCGTTTTCATTGCGATGTTGGCGATGCAGATTGATCAAGAAATTATACGTTCGTATAATGATACTAGAGGTTCTTTGGAGGAAACACGATTGTTAACTCAAGATAAGAACGTAATTTTTGAACAAACACTTGCTCAAAAGGCAAAAAACTCTCCAGAGACATTTGATGGAGCAAACAGACAATACCTTTCTTTAAAAGAACAGGTAGATAATTTGGTTGCAAGTCTTGATGGTGCGAAAGGGGAAATGTCCAAGTTTGCTGATCTTGATGGAAAAGCAGGAAAGGAATCTGATGATTTTAATTTCAACGCGCTGAATAATACAGATGCATCAACGCATTTTTTCTTCAGTAATGCAGATGAAACAAAACCATCGAAACCTGCACAAGATATTGTTACAAAAGTTAATGGATTGCGTACGTTTATTGAAACCAATTTCAGCGCAGATCCGAGAATGAAACAAGTAGTTGCTAGAGCAAAAAAATCTCTAGTTACAGAAAATACAAAAGGAAAAAAGAATTGGTTAGTAGGGAAATTCTACAACCAACCTTTAGTAGCAGCTTTAGCAAATGTTGAAGTTCTTCAAGCGGAAGCTCGTAACATCGAGTCAGACGTTTTGGCGAATTTACTTCAAGAAAAAGTGGATGCGGATATCAAGTTCAATGCATTTGAAGCAATTGTATCTGCTCCAGATGTAATTCTTCAAGGTCAACCAGCAATGGCTAAAGTAAGTATCGGAAACTATTCTAGTTCATTACCGAATTTAAATATTTCTGGTGTTGATCGTGTAGAAAATGGACAAGGTATTAAAACATTAGCTACTGGAAGTATTGGTGAAAATATTCCTTTCAGAGGAGAAGTTTCATTTACAGATGCTAATGGTAAAGAAATTAAATTACCGTTCAATCATACATACCGAGTAATTGCAGGTGCTGAGACTGTGGCGTTCCAAAGTGGAGCTTTACTTTCTGCAGACAAAATGCAAGTATTGTATCGTGGTTTGGCTAACCCAATTTCAGGATCAATCCTAGGGGCTGATAACAGTAGAACAACGCTTTCTGCATCAGGAGCTTCGGTTTCTAAAACAGGTAATGGAACGTGGAATGTTACTCCAGGAGCAGGAACATCAACAACATTAACAATTTCTGGAAAAGGACCGAAAGGGGAAAACATTACGAAAGCATTTACCTTCAGAATTAAAGGGTTGCCAACGCCAGTTGGACAAATCCGTGGAGAATCTATCGTAAGTATGCCAGCATCATCGATTCCAAATCAGAATGTATCGGTTGCGATGCCTGATTTCGATTGGCCAGTAAGTTTCAGTGTAAACAGTTTCATGTTTAAAGTTCCGGGAAGAGCAGCAATGACGATTAACGGAAGTAACATGGCTGGTGTAGCTGCAATGACGAAAAACCTAAGATCTGGAGATGTTTGTTATGTGTATAACATTAACGCTTCAGCGAACGGAATCGGAAATCAAGGTTTGAAAAAGATTCCTGCGGTGATAATAAATGTACAATAGGTACGTTATAATTTAGATTAAAGATTATTAGATCTCATACAATGAAAAAGTTAATCAGTTGTGGTTTGGTTTTAGCATCGGGATTTGCATTTTCTCAGACGATTTTGAATTCAAAATCTCCTGAAGAATTCCGTAAGCTAAGAGAAGAAAATCAAATAAAAGTAGGCGATTCTGTTGTTTCTAACAAGGTAGAACCTCTTCAATACGGCTATATCGACGAGAAAGACGTGGGTAAAAGTATGGTCGTTTGGGAAATTATTGATTTGAACGATAAAATCAACCAGCCTATTTATAAAAACAGTGACGGAATTGTAAGCCAAAACAAATCTCTTTTCCAAGTATTATACGATGCGATTATTGCTGGGAAGATTACGGAGGTTTATGATGACGAAATGTTCGAAACAAGGTTAGCTCCAGAAGATATTCCGAATAGAGTTCGTTATGAAAGCTTATCTGACGCAGGTGTTGAGAAAATCAACGAGCAAGGAAAACCTTTAACGGAAGCTCAGCTTAAGGAATTTACGGATGTTCGTGAGGTGAAATCTGAAAACGTTAAGTTAATCAAAATCAAAGGAATGTGGTACATTGACAAGCGTGATGCTCAAATGAAGTATCGTTTGTTAGGTATTGCAGCAATGGGTAAAGATCCATCTATGATGGGACAAGTTGGTCCTGATGGAATGCCGATTGAATCTGATGATATGTACATCGATTTATTCTGGGTATATTATCCAAATGCAAGAGAAGTACTATCTAACGCAGTAGTTTTCAATAACAGAAACCTTTCTTCAGATATCACGTTTGATGATATTTTGAATGCAAGACGTTTTTCTTCGATTATTTATAAGTCGGGGACAGGTTTAGGAAGCGGAACAATTTCCGATTATATTCCTGGTGATGCCGAGCAACAATTAGAAGAAAGCGATCGTATTAAAGATCAAATTCTGCAAATGGAAAACGATATGTGGAATTATTAAGAAATAATTTTATAGTCATAGAAAACCTGAGTATTTTTGCTCAGGTTTTTTTGTTATGAAAAAGGTAGACTATATTATCGTTGGCGATGGATTTGCATCGATGTTTTTTGCGCATCAGTTACTAAAAAATAACAAATCATTTGTTGTTTTTTCCGATGGTCAGCAAGGCGCATCAAAAATATCGGCAGGAATTGTAAATCCGGTTGTCTTAAAGAAGTTTACAACATTTAGCGGAGCTTTGGAACAAATTACTAGTTTAACTAAAGTTTTAGATGAAATGGAAATTTATCTAAAACAAAATTCTAGAGTCAATGAGCCTGTTTATCGTCTATTTCATGATGTTAAAGAGAAAGAAACTTGGTTGAAAAAGGCTGGAAATGAAGATTTAATTCCTTTTCTCGATTCCGAATTTTCTAGTTTCATTGGTGTTGAAAATCCCTTTGGTGCTGGAAAAGTAAAGCATTCGTTTCGAGTTAACGTTCCTTTATTTTTTTCGTTGATGCAATCTTATTTGAAAAACATCAATTCTCTTATTGAAGAACAATTCGATTATTCTAAGCTGAATACGGAGGTTAAAATTTATGGAGATCATTCGTATTCAAAAATAATTTTTGCGGAAGGAATTGGCGTTAAAAACAATCCGTATTTTAAAACGATTCCCATCGTTGTCAATAAAGGTCATCATTTAACACTAAAAATAGATGAATATTCGCTTTCTGAAACTGTGAAGAAAAAGTTTTTCCTTTTTCCTTTAAACGAAAATGAATACTACTATGGCGGAACATACGATCGCGACAACGAAACATCCCAAATTGATGCAAGAGCTAAAGAGCAATTAATTTCTGGATTAGAAGAAATGATCTCTAATTCGTACTCGATAACTGAAATTACATACGGGTTTAGACCAACTGTTAAAGACAGAAAACCGATTTTGGGAAGTCATCCTACGGAAAAAGATATGTTTGTTTTTAATGGTTTGGGAACTCGTGGTTTGCTTAATGGAGCTGTATATTCTGAAATATTATTTGATTATATCGAAACGAATTCGCAATTACCAGAAGAGGTTGATATCAAGAGATTTTCCTAAATTTGATTGATGGAAAACACAAATAATCTAGCATCGATAAAGAAAATGTTGCCAATTATTCTGGCAACTTCGATTTTTATGCAGATGTTGGATTCTACAATCCTAAATACCTCTTTGCCCTCTATTGCTCGTGATCTTGGTGAATCACCATTACGAATGCAGAATGCGATTATCAGTTACGTTTTAACGTTGGCTATTTTTATGCCAGTTTCTGGTTCTTTAGCAGATAAATTTGGTACAAAAAAAATCTTTATTATTTCGTTGATTTTTTTTAGTGTCGGTTCTATTCTTTGTGCGATGTCGGTAAATCTTACCCAATTAGTCGTAGCTCGTGTCGTTCAGGGAATTGGTGGGAGTATGATGACGCCCGTTGGAAAATTGGCGCTTATAAAATCTTTTAACAAAAACGAAATCGTCAAAGCGATGAATTACGCCATTGTTCCAGCATTGATTGGTCCCGTTCTCGGCCCATTAGTTGGTGGTTACATGGTTGATTATCTTTCGTGGCATTGGATTTTTCTAATTAATATTCCGATTGGGATTTTAGGAATTGTCCTAAGTTTGAAATACATGCCGAATTATAAATCCGACAAAGTAAATTTTGATCTGAAAGGCTTTTTAATTTTTGCATCAGCCTCTTTATTGCTTTCCATTTCTTTAGAATTATTGGGAGCTGGAAAAGGAACAACACCTGTTTTAATCATTTTGATATTTGGTTTCTTGCTGTTGTATTATTATTTTGTTCACGCCAAAAAATCCGACAAACCGATTTTTCCGCTGAATTTATTTCAAGTGCGAACGTTTCGTGTTGGGATTTTAGGAAATTTAGCGACGCGTTTAGGAATTAGTGCTATTCCACTATTGTTACCGTTGATGATTCAGTTGGCGTACAAAGAATCCGCGGTGATTTCGGGTTGGATTGTTGCGCCTATGGCTTTAACAGCCATGTTTGGAAAATCCTATGTTATTAAAATTTTAAACAAATTTGGCTA
The DNA here is from genome assembly GCA_023423715.1 of Bacteroidota bacterium. Lineage (GTDB taxonomy): Bacteria > Bacteroidota > Bacteroidia > Flavobacteriales > Weeksellaceae > JAFAFC01. The sequence goes on from JAFAFC010000031.1 coordinate 12,372, forward strand.
CCGAAAAACCTTAATGATGAATACCATGATTATCGGGTTTTTAATTTGTCTTTTAGCCATTCCGAATATTCACACATCGATTTATTGGTTCATTCCTATTTTAGGATTGATGGGCTTTTTCAATTCCATTCAATTCACCTCCATGAATACGATTTCCATTGCCGATTTAAGACAATTTCAAGAGAGTAGTGGCAACTCATTAATCTCGGTGAACCAGCAATTAGCGATTGGTTTTGGGATTGCTTTTGGTTTGGTAATTCTTAATTTCTTCCAACATTCTGGATTTGTAGGAAAAGAGCATGTTCATGAATCGTTTCGGTATACGTTCTTGGTTATGGGTGTAATGACGTTTTTTTCAGGTTTGGTTTTTCGAAGACTTCATGTTTCAGATGGACAAAATATGCGTTCACAAGCGTAAATTTTTTGTTGAAATAAAAAGTGGATTTCGTAATATTGACAAAAGTTTTATTCCGATGACTACAAATCGATTAGAAGCGTTTAGTGATGGCGTTTTAGCTATTATTATCACCATTATGGTTTTGCAAGTGAATATTCCCGAAGGAAGTTCATTTGAAAGTTTACGTCCACTTTTACCCAAATTTTTGTCCTATATTTTTAGTTTTATTTATGTGGGAATATACTGGAATAACCACCATCACTTGTTTCAGGTAACGTCTAAAGTGAATGGGAAAGTTCTATGGGGAAATCTGAATCTTTTATTTTGGCTTTCGTTACTTCCTGTGGCAACGAATTGGATTGGCGAAACGGTTTTTGCGTCGAATCCAGTAGCTGTCTACGGCTTTATTTTGATGATGTGTGCTATTGCGTACCATTTTTTAGAGTCGGCAGTGATTCATGCGGAAGGTCGCGATTCTAAATTAGCACAAGCCGTAAAATCCCGTTGGAAGGAGAAAATTTCTACAGTTTTGTATCTTTTGGGAATTGTGGTTTCCTTTTTCTATCCTTATGTAAGCGTTGGGATTTATTATGTCGTTGCGATTATGTGGCTTGTTCCCGATTTACGTATTGAGAAAGAACTTAAAGAAAATTAAGTATAGCTCACGTCAATTAATCACCCATTTTGTAGGTTTCAAATCTAGAAAAACTATATTTGTTCAAATTTAATTTCACCCATGAATTCAGGAACAGTCCTATTACTTTTTGTTTTTATTTATTTTATCGGCCTTTTGGTCATTTCGTATTTTACCAGCCGAAATTCAGATAACCAATCCTTTTTTATTGGTAACAAAAAAAGTAAATGGTGGCTTGTTGCTTTCGGGATGATTGGGACAAGTTTAAGTGGCGTTACGTTCATTTCAGTTCCGGGTACTGTTGGGAAAATGACGAGCGGCGATTATCCGTTCGGTGGATTCGAGTACTACATGATGGTCATCGGATTCTTCATCGGATATTTCATCGTTGCGGGCGTTCTTTTGCCTTTGTATTACCGAATGAATTTAACGTCGATTTACACCTATTTAGGAAAACGATTTAATGTTGAGGCTCATAAAATTGGTTCCATATTTTTCATTATTTCACGTGCTATTGGGGCAACCGCGAGATTGTATTTGGTGGTGAATATTCTTCAGATTTTCTTATTAGAACAATTAGGGATTCCGTTCTGGTTAACGGCTTTTGTCTTGTTGTTGATGATTTTACTCTATACGTTTGAAGGTGGTGTAAAAACAATTGTTATTACCGATACACTACAAACGTCCTTTATGATTATCAGTTTGATTGCGTGTATTGTTTTCATATTAACGCAATTGGATTTTTCTTTTTCGCAGGCATATTCGGTGTTGCAGGAACGAGATTATACACACTTAATCAACACGGATGTCAACTCGAAAACCTTCTTCTTGAAAACGATTCTGGGAGGGATGTTTATTACGATAGCGATGACTGGTTTAGACCAAGAAATGATGCAAAAAAACATCTCCGTTGATAACCTGAAAAACTCCAAAAAGAACATGCTTACGTTTGCTGGAACGTTGCTTATTGTGAATTTGGCTTTCCTTTTCTTAGGTGGTTTGTTGTATTTGTATGCCATTCAAAATGGTGCAGGATACGGGCAAATTTCCAATATGGTTGATGGAAAAGAAGTAATTACCAATATTTTCGGATTTAAAGATGCTTCTGGGCAAATTCAAAACATTATGGGTGATGATTTGTTCCCAGCGCTTTCTCTGCAAGGCTATTTTCCATTGGCGATTTCGGTGATTTTTATAATTGGTTTGATTTCCGCTTTGTTTCCGTCTGCTGATGGAGCTTTAACAGCGGTGACAAGTTCGTATTGTGTGGATTTGTTGAACATCAACGAAGATGAAAAAAGTACTGAAAAGCAGAAAAAAGCAACCCGAATGAAAGTGCATTTGGTGTTCACGGTGGTATTTTTCATTCTCATTATGATTTTTAAAGCGATTAATGATAAATCGATTGTTTATCTTATCATGGAAGTGGCGGGATACACGTACGGACCGCTTCTGGGATTGTTTGCTTTTGGAATTTTAACCAAATTCCAGATTAATAAAAAGTATGGAATTCTTGCGGTAACGATTTTGGCACCAATCATTACATACATCATCAATTATCTTACGACAACCTATACGGATTACAGAATTGGAGTAGAGTTGATTATTCTAAACGGTTTACTCACGTTTATTGGCCTTTGGCTGATTCGTAAAAAATAAATGAAAATCCTCCTCGTGAGGTTTTTTTTTGTCCCTATTTTAAAATCTTTTGGCGACCCGTTAGCGAAGGTTTATATTTGCACTTCTCAAAAGAATTTGGATATGTTTACAAAAATTATAGCCCATCGGGTAGGAAATAAAATCAATCAAGAGTCATTGCTTTTGGCTCAGGAAGAACTGAATTTAAGTGAGGATATGAAAGAACTTTTGGAAGATTATTTTTTGAAATCTTTCAAGTCGGAAGAGCAATTTCAGTTTTACAGCGATACGTATTTGGCAAATAATGTGGTTTATGGAGCCGTTTCGGAGATTTTTGAAGATCCGGAAAAGTTTCTTTGGGAATCGGAGACCATTGCAAAACATTTATACGACATCACGGAAAATCCACGTGTTCAAAATGGAGAATTGTTTATCGTTTATTTTGAAGGCGAACAAGCCGAAGGTCAAAAAATCGATAAAATCGGAATTTTCAAAACGGAAAAAAGAGAACCTTTCTTGAAAATATTTCCAGAAGGAGCGAGTTTCGAGATTGAAAAAGATTTCGGAATCGGGCTGGCAAAAATTGATAAAGCAGCCTTAATTTACAATAACGATAAGGAAGAAGGATACGTTGTATCTGCCATTGATAATAATAAAAATGGCGATATGTATTATTGGTTTGAAGATTTCTTGAAGGTAAAACAACGTGAGAACGATTATTTTCAAACGCAAGAAACGCTTTCGGTGTATAAAGAATTTATCACTAAGCAACTTCCTCAAGAATTCGAAGTTTCTAAAGCGGATCAAGCCGATTTTTTAAATAAATCCATTGAATTTTTCAAGGAAAAAGAGCAATTTGAATTTGAAGATTTTACCAATACGGTTCTAGAAGATGCCAATGTTATTGAGAGTTTTGTAAACTTCAAAACGGATTACGAACAAGATATGCAAGTGAATATCGCCGAAGAATTTCCAATTAATGAATCGGCGGTAAAGAAGCAAAGTAGAGGCTTTAAAAGCATCATTAAGCTAGACAAAAACTTTCATATTTACATTCATGGAGATCGTAAAATGATTGAACAAGGCGAGGATGATAAAGGGAAGTACTACCGTTTGTATTACGAAGACGAGAAATAATTTTTCAGAATTGATAAATATCATTTGGCTTATCTGATTTTCTAGAGGAAAAAATTGCCCTAGTTTACAAATAGTATTAAATTTGAGAACAAACAAAGAAATAATATCAAAAATACGTAAATCATTATGAAAGTAACTGTAGTAGGAGCTGGAGCTGTTGGTGCGTCTTGCGCTGAGTACATCGCTATGAAAAACTTCGCATCAGACGTTGTTTTAGTGGACATTAAAGAAGGTTTTGCCGAAGGTAAAGCAATGGATTTGATGCAAACAGCATCTCTTAACGGATTCGATACAAGAATTACAGGAACAACGGGAGATTACAGCAAAACTGCTGGTTCTAAAGTTGCTGTAATTACATCAGGAATTCCAAGAAAACCAGGTATGACTCGTGAAGAGCTTATCGGGATTAATGCGGGAATCGTAAAAGAGGTAACAGAAAATTTAGTAAAACATTCTCCAGACGTAATCATTATCGTGGTTTCTAACCCGATGGATACTATGGCGTACTTGGTTCATAAAACATCAGGACTTCCAAAAGAAAGAATTATTGGTATGGGTGGAGCGTTAGACTCGGCTCGTTTCAAATACAGATTAGCAGAAGCTTTAGAGTGCCCAATTTCTGATGTTGACGGAATGGTTGTAGCAGCGCATTCAGATACAGGAATGGTTCCTTTGATGTCAAAAGCAACACGTAACGGTGTTCCAATAACGACTTTCTTGTCTAAAGAAAAACAAGATTACGTAGTTGAAGAAACAAAAGTTGGTGGAGCAACTTTAACGAAATTATTAGGAACTTCAGCTTGGTATGCGCCAGGTGCAGCGGTTTCTGTATTAGTTCAATCGATCATTTGTGATCAAAAGAAAATGATTCCTTGTTCTCTAATGCTTGATGGTGAGTACGGAGAATCGGATATTTGTTTAGGAGTTCCTGCAATTATCGGTGCAAACGGCGTTGAAAAAATTGTTGACGTTCCTTTAACTGATGAAGAAAAAGCGGCTTTCAAAACAGCAGCTAACGCAGTAAGAGAAATCAATGGAGATTTGAAATTCTAATTTCAAAATAACATAAAATAAAAAAGAATGTACTTCGGTGCATTCTTTTTTTATGGACATAAGCTTGAGTATGAGTCTTTTATACGAATTTACATTTTTTTAACGTTCTTCAGTGTAACAATAAGGTAACTTCGGTTGTCCTATTAGCATTGAGAAAACTGAAATACTAAACTATGAACTGGAAACTCGGACTTTTTGCATTGCTGTCTTCAACGGCTATTTATGCGCAAACAACAAACGACACGATAAAAACAGGCGAAAAGGAAATTGAGGCGGTGAAGATTATCGCTAAAAAACCAACTGTTGAAACGAAAGTCGATCGTACCGTTTTTAATGTGGCTAATAGCTCCGTTCTTGCGGGAAATACAACCTGGGACGTCCTTCGTATGACACCTTTGGTGAGTATTGATAATAATGATGTCGTGAGATCAGAAGGCGAAAATGTTACCGTTTATATTAACGATAGAAAATCCGTTTTTACAGGGAAAGAATTAAAAGAATATTTGAAATCAATTCCTGCTGATAATTTGATGAAAATCGAGGTGATTACGAATCCCTCGGCTCGTTATGAAACGTCGGGGCAAGTAATTAACATCGTTCTTAAAAAGCGTGAGGACGAAGGAATAAAAGGAAGCGTTTCGATGAGCAACAGACAGAGTACGAAAAATAATCAGTATTCTAACGCCAATATCAACTATCATAAAAACAAATTCACCCAAACCATTTCGGGAAGTTATGGCGAAAATCATAGCGTTAGTACGAGACAACAGGAAAGTTTGATTTTCAACAATAACGAAAAGCGTAATGTTTCTGGAGAATCCTATTACAAGGGGAAATCGCCTTCACTTTCATCATCAACCGAATATGAATTGAATGATAAGAATACGATTGGTATTATTGGTGAATTTTATCAAAACAAAAGCAACTCAACCAACAATTCGATCGGTGAAATTTCTAGAAATGATTTACCATATAATTCGTACACCGTTGATCAGATTGCAGATTCTCGCTATCAAAATCTAAACGGAAATTTATTTTATAAGTACTACGATAAGGTGAAGAATAGAATTTTGGACGTTAATGTGGGAACAAACTACAATTCGAGCAACAGTGATCGAAATTTTGTACAAAGACAAACAATCACGCCAAACACATTGAATAATCGGATTTTGGATAATTCCCAAATGCGAAATTATTATTTGAAATTGGATTATTCCCAGCCTTTGGATACCTTGGGAAGCAGTTTTGAGGTGGGTGCCAAGTTTGATTTTAATAATAATACTGCTCCAATTGATTATTACGGAGTTCAGAATCCTGATGGTTCATTCTCTAATCTTTTTAGCCGATTTAAATATACCGACAATCTCAATGCTTTTTATGCGAATTACAGCACAAAAATTTTCAAAAAGCTAGAAACGCGTGTGGGGATTCGTTATGAGTATATTTCGTTTAAACTTCATCAGGCTTCAAATAATCAAAGTAAAGAAGACTCGTACGGAAAATGGATGCCGAATGTTTTGTTGAAATACACATTTACACCTAATTTTAATGTTTCGACTTCATATAATTTCTATCTGTGGAGACCGTGGTTCTCTGAAATGAATCCTTTTGAATTACCAACAAACACCGGGATTTTTGAGCGTGGAAATATGGACTTAAATCCTAACCCGAATCATAGTTTTAATTTGAAATTTGGGGTTTACAAAAAGTATTTCTTGTCGCTTGGATATGGCTTTACGAACCAAGATTATTGGGATGATTATATCCAAGAAGGAGACAAGCTGATTAATACACAAAGTAACTTCAACGGAAGGTCGGCAAGTTATTCGGCGAATTTCAATACCAATCAAACCTTTTTTAGCAACAAGCTCAACGTAAATGTGAATTTAGGAGTGAGTTATAGAGATAATAGTGATTTCAATAATCGAAATAATATTCCTGCAAAAAATTACTATACTAACTATAGCGGATCTGCAAATTTGATGTACACCAATCTGTTTAACAAGAACGTTAATCTTGCATTATGGTTTGGGGTTTATCGTCAGAATCAAGGGAACTCTATTGGCAATAGCAATAATATCTACGACAATTTCTCTATTACTAAAATATTTGATAAGATCGGTATGGAAGCTACCGTTCAGATCAATAATATGTTTCAGAAACCGAGATATGACATAACAACTTACAGTCAAACTGGAATCTATAAAACATTAAATAAGTTTGATTATAGAGGGTTTTCATTTACGTTAACAAAACGTTTCGGTAACCAAAAAGTAAAGGAAAATACCAAAACGGATGTTGAAAAGAATCAAGGTGGTGGAAAGTAAGATTTTTTTCTAAATCAACTAAAAATAAAATATAAACCTTTAAGATTTCCAAATCTTAAAGGTTTTTTAATGGCTTTCCATTTTAAAAATTTTAAATTTGTGCTATTAAAAATATAGATCTATGTTCAGAAAAATGACTTCGCTTGCTTTGGTTTTTCTTGCCTTTCTTCCGGCTACAGCTCAGAAGAAAACAGAAAAGTTAGAGCGTCCGAAATTGGTAGTTGGTTTGGTTATCGATCAAATGCGTTGGGATTATTTGTATAAATATTATGACAAATTCGGGAATGATGGCTTCAAGCGTATGCTGAATGAAGGCTACTCCTTCAATAACGTGATGATTCCGTATTTACCAACGGTAACGGCTATTGGGCACACGAGTATTTATACAGGATCGGTTCCTTCAATTCATGGGATTGCTGGAAATGATTGGACGGATAAAGAAACGGGAAAAAGCGTCTATTGTACAACAGATACGAGTGTAAAAGGTGTTGGGACAAGTGTTGAAAAAATCGGCGCCCATTCTCCTAGAAACTTATGGAGTACAACGATTACAGATCAGCTAATGATGGCAACCAATTATCAATCAAAAGTAGTTGGAGTTTCACTAAAAGATCGTGCATCGATTTTACCAGCAGGTCACAATCCTACAGGAGCATTTTGGTTTGACGAAACAACTGGAAATTTTATTACAAGTTCATATTACATGCAGGATTTGCCGAATTTCGTAAAAGATTTTAATTCGAAAAATTACGCACAAGAGCTGGTTTCTAAAGGATGGAATACCTTGCTTCCAATTTCCGAATATAAAGAAAGTACGCGTGACGATGTTCCTTGGGAAAGTCTTTTGGGATCGGCTACGAAACCTGTTTTCCCATATACAAACCTTGCAAAAGATTACGAAACTAAAAAAGGTCTTTTAAGAACGACACCTTTTGGAAATACCTATACACTAAAATTTGCTGAAGCGACAGTTGACGGATATCAATTGGGACAAGATGCGATCACGGATTTCTTAGCAATTAATATTGCTTCTACGGATTATGTTGGTCACGCTTTTGGACCGAACTCTATTGAAGTTGAAGATACGTATTTGCGTTTGGATCGTGATTTAGAAGCGTTTTTCAAGAATTTGGATAAGAAAGTTGGTAAAGGAAATTATTTAGTTTTCCTTTCTGCGGATCACGGTGGTGCGCATTCTGTAGGCTACATGCAGGAGAATAAAATGCCTTCTGGATTTTTCGGTGAAGGTTTAGAAAAATCGCTGAATGCTGATTTAGAAAAGAAATTCGGAACGGCAAATTTAGTATTGGCAGTCGATAATTATCAAGTGTATACGAATGATAAACTTATTGCGGAAAAGGATTTAGATCGTGACGATGTAAAAGAATTTATCATCAACAAGGTTAAAAACTTACCCGAAATTCTGTATGCTTTTGATATGGAAAAAATTGGTGAAGCTCCAGTTCCAGAACCGATTAAAACAAGAACGATTAACGGATATAATTGGAAGCGAAGCGGCGATATCCAAATGGTTACAAAAGATGGTTATTTAGCATATTATGCTAAAAAAGGAACCACACATAGTGTTTGGAATTCCTATGATGCGCATATTCCATTGATTTTTATGGGTTGGGGAGTGAAAAATGGAGAAAGTAATCATCCGTATTTTATGACGGATATTGCACCAACGCTGGCTCAATTCTTGAAAATTGAAAACCCAAGTGGAAACATCGGAAATCCTATTACCGAAGTTCTTGGAAAATAAGAATTAAATCTATTTAAATAAAAAAGCGATCCAAATTTTGGATCGCTTTTTATGTATATTGATTCGAAGCAATTATGCTTCAATACTTGGAACTTGAACGTTTTCGTTCGCGTCTTTTTCGTAATCAATTCCATCCAATTCAAATCCGAAAAGGTTGAAGAATTCTTTTCTGTAGCCTTCGATATCGCTTATATCTCCAAGGTTTTCAGAAGTTACGCTATTCCAAAGTTTTGCAACTTCTGCTTGAACATCCTCCGCCATTTCCAAATCATCAATTCGGATTCTTCCAGCTTCGTCCAACGGCACATTTCCGTCTGCTGTATAAAGTCTTTCCGAGAACAAACGTTCCATTTGCTCGATGGTTCCTTCGTGCGTTCCTTTCGCTTTCATCACTTTGTACAAAAGAGAAATATACAACGGAACTACTGGAATTGCCGAGCTCGATTGTGTTACCAAAGCTTTGTTTACCGATACGTACGATTTCCCGTTGATATCACTTAGTAAATCATTTAAAATGGTAACCGTTGCTTCAAGATCGTTTTTCGCTTGACCGATGGTTCCGTTTCTATAAATTGGAAACGTTAATTCTGGTCCGATATACGAATATGCTACAGTTTTTACACCATCAGCTAAAACGCCCGCGTTTTTAAGATCTTCCATCCAAAATTTCCAATCTTCACCACCCATTACGGCAATGGTATTTTGAATATCTTCATCGTTTTCTACAGGTTGAATGCTAATATCTGAAACAACTCCTGTGTGGAAATCTACCGTTTTGTTCGTGAAAGGTTGTCCAATTGGTTTTAAAACTGAAGCGTACGCAACTCCAGATTTAGGATGTGTTCTTCTAGGAGACGCCAAACTATAAACCACCAAATCAACTTGACCTAAATCTTTCTTGATTAAATCGATAGTTTGTTGCTTCACTTCATCTGAAAATGCATCACCATTAATACTTTTCGCATATAAACCGGCTGCTTGAGCTTCTTTTTCAAATGCTGCCGAATTATACCATCCTGCAGTTCCCATTTTACCTTCTGAAGCTGGTTTTTCAAAGAAAACACCAATCGTTGCTGCTCCAGATCCAAATGCTGCCTCAATTCTTGAAGACAAACCGAATCCTGTTGAAGCCCCAATCACCAAAACTTTTTTAGGTCCATTAGCTAAAGTTCCTTTGGATTTTACATATTCAATTTGGTTTTTTACACTCTGCAAAGCGCCGTCTGGATGCGCTGTAAGACAGATAAAACCTCTTGTTCTTGGTTGGATAATCATTTTTAGTAATTTTAACGATGCAAATTAAGTATTTTTTTGCACTTCAACTCGGTTTATGGCCAAGACTTTGTTGGTTGTAATCGTGATTTTTAAAAGTTCTAAAGAGAAAAGCCTATGAAAATTCGGAATAATTTTGGTGAGTTGGTGGAGTTTGATGATGCAAAATTGAGTGCTTCGCTTAAAGGCGCTGGTGCCAATGAGGAGACAATTAAAAAAGTGGTCGAGCTTATTTCACCCAAATGCTATGAAGGAATTACAACGAAAGAGTTGTATAAAATGGCTTTTGATGCCTTGAAGGAAGTTTCGAATTCTTTAGCGGCTCGTTATAGTTTGAAAAAAGCTTTGTTGGAATTGGGTCCTGCGGGGTTTTATTTTGAACAATGGATTTCTAGAGTTTTTCAATCGTTGGGATATGAAACCGAAACGGGGCAGCATATTCGTGGGCACGCGGTAACGCATGAAGCGGATGTGATTGCTCATAAAAACGATAAAACCTACTGGATGGAATGTAAGTTCCGAAACCAAGGTGAAACGAAAATTTCGGTAACAACACCGATGTATGTTTTGTCTCGAATTAAAGATATTTCGGGAATTGAGTATCAATTATTTGGGAAGAAAACGAAATTCACAGATGGTTGGTTGGTGACCAATGCTTATTTCACTTCGGATTCTATTGATTTTGCAACGTACTACGGACTTCGAATGTTAGCTTGGGATTATCCCGAAAATAAAGGTTTAAAAATATTGGTTGATGCCAACGTTTTGTATCCTGTAACGTGTTTGACTACGATTAACGAATTTGAAAAATCAAAATTGCTAAGTAAAGGCTGTATTTTGGTAAAAGAGTTGGTGGAAGATGAAACGAATGTAGCTGTTTTAGGTTTGAATGAAACTCGAAAACAAGAAATGCTGAAAGAAGCCAAAGAGCTTTTGGTAACGAAGATTTCAGAATAGAAATAAAAAAAGGATTCAAATTTTTGAATCCTTTTTTATTGTGAAAAATTTTATTTTTTCTGTGGCGGATAGTTCGCCATAATTTCGGTTACAATTTCTGGAATTTGCTTTTGCTTACGCTTTGGCGAATCAACTGAAATTCCACTTCCGATACCTTGCCACACTAATTTTTGCGATCTTGCATCGATTAAATCAACTAAGATAGTTCCGTTATTGTAAACGTCCGTCCACGTTCTTCCATAACCTGCTCCCCAACCCCAAGGGCCGCCCCAACCGTAGAAACCACCGTATGGACGAGTCGTTTGGATGTCGGTTACCTTTTTGTGAGATGCTTTTACATTCACAATAAGATCAGGATTGTCACCAACGCTTAAACCTTTGGATTGTAACTGCTTCGAAAGCTCGTTGAGCACGCGATCTTTATCCAAATCATTTAATTTAAGATCGTCAACACGTAGTTTATAGGTTTTATAATCGTTGAAATTGGCTGTTTGCGCATAGTCTGAACGAACTTGGAATGGGCTACAAGACGTAATTCCTAAAGTTACGGCAGCTAATGCCAGAATAAAATATCGTTTCATATTCATTATTTTTTCGTTGGTTTTATAAACGTATCCGTTTTTTTATCATAACCGTAAGGGCAGTGTTTACAGCCACTTTTGCAGCAATAACCGCGCTTTAAGTGAAATTTTTCTGTAAAAACTTTATACCCCTGTTCGTTGTAATAAAAGTCTTCATTTTCTTTGATTGGGGTTTGGCTCATAAGTTAAATCCGATTTTCAAAATTCTTATCTTTGCTTTATGATTGTGGTTTGGCAAAAGATACTCAAAAATACGAAAATTTCGGGGATTACTCTGTTTCCGCTGATTATTTTGAAGCATCAACGAGATCGTGGAAATGCCGTACTCATCAATCATGAGAAAATTCATTTAAGACAACAACTCGAGCTTCTTATTCTGTTTTTCTATTTATGGTATGTAGGTGAATATTTGTACCATTATTTTAAAGTTCGAAATTCATACATGGCGTACAAAATGATCAGTTTTGAGAGAGAAGCTTATGCGATGGAAGAGGATTTGGATTATCTAAAAAAACGAAAACTGTTCAGTTTTTGGAAATACAGATAGAATTAATTGCTTTTCGGGGAATTATGAGGTATATTCCTTACTTATTCGATTCAGAATTCTTAAATTTGCAGGAATCATTTTTATACAATGGAAAAAAAGACGATTAAAGATATTTTAGAAGGCTACAAGAAAGTTCTTCATCATGACATTACAGTACAAGGTTGGGTAAGAGCCTTTAGATCAAACCGATTTATAGCGCTTAATGACGGATCTACGATTCTTAATTTGCAAGTTGTTGTGGATTTTGAAAAGTTTGATGAAGAAACCATTAAAAATATTAAAACAGCATCTTCACTGAAAATTACGGGTGAAGTTGTTGAAAGTCAAGGAGCAGGACAAACAGTAGAAATTATCGCTAAGAAAATTGTTGTTTTAGGTGAGAATTTCTCAGATGAACTTGAAAAAACGGTACTTCAACCAAAGAAACACTCTTTGGAAGTTCTTCGTGAACAAGCGCATTTAAGATTCCGTACGAATTTGTTCGGTGCGGTTTTTAGAGTACGTTCTGCAATTAGCTTTGCAATTCACCAATATTTCAATCAAAATCAATTTTTCTATATCAACACACCAATTATTACTGGTGCGGATGCAGAAGGAGCGGGCGAAATGTTTGGCGTTACGAACTTCGATTTAGACAATATTCCAAGAAATGAAGAGGGTGAAATTGATTTCAACCAAGATTTTTTCGGTAGAAAAACGAATTTAACGGTTTCTGGTCAGTTGGAAGGAGAAACTGCGGCAATGGGATTGGGTAGAATTTATACATTCGGACCAACGTTCCGTGCAGAAAACTCAAACACAACGCGTCACCTTGCCGAATTCTGGATGATTGAGCCAGAAGTTGCGTTTAACAATTTGGAAGATAATATTGATTTGGCAGAAGATTTCTTGAAGAATGTGATTCAATATGTTTTAGACAATTGTAAGGATGACTTAGAGTTCTTAGACAAGCGTTTTGCGGAGGAACAAAAATCAAAACCAGAAAAAGATAGAGCCAAAGAAGGTTTATTAGAAAAACTTCAGAATGTAGTTGCTAAGCGTTTCAAACGTGTAAGTTATACAGAAGCAATCGATATTTTGTTGAATTCTAAAGAAAATAAAAAAGGAAAATTCCAATATCCAATTGAAGCTTGGGGAGCCGATCTTCAGTCGGAGCATGAGCGTTTCTTGGTAGAAAAGCATTTTGAAAGTCCAGTTGTTTTATTCGATTATCCGAAGGAAATTAAGGCTTTCTACATGAAGTTGAATGAAGACGGAAAAACCGTTGGAGCAATGGATGTTCTTTTCCCAGGAATTGGAGAAATCATTGGAGGATCCGAGAGAGAAGCACGTCACGATGTCTTGTTGAAGAAAATGCAAGAAATGCACGTAGACGAAAAAGAACTTTGGTGGTACCTAGATACGCGTAAATTTGGATCAGTTCCGCATGCAGGATTCGGTTTAGGATTAGAGCGTTTGGTATTATTTATTACGGGAATGACGAACATTAGAGACGTGATTCCGTTCCCAAGAACCCCGAAAAGTGCTGAATTTTAGGATACATTATAATAATTTTAATAAATTTTATAAGTCTTTCCTGAAGTAAAATAATAGATTTGCACGTCAAGTATAGAAGAAGAAAAGAAACATGCTAAAACAAAACCTTCAGCTTAAACTAGGTCAGAAACTCGCACCACAGCAAATTCAGTTAATGAAGTTGATTCAGCTTCATACGCTTGAGTTTGAACAAGAATTGGAGCGCGAGTTAGAAGAAAATCCAGCTCTGGAAAGAGATACGGAAGACTCTTCGGATGATCCTTATGAAAGTTTGGACTCAGATTATGAAGACGAAGGAACGGACAGCATAGAGACAGACTTTAATGTAGACGAGTATATCTATGATGACGAACCTAGTTACAAAACGGCGTCCAGTAACTATTCTGCCGATGATGAAGAATTCGATAACGAAAGCCTTTTAACGGAAGGACAAACGTTATACGATTATCTGATGGAGCAAATTAACCTAATCAATATCGATGGGCAGGATTTGCAAATTGCAGAATATCTTATCGGAAACCTCGATACAGACGGTTATTTACGTAGAGAACTGAAATCTATTGTGGATGATTTGGCCTTTTCACAAGGGATTTACACAACGATAGAAGACGTTCAGAATATATTAGAAAATTACGTTCAGAAACTTGATCCAGCGGGTGTTGGTGCTCGAGATTTGCAAGAATGTTTGTTGCTTCAAATTGAGAAGAAAGTAAGTGCTGATAAGGCGGTTTCTTTAGCTGCGAATATTTTGCGAAATCAGTTCGATGCCCTTACCAATAAGCATTACAACAAAATCATGCAGAAGTATGATGTGGAAGAAGATGATTTGAAAGATGCGTTGGATGAAATTTCGAAACTTTCCCCACGTGTTGGTGGAAACTACGATACGCAAACGATTACCATTAATAATGAGATTATTCCGGATTTTATCATTCAAGTAAAAGAAGGAAAAAAGAAAGGTCAGTTTGAAGTGATCCCAATGCTGAATTCGAAAAATGCACCTACATTGCGTGTTTCGGATGAGTATAAAGATATTTTAACAACGTATTCTCACGATAAAAAATCAGCGGAGCATAAACAAGCGGCTCTTTTTATCAAGCAGAAATTGGATGCAGCAAAATGGTATATCGATGCGATTAATCAGCGGCAAAACACGTTGTTGCAAACGATTACAGCAATTGTCAAATTGCAGAAAGAATATTTCATTACAGGCGATGAAAAATCATTAAAACCGATGATTTTGAAAGATGTTGCGGATATTACTGGTTTTGATATTTCAACAATTTCACGTGTGGTAAAAAGTAAATATGCAGATACGCCGAATGGAATTGTGTATTTGAAAGATTTGTTCTCGGATTCTTTAACGAACGACGATGGGGAAGAGGTTTCTACAAAAGAGATTAAGAACTATCTTCAAGAAGCGATTGATAATGAGAACAAACGTAAACCATATACAGACGATGCTTTGGTTGGGATTCTTAAAGAAAAAGGCTACAATATCGCAAGAAGAACGATTGCAAAGTACCGTGAACAGCTGAATATTCCTGTAGCACGTTTAAGAAAAGAATTATAAAATTCAACGCTGTAAAAACAAAAAATCCAAGAATTGCTCTTGGATTTTTTTATTTTAAGATTGTTCGTCAATTTCCTGAAGTTGCTTGAGGTTTTTACCCAATCTTCGCATGAGGATTCCGTAAATAATCTTGTAATACATCCAAAACAAGATCGCACAAAATACAAGTGTTACGGTTGATCCAACTATGAAACCAATGTAGGTTCCTCGACTAATTTCTTCGGTTTGATGATTAATTTGGTACGAAACGTAAATCACCAAAGCTGAGGTGAAAACCACTAACAAAGCAATATTCGTAATGATAAAAGCGTTTACAGTATTTTTAAACTGAATAATTTGCAGGATAAGTTCCTTGAGATTCTGTTCAATTCGGATTCGTTTGTAGTTAATGAAAAAACGATACACGAAAAATAGCGTTACCAGAAGGCTAATGGACTTCATCACCCAATAAATCGAATCAAAATTATGAGCAATTTCATCGGTTTGTTTAATTCCGATACGTTCGACAATTCGTGTAAAACTCCCTTGAGTAGAGTCTTGCATTAAATAATAAATGTTCGCTAAAAGCAATATCAAAAACTCCGCAATACTAATCCACAGAATATATTTCACGTAATTACGTGACTTTTTATTCAGCATTTCGATGATTTCCGAACTGTCGTATTGAGGCTTTACGTCCTGCTCTTGCCAAGATTTCTTAAAATCGTCTATATCAAACTCAGGCATGTTTTTGCATTAGTTCTTTAAGGGTTTTCTTCAATCTGTTCATTTTCACTCGTGCGTTTACTTCGGAAATACCCAAGTTTTCGGCTATTTCCTTGTAGGGCAAATCGTCCAAATACATCATCACAATCGCTCGTTCTACATTGGGTAACATTTTAATTACCTTGTATAATAAGCTTATCTGATGCTGTTTTTCATCATCATCTTCAAGATAATCTTTAAAATGAAAATCCTGAAGTTCATCCGTTTGTGGTGATTTTGTTTTTTTTCTGAAAAGAGTAATAGCTGTGTTCAGAGCTACTCGATACATCCAAGTCGAAATTTTTGAGTCACCTTTAAATGAGTCGTAACTTCTCCAAAGTTGTAACACGATTTCTTGAAATAAATCCTTTTCGTCCTCAGAATCATTGGTGTAGAGGCGGGAAACCTTGATAATCAAACCTTGATTATCTTTTATTAGCTTCGCAAACTCTTTTTCTTTGGACACGGTAATACTAAATCGAGCAACGAATATAGTACAATATCCTTAATTTTTAGGTTGAAAAACGCGAAAATTGATAAAACTGAATGTTAAAATACGGGTTTCTATCCCTATTTGAATTTCAATTTAACAATATAGTTTGTAAATTGCTCCGTCATGAAGCATTTGAGTAAAAATCCAACGCCAATCGTTCCAATTCCCTATTCCGATAAGGTGGAATTGTGGATGAAACGGGAAGATTTGGTTCATGAAGGAATTTCAGGAAACAAATTCTGGAAACTGTATTACAATGTGATTACTTATTTAGAAAGTAAACCTAAAAATCCAATGTTGATTTCTTTTGGTGGCGCTTTTTCTAATCATATTGCGGCTTTGTCCGCTTTGGGAGAAGAATTGAATATTCCAACTCTTGGGATCATTCGTGGTGACGAATTAAAAGATTCATGGCAGCAAAATCCAACTCTAAAACAAGCCTCAGAACGTGGAATGCAGTTTCACTTTGTTTCAAGAGAAGTGTATCGAGATAAAGAAAGTCTCACTGTAAAATTTCGGAATCAATTTCCTGAAGCGCTTGTTATTCCCGAAGGTGGTTCTAATGAATTGGCTGTAAAGGGAATTGCGATGATGTTGGACGAGCGTACCAAAGATTTTGATTATCTTTGCACCGCAGTAGGAACTGGAGGTACCGTTGCTGGATTGTCACTTTTTGCTGAAAATCATCAGAAGATTTTAGGTTTTCAAGTAGTAAAAGATAATTCGGTTCCGCCTAAAGTTCAAGAATGGAGCTCTCGTAAAAATGTTGATTTTTGGGATGCCTCAGGAAGAGGTTATGCAAAAGTTACTGAGGATTTGATTGCCTTTATTAATGAATTTAATGAGACGTATCAAATTCCTTTAGAACCTATTTATACGGGAAAAATGATGCAGAAAATTTTTCATTTAATTGATGAAGATTTTTTTCCGCAAGGAAGTAGGATTTTAGCATTTCATACCGGTGGTTTACAAGCCATAGAAGGGATGAATGCAAGTTTAATTAGAAAAGACAAACGACCAATACAAAACCAGTAAAATGAAAAGACTTTTAGCGCTAGCAAGCCTTTTAATTTTAGGAAAAATGTCCGCTCAGACGTGGAATACCGAAGAACAGTATATCCAACGTTTTGCAAAATATGCCGTTGAAGAAATGGAAAAATACAAGATTCCAGCTTCAATTACTTTGGCGCAAGGAATTCTTGAAACCGGTGGTGGACAAAGCCGATTAGCAAAGGAAGGAAACAACCACTTCGGAATTAAATGCAAAGAAGAATGGACAGGAAAATCAATGAAACACACCGATGATGCTCCAAATGAGTGTTTCCGTGTGTATGATAGCCCTCGTGATTCGTACGAAGATCATTCTAAGTTTTTAGCTTTCAGACAATATTATGTGAATTTGTTCAAACTTGATATGAAAGATTACAAGGCTTGGGCGCATGGTTTGAAGAAGGCGGGTTACGCGACCAATCCTAAGTATGCTTATATCTTAATTAGCAAGATTGAGAAACATCGTTTGTATGAGTTTGATAATTCGTCAACCGATGAATTACTTGCTACGATGGTGAAATTGTATCCAGATTTGCAAAATGATAAAGCTTATTTAGCAAGTTTAGGAGCAGATTATAAGCCTTCAAAATCGAAAACGGAACCAATTCGTGAAGTGAAACCTCCAGTTGTTTTGGCGGCGAAAACGAATTCAAATTCAAGTTCAAAATCACCGAAGGAACTTCTTGAAACGATGTTGGTGAAAAACCATCCCAATGGTGGACGAAAGTACGTGGTTATTCCAGCAAATACGAATATGGATTTTATTTCTAGGAAATTTGGGATTAATGAAAAACGTTTGATGAAGTACAACGAATCGAGCACGGATCTTTTACAAACCAATGATATTGTGTTTTTAGAAGCAAAAGGAAGCGAAGGAAATGTGGCGACCTACAAATCGAGAGCAGGAGAAAGTATGTACGATATTTCGCAGAAATTCGGGATTAAACTTTCAAAGCTTTTGTCAAAAAATAGGATGGATGCTCGCGATCAACTGAAGGCGGGGCAGCTTGTTTATTTGCAACAAAAGAGACCAAGATCTTAAAATAAATCAATGCGCCTTAAGGCGCATTTTTTCAACTATAAATTCAGAATAAAAGTTTTTTTTAATGAGATATCAAAGAAGTAGTGCTTTGTTTGATGAAGCCAAAAAGTATATTCCAGGTGGGGTGAATTCTCCAGTTCGAGCATTCAAATCGGTTGGTGGAGTTCCTGTTTTTATGAAGTCGGCTAAAGGTGCTTATCTTACCGATGAAGATGATAATAGCTATGTTGATTATATTAATTCTTGGGGGCCAGCAATTTTAGGACATACGCATCCTGAAGTTTTAGTGGCGATCCAAAAACAAGCAGAACTAGGTTTTTCGTTTGGTGCGCCAACGGCTTTAGAAACTGAAATTGCAAAAACAGTTATTGAAAACGTTCCGAATATTGATCAAATCAGAATGGTTTCTTCAGGTACAGAAGCTTGTATGTCGGCGGTACGTTTAGCGAGAGGCTATACGAAGCGTGATAAAATCATCAAATTTGAAGGATGTTACCACGGTCATTCCGATTCTTTTTTAATTAAAGCGGGAAGTGGAGCAGCAACTTTTGGAAATCCAAATTCTCCTGGAGTAACGGCTGGTACGGCAAAAGATACGATTTTAGCACGATACAATGATATTGAGCAAGTTCGCGATATCTTTTCACAGAATCCAGAAGAAATTGCCGCGATCATCGTTGAACCTGTTGCGGGAAATATGGGCTGTGTTCTTCCAGATGCTGATTTTCTTCAGAATTTAAGAGCGGTTTGTGATCAATACGGCGCTTTATTGATTTTTGATGAGGTGATGACGGGATTCCGTTTGGCTTTTGGTGGTGCACAAGAAGTTTTCAATGTGAAAGCAGATATTACTACATACGGAAAAGTAATCGGTGGCGGAATGCCAGTGGGAGCTTTTGCAGCACGAAATGAAATTATGAATCACTTGGCTCCAAATGGTGGTGTTTATCAAGCAGGAACATTAAGTGGAAACCCTTTAGCAATGCGTGGTGGTTTGACAACCTTGAATTTGATTTTGAATGATATGGCAATGTATCAACGAATCAATGTATCAACCGAAACATTGGATGTTGAAATTGGAAAAATCCTTACTGAAAAAGGAATTCAACATTTAATTAATCGTCAAGGCTCGATGATGTCGGTATTTTTTGAAACGAATGAAGTTCGAAATTTCGACGATGCAGCAGCAGCTAATCACGATCTTTTCAATAAATTCTTCCACAAGCTGTTGGAAAATGGTGTGTATCTTCC
The DNA here is from genome assembly GCA_023423715.1 of Bacteroidota bacterium. GTDB lineage: Bacteria > Bacteroidota > Bacteroidia > Flavobacteriales > Weeksellaceae > JAFAFC01. The sequence continues at coordinate 32,369 of JAFAFC010000031.1, forward strand.
ACCAAGTGGTTATGAAACTTGGTTTATTTCAGATTGCATTAAAGATTCCGAAATAGACAAGACTTTAGAAGCAGTTCGAAAGTTCTAAATAAAAAAAAACTCCTGAATTTCAGGAGTTTTTTATGTTTTGGATGGTTGTTATTTCCCCATCATATCGTTCATTCTTTCTCTCATTAACTCTGGATCAGTCATTGCATCCATACCAACGGTAGCAATTAAGAAGATACAGTACAATAAGTACAATACTCCTAGACCAATACCAATGTATGCTAAGATTCTACCTGTTTTCAGGTTGTTGTAATCCGTATACATTTGTGGATTTGCTAGATACAAAGCTTCATCTTTTTTAGCTAGGTTTAGCGCGATAAAACCAGTGATTAAACTTGGGATACCATAACAACAACATGTTACGATAGAAACAATTCCTAAAATTAAGACCGTAGTCGCGTTGGGTAATTTTTGTGGATTCATAATTTTCTAATTTTAATATTTGTATTTCTTTTTTTTCTAAGAGAAGTGGTGTTTGTAAAAATACGAAACTACCATGATAAGGGTATTAACAATTGCTAAGGTGACCAAAGCACTTGAGTAGTTTCTTTTGCGATCGATAAAATTAACTCCAGCCATAATCACAAATAAAATCATGGTATAAATGGCTGGAAACATATGAAAAGCTTCTGAAAATTTTCCTTCAAATACCAAAGCAAGAGCTCGCTGCGTACCGCATCCAAAGCAGTCTACACCAAAAATTTTCTTGTTTAGGCAAGGAATCATATAATCTTCGAGAGCCATTCTAGTTTCTTTGATAACAATAATAATACTTTTTTTTTTACTATAAAATTAATTTTATGTTTTATTGAATCGAAGTGTATTTTTAATAAAAAATCGAAAGTAAAATCAGAAGGATATAGGATTTTTACTATCTTTAATGCCCTTTTTGATATATGGACAAAGAATTCAAAATACAGTACGCTGTTTTCCAAAATAAGGAAGCGCTTAGTGATGATGATCGAAAATTGTACAATGCAGCATTAGAATCTCGTACAAAGGCCTATGCGCCTTATTCTAAATTCCATGTTGGATGTGCAATGTTATTGGAAGATGGACAAATTATTGTAGCCAACAACCAAGAAAATGCGGCGTACCCTTCCGGTTTATGTGCAGAGCGTTCCGCTATTTTTTGGGCCGCATCTAATTTTCCACATGTTGTGATTAAGAAAATATTTGTGATTGGTGGTGCGGAGGTGAATCCCGCTTCAACGCCAATTCCGCCATGTGGTGCGTGTCGACAATCGATTTTAGAATACGAGTCCAAACAAAATAAAAATATCGAACTCTTTTTTACTTCGGTAGAAGGGGAAATTATTAACACCCAATCGGTTCGAGATTTATTACCGTTTTCATTTGATGCGTCCTATTTATAGATAATTGACTTTAATTCCATTGTTTTTTGTACTTTTGCATGCCTTTCAGAAAAGGGAATCGTGTGCAATTCGCGAGCTGTCCCCGCAACTGTAAATCAACTTGCTTCGAAAGAAGTTTTGCTACAAATACCATTGTTAGTTTATAACGAGAAGGTGTAGCTTAATTGAAAGTCAGGAGACCTTACTGAAAGCCTATTTTTTAACCATCGCTTTCGGAGGAAAAGTCCTGATGTCTCTAGCTTGATTTTTTTCAAGTTTCTGCATTACGATTGGTATTCTGGGCGACTAACCTCAAATTTATGAACAAAAAAACCGTATTGGTGGCATTGCTATTTGGCGTAGGAACGAGTATGCATGCACAACAAACTGAAGAAACCCAAATCGAAGAAGTGAGTTTGGTTTCGAAAACGCCTCAAAACATCAACAAAGTAGGGAAAAATGTAACCTTGATTACTGCAGCTGATTTGGAAAACTACAAAGGTCAGAATCTTAACGATGTTTTGGATCAGGTAGCTGGAATTCAGATTACAGGAAACTTTAATAACATGACAGAACCGAAAGGAATTCGTGTTCGTGGTGGTAAAAGTGCTAATGTTTTATTGCTTTTGGATGGTGTTCCTTTGCGTGATGTTTCTGGAAACGACTATACCGCTTCGGATTTACGTTGGCTAGCTCTTGAAAATATTGAATCTATTGAAGTCCTTAACGGCGCATCTTCCGTTTTGTACGGTTCTAACGCAACGGTTTCAGTGATTAATATCGTAACCAAATCTTCAGCTAAAAAAGTAGTTGAAGGTCTAGTCTCTGCCAGAGGTGGTTCGTATGGAACTTATGCTCAGAATGTCGTAGTGAAAGGAGCTGTAAATGGTTTTAATTATCAAGTGGATGGCTTCAACGAAAAGTCTAAAGGAATATCTTCGGCTAAAGGGGATGATACTTTTGATAAAGATGGCTACGAAAAACAAAATGTTCAGTTCAAAATTGGATATGCAGTTGATCAGTTTCAGGTGAATGCGTATGCAGGTTACAACCACTTCTTATATCAATTTGATCAAGGCGCATTTGCCGATAGTAACCAACGTGGTGACGATGAGCAAACCTATTTTGGTGGAAATGCGAAATTAAATTATACCAAAGGTAATTTGGTTTTCAACACACGTTTTACGAAAACGGATCGTTTGCTGCAAGATTTAACAAAAGACGGATATCAAGATCAGTATCAATACATCGGTAGAAATTCGTTTTTTGAATTATATAACCATTACGAATTCAGCAAAAATGCTTCTTTAGTTGCAGGCGTTCAGTATGAAGAGCAATCTTTGGGTTATAAAGAAACACCGTGGGGTGGAACTTCTTTGGAAGAAAAACTAAAAAATAAGGATACCGATATTTCTACTTTTGACGCGTATGCGAAAGCAAATGTGAATTATGAAGGCTTTAATTTGGATGCTGGAGTTCGTATGACTAACCATTCTAAATTCAAAGATCATTGGGTTTACAGCATTAATCCGTATTACGTAGGGGAAACCAATTCGGTGTTTTATAAAATTGGATACTCGTTTGCAACGGCATTTATTGCACCAACGTTGTATCAAAACTACGGATCTGTTCCGTATATTCTACCAAATTTTGATTTGAAGCCTGAGAAAAATTCAACGCACGAAATTGACTTAAGTGTGGGAAGTTTAGATAAAAAATGGCAAGTAACGGCAAGTTTGTTCCAAAGAAAAGAAAAGGACGGATTTGTATATGCGATTGTTGATCAAGCGAATTATACAGGACAATTTGTAAACTTGGATGAAAATAAAGCAAAAGGATTTGAACTAGGTTTTGAATATCAGATTGTCGATTTTATTGGACTTGGCGCGAACTATAGCTTTGTTGAGAAAGAAAATGAAGCGTCGATGTTGAGGATTCCAAAACATAGAGTGAATTCACAACTGAGCATTAAACCTTCTAAAAGTACATCGTTGTTGTTGATGCACCAATTTATAGGAAAACGAAATGATGCCTATTTTGATTCAAATACCTACAAAACGGTTGCTGTAGAGAACAAAGCATATCATACATTCCATTTAAATGTTAATCAAAAGCTTACCGATAAACTTAGTTTATTCGGAAACGTAAATAACATTTTTAATGAGAATTATGTAGATGTCATAGGTTATACAACCAAAGGACGAAATTATACACTTGGTTTCAATTACCAATTCTAAAAGAAAACTCCCTTTCGATTTTCGAAAGGGAGTTTTTTTATTTTTTAAGTTCTAAACCAAGCTTTTCAGCTTCTTCTATTACCAAGTTTTTGGCTTCTGAAGCATCATTTTGAATAGTGCCTTCTAAAATGGCTTCTTTCACTTTTTCTTTTAAAATTCCGATTTCCTTTCCAGGTTTCAAATCAAAAAGCGCCATAATTTCTTCTCCAGAAATCGGTGGCTGAAAGTTTCTCACTTTATCTTTTTCTTCAACTTCTTTAATTTTCGTCGCAACGTACTCGAAATTCTTTTTGAATTTGGCTTGTTTAGACGCATTTTTCGTGGTGATATCTGCCTTACAAAGTGTGAACAAATCTTCCAAATCTTCCCCTGAATCAAACAATAATCTTCGCAATGCAGAATCCGATGTGTCATCGTCGATCAGCGCAATAGGACGTGAAGAAAGCTTGACCATCTTTTGAACGTATTTCATGTCAGGTCCTAGCGGCAACTTCAATCGTTGGAACATGGGTTTTACCATTTTCGAACCAAGGAATTCGTGACCATGAAAAGTCCAACCAATTCCTTCAACGAATTTTTTCGTTGGCGCTTTTCCAATATCGTGAAGTAGCGCTGCCCAACGTAGCCAAAGGTTTTCTGTATTTTTAGAAATGTTGTCTACAACTTCTAGGGTGTGGTAGAAATTATCTTTATGAGTTTGTCCTTCTACTTCTTCAATGCCTTTTAAAGCGGTAAGTTCGGGAATAATTCGCTCTAATAATCCAGTGGATTCTAGTAATTTTAATCCTCGAGATGGCTTTTCAGAATTCATTATTTTGTTGAATTCTACCATAATTCGTTCCATAGAAACGATTTTAATACGATCCACTTCTTGCTTTATGGCTTCTAACGAATTGCTTTCTATTTCAAAATCCAAAGTACACGCAAAACGAATGGCGCGCATCATCCGTAACGGATCATCAGAATACGTTTGATGAGGTTCTAGAGGCGTTCGTAAGATCTTTTTCGTCAAATCTTCGCGACCTTCAAAAGGATCCATCAAGTCACCAAAAGTATCTGTATTCAGAGAAATTGCCATGGCGTTGATTGTAAAATCACGTCTTTTTTGATCGTCCTCCAAACTTCCATTTTCAACAGCGGGTTTTCTTGAATCTTCAGAATAGCTCTCTTTTCTTGCGCCCACAAACTCCAATTCTAAATTTTGGTATTTGAACATGGCTGTGCCGTAGGTTTTGAAAACCGAAACTTTAAGTTTAGGATCAAGAGCTTCTGCTATTTTTTGGGCTAAAAGAATACCATTTTCCTCAGTAACAAAATCAATATCGGTGGCAACTTTTCTACTCATTAATAAGTCACGAACATAGCCGCCAACCACATAAATACGCATATTGTTTTCTCCAGCTACTTGAGAAATGGTTTTGAAAAGTTTGAGATTTTTATTTTGATTAAGATTGATTTTCATGAGCTCCTTCCGAAATTTCTTTTGCAAAAATTTTCCAAGTGCAAAGATAAGGAAAGGGATTGTTTTAGGCTATTTTTCTTTAGATTATGATAAACGACACCGTTCATTTTATATAAAGTTTATAACTTTATGCACTGAAAAGGGTAGTATAAAATTTAAATAGTGGTTTTGCCGAGGTTGTATGAAGTGTTTTAGTTGTGTTTTTTTGGTTGTTTTTCTAGTGTTTGGAGTTGGTTTATGCTCTGCCCAAGAGAAACAGAAACGCGACTCGCTTTATCAAAAAATCGAAACCTATTCTCATAAACGAAAAGCATCAAAATTTCTTTACAAACTGATTTTTAGGAACGTTCCTGATTCTGTTGTTGTGCCAACGAACGATCAAAAATCAGAAAATTTATACCAAGGAAAATATATCCGAAACATTTCCATTGAAACGATTGATCCCCTTGGAACTTCCAAAAATTTTCAAGAAAAGGATAAACAATGGTTTGAGGATTTTGGAAATCGACTTCATGTAAAATCTAAGAAATTTGCAGTTCGTGGCTATTTGTTATTCAAAAAAGGAGATGTTTACAATGCTCAAAAATTATATGAATCCGAACGTCTTTTACGTAATACAAGTTTTATTAATCGGGTGAATATTTCTGTGGTAGACAGTACTTCGACCAAAGATTCAATTGATGTTCATGTTTTGGTATTGGATTCTTGGAGTTTAAAACCCAATTTTACGTTTTCGGGTAAAAAGCTCGGAGTAGGTATTACGGAAGGAAATTTCCTTGGTCTTGGGCACGAATTGGGAATGGTCTATCGAACGGATTTTTCCGACAAGAGAAACTACCGTTTAGCGAGCTATAAAGCGAACAATATTTACGGAACGTATATTAATGCAGAAATCAAGGGCGAAAAAGATTTTGACAAAAACGAGAATGTCTATATCCGTGCCGATCGAGCTTTTTACTCGCCTTTGACGCGTTGGGCAGGAGGTGTTAATTTGGAATATTTCAGAAGATTTATTGAAATTCCGAACGCTGAAGACAAACCTCCGTTTCCGAAAGGTGCTGTTCAGGTTCAGAATCAGGATTTATGGGGCGGAATTCAGTTTCGAGTAAAACCAAAATCGGATGGAAAAGTCACCGATAATATTGGGGTTACGATGCGTTTTCAGAATTTTTCGTATCTCGATTCTCCAGGAAAAGATTTAGACCCGCTCAATTTTTTCACTTCTCATACCATGCTTTTAGGATCCGTGAGTTATACGCAACGGAAGTTTTCAACCCGAAAAAATGTCTTTCAATTTGAGCTTCCTGAAGATATTGCGTATGGAAAATCACTGTCGTTAACAGGAGGTTTTGTCCGTATGTTGGGTGAATCCATGCCCTATTATGGGATTTCTGGTTCTTTTGGTGAGTTTAATCGATTTGGATATTTTAATATTCGAACAGAATTAGGAACGTTGTATAAAAATGGAGATAATTTTAGAACCGCTTTTCGTTTGGATGGACTCTATTTTAGTAAGTTGAGAGAAGGCGATCATCTTAAAATTAGACATTTTTTCTCACCAACCTTGGTCATTGGTACTGCAAGAAGCAACACGTATTTGGATCGATTGAACATGTCTGCATTGGATGAATTTCCGCAATACAATGATAATTATCTTGGAACGTCGAAATTGATATTGCGTTATCAATTGCAGTTTTTCGTGAATAAACCTTGGAAAAATTTCTATTTTAATCCGTATATCATGGCGGGTTTCGGCTGGCTCGAGCGTGAAAACAAGAATCTTTTCAATTCAGGAATGCATACAAAAATTGGACTTGGAGTGCAGATTTATAATCCGTTTTTAGCGTTTAATCGCTTCCAATTATCCTTTGTTTTTTATCCTAAAGTTCCGTTTGATAACAATCCTATTTTTGATTTCAACGGCTATCGAAATAATCACATGCCGATTCCGAATTTCCAAATAGGAAAACCATCGGCTGTGGATTATCACTACGATTAATTTACTCTCGTAAAATTTTTATGCGGTTGTCTGGCCAAATTTTAATTACCGAAGAACCTGAATATTGCGATACTTTTTCTCGATTTTCTTCAACAGCAAAGTCAACCGCAGAAATTAATTCTTGAGAAATATCAGAGAACTTCATCGGAGATTTTTCACCACTAAAATTGGCTGATGTAGAAACCAATGGTTTGTTGAGTTTTGAAATTAAACGTTTGCAAAAATCATCTTTCACCAAGCGAATTCCGATACTTCCATCTTCGGCTAAAATCTCTTTTGGTAGGCCTTTTGGGTTTTCGTAAACGATGGTTACTGGCTTTTCAGAAAGGTCAATAATTTCCCAAGCCATTTCCGGAACATCAACTAAACTTTGCAATCGCTTTTCATTTTCAACCAAGATAATCATGGATTTGTTTTTGTCACGATGCTTAATTTCGAATATTTTCTGGATGGCTTCCACATTGGTCGCGTCGCAGCCAATTCCCCAAATGGTATCTGTTGGGTACAAAATAGTCCCTCCGTTTTTAAGTATTTCTAAGGCTTTTTCCATGTTCTAAGCTTGTAGTAGCGTCAAATAGCGCTCTTTGATAATGTTAAGATGATGAATGTTGTGACCAACTAATAATTTCCCAATCGTTTCCACTGAAATTTCATTGCCGTTGGCTTTTCCTTTTTGCTTCAATTGATCCGCGTTTAAAGGTCCGAAAAATAGGAGAGAAGCTTGGCGGTTACAATCAAATTCGAATAGAAGATGATTCAATTTTTTAGTGTCAATACAATCATTAGCCGCAAACAAATCTTCGTCATAACCAGCTAATTCCGTTTGATCTTTTCGAGCAAATCGTAACGCGCGATATCCAAATATTTTCTCCGTATCAATAAGATGTTGAAGCAAGTTTTTTAACGTCCATTTTTCGGGAGCGTACGCAAAATTTCCTTCGTCTTCACTTAATTGATGGTAAATTTCTAAAGTTTCATCGCCAACGTTTTTTAAATCTTGAATCCAATTCTCGGACGGAACCAAATCAAGATACCGCTGAATGTATTTTTCAAATTCGGTCATGAAGAGTTGTTTTTGTAGATGCTAAAATTACGGATTCTTTCAACGAAAAAACCACTCTTTTGGGAGTGGTTTTTATTTTTTATTTCGGCATTGATTCCTCATAGGTTGGTCCGTATAAACCTGGAACTTTATTTCCAGTTACACGAAGATGCGCAATTAGTTCACCACGATGATGGTACAAATGATTATTCAAAAATGAACGAATCATCGCGATTTTCGGCATGGGACCTACCGCAACTTGATCTCCAAACATCAACGCCCAATCATTAAAATAGGTCGCTTCATCCGATTTTAAAATAGCTTCTTTCGCTTTAGCAACATTTTCTTCAAACTTTCCTACAATCGTTGATGCTTTCGTAATATCACCTTTATCGTATTGATATCCTGCAAAATTGAACGAGTCGGTATTATAGGTGTCATCGTACCAATTGTAAATTTCGGCAATGTGAGAAGCCAATTCTGCTACCGACCATAAGTGCGGTTGTGGACGATAATCCAACGCCGAATCGGGAATAGCATTCAGTAATTTTCTTGTATTTTCAGCTTCGTATTCGAATTCGCTGAGTAATCCTTGCTTGATCATAATTTCTATTTATTTAGTAAATCGAAGGTACAGATTATCTCAAAAAAACGATTTTTCTTAATGCTAAATTTTTCTTAAATCTTGCTGAAATTTTAATCAGGATTGGTCCATTCGTAAAAGTTGGCGTGATCGTAACGTTCGAAGCCGCAAGTGGGGTAGAGTTGATTTCCGATTTGGTTTTCTTTTCCCGTTTCCAAAAGAATTCCGCAAGCCTGAGTTTGTTGGCAAACGTTTTTAGCTTCTTCTAAAAGGAGTTTGGAAGCGCCAATTCCACGAAATTCGGCAGCAACAAATAAATCATTCAAAAGCCAATATTTTTTCATTCGAGTTGATGAAAATAGTGGATACAATTGAGTGAATCCAATCAACTTTCCATCGAGTTCGGCGACCAAAATTTCCGAATCTTTTTGCTGAATGCGTTCTTCTAAAAAATCTTTGGCAGCGTGTGTTTCGCTTGTTTTATGATAAAACATTCGGTATTGATCGAAGAGAACGGCAAGTTCATTCAAATCTTCAGTTGTTGCTTTACGGATGGTTGTTTTCATAGATTAAAGGTAAAAATAAATCCGAATCTTTTGGATTCGGATTATCATTTATTTTGAGTTGATTTTAAGCAAAGCCTTTTTCTAAACCTTCGATAAGATCTTCAATGTCTTCGATACCAACGCTTAGACGAATCAAATCATCTGTAATTCCAGCCTCAGCTCTTTTTTCAGCAGGAATAGAAGCGTGTGTCATCGTTGTTGGGTGATTCGCCAAAGATTCTACGCCACCTAAACTTTCCGCTAAAGTGAAAACTTGAATTTGCTCTAAGAATTTAATCGCATCTGCACCATTTCCAGATTTAAAATTGAATGAAACCATGCCTCCAAAACCGTTTTTCATTTGTTTTTTAGCCAAATCAAAATGTGGATGCGAAGCCAAACCTGGATAGAAAACCTTTCCTACCAAAGGATGTTTTTCAAGATATTCAGCGACTTTCAAACCGTTTTCGGAATGTCTTTGAACACGCAAAGCCAAGGTTTTGATTCCTCGTAAAACCAAATACGAATCGTGTGGACCTAAAATTCCGCCTGATGCAAATTGGATAAAATGCAGTTGCTCACCCAATTCTGGTGTTTTCGCCACTAAGGCTCCCGCAACGACGTCAGAATGGCCACCCAAATATTTTGTAGCCGAATGCATCACGATGTCAGCCCCTAAATCCAAAGGTTTTTGTAGATATGGTGTTGCAAACGTGTTATCCACAGCAACAAGTATGTTTTTTCCTTTAACTAAATCAACCACGGCTTGAATGTCCACCAATTTCATCAATGGATTTGTTGGTGTTTCAATCCAGATTAATTTCGTTTTATCGTTGATTTTACTTTCTACATTCTTCAAGTCATCAAAATTCACAAAATGGAATTTCAGATTGTACTTTTCAAACATTTTGGTAAACATTCGGAATGTTCCACCGTATAAATCGTCACAAGCAATAACTTCATCACCTGGATTTAATAGTTTTAAAACACAATCTGTTGCTGCCAAACCAGAACCGAATGCCAAGCCACGCGCTCCGTTTTCGATACTCGCCAAGCTGTCTTCTAAAGCTTGTCTCGTAGGATTCGCTGCTCTAGAATACTCATATCCTGAGTGAACTCCTGGACTTTTTTGTGCAAATGTTGAGGTAAGATAAACAGGAACATTCACCGCTCCTGTTGAAGGATCGTGTTGTTGTCCTCCGTGAATTACTTTGGTATTGAATTTCATAATTTCTATACTTTTTACATTTTAATAGCAGATTTTACTGCAAATTCTTCGGCTACTTCAGCCATCCATTGGGAAACATCTTCTTCACCGGTTGCTCTTTTGTAGGTATCTCCTAAAGAAACCAAAATCTGGTGGTAGAAACGTTTCATGTGATCTACGGGCATTTCTTTTGTCCAAAGATCAATACGTAAAGCTTCCATCGTTTTGTCGTCCCAAACCGAAATCATCGTAGCCTTTGTTTCTTGCTTGCTAATGCCGCCATCTTGGGCATTCCAAGTTATTTTTTCAGGTACGTGATTTTCGTCTAGTTCAACATCTATGGTAATTTGGGTCTTTCTCATGTATTCTTATTTTTTAAATAATAATTGTAAGTTTTAATTTCGTTGTACAATAACACCGCATTGAAAGCCAACATGCTTACGGGGAACGATTTATCCCAAAATAGAGACAAACAAAGAATGATTCCAACGCTGATGAAAATAGAACGAATATAGGTTTTATATAATTCCACGCCTCGGAAAAACATAATTTTTACCGCCTCAATAGGTTTCGACAAAATTAAGAAAATCCCCGCTATGAAGTTTCCAATAAGTGCAATATTCAAGCCTAAATATTGTTTTCCAAAAGCGACATTTCGGAAAACAAGATGCGCATCGGCAATATAAAGAGCCGAAAGAAAAAATATAATAATAAGTCCATTGACTGTTGTGCGGAACTTCCAAAATTCTTTCTGTTTGAAAGGAAATTCTTTCCCTTCACTTTCCGACCATTCTTTCAATTTGGGAATACTAAGTCTGTTGAAAGCGACCAGTAAACCCGTAAAAACAAGAATGATGAGGCTTAAAATTTGAAATCGAAATTCATAATCAAACATTCCTTCATTTTCCCCAGAAGCCGAACCGAAGAAAATAGCCACAATCACGTAAACTCGGAAGAGAATTGGAAATAATGGATTTAATGTTGAATCAAAACTAGGTTCAACGGATTTATTGATTAATGATTTGAAGTCCAAAGCCACGTTTACTCTGTAAATTTAGGTTTGTATTTCGCTTGCGTGAAAATTTCCTGAGCGCTCGTGTCTAAAAATTTTTGCAAAGGCGTATCAGGGTTTGCTTGGAAGTATTTTTTACAAATTTGCCATCCTGTGAAAATTCCAATTTGAGGAGTAGATTCGTTATCGATTTCCGTGTAAAATTTAGAAAAAGGTCCCGGAACAATAAAACGATCAACTAGTCGAGAATCGTCGCTGTATAAAAGGTTCTGCTCAACTAAATAATTCCAAATATTCACTTCATTAGCAACCGCCCACTCGTATTGTTTTTGAGTGTAGTTAATTTTCAAATAATCAGGAGTTTCTGGTAAAAAAGCGTCTTGCAACGTCATGATTTTCCCTTGATACACCAATTGATCCAAGAATTTTTGATGATCTCTGTTGAAAGGAACTTTGCTTTCGGCTAAAATTTGAGAAATTTTTGGAACGATATTTTGAGGATTCATCGAGGTTTGATAGTACTGTTCTAGACCTTTGTATCTCGGGTTGTTTTCGCCCATAAACGCTGTAACATCCACGAAAATGAAATTTTCTTCGGGTTTGTAAAAAATAGGATCCGTTACCGCTTGCAAAGCCGATGAATACAAATAGGTTCTCGGTGTTTTGAAATCAGGAAAATACTGATGAATACGTGCGTAAAGCTTTTTTAGATCGACATCTAATTTTTTGATATCAATTTTTGCAATGGCTTCATGATAGATTTTTGCTTCGGCAGAATCTTGTCTGCGTTTTACAAAATCTTCGTTCGTAACCGTTCCTTGAAACCACGGAAACTGCTTCTGAAACGCTTCTAAAGGGAGATTCGGGTTGTAAAATTCTTTCGAAATATCAACGATTTCAACTTTATCAACAGGTTTTTCAATTTGGGTGTCCCATTGCTTTTCCGTTTCTTTTTTACAAGAAAGCAATGCACCAAAAATTATGATTCCAAGGGAAAATATTCTCAAAAACTTCATTATTTTTACATCAAAATAAGGAACAAAAATACAACTTTCCTATGCTGAATCCTATAGAAACCGAAAGATTAATCCTCCGTCCGCTCGTTGCAGAGGATGTGCATCGGTTGTTTTTGTTGGATAGTAACCCACAAGTAATGAAATATGTAGGTCAGCCCGTGCTTACCGAGCCTAGCCAAAGTCAAGCGGTTATTGAGATGATTCAAGCGCAATACGAGAAATTCGGAATTGGACGTTTTGCAGTCATTGAAAAGGAATCCAATCTGTTAATCGGATGGGCTGGACTGAAATTTGTGGATTATGAAGTGAACAATCATCAAAATTTTTATGAAATCGGATATCGTTTTTTACCTGATTCTTGGGGGAAAGGCTATGCGGCAGAATCTAATAAACCTTTTGTAGATCGAGCATTTAACGAAATGGGAGTCAAAGAACTTTTTGCGTATGCACATGAAGGAAATGCTGGATCGCATCATGTGTTACAAAAATTAGGTTTTGAGATTCAAGAAGATTTTATAGAACCTGATGGACGTTGTATTTGGTTTGAACATCAGAATAATTCAAAATAAAAATAAAAAATGCAAACAGATAAAGTAATTCAACATATTGTCGATTGGTTAAAAGATTACGCGACAAAAGCAGGTGTAAAAGGTTATGTTATTGGTGTTTCGGGCGGAGTTGATTCCGGAGTCGTTTCGACGTTGTGCGCAATGACGGGATTGGATGTTTTGGCGATTGAGATGCCGATTCGTCAAAAAATTGATCAAGCGGATCGTGCTTTAGAACATATTCGTTTTTTGGAAGCGAAGTTTCCCAACGTAAAAGGAATGAGCGTGGATTTAACGCCCGCATTTGAAGAATTGTACAAAACTTTTGATGTTCATGATGCCGAATTTCCGAATGAAAAACTAGCTTTTGCGAATACACGCTCTCGTTTGCGTATGTTGACTTTGTATTATTACGGCCAAATCAACAGCCTTTTGGTTTGTGGAACGGGAAATAAAGTCGAAGATTTTGGAATTGGTTTTTATACAAAATACGGCGATGGTGGAGTAGATGTTTCGCCAATTGCAGATTTGTACAAAACGGAAGTCTATGAACTTGCCCGCGTTTTGGATCTTCCAGAAAGTATTAAAAATGCAATTCCAACCGATGGTTTGTGGGATGTTGATCGTACAGATGAACAACAAATTGGAGCAACATATCCTGAATTGGAAAAAATTCAGAAAGAGTATGGAACCAAAACCGAAGCTGATTATAGCGGAAGAGATTTGGAGGTTTTCAAGATTTTTCAACGTATGAATCGTGCGGCGCAACATAAAATAAACCCAATTCCAGTGTGTGATATTCCGGAGGAATGGAGATAAAATAAACCTATTAAAAAATACAGGATGAAACATTTTTTTGTTCTTTTTAGTTTAATGCTTTTGTTTGCTTCTTGTACTGAAAAGGAAGATGACAATTGCGAATCGCGCGAAAAAGCTTGGGTGAAAGTTGTATCTGCACCAACAACAGGCGTTGTGAATGAAAATGTAAAATTTGATTTGACTTTTAATGTGGGGAACGGATGTGGAAGTTTTGACAAGATCGAAGAAGCAGGAACGTCGATGGATAAAAAGTTGACGGTTTACGCAAAATATGTTGGTTGTAATTGCACCCAAGATGCACCAACGATTTCTACTTCATATACTTTTAAACCAAGTGTAGCAGGAAATTATTCCTTCACTTTTCAAACAGGAGATAACAAATTTGATATCTTTAATGTAAAAGTGAATTAGAAGAATCTTAAAAGAGGAAAGGAGTTTTAAACTATGAATTCAAAAAATAAATCAATATTCTATTTGGTTGTTGGCCTTTTGGCGGGTATGCTTGCGATGTATCTTTTCAATAATTATAAAATTGAGAAGAAAAATCCAGATTCTACATCAACAGAAATTTCAAATTCGAAATCGGATTCTGATTACGGAAATAAGTCCAATTCGAAAACTAAATCCAATTGGAATAACGACAGCAACGAAAATCAACAGTCTTCCGCAAAATCAACATCCAATATTGATGATTTAACGGAAGAAAATCGTGTGATTGCGTATGTAAAAGAACATCATAAATTGCCTGATTATTACATCACCAAAGGAGAAGCTCGCAATCAAGGTTGGGAAGCTTCCAAAGGAAATTTGTGTGATGTTTTGCCGGGAAGAGCAATTGGAGGCGATCGGTTTAGCAATCGAGAAAAAACACTTCCAAAGGGAGATTCGTATTTTGAAGCGGACGTTAATTATTCGTGCGGAAGAAGAAATGCAGATCGTATTGTTTTTACGAAGAATGGCGATGTTTATTTAACAAAAAACCATTATAAAACCTTCGAAAAGCAGTAATTTTGTACTCATAAAATTTAGATTTAGCAATGAAAGAAGTATATATAGACTTTAGTGAAATCGGAGATTACGAAGATTTTTATACACAACTAAAAGAAAAACTAACGCTTCCCGAGTATTTCGGAGATAATTTGGATGCTTTGTTTGATTCAATTACAGGTGATGTTGAGTTGCCTTTGCATATTGAATTTGTGAATATGAGTGTTGATCAACTAGAAACATTTGAAGATTTATTAACGACTTTGGAAGACGCTGAAGATGAGGTAGAAGATTTTTCGTTTTCCTATTATCTAGAGCAATACGAAGATGAAGATGAGGAAGAAGGAGAAGCGGATTCTGAATAGAATTTAAATAAAAATATAAAAAAATACGATACTCGAGAGCATCGTATTTTTTTGTTGATATGAAGAAAATTTAAATGGGTCTTATTTCAAAGGAGCTAATAAATTGACTCCATCAACAGTAGCCCAAGCTCCTTCTGTAAGGACAACTTTAGTTACTGTTCCATTTGTGAATGATTTAGGATTTGCTTGAGAATATGCATAACCCCAAACTCCTGGATTGTCAGAATTGTTGTAAGAAAGTGGGTTTACAACGATTTTTCCTGTTGCAACTTGCGCTGTTTCTGTAGCTGCGTCTTGGATAAGTACCGCGTATGCTTTCTGAGATCCGATATTTTTGTATCCGCTAACATATACGTTAGAGAAAATTCCTGTTCCGTGTTTTTTGAACTGAATTGCAGAAATTTCTGGAGAGTTTGGCGACTCTGGATTCGTGTTGTTATCTCTAATCAACGTGATGTTCGAAATTTTTGGAGCTGTGTTATCCGCATTTCCTGAAGATTCAATCTCCATTCCGAAATTCCCTGTTCCTGTTTGGAAAGCAAACCAGTTCGTGTTGTTTTGTCCGCTCCAAGCATCTTGCCAGTCGAAAGAATCATCGTAGTTACCGTAAGAAATAATATTCTTTGCAGAAACGGTTCCTCCGAAGAATTCATAACCATCGTCTGTTCCCTTGTAAGAAACTAGGTTTTCTAAAACTGTTCCAGCTCCTACCGCGTAGAAAGTCATTGAGTTGGTTTCAGAAGTACCGTCACCGATTTTCTTACCTGCATATTCTACACGTACAAATTTCATTGTTCCTGAATTCGAATTTGCATCAGAACCACCGTAATATACGTTGTTTCCGTCTTCAGAAAGCGCTTGTGCGTTTCCGTTTACCGCTTTGATAGGTGCGTTTCCGTAAAGTGTAATTCCACCCCAATCTCCTGGAGTTTTAGTTGCTGTTGTGAAAACGATAGGCTCAGAAGCTGTTCCTTGAGCGTTGATTTTACCATCTTGCAATACCACTAAGCTACTCGTTTTTGTTGTTGTTACGGTGAATGTAGCTCCTGGTTCAATAGTAATTGTTGCGTTTCCAGTAACTTTTACAATCCCGTCAAGCGTATAAGCTCCTTTTTTAATTAAAAGGTCTTTAGAAATAGTTCCACTTAAAGTTCCGCTTCCGCTTAATACAGATTCGGTAGTTCCACCACCTCCTCCTTGGCCTCCATCGCCATCGAATCCGTCATTTACTTCAATGGTACACGATGTTAGAGCGATTCCTGATACTAAAGCAAGCGATACTAATGATAATACTTTTCTTTTCATTTTGATATGTAGATTTATTGATTAATTATTTGGTTAAATTTTGGTTTAGAATGTGTATCCAACAGTCATGTTGAAATTCACTCCTTTGTAGAAATCGTTTAGAAGGTTGGTTCCGTTGTTTAAGTCTAAGTGATTGTATCCTTCGTCTCCGATGTTAATTTTATATTGGCTGTTTAAGATATTTTGTACAGCGAATTTTACATTCCAGTTTTTGTTGATTTGATTTTGATAAACGAAATCCAATTGGTGGAAAGGCAATTCATAATAATTATCCGTTCCTGACCCTCCCGTTGCGTAGATTTTCTTTCCAGAAACGTTGTACACTAAAGAGAATGTTTTCGCAAAGTTGTCTTTGTTTTTGTATTCGTATTTCAAATCTGCGTTGATGGTGTATGGTGCAGCTCCTTGCAAACCTCTTTTCTTAAGGTCTTTCAAGTCTACCCAATACGGACGCTCCATGTCAAGCTGCTTGTCGCTTCTCTTCACATCGGTGTGCATAATTGTTGCATTCGCACCTAATGAGAATCGATCTAGAGATTCCGAAAGTCTTCCCAATCCGATATTTCCTTCAAGTTCGATTCCGTAAACATCAGCACTTGTTGCGTTGAAGAACGTAATGGTTGTTCCAGTTGCGTTTGCAGATGCTGTTAAAGATCTTTCAATCGCGTTTTCAATTTTCTTGTAGAAAAGGTTCGCTGCGAAGAATTCTTTTTTAGCTCCGAAATACTCCCATTTCAAATCGAAGTTGTAGTTATCACTCGTTTTGATGTTCGGGTTACCGATTACCGATACGTTATCTGGGCTGATGTATTCAATAGGAAGGGTTTCAATCAAGATCGGTCTTGTAACCGTTTTACTGAAAGCGAAACGTAAATTGTTTCTATCTCCTAACGCTTTTTTAACCGATATTGATGGTAAGAATTCGTTTCTTGTTTTGTCTAAATTTTCTTTTTTATCGGCACTTAATTGCGAGTAACGAATTAACGTCATGTCGGTTTCGTAACGTGCTCCCAATAAGATGTCCCAAGATTCTGTCGGCTTCAAGTTTACGGTTGCGTAACCTGCATTTACCATTTGGTAGAAACTTGAGTAGAACTGAGAAGCATCTGAGCCTTCTTGGAAGAACAATAAACCATTAGAAATTGCTTGGTCAAAAGCGGTTTGAGGCTTATCGATGTTAATGATGTGCGAATCGTTAGACGCCGTTGTTTTTCTTCCGAAGATGAAACGGTAGCTCGTCTTTCTGAAATCTGCAAAACCGTTGTATCCAACGTTGATTTGTACCGGATATTCTTTTTTGTCGCCTTTGTTTCCTAAAGAAAGTTGATATTCAGCAAAAGCCGATCCGTAGAAACGAGAATCAACATCAAGATACTGACGGATTAAGTTGTTTCCACCGTATGTCATGTTCATAGAACCTGCAGGAAGTGAGTGTCCATTAGCATCCGTTAAGTTTCCGTCCATGATTTTACGATCGGGCTGACTGTAATTGTTGATTACATAACTTGCTCCCGCTTTAATTTGATTTCGATCATCAATTTTTTGAGATCCTAATAATTGCAAATCCAAGAATCTTGAAATGTCCAATTGGTTGGTTCTGAAAAATCCTGAGGTGTTGTTTACTTCTTGGTTTTTGTACCCGAAGTTATCTGAGATTGTGTTTTGCGCGTTTTGCAAATAGATCGCATTCAAGAGTAAATTCGTTCCTAAACGTTTGTAGTTTAATCCTAATAATGCCGCAGATTCTGTTTCGTATTCGTATTCTTTACGATTTAGCTTGTTCAAATAAACCGTTCCTTGCTCGCCTAAACTTCTATATTGGTTGTTGTTACCTTCTTGATAGTTGTATTTCGAAGATTGGTTTAGGGAAAACATAATTCCTAATGTACTTTGTTCTCCAGTTCTGATTCTTTGAGCCGTTGTAAATCCTAAACTTGTATTAGGAAGCGATTTTACATTGTCTACATTCCAAGAATCTTTGAAAGCGTTTAACGATTCTTCAGTGGTGAATTTATGGTTCGTTGGTCTTTTTCCACGAACTAAAGAAGGAAGCCTTCTGTCTTCAGAATTCAAACCTAAATATCCGTCAAATCCTGAAGCGCCTTCAGCAATTTTAAATTGATTTCTGAACGTTGATAACGTATTAACACCGATTCCGAATTCTACTTTAGAGAATGCTTTGTCTATAGTTAATGTTTCAATATCAAAAGTTGCTCCTGCAAAATCTCCGTAAAGATTAGAGTTAAAGGTTTTATAAATGTTCAGTTTTCCAACAACATCCGTTGGGAACTGCTTCAATGCGATAATTTTTTGGAATGGGTTGTTGGATGGCGATCCCAATCCGTTAATTAAAAGGTAGTTGTAACGCTCCTCTAATCCTCTTACGAAAAGCCCACGTCCTTCAACTGTTGTGATTCCGGTAACTTTCGTTAAACCTTGCTCTACGTTCGAGATTCCTTTTCTAGAAATTTCTTCCGCACTTACAGCCTGTTTTTGGATGATGGCTTTCTTTTGTTCAACAAGAACTGCAGCTTCTGTTTTTTTGTTATTACTTGCTTTTACCGTAACGCCTTCTAGTGACGTTTCCTTTTTAATAGTGTCTTGTTTCGCTTGTTGGGCGGTTACACTTACACCCGCAAGAAACAATACTGCAATACTTAGTTTATAGACTTTCATTCTTTTTATTACTTTTTCTTCGGTGCAAAGGAATAGATTAAAGTGAGGTGTGTTGTTTTCTAAAATCTTAACTTTACGTTACCATTCCTTTAACAGAAATAGGGAAATATTAATTTTATGTGAATTGTGAAAACCTCTTGATTTCGAGTGACCTTTTTGCCTAAATTTGAAAGCTCTACAATAAATTAAAAAGTAAAAATGAGTGCAAAAAAAATCCTTTTAATAGATGATGAGCATGATATTTTGGAAATCCTTTCGTACAATTTAGAGAAAGAAGGGTACCAAGTATATACGGCTGATAATGGAGTAGAAGGAATTGAAAAAGCCAGAGAAATTCATCCAGACCTTATTCTTTTGGATGTGATGATGCCCGAAAAAGACGGTATCGAAACCTGCCAAGATCTTCGTAAAATAAAAGAGTTGCAAAGAACGTTAATCGTTTTTCTATCGGCTCGTGGCGAGGAGTTTTCTCAACTTGCCGGTTACCAAGCTGGCGCAAATGATTATGTAGTTAAAGTAATCAAACCAAAAATTCTGATTTCAAAAATCAACGCTTTATTAAAACTGAATGCCCAAATAGAAGATACATCCAAAGTATTAGAAATTGGCGATATGGTTATTGATAAAGATAATTTTCGAGTTTCTAAAAACGGAAAATTTATGCCGCTTCCCAAAAAAGAATTCGATCTTTTGTATCTATTGGCTTCGAATACGGAGAAAGTTTTCAAAAGAGAAGAGATTTTGGAAAAAGTTTGGGGAAACGACGTAGTCGTAGGAGAGAGAACTATTGATGTTCATATCCGTCGCTTACGCGAAAAATTAGGCGACGATTCTATACAAACTCTAAAAGGTATCGGTTACAAATTAGTTGTGTAACTTTGTTGCATGAGATTTAGCCGACTTTCATTTCTTACCGCATCCTTAATGACAATCGCTATTGTAGTGATTGTAATTTTGTTTGATGACGCTCGTAATAATGTGAGTCAATTCGAATTCAATCTCACGTATTTACTCATTATCACTACGGTTCTTATTTTTATTGTGACCTTTTTCGGGATTGAAACCTTGTTTTCGGTGTACGGAAAAAGACAATTGAAAAAAATGGCGGAGAATATTCCCGAAGTAGGCTTCCAAGTGGAAGATTTGATGGGTTTCAAAGAATTAAGTGAGAAAATTTCCGACATCAAAAAAGAAAGCGAATCCGAATTGGATTTACTAAAGGAAATGGAAGTTTTCCGGAAAGAATATGTAGGAAACATTTCCCACGAGCTTAAAACACCGCTTTTTTCCATTCAAGGCTATGTAGAAACCTTATTAGATGGAGCTTCCGAAAATCCAGTTATTCTAGGAAAATATCTTGATAGAATCGGGATTTCTGTAGAACGATTGATTAATATTGTCAATGATTTGGACATGATTAATCAGTTCGAAGCGGATGAAATTAAACTTAACATTACAACGTTTGATTTAAATTCATTGATTCGCGAAGTCTTTGATTTACTAGAAATTGAAGCCCAAAAGAAAGGCGCAATTTTAAAATTAGTTCCAGCGTTACCACAAATTTTTGTTGAAGCCGATAAACAAAAGATTTCCCAAGTTTTAATTAATTTGGTATCCAATGCAATTCATTATTCCAATCGACAAGAAGCAACGATAAAAATTACGACCGCCTATCTGAAAAATAAAGTCATGGTGGAAGTTGCCGACAATGGAATGGGAATAAAACCGGACGCTTTGCCGAGGATTTTTGAACGTTTTTATCGTGTAGAGACCAGCAGAAACAGAAAAGATGGTGGTTCTGGTTTGGGATTAGCAATTGTAAAGCATATCTTAGAGGGTCACGGTGAGACAATTACTGTTGCTAGTGAGTATTTGGAGGGGACAAAGTTTAACTTCCTATTGAAAAAAGCACAAGAGATCCCGAAGCCGGGAATTTAAAAAAATCTTTTTTGTAAAAAAATATTCAATTAATTTTTTGTCATTTTTCAATTATTATATCTTTGCATCAGTTCAATTGAATAAAGAAAAGAGAGAAAAAAATGGTTTATAAAATTCGCGTAATTTTAGATGCTAAAGAGGATGTTTTCAGAGACATCGAGATCAAAGGAAAACAAACCTTGTGGAATCTTCACTTGGGAATTAAAAGTGCCTTTAGCCTACAGGGAGAAGAGTTGTCTGCGTTCAACCTT
This sequence comes from Bacteroidota bacterium, assembly GCA_023423715.1. Lineage (GTDB taxonomy): Bacteria > Bacteroidota > Bacteroidia > Flavobacteriales > Weeksellaceae > JAFAFC01. Next base: position 53,764 of record JAFAFC010000031.1, read on the forward strand.
TTGGAAGAAGACGGAACGGTTGTAAAATCAGTTCCATTGGAAGACATGAGTGACGACGGAGATGGTGAAATTATGTCTGATATTTATATCGACGAAGCTTTTGAAACAACGGGTGACAAAGCTCAATTTCAGTATGGTTTATTAGATTTATGGGAGTTCTACTGCGAGTTGGTAGATACGACGGAGGAAAAACCTGCTGTAAACTATCCAATTACCGCTTTCCGTTTCGGAAATGCGCCTTTGAAAGCGCCAGGAAAGAATGGCGGTGCAGCTTCAGGAAAAGGAAAAAAATCTGCAATGCCTTTAATGGATGATGATTTTAACTTTGATGACGATTTCGGTAACGAAAGTTTCGATGACGAAGATGATGATTCTTTTGATGACGAAGAAGAAGTAGGATACGAAGATGATAACTTCGAAGACGATCGCGAAGAAGATTAAGATTCTACTTATATCATAAAAAATAGATGAAAGAGCCTGAGAATAACTCAGGCTTTTTTAGTATTTTTGGCTCACAATCCCCAAAATTAGTATATGAAAAAGTTAGTTGTAATGGCAATCATCGGTATGGGACTGCTGTCCTGTGCCACGCAAAAATCTAAGAATACGATGGAATCACCCGATCAGTGGAAACATAACACGAATATTTACGAAGTTAATTTAAGACAATACACGCAAGAAGGAACATTTAACGCTTTTGCAAAAGACCTTCCGCGCTTGAAAAAAATGGGAGTGAAAACCCTTTGGTTTATGCCAATCACTCCAATCGCTCAAAAAAATAAAAAAGGAAGTTTAGGAAGCCAATACGCAGCGGCAGATTATACATCGATCAATCCAGAATTTGGGACGATGGATGATTTCAAACGTTTGGTGAAAGAAGCGCACAGACAAGGTTTCAAAGTGATTATCGACTGGGTAGCTAATCATACCGGTTGGGATCATGTTTGGACGAAAACACATCCTGAATACTATTTAATGGATCCAAAAACCAACGATTTCCAAATCGCGTCGGGAATGGATGATATTATTGAATTGGATTATTCCAAGCCAGCAACGCGTAAAGCCATGATTGAAGCGATGAAGTTTTGGGTTCGCGAAGCAAATATCGACGGATTCCGTTGCGACCTTGCAAGTTGGGTGGAAGTTGATTTCTGGGAAGAAGCAAAACCTGAAGTTGAAAAGCTAAAACCTCTTTTCTGGTTAGGGGAGTATGATGAATTGGATACACCAGAATACGGTCGTGTTTTCGATGCAAGTTATTCATGGACATGGATGCACAAAACCAAAGACTATTACGATAATAAAGTTTCTTTGGATGATTTGAAGGCTTTGTTGCATAAATATTCGGCTTTAGGAGACAAAACGCAACGTGCTTGGTTTACATCAAACCACGATGAAAATACGTGGAACGGAACCGAATATGAGAAGTACGGTGTTATTGCAAAGCCTTTAGCGGTTTTCTCAGCAACTTGGAACGGCGTTCCTTTGTTGTATTCAGGCCAAGAATTACCGAACAAAAAGCGTTTGGAGTTCTTTGAAAAAGACGTCATCGAGTGGAATGGTTCTTTTGAAATGGCGGATTTTTATAAGACGTTACTTCAATTAAAGTCTACAGTTCCTGCTTTACGAGGTGGTGATGCAAGTGTTTCAACACATATTTTAAATACATCTGCAAACGATAAAATTTTTGCTTACAAACGTAAAAATGGAAACTCGGAAGTGATTGTTGTTTTGAATATGTCTAAAAATCCTGTGAAGTTTTCTCTAGAAGATACTCAAGTATCGGGAAGTTTTAAGGAAGCATTTACGCAAACGACTAGAAATTTTGATTCGGATAAAAGTTTTGATTTCAAAGTTTCAGATTACGCCGTTTTTGTAAGATAAAGAACTCTAAAATAAAAAATGAAGAACGGATTTTTTCCGTTCTTTGTTATTTCTATGGATAAAGAAATCGTAATACAGCAAATTCAGAAACTCACTAAAGAGAAAGTTGAAGGCTTACAAAAGCTTATTGATGAAACTCGTAGTTCCAACAACGATACCAAATCTTCGATGGGAGATAAGTACGAAACGGGACGCGAAATGCTTCAGCAAGAAATTAATCAATTGCAAGGGCAACTCAATCAGGCGTTGGAACTTCAACGCATTGCAGATAAACTTTCTATTCAACTTTCAGAATGTATTGAGTCTTCTGCTTTAGCCAATACCAATAAAGGTTTTTTCTTTTTCGGAATTTCGTTAGGAAAAATGGATTTGGATGGAAAAACGCTGATGTGTATTTCTATGGATGCGCCTTTAGCAAAGGTTTTAGCCGGAAAAAGTAAAGGAGATTCTATCGCTTTCAACGGAATGGATTTTCAACTAATTGAAATTTTCTAACATAATCATTTACTGGGTTTTCCACAATCTGTTTTATTCGTCAGTCTTTTTTTATACATTTGAGTTCACGAATTTTTATACATCTCCATGCAGAATTACCACGAACTTTTACAGCATATTTTAGATAACGGAACCGACAAAACAGACCGTACCGGGACAGGAACACGCAGTGTTTTTGGTTACCAATTGCGTTATGATTTGTCTAAAGGTTTTCCTTTAGTAACCACCAAAAAAGTTCATTTAAAATCGATTGTTTACGAGTTATTGTGGTTTTTGAAAGGCGATACGAATATTCAATATTTAAAAGATAACGGCGTTTCTATTTGGGACGAATGGGCAGATGAAAATGGAGATTTAGGTCCCGTTTACGGCGCGCAATGGAGAAGTTGGAAAGGCGCGGACAATAAAGTGGTTGATCAGTTTTCGGAGGTGATTGACCAGATCAAAAAAAATCCAGATTCTAGAAGATTAATCGTTTCTGCTTGGAATGCTGCTGAAATTCCAAATATGGCGCTAGCGCCTTGCCATGCGATGTTTCAGTTTTATGTTGCTGATGGGAAATTGTCATTGCAATTGTATCAACGAAGTGCGGATGTCTTTTTAGGAGTTCCGTTCAATATTGCGAGTTATGCATTGTTGTTGATGATGGTGGCGCAAGTTTGTGATCTTGAAGTAGGTGATTATGTGCATAGTTTTGGTGATGTTCATATTTACAACAACCATTTCGAGCAAGTAAAAAAACAGTTGGCACGAGAACCGAAAGCACTTCCAACCATGAAAATCAATCCAGAAATTAAAGATATTTTCGATTTTGATTTCGATGATTTTACATTAGAAAATTACGATCCGTATCCAGGAATTAAAGCGCCTGTAGCGATTTAATAAGCAATGCCGGTGTATCTACTGGCATTTTTTTATAGATTAATTTAGTTAAAACTCATGAATAAAATTTTTACTGCTGCATTATTTCTTGCTGCGATATCGATACCTACTTTTTCTCAAGCTCAAACGGAAACTTCCAATAGAGAAGGTGTTTACAGAGCGAGTCATAGCAAATGGACAGACTTGAAACATACCAAGTTGAAAGTGAATTTTGACTTTGATAAAGAGCAAATGAATGGTGAAGAATGGCTTACGGCAAGTCCGTATTTCTATCCAAGTGATTCGTTGGTTTTGAATGCGAAATCGATGTTGATTCACGAAGTTGCTTTAGATAAAGGCGGCTCAAAACAACCTTTGAAATATGAATATCAAAAGGATATTCTTAAAATTAATTTAGATAAAACGTATAGCCGAAATCAAGAGTATACGATTTACATAAAATATACAGCGAGACCAAATGAAGTGAAGCAGGAGGGAAGTGCGGCGATTAACGATGCAAAAGGTTTGTATTTTGTGAATGCAAAAAAACAAGATCCAGAAAAACCCGTTCAGATTTGGACACAAGGTGAGACAGAATCTTCTTCGGCTTGGTTTCCAACGATTGATAAACCAAATCAGAAAACGACTCAGGAGATTTATATGACGGTTCCTGACGAATACGTGACTTTGTCGAACGGACTTTTAAAGGAATCTAAAAAAGAAAGTAACGGACAACGTACCGATCATTGGGTGATGAACAAAAAACATGCTCCGTACTTATTTTTTATGGGTGTTGGTGAATATGCGGTTGTGAAAGACCAATGGAACGGAATTCCAGTGGATTATTATGTAGAAAAGGCGTACGAGCCTTACGCTAAAGGGATTTTCGGGAATACGCCAGCAATGATGGATTTCTATTCGAAAAAATTAAATTATCCGTATCCATGGGCGAAATATTCGCAAATGACGGCTCGAGAATACGTTTCGGGAGCAATGGAAAATACGACAGCGACTTTGCATGACGATTCTGCACAACAAACGGCAGAAGATTTGAAAGACGAAAACAAATGGGAAGCAACAATCGCGCATGAGCTTTTTCACCATTGGTTTGGGGATTTAGTAACCGCAGAAAGTTGGAGTAATTTAACAGTTAATGAATCGTTTGCTAATTATTCGGAGTATTTGTGGTTCGAACATCAATACGGAAAAGATGATGCCGAGTATCATAAACTAACGGATATTGGCCGCTATTTACATGATCCAGAAGATTATACTAAGAATTTAGTTCGCTATAATTATACGTCTCGAGAAGACGTTTTTGACTTGGTAAGCTATAACAAAGGGGGAAGTATTCTCCATATGTTGCGAAATTATCTTGGCGATGAAGCTTTCTTTGGCGGTATGACAGAATATTTGAAATCGAACGAATATGGAACGGGAGAAGCACATCAAATTCGTCTCGCGATGGAAAAAGTCTCTGGTAAAGATCTGAATTGGTTTTTTAATCAATGGTATTTTAGCAACGGTCATCCGAAAATTAGTTATACAAGCCATTTCGAACCGGTTAAAAAAGAAGTTACGATTTCAATCAACCAAAATCAAACACCTTTGTTTGAATTTCCATTGACGTTAGATGTTTTTGAAAATGGAAAAGCAACGCGTAAAACGGTTTGGGTAAATGCAAAATCTAAAAATAACTTCACGTTTCCAGCAACAAAAAATCCAGAATTTATTAATCTAAATCCCGATGGAGTTTTGGTGGCGGACATTACGCAATCGAAAACGTCGGAAAATTATTTAGCGCAATATCAAAACACCAAAGAGTTTTACGGACGTTATCAAGCGGTTAGCGCGGTGGTTGATATGGAGCAAAAGAATGATGCTGCCCTAAAAACGTTAGTCGCTGCCTTGAAAGATCCGTATTTCCGAGTTCGTGAAAAAGCGATTAGCGGTTTAGATTTATCGAATTCATCGGTGGCAAAGCAAGGTTTATCGGAAGTGGAGAAATTAGTAACGCAAGATCCGAAGACTTTAGTTCAAGCTGCGGCATTAATGGCGTTAGGGAAATTAAACCAACCTAAATATTTAGTTGTATTTGAAAATGCAATGAAAACGCCTTCTACAGCGGTGAAAGGAGCAGCTTTGGCGGGAATCGCAAGTTTGGAGCCTTCGAAAGTTGCTACCTATTCCGGTCAAGTTGATTTGAGTAACGCTTCAGAAGATATCATGAATGTTTTACTTCCAATTATTGTAAAAAACAAATTAGAAAAACACATGCCAGCAATCGCGTCCGTAGCGGCTTTTTATCCTTTTGTGAAATTTCAAAATCCGACATTGGGTGCTTCTGCCGAAGAAGGGTATCAATGGATAATGAGCTCGGATAATGCTAAAGCAACGGAGAAATTAATAAAAATTATGGGGCAAGTTAAAGGGGAATTAGAATCGAATCCGCAAGCAAAAATGATGATGCTTCAAGTTTTGAAAGATGGTCTGAATCGTAAAATGCAAGTTTTGAAAGCGAACCCAACGAATCCTTTAGTTAAGAAACAAATTGATTCTTTAAACAAAACAATCGAGTCCTACACGAAGTAAAATCTAGATAATTGAAAATACACCTGCCAAAAAGTAGGTGTATTTTTTTGATAATTTATGTGATGAAAGGGTATTTTAAATAGGATGTTTTCCTAAATTCGCATTAAAATTATAGGAAAATGAAATTTGGTATTGAAGCAGCAAGCTATTATGTTCCCTCACTTTATTTAGAAATTCAAGATTTGGCAGCGCAACGAAATATCGAAGCCGCAAAATTGGAAAAAGGTTTGGGATTGCATAAGATGGCTTTTCCTGATGTGCATGAAGATGCGGCGACTTTTGCAGCCGAATCTTTGTTAAAACTAATTAATGATTATAAAATAAACCCAAAAGAAATTGCAAGAATTTATTTGGGAACCGAAAGTGCTTTAGATGCCGCGAAACCAACGGCAACATATGCTATGCAAATGGTGGAAGGGGTTTTAGAAAGTCAATACGGAGCACGTGTTTTTAAAAATTGCGACGTTGTAGATCTTACGTTTGCTTGTGTTGGAGCGGTTGATGCGTTTCAAAATTGTTTGGATTTTGTTCGTGCTAATCCGGATAAAAAGGCGGTTGTTATTGCTTCGGATTATGCAAAATATGAATTGGCTTCTTCAGGAGAATATACGCAAGGTGGCGGTGCAGTTGCTGTTTTAGTGTCTTCAAATCCAAAATTGATGGAAATTGATTCCGTTTTTGGAGTGGCTACAGAAAGTGTTTTTGATTTCTTCAAACCTCGAAGAACAGCTGCGAAATCAGATTTAGCAAATGCTGGAGAAAATATGCCAGATACGATTGAAATCTTCACCGATGAACCTGTTTTTGATGGGCAATATTCCAATCAGTGTTATCAAGATCGTATTCGCGAAGCCTATCAACATTATGTTGAACAAATTGGAAAAGAGAAACCATATGAGAATTGGCGATATTTAATTTTTCATTTACCATACGCTTTTCATGGAAAACGTGTTTTTACCGAGCTTTATAGTTTAGAGAATCAATTACCATATTCTAATGCGGATGAGCAAAAGGCTGTGGCGAAATCGGATGCGTATATTCAATTTATCAATGAAAAAATTGAACCTTCGCAACGTGCTTCTTCTGAAATTGGGAATATGTATACGGCATCCATTTTCATGGCTTTACTTTCCGCGCTGCAAGTGAGTTACGATGGTGGAGAAGATTTAACTGGTCAGGAAATCGGATTTTTAGGTTATGGAAGTGGTTCAAAATCGAAGGTTTTTGTCGGTAGAGTAAGTAATGAATGGAAAGACGTAGTTTCGAAATGGAATCTGTTTTCATCACTTCAAAATCGTACAAAAATTAGTTTTGAAACCTATGAACAACTTCATAGAAAACAATTGAGTTCATCAGTGAATCCTCAATATAAGGGATTTGGATTGAAAACAATTGAAAAAGAAAATCCAGTTTCTATCGGAGCTCGTTGGTATCAATATCAATAAATAGAAAAATAAAAAAGGTTGTCTTTATGACAACCTTTTTTATTTACAACTGAATAGTTTCGGTCCATTCGGTTCCACTAATATCTGTTAGTTTAAGAAGGTATTTTTCACCTTGATTTAAGACTAAATCTTTCGTTGGAAGTTGTAAATCCGCTTTTCCACCCAATGGAATAATCAAACTATGCTTTCCAGGTTTTACTTTGGTGACATAGTAATTATTGATTTGATTTTTATCCAAATTTGAAAGTTGTTTTCCATCCAAACTTAAAATGGAATTTCCATTCGAATCTAATAAATCAATTCCGATAAGAAACGATCCATAAACATCGGCGCCTTCAACTCGATAAATTTGAAATTTTAATTCATCTTGGTTCAGCGTCGCATGTGAAATTTCCACTTTTGGCTTGACGGATTTATTGTGTAACGTTCCATAAACGCCACCATGAAATACTTGGTTGGTAAATAAAGTCAATCCTAAAATTAATAAAGAACCAATTAATACTGGGGTTTTTTCATTTCTAAAAGGCAACTGGCCTGAGCCAAACCATCGAAATAGTTTGGTTTTTGCTATTGGTTTTTGCTTTTGCATCAACAAGTAATCGATGGAGTATGGGCCGCTTCCTGTGAAGAACAACGTGAAACCTCCTGCCACGCCTAAAACACCAATTTGCCATTCGTCCAAGCACGTTGTGCCTATCCAACCGCTTCCTAGAAGGATTCCCATCGCCAATCCGAAAACACCGATACTCATAAATCGGGTAAACAATCCGAATATTAAAAATAGTCCCACGATAGCTTCAATCATCGTGAAGACGACCATGGAAATTTGCAATTGATCTGGATTTGTAACCAAATGTTCAATAATGGGTTTTATAAAAAGAGCATTGGGAAGAAAATGGTTGAATTTTTCTCCAATATATCCAGCTTCTTCAGGGATTAGCTTGTTTTCTAAGATTAAACGCCTCCAAAAGGCAGAAAAGTACGTCCAGCCAATCACCATTCGAAAGGCTAATGTAAATAGACCCGCTTGCGTATTTGCGGTCTTCAATAAAGAATTTGACATGTTTTAAAATATTTTGTTCAACGAAAATGTTTTGCGAAATAAGGATTACGCAAGACTAATTTTTAAACGTTGATACAAAATGTATTTAGGAGGGCTGTTACCTCGATTTTCACTAAGAAAATATGGGGTTTTAATTTCGATTTTATCAACAAGGTATGCTCGGTTTTCACTTCCTAAATTGGGTTCAGAAAACTTTTTTTCTTGTTTTTTTTGAATATCCGAATCTGAAATAGAACTTTGAACGGGCTCACTACAAATGGAAGTAGAAACGTTTGTTGTTTTTACTTTGTTGGTTGAATTGTTGTGTTCAATATTAATTTGAGAAAGCCACTGTTCTTTTACGGAACAAGGAGCAAACGAAAAAAGTGCAATAACCAACCAAATGAAATTTCGGTGAAATTGAAATATGGGATTATGGAACTTGGTTTTTTGCATCTTGGGAGCAAAACTAGTAATTAATGTTTTCAAAAGCAAAGCGTTTCCAAAACCTTAACAAACCTTAAGATTTTCAATAATTTAATTGAGAAAACATAAAAAAAGACTAGGAAGAAAAACTGATTTTAGTTTATTTTTACAACCAGAAAATTAAATTATGGCATCAGGTATTTTTGCAGTATTAGATGATATTGCGGCTCTAATGGACGATGTTTCGGTAGCGGCAAAAGTGGCTACGAAGAAAACAGCGGGGATATTGGGAGATGATTTGGCAGTAAATGCGGAGAAAGCAACTGGATTTTTGTCTTCGCGTGAACTTCCCGTTCTATGGGCGATTACAAAAGGTTCTTTTATTAATAAGTTGATTATTGTTCCTATTGCGCTTTTGTTAAATGCGTTTCTTCCTAAGGTTATTGCAATTATCTTGATTTTAGGAGGTTTATTCCTTGCTTACGAAGGTGCAGAAAAAATTGTTGAGTTTCTTTTTCATAGAGAAAAGAAAGGAGAAGAGGTGATTGAGGAGGTTGAAGAAGATGGCGCAGCTGCTGAAAAGAAGAAAGTAAAATCAGCGATAACAACCGATTTTATTCTTTCCGTGGAAATTGTCATCATTGCATTAGGTTCTGTATTAAACGAGCCCATGGCAATTCAGATTCTAACCGTTTGTGTTGTTGCAATATTAGCAACTGTTGGCGTTTATGGAATTGTGGCTCTTATTGTTCGTATGGATGATGCTGGTTTCAAATTAATAAAATCAACCAATGACAAAGGTTTTTTTGCAGGAGTTGGTCACTTTTTAGTGAAGGCTTTACCTATTATCATTAAAGCGCTAGGAATTATTGGCACCATCGCTTTATTAATGGTTTCTGGAGGGATTTTTGTTCATAATATTCATTATTTCCACGATATGCTTCCAAGCGTTCCATCTTTTGTTAAGGAATTGGGATTAGGGTTAATTGTAGGTTTACTCGTTGTGCTGATTGTAACTTTAGTCAAAAAAATATTAGGCTCCGCAAAAAGCCATTAAAAATAGAAAGCTCGTTAAAAACGAGCTTTTTTTATTTGGTTGAATCTTGTAAAAATTGTAGAATTTTTGAGGTCATGTACTTTCGTTCATCGGGCGTCGCATCGTTATCCATTTGACTATGGTTGATTGGTGCCCAATCGATAGTGATTTTGTATTTTTTAGCTTCTTCTTCCGTTGGTAAAACGCCTTCGTCTGCAGGATAATCTCGACTTCTTATCGTGTAAATTTTGGGATTTAAAGTTCGTGGCAGTGCCATTCTCCTTTGGTCTAAAGTGATCAATTTTTCTAGCAATTCAGGGTGTTCGTGCGCAAATAAAGTGGACATATCTCCGCCGTTAGAATGACCTATGACTATCAAATTATCAAATTTCAAATCTGGAAAATCCTTTTTCAATTGTTGAATTGTGAAGTGAATGTTTTCAGCGCCGCGTTTCCAATTCGGCATTCGAGTAACTTTAAAATCGCCCTCCATGGCTAAAAATTCATCTGTTGGAAGTTCATGCTGAATACTTGCTACAAAATAGCCTTGTTGAGCTAAAAAATCAGTTAGATACGAATATACCAAATAGTCTCCACCTTTATTTTCACCCCACCCATGACTGAAAATAATAGGGATTTTATTTTGCTTTTTTGAAGTGATCACGGCAACAGGGATTTCTCTAGATCGGGTCGAGTCGTAATACTCTTTCTTTTGGATATTGACAGCATTCTCCTTACTTGGTATTTGATTTTGACAAGAACTGATAATAAATAGAAGAGCGATTAAAAAAAGAGACGGTATTTTAAGCATGCGGAAGTTTTGTTTTAAAAATACAAAATCCCAAGAACGAATCCTGGGATTTTTTTTGGAAGGAAAATAATTTTCTTGTCGAAATATTGTTTTCGATTCATTTACGTATTCAAAAAGTCAATTTTTGTAACTTCTTACTTAAAATCTTCGTTTTGCAAAACTAGCCATCAATAAAATAATTGAGCTAATAGAGCCTGCAATGCCTATAATTAGCGTGTTGTTGTCGCTTACTCCGGATACAAAATAACTCACTGTAATCGCGATTCCTGCAATAATTCCTGCAATAGCAAATGTCCTAATAAAATTTGTAATGTCCATTTTTCTTCTTCATTTATGGGTTAAACGTTCTATTCCATACTTCTTTTCATCCAATTTTTTTGACAAATTGAATGCGTATGATTTCTTAATTTTTTGATTCGGATAGGAGAAGGTTTAGTTTAAAAACATCGTACAATGCCTATATTATTGACTTGTAAAAAGATACAATTATCTCTAATTTCTAAGGTTTTGATTTTGTGTTTTTTAGATCAGAATCTCAAATCTTGAACGAATATAATACTAATTTTTGTAAAAACCTAATTTTTAGGGCTTTTTGTGATTTATCTCAACTTATTTAGAGTACAACGGGAAACCTATTGTCGAATTGCCAAAATTTTGTAATTTATTATGATGTTACTTTTCTTGTTATTTTGAAGTGTTTTCTGCGCTTTCATCTGAATTTTCCTTTGCAGGTTTCAATTCGTCAAGTTCTGGCGAAGCGGAAACTCTAGAAATAAAATGTACGGCTCCATCTTTTGATTTGAAAATTTTTATCGCGAAGTATATTCCTAAAAAAATACCTAAAATAGCGATGGTTATTGCAATGCCCAATCGAAATGGACTGGGATTAGAGAAGTAAATTGCCGCGGCAATTCCCAGTGCGATTAATATGGGAGAAAGAGCAATGGAAATACTTGCTATAACCTCACTGATCAGTTCAAATATTTTGGTTATACTGATAAAGTTAGCTTTATTTTTTACACGATTGTAAATTATTTTCTAGTTTTTCCTAGTTTTTCGTTTATTTCCAATTTTCTAAGTATTTTTGGTCTTCGAAAACACAAATATGAGCTAATTAACACTAGTTTAATTTGATTTATGATTTTAATTGTAGACGACAATCAATCCAATATATTTTCGCTGAAAAGGCTTTTGGAATCTCAGGATTTTCCTGTGGATACTGCAAGTTCGGGTGAAGAAGCGCTTGCAAAAGGGCTTCGCAACGATTATCAATTGATAATTTTGGATGTTCAAATGCCCGATATGGATGGTTTCGAGGTGGCCGAGACTTTTGCTGGTTATAGCAAAACCAAAGAAATTCCGATTATTTTTCTTTCCGCTGTGAACACCGACAAACGCTTTATTACAAAAGGTTACGCTTCTGGTGGAATCGATTATGTGACCAAGCCTATCGATCCCGATATTTTGATGTTGAAGGTGAAAACCTACTACAATATTCAAGGGCAAAATGCGGAATTGAAGAAAACCAAACAAAGTCTTGAACTTGAAGTAAAAGGCCGTCGCGAAACGCAAGTCGTGATGAAATCGCAGCTTGATCATTTCCAGCAAATGTTGGAAGCGCTTCCTCAAATTGCTTTTACACTGAGCAATACGGGCGAAATTGAGTTCGTTAACCGAAGATGGTTCCAATATTCGAAGTCGGATAAAACCTTTCCAGAAGTTCATCCCGATGATAAAGATTTGGTGGATGAATTTGGTCGTCAACGAGAAAACCTAGAAGCCATCGCACTTGAGGCTCGAATTAAAAATATAGAAACGGGAGAATACCGTTATCATTTGTTGAGGATGTCGCCAATTTTAGAAAATTCGGAAGCGAAAAATTGGGTGGGAACATTCACTGATATCAACGATCAAAAAAGGGTTGAGAAAGAAAAAGATGAGTTCTTAAGTATCGCAAGTCACGAGCTGAAAACGCCGTTAACAAGCATTAAAGCTTATGTTCAGCTTTTGGATCGTAAGTTAAAATTAGACAAAGAAAGTCCAGAAGCCAATTACGTGGCAAAAGTTCAGGATCAAATTGATAAATTAAATAATCTGATCACCGATTTGCTCGATGTTTCCAAAATCGAAAACGGAAAATTGAAGATGAATTTACAGCCAACTAATTTGGAAAATGTAATTCATAACGCAATTGAAACGATTATTCAGACTCATGACGAAAACAGCGTAAGTATCGAAAGACACGGTCAAAAACCAGATTTTTTAATGCTGTTTGACGCCATTCGAGTTGAGCAAGTTTTAATAAATTTCTTAACGAACGCCATAAAATATTCACCGAAAAACAACAAAGTTATCGTAACCACTTCTGTGGACGAAAACGATGTTAAAATCAGTGTAACCGACTTCGGAATCGGGATTCCCGAGTACAAACAAGATGCGGTTTTTAATAAATTTTATCGTGTTGAAGAGTCTTCCCTGCAATTTCAAGGTATGGGGATTGGGCTTTATATTTGTGCAGAAATCATCAAGCAACATGGCGGAAGCATCGGTCTTTCTAGCATTATTGATGAAGGATCAACTTTTTATTTCACCTTACCAATAAAGTAAATTTATGGCAGGAAAAACAATCAGAAATCTACAATTTGGCGTCGGAATGTCGCTTTTGTTGCTTATTGCGACCTCAATTGCATCGTACTTAAGTATTCAAAAACAAATGGAAAACCGCGAAAGTTTATCCAATTCTAGACGATCAATAACCGCGATAAAAGACGTTTTGGTGTCACTTTTAGACGCTGAAACAGGAAATCGAGGCTTTCAATTAACGGGCAAAGAAGAGTTTTTAGAGCCGTATAATCGTGGTTTGGAAGAATTTCCGAAGGCGATTGCGCGTTTAAAAGATTTGGGCAACGACGATAAAATCCAAAATGATCGTGTTGATAGTCTTCAAAGTTCGGTGCAGAGCCGTATTGGGGTTTTGCAAAGTATGATTGACAAGAAGCGTCAAAATCTGGATGTTTCGCAATCCGATATGCTTCGTAGCAAGTTCTACATGGACAAAAGTCGCAAATTGGTGGCTGATTTTGTGAAGCATGAAGAAGATGTTTTAGAACTTAAAAATGTCGATCTCAAAGAATCTGCGTTGATCACCAAGATTTTCCTTCTATTTTCGTCGCTAGGCGCGATTGGGATTACGGCTTTCCTTTATTTTAAACTTCGAAGCGACATTCTTCGTCGTGATAAATTAGAAAAAGCCTTGGTTTCAAAAGATGAGCAAATGACGGCGCGTGTTTTGGCGATTCAAAAGATTGCAAATTCCGTTGCTAATGGTGATTATAGCCAAAGAGCAACCGCCGATGAAGAGGATGATTTGGGCGTTTTGGTTGGTTCTTTAAATCACATGACCGATTCCTTGAAAACGTCTTTTGATACCATTAATAAAAGCGATTGGCGACAAAAAGGTTTGGCGGTTCTCAACGAATCTTTGGTTGGGAACAAATCCATCAAAGAGATTACTGCAAAGGCTTTGACGCATTTGGTGGAGTACGGAAATTGCATAAGCGGTGCGCTTTATTTATTGAATGATGATGTGCTAAAACTTGAAAGTTCGTATGGTTTAGAAAGCTCCATGAAAAACAATTTTAATCAAGGTGAAGGCATGGTTGGACAAGTTTTTGTGCAGAAAAAACCTCGTGTTTACAATGATATTTTAGAGAAAGATGTGGTGGCGAGTTTTGCGAGCAGCAAATTGCATATCAACGGAATTTTGTTGGTTCCAATTATGGTTGGTCGACAAGCGATCGGAATTGTTGAATTAAATTCTGGAAACAATTTCCAGGAAGATGATGTTGATTTCTTTGCCGAAAGTTGCCGAATTCTTGGGATTGCGTTAAGCGCGGCGAGAGGTCGGGAAAAAGAGCAAAAATTATTGGAAGAAACTCAAGCGCAGTCGGAAGAATTGCAAGTTCAGCATTCGGAATTAGAGAATTTGAACACTGAATTGGAAGCTCAAACTCAAAAACTTCAAGCTTCGGAAGAAGAATTGCGCGTTCAGCAGGAAGAATTAATGCAAACCAATGCCGAATTGGAAGAACGTTCGAAGTTATTAGAAGAGAAAAATCATTTGATTGCAGAACGTAACATCGAAATTCAGAAAAAGGCCGAAGAATTGGCGTTAAGCACGAAATATAAGTCTGAATTTTTGGCGAATATGTCCCACGAATTACGTACGCCTTTGAACTCAATTTTACTGCTTTCACGTTTGATGGCGGAAGATCCGGACGATAATTTAACCGAAGATCAAATTGAATCTGCAAAAGTGATTCAAAGTTCGGGAAGCAGTTTGTTGACTTTAATTGATGAGATTTTAGATTTAGCAAAAATCGAATCTGGGAAAATGAATTTGGAATATCAACATGTTCCAATCGATGATGTGGTGAAGGATTTGCGCAATTTGTTCAATCCGATGATGCAAGAAAAAGGTTTGGATTTTAATATTAATATTGATTCCGATTTAAGTCAAACCATTGAAACCGACAGACTTCGTGTTGATCAGGTTTTGAGAAATTTAATGTCAAACGCCCTGAAATTCACATCTAAAGGCAGCATTAGTTTAAATATTAAGAAAGATCCGACTCAAAAAGGATTCGTTATTTTCTCTGTAAAAGACACGGGAATCGGGATTCCAGAAGACAAACAACGCATTATTTTCGAGGCGTTTCAACAAGCGGATGGCTCTACCAGACGTAAGTTTGGCGGAACTGGACTTGGACTTTCCATCAGCCGTGAAATTGCAAAATTATTGGGCGGGGAACTTCAATTGACTTCAAAAGTGGATGAAGGTTCGGAGTTTAGTTTGGTGATTCCGATGACTTCAAAACTGAAGGTGGAATATGTGAATAAAGAACAAGATTTAATTGAAACCATTCAAGAAGATGTTCAAGAAATCAAAGAAATTATCGCGTTTGAAGACGACGAGTTGCCTGCACCAATCGAGATTTTGGGTATTCCAGAAGACGTTCCAGACGATCGAGATTCCATCACAAAAGAAGATAAAGTGATTTTGATTGTTGAAGATGACGTTAACTTCGCAAAAGCGTTAGTGAAATACGCGCATACTCAAAATTACAAAGCAATAGCGATGGTTCGTGGCGATTACGCGCTTCCTGCTGCGTTGAAATACCGTCCATCAGCGATTTTATTGGATGTTCAACTTCCTGTAAAAGACGGTTGGCAAGTGATGGACGAATTGAAAGGGAATCTTCAAACCAAGCATATTCCGGTGCACATGATGTCTTCACTTCACGTGAAAAAGGAAAGTTTGATGAAAGGCGCAATCGATTTCATCAACAAACCGATGGCGTTGGAACAAATGGCGGATGTTTTCAAAAAAATTGAAGAAGCCTTAAGCAAAACCCTTCAAAAAGTGCTTATTGTAGAGGAAAATGCGAAACATGCAACGGCGCTTTCGTACTTTTTGAGCAACTTTAATATTTCGGCTTCTGTGGAAGAAAAAGCGGAAGATTGTGTATCAGCTTTCATCAATCAGAACGTGGATTGTGTAATTTTAAATGTTGAAAATTCACGTGGTGAAGAATATTCAATTATTGAAACGATAAAAAGCCACGAAGGTTTAGAAAATCTACCGATTATTATCTTTATTGATCGTAGTTTGTCGAAATCTGAGGAATTAAAAATCAAGCAATACGCCGATTCTATCGTTGTGAAAACGGCGCATTCTTACCAAAGAATTTTGGATGAAGTTGGTTTGTTTTTACATTTAGTGGAAGAAAAAAACAGCACCGAAGAAAATAGAAAAAACTCGACGCTTGGCTCATTGACAGAAGTTTTGAGTGGTAAAAAAATCTTAATTACTGATGATGATGTTCGCAACATTTTCTCGCTAACTAAGGTTTTAGAAAAATATAAAGTGGAAGTTGTTTTGGCGATGGACGGCAAGCAAGCCTTAGAACAAATGGCTGCAAATCCTGATATCGACGTGGTTTTAATGGATATGATGATGCCCGAAATGGACGGCTACGAAACCATCCGCGAAATCCGAAAACAACCAAAATACATGCGACTTCCGGTTATTGCGATCACGGCAAAATCCATGATTGGCGAACGTGAAAAATGTATTGAAGCCGGTGCTTCCGACTATATTTCGAAGCCGGTGGATACCGACCAATTGTTATCGTTACTCCGCGTTTGGATGTACGAAAGTTAATTTGCTTTTAGAATTATGAATAAGAAAGTGCTCATCGTGGACGACGATCCACGCAACATATTTGCCCTAAAACTCACGTTAAAATCGAGAGGTTTTCAATTGGAAAGTTCGACTTCGGCGCAAGAAGCCATCCAAATGTTGAAGTCTCAAAACGATTTTGATGTCGTGTTGATGGACATGATGATGCCCGAAATGGACGGTTATGAAGCCACGAAAATCATCAGAAAATCGGAGGATATTAAGCAAATTCCGATTATCGCGGTAACGGCGCAAGCGATGCCCGAAGACAAGCAAAAATGTTTGGATGCAGGAGCGCAAGATTACGTCTCGAAGCCGATAAATGTTGATGTTTTGATGAACGCCATGGAAAAATTATTTTGATGTTAGAACCGAGTATTGTAAAAGATGAAGAGGTTGAATATCTGATTAAAGATGTCCACGAATTGTATGGTTACGACTTTTCGCAGTACAGTCGTGCCTCGTTCAAACGTCGCATTAATCGCATTTGTTTGATCGATCGCTTTACGAGTTACGCCGAGTTGCGCTACACGGTGATGAACGATCCCGAATATTTGAAGCGTTTTGTGGAAGAAATTACCGTAAATGTCACCGAAATGTTTCGTGATCCCAGTTTTTTCAAGGCTTTGCGCGAAGATATTTTGCCTCAATTGGGAACTTATCCGCTGATTCGGATTTGGGTTGCAGGTTGCTCAACGGGCGAAGAAGCATATTCCATCGCTATTTTGTTGAAGGAAGCAGGTTTGTATCATAAATGTTTGATTTACGGAACCGACATCAATCCATCGGTTTTGGAGAAAGCCAGAGCAGGCGTTTTCCCCATTCAGCAAATGAAATTATACACCGAAAATTACATTCTTTCGGGCGGAAAAAAAGAATTTTCAGATTATTATACTGCGAATTACGACAATGTAAAATTTGATTCAAGTTTAAAAGAAAAACTGATTTTATCGACACATAATTTGGTTTCAGATTCGTCTTTTAATAGCTTTCAGTTGATTATTTGTCGCAATGTTTTGATCTATTTTGATAAGACTTTGCAAGAGCGCGTTTTCAAATTATTTGATGAAAGTTTGGAGAATTTGGGCTATTTGGCGTTGGGTTCCAAAGAAACGTTAAGGTTTTCTAATTTGGATAAGAACTACAACCAAGTGGATGATCAAAAGATCTGGAAAAAAGTGGAACATCATTAGTTTTTTGAAACATTAAGAAATTAAGGTTCAACTTAACAATCTCAATTAAAACAGTTTACTGTTTTCTTAATTTTGAAAGTGAATTTTACTTAAAGCCTTAATGTTTGAATCAAGAATAAACTCCGTTTATTAAATTAAGAATTATAAAAAAATGAACAACAAAAAGACGGAAATCGTAGTTATAGGTGGCTCTGCAGGAAGTTTGCAGGTCATTCTCGACATGATTAAATCTTTGGATTCTGATCTTGGATTTCCGATTATCATTGTTGTTCACCGAAAAGCGCAAGCAACCAACGTTTTGCCGTATTTGTTACAGCAATTTTTAGAAATGGAAGTTCTCGAAATTGAAGACAAAACCGAAATAGAAATCAATAAAATGTACGTTGTACCAGGCGATTATCACATGCTTTTCGAATCTAAAAATAGAGTATCTTTGGATGCCTCAGAAAAGGTGAATTATTCGCGTCCGTCGATTGATGTAACTTTTAAATCGGTTGCTGAACTGTTTGGGAAAAATGCAGTTGCGATTTTACTTTCTGGCGCCAATGCCGATGGTGTGGAAGGTTTAGAATATGTTAAGCGAAATGGTGGTGAAGTTTGGATTCAGAATCCAGAAACTGCAGAAGTGGATTATATGCCGAAACATGCAATGGCGCAAGTGGATTACGATTGTGTTTTTGATCCGAAAGACTTGGCTGGGAAAATTAATAAGTTGAAGAATTAAAAATAACGAGCGTCATTTCGAGTGTTTTTCGGAGCGAAACGAAGAAAAATGTATTGAGAAATTAGATGTAAAAAATAAATTCTCGATACAAATTCTATTCAGAATTTTACTCGAATTGACGGATTGTAAAACAAAAAATATTTTTGAAATTTAAGAAAATGAGTAAGAAAAGAATACTAATTTTTGACGATGATGCCATTATTTTGGAGGTGGTGAGTATCATTTTTGAAGATGCTGGTTACGAGGTGAAAATCTCCGAAACCTCACATGATATCATCGAAAAAGTAGCGGAATTTCAACCTAACGTCATTCTTATGGATAACTGGATTCCGAATATCGGTGGTGTAGAAGCAACCAAACTTTTGAAATCTCATGACGAATTTAAATCAATTCCCGTTATTTACGTAACCGCCAACAACGATATTTCTGCTCTAGCGAAAGAAGCGCAAGCGGATGATTATGTTGCAAAACCATTTGATTTAATCGTTCTTGAAGAAAAAGTAGCAGAATACCTTCCGTAAAATAAATTAACCTATTTATAGAAAAGCTTAAAAAATTAACACTGTTTTTTAAGCTTTTTTTTATTTATAAATATGTTTGGTAAAAGATAATTTATCTATATTTTTGAAAAAAAACTATTATATTATTTTTAAAATTAATACAAATGAGATTGTTGTTGTCTATTTTTCTGATTTTGCTTTGTACCAATTCAATTTTTGCTCAAAACGAGCATACCACAGAGGTTAAATTTTTAGAAAACGAACAATGGTGGGGTGGCGCGGTTGCCTTGGGCTCTCAGATGCCTTATGTAAAGCCTTTGAAGGAGTTTAATCTAGCGACTCAGAACTATAATAATCAGGTGGTGCCTTTATTTTTGTCGAATAAAGGACGTTTTATTTGGAGCGAAAAGCCTTTCAAATTTGAAGTTCAAGATAAAGCGATACAAATTAAATCCGATTTCGAAGATATCAAAATTCAACAAGCAGGTTCTACGTTAAAATCTGCTTATTTGGAAGCCAGTAAAAAATATTTTCCAGCAACGGGAACGCTTCCAGATCCTTTATTTTTCTCGATGCCACAATACAATACATGGATTGAGTTGATATACAACCAAAATCAACATGATATATTAAAATATGCCCAAGGAATTGTGGATAATAACTTTCCGAAAGGTGTTCTGATGATTGATGATAACTGGCAGAAATACTACGGTAATTTTGAGTTTAAAGCTGAAAAGTTTCCTGATCCAAAGCAAATGGTTGAAAAACTCCATTCAATGGGATTTAAAGTGATGTTATGGGTTTGCCCTTTTGTGAGTTCGGATAGTCCAGAGTATAGAATGTTGGAAGAAAAAGGATATTTAATTAAAGAAAAAGGAAAAAAATCGCCTGCAATTATTTCGTGGTGGAATGGAAAAAGTGCGTGTTTTGACTTAACCAATCCTGAAGCAAAAGCCTATTTCGTGGCTCAATTAAAAAAGATGCAAACGGAATACGGGATTGATGGATTCAAATTTGATGCGGGAGACAATCAATTTTACAATCCGAAATACATAGATAGCTATAAGAAAGATGCGATTTCTGTAGATCACACCAAAGCTTGGAGCGAAATTGGTTTGGAGTTTCCATTTAATGAATATCGTGCGGGATGGCAAATGGGTGGACAGCCGTTGGTACAGAGACTTGGCGACAAAGCTTATTCTTGGAAAGCCGTTCAAATGTTGATTCCCGATATGATCGCAGCTGGACTTTTAGGTTATGCCTACACTTGTCCAGATATGATTGGTGGTGGTTCTTTCGCAGCATTTTTAAATCTAAAAGAAGGGGATTTTGATCAAAAATTAATCATTCGATCTGCGCAAGTTCATGCGTTGATGCCGATGATGCAATTTTCTGTTGCGCCTTGGAGAATTTTAAGCGCTCAGAATGTTGAGATTGCAAAGAATGCTGCAAGATTACACGAAAAATTCGGGCCATATATTTTGAAATATGCCGAATCTTCATCTAAAAATGGCGAGCCAATTGTTCGTCACATGGATTATGTTTTCCCAAATCAAGGCTTTGATTTAACGAAAGATCAATTTATGTTGGGTGACAAATATATGGTTGCGCCAATTGTGACAACGGAAGATAAGCGAACGGTGAAACTTCCGAAAGGAAAGTGGAAAGATGATTTAGGAAATGTAATTCAAGGTGGGAAAACCATCGAAATTGATGTTGCGCTAAGTCGATTACCGTATTACGAAAGATTAGGAAAATACTAGATTTTTTTATTTAAATTATAGAAAACCTTGCGATTATTTTGATTGCAAGGTTTTTTCATTTTGGTTAAAATTGATTTATATTTGCTGCATAAAACACAACACATGATTTTCTATTTTCGTCTGCAAAGCATATCGCTAGACATTCATCATCAGCATTTTGGTTAAAGATTTCAAGGTTTTGATTTTCAAAATCGAGTGATTATTTCTTTACAATTCAACCCTTTTTTCACAACGATTATTTTTATGTTGCACGAGCTTTTACCATTTGGTTTAATCATGGTTTTCATCATTGTGCTGCTCAATATTTGGGCGACAAAACTCAAAATTGCTTATCCCATTTTGCTGGTTTTGGCAGGCTTGGGTATTAGTTTTATTCCAGGTTTACCCGTGATTCGTATCGATCCCGATATGATATTTTTTATCTTTTTACCACCACTTTTGTATGAAGCCTCATGGACCGTTTCTTTTAAAGAAATGAAAAAATGGTGGCGTATTATTGGAAGTTTTGCCTTTCTCGTGGTGTTTTTTACTGCTTTTTTGGTAGCTATTACAGCCAATCATTTCATTCCAGGATTTAGTATTGCATTGGGTTTTGTTTTGGGTGGAATTGTTTCGCCTCCCGATGCCGTGAGTACGGGTGCTATCACTAAGTTTGTGAAAATTCCGAAATCGACATCCGCGATTCTGGAAGGGGAAAGTTTGTTGAATGATGCGTCTTCATTAATTGTTTTCCGCTTTGCATTAGTTGCCGTGGGAACGGGACAATTTATCTGGCAAACAGCGATAACAGACTTTTTGTGGATGTTAGTTGGCGGCGTTGGAACCGGATTGATTGTCGGTTTCATTTTCATGAGAATTCATAAAAAATGGTCTACAGATCGAGTTTCTGATACGGCGCTAACGTTAATTGCACCGTATTTTATGTATTGGCTGGCAGAACAGGCGCATTGTTCAGGAGTTCTGGCGGTTGTAAGTGGCGGGTTGTTTCTCTCGTCTCAGCGATTAAGTTTTTTAAGTAGCAGCAGTAGGATAACTGGTTTCAGTGTGTGGCAAAGTTTTGTTTTTATTTTAAATGGAATCGTATTTCTCATCATTGGGCTAGAACTTCCCGAAATTGTTGATGGCATTAAAGCGAACGGAATTCCGCTAGAAACGGCAATTTTTTATGGTGCGATTGTCACGCTTGTTTTGATTTTGGCAAGAATGGTGAGTTCGTATATTGCGATTTTTGCGACCATCATTTTTCGTCCTAAAGTGGCTCATAATATGCAACAACAGGGCAGAAGTTGGTTGGCGCCTTTAGCCATGGGTTGGACAGGCATGCGCGGCGTTGTTTCTTTAGCAGCGGCACTTTCAATTCCGTTGCAATTGAATGGAGAACCTTTTCCGCATCGTAATTTAATTCTATTTATCACTTTTGAAGCCATTTTATTAACCTTGGTCGTACAAGGGTTGACTTTACCGTGGGTGATTTCAAAATTTAAGCCTTTTTCTGGATTAGCCAATTTGGAGCATGATGAACAAGAAACGCGTCAGCATATTAAAAAAGGGTTGAAACAGCATGTTTACGATCATATTAAAAATAAATTTGAAAGTGAAGAACGTTGGCAAGGTCATGCTGGGATGGAGAAGGTTTTGAAACATTGGGAAAATCAAGCCAATACACAAGATATTCGATGGATTGATGATGACATTAAAGCTGTTCTTCTCGAGATGTTTGATTTGCAAAGGGATTATCTTCACGAATTGAATAAAGATCCGAAAATTGATGAAGAAATTATCCGTCAACAAGTTTATCAAATCGATTTGGAAGAGGAAAGAATTCGATATGTTTAAGTAAAATTAATTCTGAATCGTCTTCTTAAAAAATAATGCACTATCAATGAAAATAATAATCACTGGAACGACAGGAATGGTGGGCGAAGGCGTCCTTTTAGAATGTCTTCAAGATCCGAAAGTAACCGAAATACTAAGTATTTCAAGAAAATCAAATGGAATCACAAATCCAAAATTAAAGGAACTTTTACTTCCAGATTTCACGAAAATTGAAGAATATAAAAATCAGCTTTCGGATTATGATGCTTGTTTTTTCTGCGCTGGAATTTCGTCAGTTGGGATGAAAGAAGAAAAGTATCGTCAAATAACCTACGACACAACCATGGCGGTTGCGAAAACACTTGTCGAAGTCAATCCGAATATGGTTTTCACCTATGTGAGTGGCGCCAGTACGGATAGTACGGAAAAGGGAAGCGTGATGTGGGCTCGTGTGAAAGGAAAAACTGAAAATGATCTCATGAAATTTCCATTTCGTCGCGTAGTGAATTTCCGACCTGGAGCGATGTTGCCATTTCCTGGACAAACGAACGCAAAACAGTTATACAAAATAATCGCAAAAGCCTTCACTTTCTTCATGCCGAAAAAGATAATCGCGTTAAGTGAATTAGGTCAAGCTATGATTCATTCTGTAGAACGCGATAATGTAAAATCGATTTTAGAGATTGTGGATATCAAAGAATTAGCGAAATAGGTTTAAAGAAAATAGTAAATTAAAAAGTTTCGGGCGCCGCAGGCGCCCGAAACTTTTTATAATAAAACAAAAATATTTTTCATTTTAGAAAGAACCTGTAGGCTCCCAAAGTTCAATTTTATTACCATCGCAATCCATAATATGCGCAAATTTTCCGTATTCGTACACGGAAATTTCACCCAAAACTTCTACACCTTCCTTCTTTAATTCTTCAACTAAAGCTTCCAAATCATCCACGGTATAATTAATCATAAAGGGTTTTTCGGAAGGTTCAAAATACTGAGTATCGGCTTTAAATGGGCTCCATTGCACAGATGATTTTTTAGCATCTTCAGCTTGCGGATCGTATTCAAAACTGCAGCCCCATTGGTTTACGGGTAAACCTAAATGTTTGGCGTACCACTCTTTTAATCGTTCTGGATCTTGAGATTTGAAAAATACACCTCCAATTCCTGTTACTCTTTTCATATACTTTTTATTTTATTTTGAGTTTTGAATCCAATGTTGAACTTTAAACCTTTTTAACTTCTTAATATCTTTTCCATGGCTTTTCCTTTAGCCAATTCATCGATAAGTTTGTCCAAATACCGAATTTTCTGCATTAAAGGATCTTCAATATCCTCAACTCGGTAGCCACAAATCACGCCCGTAATTTTGGAAACATTGGGGTTAAGTTGAGGCGCATTTTTAAAGAAGTCTTCAAAATTGGTTTTGTCTTCGAGAATGCGTTTCAAATCGACGTCATTGTATCCCGTTAACCAAAAGATAACTTGGTGTAACTCGTCAAGAGTACGACCTTTTTTTTCAACTTTCGTCACATAATGCGGGTAAACTCCCGCAAAAGACATTTTAAAAACGCGTTCGTTGTTTTTGGTATTCATGAAAATCAAAGATTTTTTCTAGAACCAAATTACATCTTTTTCGAGTTTTATGTTTGAAAAAATCGTAAAAAATTAGGGATACGGAATTGCTGATTTTAAATCAATCGGATTGTTATATTTTTTAATGGTAGAGCGTAATTGTTCGTTGATTTCTCTTTTGTTGTCTTTGTTTACTACGGTTCCGTCATTCAAATAAAAACTAGACGAATTACTTGATCCTACACTGTTTTGAATAAAATTGACTGGCGATTCATAAAATTTCAATTTGGTGCTAACGTATTTTTCACGAGTCGTTGGTACGGCAATTTTTTCTGCCATATCCAAGAATGAATTTTTCTGTTTTCCTTCTAATTTATGTGATTTTGCAAGAATCCAATAGTAGTTGTTTCCCGAAT
This sequence comes from Bacteroidota bacterium, assembly GCA_023423715.1. Lineage (GTDB taxonomy): Bacteria > Bacteroidota > Bacteroidia > Flavobacteriales > Weeksellaceae > JAFAFC01. The sequence goes on from JAFAFC010000031.1 coordinate 78,580, forward strand.
CGCTCAGTTCAATAATAAGTCCTGGTAGGCCACGGAATTTGTATGGGCCTTCATGAATTGGGATTTCGGGAGTAAACCATGCGGTCCAATTTCGTCCGCCCCAGTTGGTTGTTGCTTTTTGCACAGTAAGATTCCCCAGTTTTTTCTTCTCATCAACCAATTTCCAATCTTGCGAATCTTGAGATGGAACTTTTAAAACGGTGTTTTCTAGTAAATCTAGTTCATTAAACGTCGATTTTCCAAGATCATGAGACGTAATTGTTGAAGTATTTAGCTTCATATTCACGGGAAATGGAATATTGTTAACCATTAAAGAATCGGCAACAAAATAATCGCGAATGTAATATTTGGCGACATTATCTTGAATGTCGAGATGATAATTTTCTTTGGTTATTAAACTTGAAGTTGAATCTTTTTTATAATTCAATTCGTAAATAAAGCGTTGGTTTTGCGCCGAAGCAACGATGCTTACTAGGATTAGTAAAAAAGCTATTTTAGTTTTCATGATCTTGTTCATTAATAAATTCTTGTTCTTCTTTTGTTAAATTGATTAAATCTTTGTTTTCGGTGACTGGAATTGAGTTCCAATACGCTGAAAATAGATTTACTGGTTTTTCTAAACCGGTCATAGTACTTGGCTTGAAATTTTTAAATACAATTTCGCGAACTGAAGCGTTGTCGTAGGTTTTATTATCAACTATAAATTTGAAACCGCTACCTTTTTGTGCGACTTTAGAAGGAACGTACTGATTATCAATTTTGTAAAATTCGTAAAGAATATAGCCATCGCCTAACTGATGCTCATAAGGGATTCCACTTTCATCCTTTAATTTGTAGGGTTTAAAAGAACTTTGGATAAAGTTTTTGTCAAGATAAGTTATCGCTTGATCCTTTTTTTGATAAAGAATAGTTCCTTTATAAATTAAATTGGTATCCGTTTTTACCGAGTAGAAAATTTCTTGCTTATCAGCATCTTCAAATACAACCTTTGCGGATGTTTTCGAACCCTTGAATTTTGTAAGACGAATCAGGCGATTTAGTTCATGATTAAAAAATATGTTGCCGATGTAATCTTGACTTTGGTCCTGTTTCTTAACTTTAATGTTATTCTGTGAAGGAATTATTTTTTTATACCGCAAATATTCATATTGAAATTGGACAAAATTGTCATGTTCACGCTTGAAATTCTCTTTTGCATTGAATTTTCCATCACGACTCCAAAATTTTCCATCAGCAACAATAAGTGTTTTTAATTCATTGTTTTCTGAAGATTTTTGCCAATAGGTGATGTCGAAAATTGCAGGTTTTGTATAATAAATATCGTCATAGCGTTTCAGAACATTTTGTAAAAATTTGGTAAGGTCAATAGACACAATTTTTACTTCGTCAATATTTCGGTATTGAGGTTTCAGGGAAATACTTTCTTTTAATGGAGTTTTGTCTAAATCAACATATCCAGAAGCGCTAATGTTGAGATTTTTAGCATCGGATGGGAGCAATGCAATACCATCTTCATTGGTATAATACACTTGATTGTTCGAAATAATTCGGGCTCCAGAAATGTTTTTCTGATCCTCAGAATCGATGATTTTAATTTTGAATGTTTGCGCTTGAATAAAACTACAAACCAAGAGTGCAAAAATAAATGTTCCTTTCATAGATAGGGTTTTGTAAAGCAAATGTAGATGCCCAAAGGCAGTAAAAATTGTAAAAATGGAAACTAAAATGTGTTAAATAATCAACCAGATGTTTTGTTTTTCTAAATCTGTTTTTGAAGTGAAAACTTTAGGTGTAAAATGCGTAATAGCTTTAAAATCACGGTTGAAATGCGCTTGGTCAAAGAATAGATTTTCTAAAGAAACCTCAGTTAATGCAGCTTTTGGATTTTTTAGCATCGTTAACGATTTCCTAAAACGTAAAATTCGTCGGTAATCGGACGGGGATTTTCCAATTTTTAATTTGAAATACTGATTTAGATATTGCCTTGAAATGGTATTTTTTTGAGCAATTTGCTCTATTTTATCGTCGGTTTCTAATGCAAGTAGCAGTTTGTTGATTAAGGAATCTTTGCGATTTTGAAACCTTTCAATAAAAAAGTTCTCCAAAAACTGAATTTGATCTTTTCGATTTGGTAAGTCAAAAATTGGTGCTATTTTTTGCGTAAAATCTCGTTCGGGCTGAAAGTTTTCCATTGATTTGGGCTGATAGAAAAGCTCCATCTCAGGAAAAAAGAAATTCATTCCGAATGGTTTAAAATAGATCGTAATTTCGTCAACAGCCTCTAAATAATGGACTTTTAAAGGTTTGGTATAATGATATGTTAAGCTTGAAATGTAATTTGGTTGCGACGATTTTCGAATAAAAACCTCATTATCTCTAATTTCCAAAACGGCATTTCGTATTAAAGTTAGAATGCAAAAATTGTTGGGAAAAGTATAGTATTCATAAGGGAAATTGCCTTCCTTTTTCAAAAAATAGAAGCCTTCTAAATAGTTTTGGAGAAGTTCAGTTTTCGGAATGTAAAAATCTACCATAGATGTTTCGTATTTCGGGCTAAAAATACCTTTTATCCACATGATTTTATGGTAAGAAATTGCTAAATTATCTCGTTAAATCGTTAAATATTTCCTTGGATTTTTAAGAAATTCAGCTTATAAATCGCATAGACGTTTAGGAAATTGTTTGTCAGCAAAGGCTTTCAATGCTTGTGTGGGCTGCGAGTTTTCGTCGAGTATGCAATTTTCTTCACAAGGAACAATCTCTTGATTTTTCATGAATCGGATTACATGTTTGTTTTTGATGTAGTAGCGTTCCTCATAGGTTTCAGGCTCCAAACCCGCTGGCCCACCGATATAGCGTTCATAAATAAAAAATACGTTGTTTTGATCATAATAATACTCGGTGTAGGATTCTCCATCGCCTAAATACCCCCATTGAATGCTAATTTTGATAATTTTTCCATTTTCAAAATAATAATTAATCGTATTTTCTACGTCACAAGTGAATGTAAAGCTTTGTGGTTTTATTTTTTTAGCGTTGATGGTCGCATACTGCTTTTTAATCCATTGGATATGTTCTTGATCTGCAGATTCGTTGGTGTCCTTTAGTTTTAATGAATCTACTTTTTCAAGAGTTTGTGCAGTTTCTTTAGTAGTATCTTCTTTTTTTTGACATTGCAGCAGCAATAAAAGAATGACGGATATGGAAAGTAATTTTCTCATTGTGTAATTTTTAAAAAAGGTAAGAAAATATTTTTTAAAGGAGTAGTCTTCTTTTTTATTGTCTAGTATTAGAAGTGTTAATTATTTTAGAACAAAGAGTCTTTTAGATTTTTATTTTTCTATTTTTTGTGATTTTTATGTTTATTTTTCTTTCCTGTAGTTAATGTTCTGATTATTATTGGTTTATTGATAGTTTGTTTTCAAATAAATTGTAAAAAGTTGATTTTTTAAGTACCTTTGTCGGCTAGTTTAAAAAATTCAATTGTATGAAAAATAAAGTTTATTTTCTTGGATTTGTAGTGGCAAGTTTGTCGCTTAATGCACAAGTAGGGGTAGGTACTACAACACCAACAGAAAAATTAGATGTGGATGGAACACTTAGGGTTCGTAAACTACCTAATGATGGTGAAGTAGGGATTTATACAACGGGACAAAATACCAATTCTGGAAATACAGCTACCCAAACTTTTAAGGCAAGCACGCCATTGATGGTTGATGCTAATGGAGTTATGGGAACTACAACCTATGGAAGTTTGGTGCCTAATGCTAATCTATTTGATAGTCAAGTGAATAAAACTAAAGATGATTCAAACGCCATGTTTGTTATAAAACGTTTTACCTTGGAAGATAATACACTCCCAGATACTTCGGTAGGAAGGTATTCTACATCGGGTATGGATACAGGGATGAGTGTTGCAAATTGGCAAGGGATTATTTCAAATATTAGTTTTAAACTTACTTCTGAAACGAATAACCCTAATGCTGCTTTTGATATTAATCAACCTTTTAATTATAGATTGCAGGGTGGGCCCACTGGGAATTGGAAAATTATAGGAGATCTTCCTAACATGAAGGAAACCGCGTTCGTAGATATACTATTTATTAAAGCGAGTATTGTTGCTGCGGAAGATCGCAGCAAATAAACCAAAAATAAAATTGAAATGAAAAATACAATTTTTTTCGTGTTTTGTTTTTTGAGTACTTTTTTTTACGCTCAAAGCACACCTAAAGATAAAGTGGGTATCAATACGAAAACACCAACTGAAATTTTGGATGTGAATGAGACCATGCGAGTGCGCACAATCCCTAACAACAAAGCTACTTATGTTGATGGTACTGGTACAAGTAAAACCTATACTGCGGTTTCGCCAGTTGTAGTTTCGGATAATTATAATGTTGTTGGAAGAACGACCAAGGCAGATTTGGTTCCGAATAATACAACATCTGATTTTAATACATCAGATAACTCAACGGCTATGTTTGTTATTAGACGATTTAAAATAGGAGACTGGCCAAGTGCTAGTGGGAATGTAGGAACAGCTTTAGGAGTATATGTTCCAAACACAACAGATCCAACAAAACTTGTTCTTGTCGAAGGATCAACAATGTCAACGGCGAAATGGGATGCTATTCTTTCTAATGTTGGCTTTGGGTTCACTAAAGCAGATGAAGTTAAAAATGTTTTTAATCAAAAGCATTTACATTCTTGGCAGTTGATTCGTAAAGATGGTGTATGGAAAATTTGGGGAGACATTAACGGGATGCAGGAAAAATCGGATTATGTAGATGTCTTATTCATCAGAAAGTCCAACGTAGCATCAGAAGAACGAAATGAATTGTATAATTGGTAATTAAAAAAAACTAAAAAGAAGGGAAAATTTTCCTTCTTTTTTTATGTGATTTCTTCTTATTTAAAAATGTCTTGCAAAAACGTTTTCAGTTCTTGCCAGGACTTTTCATCAGCTTCTTTATTGTACGCAATTTTTAAGTCGAATTTTTTTCCAATTTCCGTTGCTTCAGGATTGGTGAATGCGTGAACGGCATTAGGATAACTTTCAAATTTATAGTTGATTATAGCCGAGTCCATTTCTTTTTTGAAAGCGGTGATTTCTTCAGGCGAAATAAAACTATCGGCAGCCCCATTTAAAACAAGAACTTTTACTGTAGAATTTGTTGGTTTTACACCAGTCATCAAGTTTCCATGAAAACTAGCAACTCCTTTAAGATCGGCTTCTTGTCTTCCCATATTGAGTGCCATGGCACCACCAAAACAATAACCTAAAACAGCCATTTTACTAGCGTCGGCATTTGGAAGTTCCAGCGCTTTTTGCTTCGCAGCATCAAAAACACGTTTAGCAAGGGGAGAATCGGTATAAAAGCCGCTAGCTTCTTTGTTCGCCGCTTCTGGATTATCAACCACTTTCCCTTCGCCGTAATAATCAACTGCAACCGCAAGATAGCCTAGTTCAGCAAGCTGTTTGGCTCTGCTTTTGGCATAATCATTTAGTCCCCACCATTCTGGAATCACAAAAACGACGGGTCTTTTTTCCGTTTCATCTCCTTGGAAAGCAGCAAATGAAGCGTATTCTTTTCCATTCAAAGTATAGTTTAAGGTTTTCTCTGTAAGCATTTTTGTTTCTTGAGATTCAGTTGGAGCGGTTTTTTGCTCTTTCTGAGTGCACGAAATTCCAAAACTTAGGATTACAGCACACGAAATAATTTTAACAAAGGATTTTTGCATTTTTCAGTCTTTTTATTCAAATAAAACTAAGAAAATAATTTTAAAGTTGTTTAAAATCAATCGGATTTAGTTAAGGAATTTTCCAAAAAAGGATTTGATGTTAAAGTAATATTTAATTTCGGATCCATCTGGTTTTTGAAGAGTTAGCACATCGTAAGGATTTCCATTTTTGTGCATTAAGGATTGTAGCTTCATTTTACAATCTACACAATTTTGTCTTACATATTCATATTCCTCCCGAACACTATTTACTTTAATCGCAGTTTCATAGGAACTACCACGTCTATTATCCTCTGTCATTTTTCGGGTATCGGTGAATTCATAGGAATCAGAATTCATATCAACACTGATTTTTTCGGCTTTGAAACGAACCTGGTTTTTGTTCAAAATTTTATATTCATAAATGTCCGTTAGGTTAGATTCTTTGTGATGTTCGAAGAATTTTCCGTTTTCAATCCACCAAGTTCCAGTTTCTTGTGAAGTGTAATGATCTCCGCTTTTATTTAAGTCGAAGTTTAAAATAAAAGATCCATCCTCTGTTCTTGACATTTCCCAATTTTTAGTTACTCCTTCAAGTTGTTTGTCTTGTTCAGTTCCTGTCCAGACTCCGACAAGTTGGGGGTCTATCTTCTTTCCGTTTTTTAACGTAACTAAATTAGCAGATGTAGAGCAGGAAGTGATGGAAATTAAGCTAATAAAAGCTAAAAAGTAAATGTAGTTTTTCATAGAAAATATAATTTGGTTTCTATTTTCTAATTTACATATTTAGCTGATTCAAAATTTTTTAATTTGACTTTTTTGAAAAATAAATAAGAATGTTTTGCAACTCTTGTGCATTTAGAAAACCAGAATATTGAAATAAGATTTGGTTTTGCGGACTGATAACTAAAATAAGAGGATAACTTGCTGGATTATTTTCTTGGCTAAAGTGTGAAGCAAGTTCATGAATTCCTGTTTTAGTTCCATGTGGAATGTAGTGAAACTCCTTTCCTAAGTAAGTTATAGTACACTTTTCTTCAGCATCGAAATTGATGAAATAGTATTTTTCGTTGATGAGATTTTCAATTTTTTTATTTTTGAAAGTCGTTCTCTTCATAGCGTGACAATAGGAACACCAATTTGTTTGGATGAATATCAATGTGTTTTTAGGTTCGTCTTTCTGCTGTTTTTCCAAAATTTCAAACGAACTAGTTTGAAGTTGAGCAAAAGAATTGGGCGAAAAACAAACTGCAAATAGTACGCTGAAAATTAGCCACGTTCTCATGTTAATTGATTTTCATTCGTATTCCTAAAAAACCTCGAATTCCTTGGTTGGGTGCATACATATACGATGGATCAAAAGTTAATGCGTATGGGTTTTCGGGAGTTGCAAGAACCTTTCCTTGAGCGTCGTATTCTACATTTTTATCAAATGGATCGTGTGATCGTGCGAGTAGGAATGGGGTACTTTTATTCGGAGTCCAATTGAGGAGGTTTTTTACTCCAGCATAAATTTCAAATTTCTTGAAACCAGAATACGTCATTTGAATGTTTTGTATGCTCCACCAAGGTGACATTGCTGGTCGCGGATCAAGTTCTCCTAGAAGTGGTAAACGCATCGGACTGTATAAATTTCCCGTGTAATCAATGAGTAAATTCCAGGGTTGGATGGTGTACGAAATTGCCCAAGTTGCCGTAAATTTTTCGGTGAGCATTTGTTGTTCTTTTTTTCCATTTTCCGTAATGGTGTTTTCCATGGCTGTGGCTCCCACCAAAAACTTCAGTCCATTCGAAAGTGAAAAGTCGGTATTTAAACTAATTCCTTTACTCACCGCATGTCCATCCAAATTATCATAAAGAATAGAATTACTGTCGGTTTCATAATCAGGAACAATTTTATTGGTGAAATAGGTGTAAAATGTAGAAAAGTCTAAACCAAATATAGAACCCGAATCGGTATAGAATTTTTTGATGTAATTCAGGTTGATATTGTATGATTTCTCGGGCTTAAGGTCGTTTTCAATAATAACATCTCGAGCTCCTGTTAAAGCTGCATGGTCTTCAGTGAAGAGGTTGACAACTCGAAATCCAGTTCCTGCATTGATTCGAAAAACCGAAGTCGGATTCGGATTCCATTTGTACGCAATTCGTGGTGTTAAAATACCTCCATGAACCGAATGATGGTCGTAACGAGTTCCTAAAAGTAATGTGTGTTGGTCTTGGATGGCGATTTCATCTTGCAGAAAAATTCCAGGAAGCCAGTTTTTTTCGGCTTGCTTTTCGGTGGCTGGCGTATTATCGTTGTAATATGTGTAGCGTAACGCTGTTCCTAATAGAAAATCATGATTCGTTATTTTTTTGTCCCAAGTCAGTTGACCAAACGCAATTTTCTGATTAGCGATATACGATGTCGTCCCATAACGGCTATCTTGATCGTGATTTACAAGTGAAAATGAAAAATGAATTGGCTCTTTTACAGGAAGTTGATACGTTCCTAAAAGTTCTGCTCGATTGGTGTAAATGCTTTCGCCATAAATTTCGTCGCCGCCGCGAAAAGTTTTATTCCATCGGATGTCGCCACCCCAACGGTCTTCATACAAATAGCGTCCTGCAAGACTAAATACTCTTGAATTTTCGCGTTGTATATTCCATTTTTGGAAGATGGAAATTCGATTTTGTAAAGTCACATCCGTGAATTGATCGTTATTAAGATCATCTCGATTTTGATTTACAAAATAATTTACACCTGTTAAAATATCCGCTTTTTTTCCCAAATTAAATTTGTAACCTAAATCAACATTCAATTCTTCCCACGTTGTTGAAAATATGTCTGCAGAAAGTTTGGGTGCGCTTTGTGGTTTTTTCGTGATAATATTAACCAAGCCACCAACGGCTTCGCTTCCGTAGAGTGAAGAAGCTGGCCCTTTTACAATTTCGATACGTTCCACCAAAGAATTAGGAATTCCAGATAAACCATAAACACTTCCAAGCGAGCTTACTATGGGCATTCCATCTATCAAAATCATCGTATAAGGCCCTTCTAATCCATTAATGTGAATGTCACCCGTATTGCAAATGTTGCAATTGAGTTGTGGACGGACACCGTTGATATTCTGCAAAGCATCAAAAATGGTAGGTGACGGATTTTTTTTAAAGTATGTAGGCGAATAAACTTCCACAGGAACTGGACTTTTCAGTTTGGTTACGGCTTTTAATGTGCCGCTTATTACAACTTCTTCAATACCCAAATCCTTGGACAGGCTATCTGGGTTTTGCTGAGAAAAAATGAATGTTGAAAATAGTAGAAATCCGAGAGTGAACCAATTGGATAAGAACGTTATTCGCATAAAAATTTTAAATTATTAAAATGAAATAAAAAATGTTAGACAAAGCTAATAATTTTTATTTTGAAATTGAAATAATTCTTCTTTAAATAAAAAATTCCCATCCAAAAAAGGATGGGAATGTTGTTGAATACGTGTTTTTTACTTTTAATTTATTTTGGAGTTTTAAACAAGATATAGTTGAAAGCTACTTTGAAGGTTGGCGAAACGGACGTTTTTTGATAGTCGAAATCATGTAGAATACCAACTCCGATATGTGAGTTGATTAAAAATTTACTTCCTAAATCTCGTTGTAATCCCCAATGAATATCGGTAAGTAAACTTGGGTTCAGAATCGAGAACCTTCTACCGTCTCCAAAACTATATTTGGTTTGTAAGCCGATATAATTTGCAGAATTATTTGCGGTATTTTTTCCTTTGGAAACACGCTTGTCAAAGTTATAAAGGAATTTAAGCTCTGATTTTAAATACGGAGTTGGTGCCCCTAAATCCCAATCGTAGCTTATTTCGCTACCATCGGTTGCCATTCCCATCCCGACGCCAAAGCTGTTTTCCCAAACGAATTGATTAGAAAGTGCCCATTCGAAATTCACTTCTGGGCCGTGAAGTCCAAGTGTTACTTTTCCTAAATTTTCTGTTTGAGTTTCGTTACTTGTTGTTTGGGCAGATGCGAGACTCATTGCTCCAAGTAATACGATTCCTAAAATTTTTTGATGCATGTTCATAGTGTGCTGTTTTTTATATTTTGTGACGGCCAAGAAACAACTTGTACGCCTGGTGAATACTGTGCAGAGTGTAAGTTGGTTTGATTTAAATAGAGACCTCCAATTTGATAATTAAGCTCCAATTGAAATCCATCAACTTTGTGTAAGATCCATTCTGGATGATGAATTTCATAGCGATGAAATTCGGTTTTCTTTTTTATGTATAAGCAATAACGTTCTGTAATCCAAAGTTCTAATCCATTTTTATGCTGAATTTTTTCTCCAATTTTGAATTGAGCATCCAGTTTGAAATTCTTTTTAAAGTTCACATTAGTATACGAATCTGATTTCCGAACGATTTTCGAAAGTTCGTAGGGAAGTCCCGAAATTGTTTTAGAAATCCACGTAGAAAAAGGTTTTTCGGCCTCAATACTTAGAAAATAAACCCCTTGTTTATTATTATTTTTAATGTATGTTCGCACATTTATTTCCCGAAAAGTAGAAACGAAATGCCAATAAGGAAGGTTTCTCGGTCTAATTTTTTCCATTTGGAAAGCCACGATGGAAACAAAATAACTTCCTTGGAAATCGTCCAACTCCAATTCCTCGGGAACTAGTGCTCTCAAACTGTCATAATCGACTTTAAAGTGCAGAAAAAGAGCATCATTCCATTCTTGGTAAAACTGCCATTTTCCCTTAGGCATGCCCCAAGGTCGGTGTGTATGGTCTAAAAGTAAATCAGAAATTTTGGCCATAAACTGAAAATCAACTTTAGTTAAGGAACTCTTTTTTTAAGTTCTTCTTTGATTTTGTTGAGGTTGTTGAAGTTCAGAATCCCAATCGGAAGCATCGCAATTGGGATGATTAAAACAGGGGAAAAGCCTTTGTTTATCGTGATGTATATTCCCAAAACAAGAAGGGTGAGTGATGCGCCAATCAAAAAGCCAAGGATGACGCTTAGCATTTTTCTTGATTTTTCGAGCTCTTCTGTGCTCATGTCTTCAAAGGATTTTTGTTTCATAAAATGTTTGAAATTAAGGAAATTTTCAAACTCTTAAATTAAAACTTTTCGCGTAGAAAAGAGGTACGAAAGCTCTTTTTTTTTTAGGAAATGAAATTATTCTATGTTTTGTCCGAATTGAAGAATGTAGCCATTGGGATCAAAAATAGCAAATTCACGCATGTTCCAAGGAAATGTTTCTAGTTCGTAGCAAATGCTTACACGATCTCGAAGTTCTTGCCAAAGGCTTTCTACATCGTCTATTTCAAAATAAAAACTTCCTGTAAATGTACTTTTTTGATGTTCCAAATGAGCATTTGGCTGGCTGATCATCATTTCAACCCCGTCTTTGGCAAGTCTTGCCCAACCCCAATCGGTATTTTGATCTTCAATATGAAATTTCAAAATTTGGGTATAGAAGAAAAGCGTTTCCTCTAGCTTTTCGGTGGTGATAATGGGCGTTAGCGATTTGAAAGTCATGGTTTACTTTCGTGTAATGGCATAATAAATAACATACAACCAACTGAAAAGTCCATGCAGCATTGCCCAAAGGATGGATTTGTTGCGATCCCATGAAAGCACGATGGCGAGAACTGCGCCGAAACCAATTCCGTTTTTGGTGATAACTTTGGTGACGCTTTGCGGCGTGGTTTCTGTAACAGCTCCAGTTTGTGCCAATACCAGAGTGGATGCCAATAAAAAAAGAAAGATAAAAGTCGTTTTTGATTTCATGTTTTTTTTTGTTTTTATTATGAAAAAAATTGAGCATAAACTATGTTTATGCTCAATCATTTATTCGGTTACAGCAAATGTAGAAACTACAGTTTGTTTCTCATCTAATGCATTCGGATTAGAAACGATAATTCCGTATTCACCAGGCTCCATTGCAGATAATTTGATGATGTAAGAACTGGTTCCGTATTTTTTTCCAGTGAAGGTAATGTAATCCAAATTATTCGTTTTGGTTGCTCCAAAGTTATTTACAGAAGCCATTTCTGCACGGCGAAATTTTTTCTTAAGTTCAAATTTGAAAACTCGAATGATGGATAAAGGGTCGGAGTTGTTATCCACATTTCTGATAATAAATTTAACATCCTCATTCTTGCCAAATTTTACATTAGCACAGCAGCCTTCAATTTGTATTTGTTGTCTTACTTTACCAATCCCTGATAAAATTAATCCTGTTGAGGCAACAGTTCGTGATTGGCTTAGTTGTTTTTCTAGCGGTGTCGCTGTATTGTCGGCTTTTACTAGAATAGATTCGCCTACAAATTCAGGTTCTTCTATTTTCTGAGCCTGAACCGCCACAAATAGTGCTCCAAATGCTAGAATAGATAGTAGTTTTTTTCTCATAGTTCTATTTTGATTATTTTATTGAGCTAACCTAAGAAAAAAAACAATGTAGTAAGATTTTTTTAATAACTTTTTTTTAAAATCAATCGGTTGTTATTTCTTGCGATTTAGAAGACTTTGTCCATTGAATTAAATTCAGAATTATTAGGATTATACAAACAATATTGGGCCACATGAAAATAAGCCAAGCATCAAGTTCTTCCATTTTTGTAAACCAATTCCATGTGATTCCGTTGCCTTCCACCGTCATAAATAAAGCAAATCCTAAGATTCCAATCAAACAGAATAGTATTTTTACAAGGTGTTTCGGATAGAATTTTGGAATCAATGCGATGACCAAACCGATGTAGCCGCAAATTCCCATCAAAAGGCTGAATAACGTTTTTGTTTGGGAAGAATCTTCTCGTAAGCTCGGAATGATTTCAGAGAGAAAAAGTCCTGCAATAATCAATAAATACGTTGCTGGAATGAGTCCAGAAAGTACAAGTATCGTGTAGAAAAAGTTTTTCATTATAAAATTTGAATGGAATTATATTGAATTTGATGCATCTCTTTTCAAATCGTTTACTTCTCTTTTTAGTTCATCCAACTTACGAATAATAGCGAAATTGTCCAACTGCAAGTCGGATTCTGTATATTCTTTGGTTGCGATGCTGCACGCAAATTCCCAAATTTCTCGCACTTCAGTTAACGGGATTTTTAGTGGTTCGTAAAAACTATTATCCGATTTTACACATATGAAATTCGCTTCATTAAACTGAAATCTTTTGTAGATAATTCCGTCGTTTACTGTGATAAAAACATAGGTTTTATCTGGTTTTAAGTCGGCTAAATTTTCTACATATTTACCCACAATATACGTCCCATCTTTATACGGCGGCATCGAATCTCCATCCGCAGGAAAAGCTCGAAACTTTCCATTCCTCAAAAATGGAAGCGAAATGGTTTGCAAACTTTCGATATAATCGGGGTCGCTATAACCATTCAAATAACCCATCGACGCTTTTTGCGGGATAATTTCGATTTGATTATTTCCGTGAGAGTCCACGATAATCGGTATCAAAATACGATTGTCAGGAAGGTTGAGCATTTCTTCCAAAGGATATTTTCTAATGTCAACCGATACCAAAAGATCAATACTAATTTTAAAATACTTCGAAATTTTCAATAAAATTTCCAAAGGTGGTTCCGAAGCTCCATCTTCATATTTCGCATAACGTCCTCTAGTGATCGAGATGTTATCGGCAACCCGTTGTTGCGAAAAGCCAATCTGATTTCTCAGATAGCGCATGTTTTCAGATAAATATAACATTGCTATAATTTATATCAGCAAATATAAAATTATTTGCGATAATTCATACTAATTTTGAAGTTCAATTTTCAACTTGAATATGGAACGTACGATTGTACATTGTGATTTAGATACCTTTTTTGTTTCGGTAGAGCGGCTTATTAATACAGATTTAGTAGGTAAACCAGTTTTGATTGGTAGAGAAGAAGGACGTGGTGTGGTGGCTTCTTGCAGTTATGAAGCACGAAAATTTGGAATACATTCCGCTATGCCTATGCGAATGGCGAAACTACTTTGTCCAGACGCTCATGTAGTTCATGGTGATCATGATATGTACAGTAAATATTCTAATATCGTTACCGAAATTATTGAAGAGCAAATTCCCATTGTAGAAAAAGCGTCTATTGACGAGCATTATCTGGATATGACAGGGATGGATCGCTTTTTTGGAACGTGGAAACTCACCCAAGAACTTCGACAACGGATTATAAAAGAAACGGGATTGCCCATTTCTTTTGGCTTGTCTCGCAATAAAACAGTAAGCAAAATTGCAACTGGTGAAGCAAAACCTTGCGGTGAGAGGAAAGTTGATATCGGTTTAGAGAAACCTTTTCTAGCACCTTTATCTATTCGAAAAATTCCAGGAATTGGCGACAAAACCTACCCTTTATTACGAAATATGGGAATTTCGCATATTGCTACTTTACAGCAAATGGAGGTATTTGCAATGAAGCGTGTTTTGGGTGAAAATGGTGTAACGATTTGGAACAAAGCCAATGGAATAGATTCTAGCGCTGTGGTGCCTTTTCATAAACAGAAAAGTATGAGTAAGGAAACAACGTTTGCAAAAGATACTATTGATATGGAACTTCTGAAGAAAATTCTATTTAAGATGGTAGATGAGTTAGCTTTTGATCTTCGAAAAGAGGAAAAGCTTACATCTTGTGTGACGGTTAAAATCAGATACAGCAATTTTGATACACATACCATGCAAGCCAAACTCTCGTTCACTTCGTCAGAAAAAGTAATTTTTGAAAGAGTTCTTCAGCTTTTTACCAAGTTGTATAGCCGGCGGATGCTCATTCGATTGATAGGAGTGAAGTTGAGCAATCTCGTAGCTGGAAATTATCAACCTGATTTGTTTAGTCAAACCTTCGAAGAACTCAATCTTGCCCAAGCGATGGATCGTATTCGGATGCATTACGGACACCAAGCCGTGATGCGAGGATGTATTTTTTAAAGATTTTCTCATGCTGCTCAATTTACATAGTTATTACAGCTTACGATACGGAACGTTAAGTTTGGAAAAGCTCGTAGAAGGTATTCGTAATTATGGATACGATACGGCTGTGCTTACAGATATTAACAATTCATCTGCTGTTCTGAAATTTATTAGACTCTGTCGTGAAGCGGGAATCAACGGTTTAGCGGGAATGGAATTTCGCAATAATCATCAACTGCTTTTTGTGGGAATTGCTAAAAATGAATCTGGCTTTCGAGAATTGAATGAGTTGATGACGATTACGAATAAACAAAAATCTCTTTTACCGAAAGTAGCTCCCGAATTTGAAAATGTTTTTGTCGTTTATCCTTTTGGGACGAGAGAAGAACGAGATTTACGAGAAAATGAATTTATTGGAATTCGTCCACATGAAGTTGCTAAATTTCTGACGTTTCCTAAAATACATTGGGAACGTTATGTGGTTTTAGCTCCAGTATCATTTCAACCCGAAAAATATCAACTTCATAAGCAACTTCGAGCAATTGACTCTAATTTATTGATTTCCCAAACGTCGCCTGAACAAATCGGTCGAGAAGACGAAATTTTCGTCCCGCAAGACCGGCTCAAAAAACGGTATGAATTGGTTCCGAAACTTATTGAAAATACGGAACAACTGCTTTCTAGGTGTCGTTTTTATTTTGAATTTGGTGGTTCTAAATACAAAAAAACCTTTACAGGATCGTATTCAGAAGACAAAGCTCTTTTGTATCGATATGCATTTGAAGGGTTTGAAAATAGATACGAAGTAACGGACGAAGTCGCTAGATCTCGAGTATTGAAAGAATTGGAAATTATTGATACTCTTAATTTTTCTAGCTATTTTTTGATTACAGATGATTTGTGTCGATATGCTAGATCTCGCAATTTTCATTATGTAGGACGTGGCAGTGGTGCGAATAGCATTGTGGCATATTGTCTTGGGATTACAGATGTTTGCCCAATTGAACTCAATTTGTATTTTGAACGATTCTTAAATCCTAAGCGTAAAGTTCCGCCCGATTTCGATGTTGATTTTTCTTGGAAAGATCGAGATGAAATGTATAAATATCTTTTTGGACGCTACGAAAATGTTGCGTTAATGGGCGCTATGGGAACATTTAAAGACCGATCTATTATCCGTGAGCTTGGGAAGATTTATGGTTTGCCGAAAAGTGAAATCGATAGACTAATTAAAGATCCTACACACATGCTGAATGAAAATGAAGTCACTAAAATGATTTTGGATATACATAATCAGATGGAAGATTTTCCCAATCAGCGTACGATTCATGCCTCTGGAGTTCTGATTTCGGAAGAACCTTTAACGTGTTATTCGGCGTTAGATTATCCACCTAAAGGACTTCCGACAACGCAATACGATATGTATGTTGCCGAAGATTTGGGTTTTGAAAAATTTGATATTCTTTCGCAACGCGGGATTGGGCATATTAAAGATTGTCGAGAGATTATTCGTTTGAACACGGGGAATCAGGTGGAAACCACCAATCCGAAACGGTTTTTTACAGATCCTCTTATTGCAGAGCAATTACGAAAAGCGAATACCATTGGTTGTTTTTATATTGAAAGTCCTGCAATGCGTCAGCTTATTTTAAAATTGAATTGTGATGATTATCTTACATTGGTAGCGGCGAGTTCTATTATTCGTCCTGGTGTGGCATCTTCAGGGATGATGCATGCATATATAGAGCGGCATTTGGCGCCAGAAAAAGTTGAATATATACATCCCGCTTTTAAAGAACAGCTAGAGGATACCTACGGTGTAATGGTGTATCAGGAAGATGTGATGAAAATAGGGCATCATTTTGGAGGATTGGACTTGGCTGAAGCCGATGTTTTGCGAAGAATGATGAGCGGAAAATACCGTAACAAAAATCATTTAGCAGAAATTGAAGACAAATACTATCAAAATTGCAAAGAACGAGGCTATCCCGATGAGGTATCTAGAGAAGTTTGGCGCCAGATGGAAAGTTTTGCAGGCTATAGTTTTAATAAGGCACATTCGGCGTCTTTTGCGGTAGAAAGTTATCAAAGTCTTTTCCTGAAAACCTATTATCCAAGAGAATTTATGGTGAGTGTTTTGAATAATTATGGAGGGTTTTATTCTCGAGAAGTTTACGTAAATGAAGCCAAAAAAGCGGGCGGAATCATTTGTTTGCCTTGTGTGAACATAAGTATTTTTAATACATCGATTGACGGTAAACATATTTATTTGGGTTTTGATTGTTTATTGAATTTAGAAACGGATTTAGCAATTCGGATTCCCGAAGAAAGAGTTCAAAATGGTTTGTATCGAGGTTTATCAGATTTTTGTTTGCGTACTGGGGCTGGACTTGAACAGGTTTTGATTCTTATTCGTTGTGGGGCTTTTCGCTTTTTAGGAATGGGTAAAAAAGAATTATTGTGGGAGGCGCATTTGATTTTAAAAAAGTCAAAAGAAAAAACGAATACTTCAGGGTATTTGTTTTATGGAGAAACCGAAAAATTGACTTTACCCAAATTAACAACAGATAAACTAGAAGATCTTTATGATGAGCTTGAGTTGATGGGATTTCCCGTTTCGGGATCAAGTTTTGATTTTGCTAAATCCTCCTATCGAGGTACTGTTACGGGAAAAACGTTGACGTCTTTTGAAGGAGAAATTGTACGAATTGTAGCGCATTTAGTAGCTTCTAAAATGGTACGAACCAAAACAGGAACTTTAATGAAGTTTGGGACGTTTTTAGATGAGCACGGAGATTTTGTAGATACGGTTCATTTTCCGCAAAGCTTGAGGATATCGCCGTTGCGAGGTCGCGGTTTGTATTTAATTGAAGGAAAAGTAAGCTTGGATTTTGACTGTCCTGCAATTGAAGTTCATCGATGTGCGATGATGCCGCTGAAACCCGATCCGAGAAGTGTTTAAAAAAGACCTTCCACCAAATGGTGGAAGGTCTTTTGCTATTTTTTCTCAGGAATCTGAGTTAGAATGTCTTTCAAGAAACTCCAGAATTTCTGGGTTGATGAAATGCTCGCACGTTCGTCTGGTGAGTGTGCGCCGCGAATCGTTGGTCCGAAACTTACCATTTCCATTTCTGGATAATGTGAACCTATAATTCCGCATTCCAAACCAGCGTGGCAAGCTACAACGTGAGGTTTAGAACCGAATTTTTCCGTGTACAATTTATCCATAATCGTAACGATTTCCGAACCTGGAAGTGGTTTCCAACCTGGATATGCTCCGCTAAATTCTACTTGCATTCCTGCTAATTCAAAGACAGCACGTAACTGTCCTGCAACATCGTCTTTAGACGAATCTACCGAAGAACGAGAAAGGTTTAAAATCTTCAAAGCACCCTCTTTCAACTCAACACGAGCAACATTGTTAGAGGCTTCTACCAAATCAGCTACATCAGGAGACATGCGATAAACTCCGTTGTGAGCTGCTTTCAAAGCATAAATTATTTTTTTAGAATCTGTAGCAGAAAGACCTTGATTAGCAGCTTCTGTTTTTTCAATACTGATGTTTAAATCTTTTTCAACAGAAGCGAATTCAACTAGAATTTCTTCTTTTAAAGCGTTCGCTACTTTCAGAAAATCATCTGCGTTTGCGACTGCGAAAATTGCTTTTCCTTCTCTTGGAATAGCATTTCTCAAACCTCCGCTATCTATCGAAATTAACTGAATATCTTGCGTTTGGTTTCCTGCAAAAAGCAATCTTCCAATCAACACATTGGCATTTCCAAAACCTTTATGGATGTCCATTCCTGAATGTCCACCTTGCAAACCTTTAACATAAATCGAAAGAATTTCACCTTGTGTTGCTTCTAAAGCGTACTTCTGAGAAGCCGTTACATCAACACCACCGGCGCAACCGATATCAATTTCGTCATCTTCTTCGGTATCAAGATTTAGCAAAATTTCACCCTTCAAAAGACCTGGTTTTAGGTTTAAAGCTCCTGTCATTCCTGTTTCTTCATCGATTGTGAAAAGCGCTTCTAAAGCTGGATGCGGGATGTCCGAAGATTCTAAAATCGACATGATGGATGCAACTCCCAAACCGTTATCAGCTCCAAGAGTTGTCCCTTTTGCCTTCACCCAATCACCATCAACAACCATTTGAATTCCTTGCGTGTCAAAATCAAAATCAACATCGTTGTTTTTTTGACAAACCATATCCAAATGCGATTGTAAAACTATCGGTGTACGATTTTCCATTCCTGAAGTTGCCGGTTTGCGAATAATCACGTTACCTACTTCGTCTACGATGGTTTCAAGATTCAACGATTCACCAAAATTTTTGATGAATTCAATTACTTTTTCCTCTTTTTTGGAAGGTCTCGGAACTGCGTTTAATGCAGAGAAATTCTTCCAAATAATTTGAGGCTCTATATTTTGTAAGCTCATAAAAATTTATTTGTCCAAATTTACAAAATAAAAAGCGGCTAAAGAATTCCTTTGGCCGCATATTTAGTGCTTTTTTTAGCTGTTTTTTATTCGTGATTAACCTCGTGCACGTTCTAGTAAAACCATCATCAGAAGTGATAAGATTACCAATGTTTCATCTTCGTCATCGATATCAACCATTCGGTTCAGTTGGAAACGTCTTCCGATTAACGAAGGCATTTTCTTTAATTGAAAATAACTGCGCCCAGCGGCATCTTTCACACTATAAGAAGGATTTAGGAAATAGCCAGTAAACATCCCAATAATAGGGATTTCACCTACCATGCTGTCCCAGATTTTTTTAAAACCATTGTCCTCGGTAATGGTGAATTTGGTGATGTTGTTTTCATCCATGATGTCGTACGTCGCTTTCCAAAAAGAACGCATTCCTTTTCGGGAAACACGACCATAGCTTTTCATATTTACTAAATCAACTAGGCTGTAAGACGCATTAAAATCCAACCACTGATTGGCTTTGATTTGAAATAATTGCTGCGTTCTCGAATGATCCGAATAGATAATAACATCCTCTTTCAAGCGGAACATTTTCTGGCGTACATAAGCGATTTCTTTTCCGTTGGCATCCGTGATTGTGAAGTCGCTGGAAAGAGTCGTAATCCTAAATTTGAAGTCTAGCGGATAGTTGAGATTCTTTAAGTGCATAAGGTTTTTTGTTTAAAGATAGTTTTTTTTCGGAATTCGCGATAGGCATTTGTTAAATTTGAAATGAAATTCATATGGCTTTTTAATCTGATTTCTCGAACATCCGAAGTAGAAAAAATAAAGAATTAGCTTTATCTTTGTCGTTATGGATTACCCAAGTAAAGTTTTATCCAAAGCGGTTGAAGAAATCTCTGGATTGCCAGGAATAGGGAAAAAATCGGCATTACGATTGGCTCTATATCTTCTTCGTCAACCCGAAAGTCAAGCTCTTGCTCTTGCCGATTCTCTTGAGAAATTGGTTCGTGAAATTCAGTATTGTAAAGAATGCCATAATTTTTCGGATTCGGAGATTTGTGATATTTGTGCTAGCTCGAATCGAAGTTCAGAATTGCTTTGCGTTGTTGAAGATGTTCGAGACGTGATGGCCATTGAGAATACAGGAAAGTTTCAAGGGAAATATGTGGTTTTGGGCGGGAAAATTTCGCCGATGGAAGGCATTGGACCAGGACAGCTAAAAATTTCGGCAGTAGAATCCAAACTCGAGTCGGGCGAAGTGAAAGAAGTAATTTTTGCACTGAGCGCAACGATGGAGGGCGATACAACAGCGTATTATATGTATAAAAAATTGAAGCATTTTTCGGTTCAGTTTTCAAGTATTGCACGCGGAATTTCGGTAGGAGATGAGTTGGAATATGCAGATGAAATCTCGTTGGGACGCTCGATTATCAACCGATCACCGTATTCTGAAAAAAGCTAGATTCTATGGAACTCAGCATTGTTATTCTTCATTATCAAGTTTCGGATGTTTTGCGAAAATGTTTGCAATCGCTCGATCGTTTTGTGAAAGATATTTCGTACGAAGTTTTGGTGGTGGACAATGCGTCTCCAGATGATTCTTGGAAGGTTTTAATCAACGAGTTTCCGAACGTTCAATTCATTTCAAATGCTGAAAATGCAGGTTTTGCAAAAGGAAATAATGTTGGTATTAAAAAAGCAAAAGGCGAATATCTTTTACTTCTCAATCCAGATACAGAACTCGAATCTGATGATTTAAAAAAAGTTCTTGATTTCGCTAAATCTAAAGCCAACTTTGGATGTTTAGGTGTTCGGATGCATGATGCTTCTGGGGCTT
This sequence comes from Bacteroidota bacterium, assembly GCA_023423715.1. Classification (GTDB taxonomy): domain Bacteria; phylum Bacteroidota; class Bacteroidia; order Flavobacteriales; family Weeksellaceae; genus JAFAFC01. The sequence continues at coordinate 99,492 of JAFAFC010000031.1, forward strand.
TTCTTCCGGAAAGTAAACGTTCGGTTCCAGGAATTATCAATTCGTTTGGGAAGTTGTTTTTCACGTTTGGAATGACGAAATCCAAATCGTATTATCGTGATGATTTGCAAGAAACCGATATTGCGCCAGTGGATGTTGTTACAGGTGCATTTTTGCTTTGTAAAAGAGATCGTTATTGGGAAGTTGGTGGTTTAGACGAAACGTATTTTATGTACGGTGAAGATATCGATTTATGCAATTCTTTTTTGAATAAAGGCTATCAAAATTGGTATTACGGCACTTTTTCTATTTTGCACCTCAAAGGAGAGAGTACGCAAAAAGATGAGGTTTATCTCGAACGGTTTTATGGTGCGATGCAGATTTTTATTGACAAATACTATCAGCAAAAGAAATTTCAACATGTTGTATTGTCATTTGGATTGCGAGTGAAGCATTTTCTAGAAAAACGAAAACTCAACTGAAAACTAAAGCATAAAAAAAAAGAGAACCCATTTGGTTCTCTTTATATTTTGTACGATTGTAATGCTTATTTCGCTGGAGTAGAAGTAGGCGTTGTTGCAGGTGTGTTTGTTGGTGCACTTGCAGGAGCTTCCGTTTTCTTAGGCGCTTGTACTTTCGGTAAAGCTTGTACTGGGCTTGCCGTAAGAACTACGCTTAAAATAATTACTACAACAACCGAAACTCCAAGAGTCCAAGTTGCTTTTTCCATAAAGTCGTTGGTTCTTTGTACACCGAATTGTGCAGAAGATGCACCACCGAATGTTGAAGAAAGACCTCCACCTTTTGGGTTTTGAGCCATAATGACGATAATTAGTAAGATACAAAGGATCATTACTACCACCATTAAAATTGTAAATATAGCACTCATCGTTTTATTCTAAATTTTGAAGGGCAAATGTAATGTTTTTTGATGAAATTACAAATAGCCAAATGATATTTCAAGAAAAAAACAGCAACCGAAGTTGCTGTTTATAGGATTACTACCTTTTCTGATTATTTAAAATCAGCATCGGTTGCTTTATTCAGTTCAATCGAGCTAACGTTGAAAACCATTTCCATAGGTCCTACAGCTTGCGTAATGCTTTGTGGGAATTTTACTCCAGAAACGTCTTTGTAATCTGCGAACTTCACGTTTACCGTTTGTCCTTGAGCTGTCATTTGAGTTCCAACTTTAAGACCAGTTTTTTTGCTGTAAAAATGACTTGTAGCTCCTACTTTAACAACGTAGCAATCTTCACCATTTACGTTTTCACTTCCTGAAATTTTAGCATTTGGATTTTTTGCAAAACTCAATTCTGGAATTGCTGTTGTCGAATTCAAAAATTCCGCTTTCGTTTCTTCTGGAAGTGGCATAGATTGTCCTTGCATAGACATTCCACCGTTTTTACCATCGAAGAAAATCTTTTGCATTACATTTCCGCCCATAGAAACTTCACTTAAACGCTTTCCACCATTAGCTTCAATCGTTTTAAGATCCAATTGCATCCCTTGCACAGTTCCCGTTGCTTTGGTTGTAACTGATGTAATCTTTTCCAAAGCCGCTTTTCCTCCAATTGCAGCGAAGTATTTGTCCATAACACTCGCTACAGAAACCGATGCATCAATTTTTTGAGCTTCTGGCTTTTTTGTTGGATTCGCATTGGTGTTGTAATATTTTACAGGATATCCTAGTTTTTCTAAACCATCAGCAATTTCTGAAGCTTTTCCAGCAACAAAAATTCTAGATTGATTTGGCTTAACAAATGATTTTGTAGCATTTGAAATATCAGCTGCGGTAACAGCATCAATTGACTTCAAATAATCAGTAAAGAAATTCTCTGGTAAGTCTTGCGTTTTTTGACTTAATGCAAAACGTGCAATTGTTGCTGGACTTTCTAATGAACGGATGAAATCTCCTTTCAACTTCGCTTTAGCACTTGTTAATTCTTCTGGTTTTACGGTGTTAATGGCTTTCAATTCGTTCATAAATTCTGTTACTGCTTTATCCGTAACTTCGTTACGAACACTTGCATTTGCAGAGAACATTGGACCGTATTTTCCTGTATTTAAAGAAGAATAGGCTCCGTATGTAAATCCGTTTTTCTCACGAAGATTCATGAATAATCTTGCTTCGCCTCCTCCTCCAAGGATGTAGTTTGCGATAACCGCAGGGAAATACTGCTTGCTATTCATTTTAAGATCAGTCGTGTTTCCAACGTTTACTACAGATTGTACGGCGTTTGGAACGTCAACTACGTTAATTTCTGTCGCTGCTAAAGTTGCGGCAGGCTCTAGATTTCCGAATTTAACATCCGATTTTTTCCAAGCTGAGAAATCACGCTCTACTTGTTTTTTAACATCCTCAAATTTAACATCACCAACAATTACTAAGTACGCATTGTTAGGCGCATAATATTTTTTGTAGAAATCTTGAACATCGGCAAGTTGAACGTTTTTAATGCTTTCTGCCGTGTTGAATTCTCCACGAGCTGTATTTTTTCCGTAAGTAACGGCTCTATTGATTTTGCTTGCGATGCTGCTTGCGTTTTTCTCATCCGCTTTTAAGCCTTCAATCATTCTGTCCTTCGACTTGTTGATTTCTTCAACATCAAATTTTGGGTTGATGATTGCGTCCGCCATCATAGATAAAACCTCAGGATAGTATTTTGACAACGAGTTCGCCGAAGCGCCTCCTGAAGAGAAGTTTAAACCTGCTCCTAAGAAATCGATTCTTTTGTTGAATTCGTCTTTAGAAACTTTCGTGGTTCCTTCTCCTAATTGTCCCGCCATAATTTGACTAACACCCGCTTTATTTCCTTCGAAAATAGGCTGTCTATCCATGGTAAGCGTCGTGTTTACTCGTGGCAATTTTGCATTTTCTACAACCATTACCGTAAGACCATTACTCAATGTGAATGTTTTTGGCTTGGTGATGTTAATGCTTGGTGTAGGCCCTGGCTTAGGCATTTGGTCTACATTAATGCTTTGTGCAGTAACCATTCCTGAAAATAAGAATGCCGCTGCGATATATTTAAATTGGTATTTCATAAAGCTTTATTTTTTTTCAGGTAAATAGTTCAATTCTACTCTTTGGTTCGGGTTTAGGTATTTTTTAGCCGCATTCATCAAATCTTGTCTGGTGATCGAACGGTAAATTTCTAATTCCTTGTTAATTAAATTGGTATCACCCATCAACATATAGTTATGTGCTAATGAATGCGCAATTCCCTCAATAGATGAATTGGAGTTCACGAAATTATTCTCAAACTGATTCAACAATTTTTGATAATCTTCTTCTGAAATTAAAGTGGTCTGAAGTTTTGCGATTTCTGCATCGATGTCTTTTTCCAAAACTTCTTTCGTTGTTGTTCCCATTGGGATAGCGAACGTTGCAAAAATTCCATAATCTTCTAAACCTTGGTTGAAAGCCGCAACTTCCAAAGCTTTTTTCTCTTTATCAACTAGTTTTTTGTACAAAACAGATGATTTACCGCCACTTAAATACGTGGAAATCATATCCAAAGTATAGGCATCTTTTTCTTTTGCACCTGGCGTTCTGTAAGCAAATACATATGCCGGAAGTTGGATATTTTTATCGTAAGCCGTAACTTCTTTTGTTTTTGTGATCGGTTCGTCTTTAGGGAAGTTTTTCGGGGTAACAGTTCCTTTAGGAATGCTTCCGTAATATTCTTTAATCCACTTTTTTGTTTGATCTTTTTTAATGTCACCCGCAACGACTAAAACAGCGTTGTTTGGAACATAGAATTTCTTATAAAAATCACGGAATTCCTGAAGTTGAGCCGCATTTAAATCATCCATTGAGCCAATTGTAGACCAGTTGTATGGGTGTTTTGTGAACAAGTTTTTCTGTACTTCTGTGAAAAGATTTCCGTAAGGTTGGTTGTCCATACGGAGTCTTTTTTCTTCTTTAACAACTTCTCTTTGCGTGTCTACACCAATTTGGTTGATGTCTCCAGATTTCAAACGTTCCGATTCCATCCAAAGTCCCAACTGCTCGTTGTTTGAAGGGAAAGTTTCGTAATAGTATGTACGGTCATTTGTTGTATTGGCGTTGTTGGAACCTCCGTTAGAAGAAACAATTTTGAACCATTCTCCTCGTTTGATATTTTTTGTTCCTTCGAAAAGCAAATGCTCAAAGAAATGCGCAAATCCTGTTCTTCCTACAAGCTCGTCTTTCGCTCCCACGTGGTACATTACCCCAGTAGTAACCACGGGTGCCGAGTTGTCTTGATGCAAAATAACATGCAGACCATTGTCTAGCGTGTATTCTTCAAAATCAATTTTTTGTGCTTGAAGCGTCAGTCCGAAAAAGGCCGCTGCAGCAACGCTAAGAAATCTTTTTTTCATATTAGTTAAACTATTTTTCTACGTAATTAGTTGCTTTAGAATTGCAAATGTTACACAATTCCCATGTTTTTTTCTGTATTTGAAATCCCTACATGAGCGTTTCCCAGGAATTTGAATTCTCTAGTGAAAGATGTACTTTTGTAGTTCTAAAATTTTTCGAGGCATGATGGATTATTTGAAAGGACTAAACGAATCTCAATACGAAGCAGTAACAACCTTGCAGGGACCTTTGATGGTGCTTGCTGGAGCGGGTTCTGGGAAAACAAGAGTTCTTACGATGCGTATTGCCCATTTAATTACCAATGGGGTTGATCCTTTTAATATCCTTGCATTAACCTTTACCAACAAAGCGGCACGCGAAATGAAAGACCGTATTGCGAAAGTGGTAGGAGATACTAATGCAAGAAGCCTTTGGATGGGAACGTTTCACTCCGTTTTTGCAAGAATTTTACGTAGTGAAGGCCATTATTTGGGCTATCCGTCCAATTTTACCATCTACGATACACAAGATGCGTTGAATGTTTTGAGAAAAGTAATGAAGGAGCTGAATGTCGATCAAGATATTTACAAACCTAAAAAAGTGCTTTCTCGGATTTCAACCTATAAAAATAATTTGATTACGGTAAAAGCGTATTACAATAATCCAGAATTGTTGGAAGCGGATGAACGTGCGAATATGAAACACATGGGAACGATTTATCAAAAATACGTGGAAGCTTGTTTTAAAAACGGCGCGATGGATTTTGATGATTTATTATTGAAAACCAATGAACTTCTTACTCGTTTTCCTGAAGTTTTGGCGAAATATCAAGACCGTTTTCGTTATATTTTGGTGGATGAGTACCAAGATACCAATCATTCACAGTATTTAATTGTGAAAGCATTGGCTTCAAAATTTGAAAATATTTGTGTGGTAGGAGACGATGCACAATCCATTTATTCCTTCCGTGGTGCTAATATTTACAACATTCTGAATTTCAAAAAAGACTACCCAGATGCAATCACCGTTTCGTTGGAACAGAATTATCGTTCGACACAAACCATCGTTGATGCTGCAAATGTGGTGATTTCACGAAATACACAACAGTTCAAAAAGAATGTGTTTAGTGATAATGAAGTTGGAGAAAAAATTAAAGTCTATCGTGCGCTTTCTGATGCCGATGAAGCGAGTTTCGTCGCGTCTAATATTTGGGAATTGCATAATACAGAGCAAAAGAAATTCAATGATTTTGCCATTTTATATCGTACCAATTCACAAACTCGAGCGTTTGAAGATTCGTTGAGAAAAAAGAATATTCCATATCGTGTGTATGGCGGTTTGTCCTTCTATCAAAGGAAAGAAGTGAAAGATTTGGTGGCTTATCTTCGTCTTTTGGTGAATGAAAATGATTCCGAAGCGTTGTTGCGTGTCATCAATTATCCAACTCGTGGAATTGGAGAAACAACACAAAATAAATTGATTGTTTTCGCAGATGCACAAGGTTTGGCTTTAGCTCAAGTGCTTGATAATATTGGATTTTACGCGCCTCAATTAGGATTTAATAACGGTGTCATTACGAAATTGTCGGATTTTTGGTCGATGATTAAAGCGTTTCAAGTATTGTTGAAAACCGAAAACGCCTACACAGTTGCGATGGAGGTCGCGAAGCGAAGTGGTTTGATTAAATTTTTGAAAGACGACCAAACACCAGAAGGGATTTCAAGAGTTGAAAACGTTCAGGAATTGATGAACTCTATGCAAGGTTTTATCGAAGAACAACAGCAATTGGAAGACGGTGATGCTTCACTTTCTAACTTCTTGGGAAATATTGCGTTAACAACCGATCAAGATAAAAAAACGGACGGAACGGAAGATCAAGTTTCGTTAATGACCATTCACCTTTCCAAAGGTTTGGAGTTTCCTGTAGTGCATTTGGTAGGACTTGAAGAGAATTTGTTCCCAAGTTTTATGAGTTCATCGACTCGTGAAGATTTGGTAGAAGAGCGAAGATTATTCTACGTTGCCCTAACGAGAGCCGAAAAGCAAGCGGTGTTTTCATACGCGGTTTCTCGATTTCAATGGGGGAAAATTACAGACGCCGAGCCTTCTCGATTTTTAAGTGAGGTCGATAGCCGTTTTGTTGAATTTTTGAATCCAGCAGTAGATAGAAAAGCAATCAACCGATCTGGACTATCATCGAGTTTGTTTGATGAAGCACCGTTAATTCCGAAATCCTTTAAAAAAGTAGAACCCAAAAAGTCGATTTCTCGATCTGCTGAAGGTTCACAACCAACCGAAGCTAAGAAATTAAAACCAATCGCATCGGCAAGAATCACCAATCCAAGTGGGAATTCGTCTCAAGATATTGAAGTTGGAGATTTGGTTCGTCATGATCGTTTTGGTGTGGGTGAAGTGGTGTTTTTAGATGGTACAGATTCGGAAAACATCAAAGCAAAAGTCTTATTTAAAAATGAAGGCGAGAAAAATCTGATTCTCAAATTTGCGAAGTTGACCAAGCTTTAAAGCTCGTTTCGAAAAGAAAAATTTCATTTTTTCATCTAATGTAACCTAAGTAACATTCTGTTCTTGGGAAAAGAGCCAATTTTGCAACGTTTGAAATTGTAAAATACATTTTGCTATGAATTGGATTATGGAGCCTTGGCCGTGGTATGTTTCCGGACCGCTGATTGCCTTGACGATGTTTGTTTTATTGCTTGTAGGAAAGCGTTTTGGGATGTCGTCTAACTTGCGAACTTTATGCACGCTTTGTGGTGCTGGAAAAACGTGTGATTTCTTTTGTTTTGACTGGAAATCCCAACGTTGGAACCTTTTAGTGATGCTTGGGGCAATTTTTGGTGGTTATTTGGGAGCAAATTATCTTTCTGAAAATCAATCGCCCGATTTGAATCCCAAAACGATAGAACAACTTAAAGAAATGGGAATTGAAAGTGCAGGAAAAGCGTATGTTCCGACCGAATTATTCGGTAATGAAGCGTTTTCTGAACCTAAAGTTCTAGCTATTCTATTAATTGGCGGATTATTGGTGGGTTTTGGAGCTCGATATGCGGGTGGATGTACATCAGGACATTCGATTTCGGGTATTAGTAACTTGCAACTTCCGTCATTGATTGCTACCATTGGCTTTTTTATCGGTGGTTTAATCATGGTTCATCTTTTATTTCCTTTCATTTTTTAATTTTAATTCACATGAAAAATATAATTTATCTAGTAATAGGAACTTTTTTTGGAATTTTAATGTACAAATCAGAAGCTGCGTCGTGGTTTAGAATTTATGAAATGTTCAATTTTCAATCGTTTCATATGTATGGGTTGATGGGAAGTGCTTTGGTTGTTGGAATTGCTTTGGTTCAACTCATCAAAAGACGTAAAATGAAAAGCATCGATGGCGAACCTATTGTTATCGAAGATAAAGATAAAAGCATCAAACGATATCTTTATGGTGGGATTATTTTTGGGCTTGGTTGGGCTTTGGCAGGCGCTTGTCCTGGACCGATGTTTGTTTTGACGGGAGCAGGATATTTTCCTATTTTAGTGGTGATTTTCGGAGCCGTTTTGGGAACCTGGCTGTATGGGTTGCTGAAGAAAAAGCTGCCGCACTAAAATTTTATGACAACAAAAGAACGTATCAAAGAATCGTATCAAGCTATTTTTGAAGATGAACTTATTAATGAAATAGCCGAAGTTGCCCAAATTGTTTCCTTTAAAGAAGGCGAAGTCCTTATCGAAATTGGGAAATACATCAAAACCATGCCTTTGCTTTTGGAAGGCGCGATAAAGATTTTGCGGGAAGATTTTGATGCGGGTGAGTTGCTTTTGTATTTTATCGAAAAAGGCGATACGTGCGCAATGACGATGGCTTGTTGCGTTGGAGATAAGAAAAGTGAAATACGAGCAGTTGCCGAAAATGATGGTGTTATTGCCATGATTCCGGTTGCGAAAATGGAAGAATGGATGGGGAAATATAAATCGTGGCGTTCGTATGTTTTAGAATCGTATAATAGCCGATTTAATGAAATGCTCAATGCGATTGATTCCATCGCGTTCATGCATATGGACGAACGTTTGTTGAATTATTTATTTGAAATTCAGAAAATAACAGGTTCGCTGGTTATTAATAAAACCCATCAAGAAATTGCTAATGAGCTGAATAGTTCTCGAGTGGTGATTTCAAGATTGTTGAAAGCCTTAGAAAACGAAGGTCGAATTAAACTGAATCGTAACAGTATCGAAATTCTTACTTAAAATAAATCGTATTTGTAATACGACTCTTGAAGCGGAAATCGGCAACCCAAGGTTGCCGATTTTATTTTACCAACTCTTCAAAAAGTCGATCGAAGGTTTTGTCTAAATCTTTCGTTTTTCCAGGATGAGGTCGCGATGTTTGTATCACCGAACTTCGAACGGCGGTCAACCAACGGAATCGTTCGGGAATTTCCAATTTTGCAATTGGACCTCCATCTGGACTTCCGTGCGCTATTTTTTGGAAGTTTTCCAAATTTTTTTGCACTTCATCGTAATCCAATTTGCTGTGCATTAATCGAAATTTGTCAGAGCACAAATGAAAATCAACTCGAATGTATTTTTCTTTTTTCGAAAAAAGCACCAAGCCAATGTTGAAAAATTCTTCTCTTTCAACCTTCGGAACTAGGCGGATCACCGCATATTCGTATAATTTATCCTCTTGCATTTTTCGCTTCGTTTAAGAATAGTTGAGAGTTTTCTAATCTGGTTTTTAGAAATTGGAAATAAATTTCTCTAATTTCTTCTGGACTTTCGTCCGCATCTTGCCATTGCAACCAATCTTCGGGAATTAAATTCACCAAATCTCGGAAGATTTCATCGTTGAGCATTTCATGTCCCCAACGATCGGCTTCATCCAACATCGTCGCTTGGGGCAATAAAACGTGGTCTTTCACATATTTGAAAGGCGTTTTTGCCGCTTGATCGAAATTCTGCCAAGAATGATGGAAGTAGAACGAAGCTCCGTTATCAATAACCCATAATTCTTTATGCCACCAAAGAAGATTGGTGTTTTTGAAAGTTCGATCGATATTGGTGATAAACGCATCCAACCAAACAATTTTTGATGCCAAAAGCGGATCAATTTTGATACTTGGTTCGTACGCAATAGCTCCTGATAAATAATGCAATCCGAGATTCAAACCTTCGGAAAACTTCAATAAATCTTGAATTTCTTCATCGGCTTCGGTTCTTCCGAAATCGACATCAAGATTCACCAAAACCAATTCTGGGATTTTTAACCCCAAAACTTCGGTGATTTTCCCACCCAAGAGTTCAGAAATCAACATTTTGACACCATGACCGGCGCCTCGAAATTTCAGCACATATTTAAAATCATCATCCGCTTCTGCCAAAGCCGGCAAAGAGCCTCCTTCACGTAAAGGAAGGATGTAGCGCATGACGGTAACCGTTCGTAAAGTCCACTTATTTTGCATTGCTTCAAAAATACGATTTTGTTTTGATGGTTTTTTCATTTCAATTTGAAAATAATTTTAACAAGTATTCTGCTGAGGTTTAGTCTTCTACTTCAATAAAAACAGAAAAAGAATGGAAAAGAAACTAAATTTTATCATTTTTTAATAATTCGGTACAGTTTTTATTTACTAAATTTGGTTATTATACAAAACAAACTTTAATTTAAAAATTCAACTATGAAAAAAACAATTGCAATGGCAGCTATGGCTCTTATGGTGTCTTTCACTGCTATTTCTTGTAAGAAAAAAGTTTCTGATGCAGAACTTCAAACTTCGGCTACAACAGCGGTAACTTCGTATCCAACAGCTTCAGTAGAAGTTAAAGATGGTGTTGCACACCTTAGCGGAACTTTCGCTACACCTGCTGAAAAAGATGCAGCGATTGCTTCTTTGAAAGCGATTCAAGGAGTAAAAGACGTACACGATATGGCTACAGTAACAGCACCACCAGCACCAGTTGAAACTGTTGCAGCGGTAGATCCTGCAGTTCAGCAAAAAGTGACAGATGCAGTTAAAGATTTCCCGTCTGTAAAAGTAGAGGTGGTTAATGGAGAGCTTACTTTAACAGGAAGCGTTTCTTCTACACAAGCTAGAAAAATCAAAGAATCGGTTGATGCTTTGAAAGTTGGAAAAGTAAACTATAATTACACAGTAAAATAATAGAAAATGAGCGTACTACAAGATAAATATTCAAGCGTAATTTCGGCTGCACAAAATGCTGGAGTAAATAATTTAACAGTTCAAGAACAAGATGGTATTCTTTACGTTTCTGGAGATGCTGCAAACTCTTCTGCAAAAGATGCGGTTTGGGATGCACTAGGAGCGATCGATGCTTCGTATTCAGCTTCTGACATCAACATCGATGTTAAAGTTTCAGGTTTGGCAGCTGGTGCTAGCCTTACTGTTGCTACAGAATCATCTAACCTAAACATCAGACAAGAGCCTTCTACGGAAGCTGCTGTTGTTGGTAAAGCGGCAAAAGGTGAAGCAGTAACTTTAGTGGAGCAAACTTCTGCTGAGTGGTGGAAAATTAAAACTGCCGATGGTGAAGAAGGTTATGCTTATTCAAGATATTTGAGAGCTTAAAAGCTTCATTTCTTAATAATTTTGGAGCCGCCCCTGTGGGCGGTTTTTTTATGCTTTGTACTGATGGTGGCGGTTTTCAAAAAAAAACTATATTTGTAAGCATTGAGAATACGTATTTATGAAACAAAATAAACTGTTTATCGCAATTATTGTTGCGCTTATCATTGGGGTGATCTTAGGAGGAGTTGTCAATAAGTTTGAACGTGGTACCGAAATTAGAATTAATTCTGAACTGGTGGATGCGAAACACCTTCCGACGGATGAAGTAAAGTTTGAAACAAGTGATGGTAAAAAATTATCTCAGAAAATTTATATCGCTGCCAACGATAAACAAAAAGATTCATTAACACAGGCTTTTAAAGGTCAAGATATCGTTGTTATTGGAAAAGGAAGTAAAACGGTTTTTGAGCCTAATTCAATTAAAGGCAAGGATGTTCAGATTCAGAAAGTTGAAAAATCAACCAATGGAAGAGCGACAGTTATTGATGATATTACGTCTTTCTCAGAGATGATTAAGCTTTTAGGAACCATTTTCATTCGTTTGGTACAGATGATTATTGCGCCACTTGTATTTACAACATTGGTGGTAGGAATCGCTAAAATGAGTGATATCAAAATGATTGGTCGAGTAGGAACGAAAGCAATGGCGTGGTTTTTAACGGCTTCTTTAGTTTCATTATTGATCGGTTTGGTATTGGTGAATTGGATGGAACCTGGAAAAGCTATGCATCTCGAAAAACCTGTTGCTGATGCGGCAGGTGAACTCGTAAAGTCTGCTGATGAAGGTCTTTCACTAGAAAAATTTGTTTCGCACGTGGTTCCAAAAAGTGTTTTTGAAGCCTTTGCAACCAATGAAGTTTTACAGATTGTGATTTTCGCGGTGATGTTCGGGATTGCTCTTTCAGCGATGGGAGAGGAGTATACAAAACCAGTTATTAAAGCGTTAGATGTTTGTGCTCACGCTATTTTGAAAATGGTGGGTTATATTATGTGGGTCGCGCCACTAGGAGTTTTGGGTGCGATTGCAGCAGTAGTGGCCACCAATGGATTCGAGATTTTTAAAGTATATGCCATTTATTTACGAGACTTCTTTTTCGCGCTCGGAATTTTATGGGTAGTATTGCTTGTCGTAGGATATTTAATTATTGGAAAACGTTTATTTGCGCTTCTGAGACGTATTAAATCTCCATTATTAATTGCTTTCTCAACGACAAGTTCAGAGGCTGTTTTCCCAAAATTAGTGGAAGAATTGGAGCGTTTTGGATGTAACAAAAGAATTGTATCTTTTATTTTACCGCTTGGATATTCATTTAATTTGGATGGTTCCATGATGTACATGACGTTTGCATCAATCTTTATCGCGCAGATTTACGGAATCGAAATGAGCGTTACGCAACAGATTGTGATGTTATTGGTTTTGATGTTAACGTCTAAAGGAATTGCTGGGGTACCAAGAGCATCGTTAGTAATTATCGTAGCAACGTGTTCCATGTTTGGAATTCCACCAGAAGGTATCGCATTAATCTTACCAATTGACCATTTCTGTGATATGGGTAGAAGTATGACAAACGTTTTAGGAAACGCTCTTGCAACAACAGCAGTTTCTAAATGGGAAGGTCAATTAGAAGGCGCTCAAGAAGAAGTTGAAGTTCAAAGTTAATTTTGAGTTATATAAAATAAAAAAGCTGCATTTACGCAGCTTTTTTTATTTGTTGATTATTTTAATTGACTATTCATTCACTTTAATTTCATCGATAAAGATGTATGCATCGCCACCAACACCTTGATGTTTTTCAGGGAATTTGCCGTAATAGTAGGCTTTCACTTTGATAAAACGAGCTTGTGTAGGCAGGAATGTGGATTTCACTAATTTCGTTTGTACTTCGTAATCAAAAGGATTAGTTTCGATTGTTTTCGTGTCCAAAAGAATCCAATCTTTATTGTTTCCAGACGCGTAGTATTCTACTTTTTTAGGGAACATAATCCATGCTCGCGAATCTTGTAGATAATTAGACGAAATACTCGTTACTGTTTGCGTCATTTTGAAATCAATAACCGCTTCAAAATTTTGTCCCCAATAGCCTTGCCAATCACCTTTTCTCCAGTTGGTAGATCCATAAATTCCGTCATTTAACGCTTGATCGCCACCACCATGATATTGCGGATTGTATTTTGAAATCAATGTCAAATCCCAATCATTGGGTTTGCGGTGAAATGTACTGCTAATCGTGCTACTTTTTTTACCATCGCGTTCAGCATAATAATAAATATTCGTTGACTGGTTTACCGTGATTGGTTTGCGATATCTAATGAAATCAGATTCTCCAATCGAGTAAAAGATTTTATCCTTTTTGTTAAGTGGAATCAACTCAATTTTAGTGTTCTTTTCAAAAAGATAATCACCTTTAGAAACAGGAGCAGCAATAAGTTCTTCGTATTTCAGTTCAGGTAAGGTCTTTACATTTTCGAATCCTAATTTTCTTAATTCTGCTTTCGGTGTGTGTTTCGTGATAACTCGTTTTGTTCCGTCTTCCAAATGAATTGTTACCTCGTCAAAATAAGGAATCGTCGCCTCCCATTCAGGTTTTCCCGGAGTTACAGAATAAATTCCCATAGTTGATAGAATGTACCACGCACTCATTTGGCCGCAATCTTCGTTTCCAATTAAACCATCGGGCGTGTTTTTGTAGAAATTATCAAGAATGAACTTGATTTTTTCATCCGTTTTTTCAGGTTTTCCAACAAAATTATACAAATATGCCATGTGATGACTTGGTTCATTTCCTTGCGCATATTGCCCAATTAAACCCGTAATATCCACTTGATCACGACCCGTTGTTTGTTCTGGAGCGGAAAATAAAGCATCAATAAAGTTTTCAAACTTCTTTTTTCCGCCATGAATTTCAATTAGATCTTGAATATTTTGTGGAACAAAAAACGAATAATGCCACGAATTTCCTTCGGTATAATTGTTATTCACCTCACGAGGGTCGAAAGGCGTAAGCCAGCTTCCGTTTTTACGCGGTTGGAAAAATCCATTTTCCGGATTGTACAAGTTCTTCCAACTTTGGGAGCGTTTCATGAAGTATTGATAATCTTCTTTTTTGTTTAGAAGTTTTGCCATTTGGGCAATACACCAATCGTCGTATGCGTATTCTACGGTTTTAGAAACACTTTCATGTTCATCATCAATACTAATGAAATAATTTTTCTTGTATGCATCCAAACCAAAAATATCCTGCATTGCAGAGTTTTTAGCCGCTTCGTAAGCTTTTTCGTAATTAAACCCTTTAATCCCTTTCATCATGGCATCCGCAATGACGGAAACTCCGTGGTAGCCAATCATACATTCGGTTTCGTTTGCAGAAAGTTCCCAAACTGGGATTCGGCCACCTTGTTCGTATTGTTTAATAAACGTGTTAACAAAATCTGCCGTTCTTTTTTTGTCGATAAGCGTTAACAAAGGATGTGCGCCACGAAACGTATCCCATAAAGAAAAAACGGTGTAATAATCATGATCTGTCGTGTGAATCTTGTTATCTCGACCACGATATTTTCCATCAACATCAAAGTATACATTAGGCTGCGTGTACAAATGATACATCGCGGTATAGAAAATAGCTAATTTGTCTTTATCATCGGATTTTACTTCGATTCTATAAATTTCTTTATTCCAGGAATCAAAAGCTGCGGTTTTAACTTGATCAAAAGTTTTTCCTTTGGCTTCCGCATTCATATTTTTTGCAGCTCCGTCGTAAGAAACAGCAGAAAGAGAAACTTTGATTAAGATTTGTTCTTTTGCTTTTACATCTGCGGAAAGGGCGATAGCTAAAGTTTGACCTTTAAAATTCTTGGCATTAATACCATTTTTCGAATTGGTTTTGGAGATTTTCATAGGTTTCGAAAATTCAATTCTAGAATACAAATGTTGGTCAACTGCCCAAGCTGCACTTCTTCTAAAAACTTCAATTGTTTTAGCATCAATAATTCGGATTTCTCCGTCTAGAAGCTCGTCACGATGATTTAAATCTAAAATAATATTAGCCGTTCCACTTTTGTTGAAGGTATATTTATGAAAACCTGTTCTTTGCGTTGTTGTTAATTCAACATCGATATTATCTTTAAGAAGGTTCACATAATAATATCCCGCACTTGCTTTTTCTTTGTCATGCGAAAATTTAGAGCTGTATTTTGCTGGCTCCAAAAAGGCTTGACCCATGGTTGGCATTAGCATAATATCACCATAATCGGATACGCCTGTTCCGTTTAAATGGGTGTGTGAAAATCCATAAATCGTGGAGTCTGAATAATGATATCCGCTACATCCATCCCAACTGCCATCGATTCTTGTATCAGGAGAAAGCTGAACCATTCCAGACGGCACCGTTGCGCCAGGAAATGTGTGCCCATGACCGCCTGTACCAATGAATGGATTGATGTATTGCGCATAATTTTGGGAATATCCATACACAGCAAATAGTAAGGATATAAAAAGTGAAATTTTCTTCATAGAAAGGGTTTTGCTTTTTTTTTATGTTCTAAAACAAATATAAACTTTTTGTGAACATACTTTTTATGAATTTTCATTATAGGTAAAAGCATAAAGAATGCACCCAAGAAATGCCAAAAATAATCCGTATTTTTGCCTGAACATTAAAGTTTTATAATGCTTACTAAAAACGAAATTCAGGATTTTCTGAAAGAGATAGAAGTAGATGATTTAGTAAACAATCTACACGTAATGGGAGATGATGTTTATATTGATATGACAGCTCATTCTCCAGCGATGCACGAGAAGAAAAAATTGGAAGTTGCGATGAAACAAGCGTTCGCTTCGAAATTTGGTGAAAACGTGCAGTTGAAATTAAAAGTAGCTTCTCCAGAGCCAACTGAAGTTCAACAAAATCAAATTAAAGGAAAACAAATCCCTGGAATTACCAATATTATTGCAATTGCTTCTGGAAAAGGAGGTGTTGGGAAATCTACTGTAGCAGCGAATATGGCTGTTACGTTAGCAAAAATGGGTTTCAAAGTGGGATTGCTAGATGCCGATATTTATGGGCCTTCGGTTCCAACAATGTTGGATACAGAAGGAGCGAAGCCTCTTTCTGTTGAGGTTGATGGAAGAAACTTGATGGAGCCAATTGAAAATTATGGTGTAAAAATGCTATCCATAGGATATTTTTCAGGGGCAAATCAAGCAGTAGTTTGGAGAGGACCAATGGCTTCTAAAGCGTTGAGTCAAATGTTGAGAGATGCACATTGGGGTGAATTGGATTTCTTATTAATCGACCTTCCTCCAGGAACAGGAGATATTCATTTATCGATTATTCAAGAAGTTCCAGTAACTGGAGCGGTGATTGTGAGTACGCCTCAACATGTTGCTCTTGCCGATGTGAAAAAGGGAATTGCTATGTTCCAAATGGAAAGTATCAATATTCCAGTATTAGGTTTAATTGAAAATATGGCGTATTTTACTCCAGAAGAACTACCTGAGAATAAATATTATATCTTTGGAAAACAAGGAGCGCAGTATATGGCTGAAGATTTGGGGATTCCTGTTCTAGGAGAAATTCCAATTATTCAGAGTATTAGAGAAGCGGGTGATGTTGGTCGTCCTGCTGCTTTGCAAGAGGATTCGTTGATTGCAAAAATCTATACAGAAACGGCTCAAAATATGGTGGAAAGTTTGGTAGAACGTAATACAAGTTTGCCACCAACGGAAGCAGTAAAAATTACAACGATGGCTGGGTGTTCACCCAAAAAATAAAAAAATAAAATACAGGAGATGAGTACAAATACACAACACGAAAATACCGTAACCAAGGTAATGCAAGCTTTGGATAGCATTCGCCCTTTTTTAAATAAAGATGGCGGGGATATCGAACTTGTTGATGTGGTTGACGATAAAGTATATGTAAAATTACTAGGAAATTGCTCGGGTTGTCACATGAGTTTTTCAACAATGAAATTGGGTGTGGAAAATACAATCAAGCAATATGCTCCTGAAATCACAGAAGTACATGGGGTAGAAGAATAGTCTTTCATCACCTAAAATACTAAAAAGCTGCCCTTGGGCAGCTTTTTTATTTTCCTAATCCAGAGTTTGTAGATATTTTTTTCTTTTTTTGATACTAATGTTTGTGTTTTGGAATCTTCTTTTCTTTTTTAACTTGATTTTCTGAAGTTAAATTACACTCTGTTAGGCTTTTAAATTTTCAAAATTTGGTGTGCAAAGATACTTTAATTACGTATAAAGTACGTGTAAATATTTATGGTTAGCATATCAATTCCGTTTTTGCTGATTTTTAGTGAATTATATAATTTTTACTTTAAAACAAAAAAAATCTGCTCGAAAAAGCAGATTTTATAATTGGTAAAAAATCGACTAGTTTGATTTTAGATTAACTTCATATAAATCGGTTCTACGATCTTTCAAAATTTGTACAGCGCCGTTAAAGTGAAGTTCTTTAAGTAGATTCAAATCTACATCCACGATCAAGGTCATTTCTGTATTTGGAGTTGCTTCGCCTTTGATAGCATTAGAAGGAAACGCGAAATCTGAAGGCGTGAAAACCGCAGCCTGACCAAATTGGATATCCATATTATTAACACCTGGTAAGTTTCCGACACAACCCGCAATAGCAACGTAACATTCGTTTTCGATGGCACGAGCCGCAGCGCAAGCGCGAACTCTCATATAGGCGTTCTGAGTATCCGTTAAATACGGCACCAAAAGAAGTTTCATTCCTTGATCAGCCAAGATTCTTGGAAGTTCTGGAAATTCAACATCGTAGCAAATTAAAATTCCAACTTTTCCGCAATCCGTGTCGAAAACTTTCACTTCGCTTCCGCCCTTCATTCCATAGTATTTGCGTTCGTTTGGTGTGATATGGATTTTTCGATATTCATCACGCTTTCCGTCGCGATGCAATAAGTAGCTGATGTTAAATAAATTTCCATCTTCCAAAACAGGCATACTTCCAGAAATAATGTTCACATTATAACTTACGGCGTACTCACTAATTTTATCAACAATTTCTTCCGTCTTTTTGGAAAGTTCTTCCATGGCTTCACGCTCATGCAAATGGTTGAATTCCGCCAAAAGCGGTGTGTTGAAAAGCTCTGGGAACAGACAGAAATCGGCTTCATAACCAGAAATAGCATCTACAAAAAATTCTACTTGCTGGAAAAACGCATCAACGTCCTTAAACTGACGCATTTGCCATTGTACCAACCCAAGACGAATGACGCTGTCCTGCATGGTGTTTTTCTTTTGCGTGTAATAGATGTTGTTCCATTGCAAAAGAACGGCATACTCCTGAGATTCTTGATCGCCTTTCAAATAGCCTTTAAGGATCTTAATTGGTGAAAAACTATTTGAGATTTGAAATGTTAAAACAGGGTCAAAAATCTCTTTTTTTCGTACTTTTTGAATGTATTGTCTTGGACTTAATTCATCACTATATAAATGATAATTCGGAATACGTCCACCAATGACAATTGATTTTAAATTTAAAATTTCGCACAATTCTTTTCGAGCATCGTACAAACGTCTTCCTAGACGTAAAGAACGGAATTCGGGATGGACAAAAACTTCAATTCCATACAATACATTTCCTATATTAGAATGCGTGTTGAAAGATTCTCCACCTGTGATTTCATCGTAGGTATGCTGATCTCCGAACAATTCGTACTGAACGATGATGGATAGGGCAGCAGCGGCCAATTTTCCGTCCACCGTAATACATAATTGTCCGTCAGGAAATATGGACGTTAATTTTTGAATATTTCGTTTCGACCACGTGTTGTCTTCAATGTCAGGATAGGCTTCCTGCATGGAAGTTACCAATTCATCGTAATCATCAAGGGTCAATTTTCGTATATCGATTTGCATTTTCTATTTTTTATTTGGATGCTTTTTCAAGCTTATTTTTATTTTTTCGATTTGGCTTTCTGGCTTTCGTAAAGATTGTGGATTAATCCATCAGCAACCGAGATTTTCGGAACAAAAATTTGACTAATATTTCCCCAAGCTAAAACATTAGCAAAAATCTTAATAGCCGGAACCATCACATCAGCACGGTCTTCACGGATATGATACTTAATCATACGCTCTTCAACAGAAAGGTCGCCAGCTTCTTTTATGAATTTCTTCAGATACGTATAGCTGATGGGTTTTCCTTCTTTGGTTTTGCTCATGGAAAAAACTTTGTTGATGTTTCCTCCAGAGCCAATGGCTACTATTGGCTTTTTCGACACGATATGCGCTTTGATTTCGTCTCGCATTTCGTTCCACGAATTGTCAGTCACCAAATCCTGAAGTAAACGAATGGTTCCTATATTAAACGATTTCTTGAACTTCATTTTATTGTTTTCAAAAAACGTTAATTCTGTTGAACCACCTCCAACATCGATGTACAAATAACTAAAGTTTTTATCTAACGCTTCTGCAACGTGATTGTCGAAGACAAGTTGAGCTTCTTCATCACCACTTATAATTTCGATTTTTATTCCAGAAGTTTCTTTAACTTGCTCAATGATCGACTGGCCATTGCTCGCGTCACGCATTGCACTTGTGGCACATGCTCTATAGTGTTCTACTTTGTAAATTTTCATCAAATCGCTAAAAACTTTCATCGAATCGATGATCATTTTTTCACGTTCTGTCCCGATTTCACCATTTTTAAAAACATCCATTCCTAATCGCAATGGAATGCGAAGGAGGTTGAGTTTGGTATATTCAGGTTTCTTTCGTGAAGTTTCTTGAACTTCATTAATCAGCAATCGAGCAGCATTACTTCCGATATCTATTGCAGCTAATATCATAACGAACTTATTTTTTCTAAAAAACTAATTTGCAAAGTTCGTAATTTATTTTGTTACAGCTTTAGCTACGGATGTTATAATATTCACAAAATAACAATTCCCAGAAATTTCTGGGAATTGTTTATGCTTTATTTTTCAAATAATGATAGGTTTCAATTTGGGAACGAATTTCTTTTTCGTTGTTTTTTACGTATTTATTTTGAAGTTTGGTATCCAAAATTCGAGCTTTCACATTGTCCTTTAGTTGAATGTCTAAAATATGTAATATTTCTTTCTTTAAATCTTTTTGGGTGATTTTTGCAGCTGCTTCAATTCGATAGTCTAAATTTCGGGTCATCCAATCCGCCGAAGAAATATAAATATCTTCATTTCCTTTGTTGTAGAAATACATAATTCTTGCGTGCTCCAAATATTCATCAACAATAGAAATCGCTTGAATCTTTTTCTTGAATGTTTTTTGATTTACGGCACAGTAAATTCCTCGAACGATCAACTTAATTGTTACGCCTGCTGTTGCAGCTTCGTAGAGCTTTTTGATAAGTTCACGATCACTCAACGAGTTCACTTTAACAATCATTTCAGCTTTTTTGCCCGCTTTGGCTTCTTCAATTTCCTTATCTATATGATGCATGATTTTTTCACGCATAAATTGTGGGCAAACAACTAGCTTTTTGCAGGTTTTCAGGATTGGTAACGGATCTTCTTTTGGTTTTCTAAGAACGTTAAAAACTTTATTAATATCCGCCATGATGGTTCTATCAGACGTAAAAAGAAGTGAGTCGCCGTATATTTTTGCTGTTTTTTCGTTAAAATTTCCGGTGCTTACAAAACCATATTGCATCGTTTTGTTATTCACCCGTTTCTTGATGACGCAAAGCTTAGCATGTACTTTTTTATTTGGTAAACCTGTTAAAACGGTAATGCCTTCCTCTTCCAAACGCTCTTTCCAAACTAAATTGGCTTCTTCATCAAAACGAGCACGAAGTTCAACCATAACCGCTACTTCCTTTCCATTACGAGCCGCATTGATTAAGGCATTGATTATTTTTGAATTGCTCGCCATTCGATAAGCAGTGAGCTGAATCGACTTTACATCAGGGTCCATCGCACTTTCACGCAGTAAATCAATTACAGGACGATAGTTGTGGTACGGAAAGGTTAATAATACGTCTTCCTTTAAAATGGTTTCTGTGATTCGGCTGTCATTAGGAAACTTTGGATGGTTGAATGATGTTCGCTCAACTGGTGCTTGTATTCCTTTGAAAACGTCTGGAAAGTCCATAAAATGTTTGAAATTATGAATCTTTCCACCTGGAATAATGCTATCCTTTTTCGTTAAATTAAGTTTTCGAATTAAGAATTCTAATAAAGCTTTATCAATATTTCTGTCGAATACAAAACGTGTTGGTTTCCCTTTACGACGGCTTTTGATGCCTTTTTCAATTTTTTGAGCGAGGTTGGTTCGGATGTCGTTATCCAAATCAAATTCGGCATCTTTGGTTACTTTGAATGCGTGCGCTTGAAAATCATCAAATCCAAAGAAATGGAAAATTTCAGGAAGCATAAAGGTGATTACATCTTCCAAAAGCATGACATTTTTTTCGCCATTTTCGGAAGGCAACAATACGAATCTTCCTACGAAACGCGATGGGATTTCAATAATAGCAAAACTGCTTTGGTATAACCAGTCTTTTTTACGCATCGCAATTCCTAGATACAAACTTTTGTCGCGCAAATACGGCATTGGTTTGTTGTCATGAAGCAGGATAGGGATCACATTAGATTCCACCACTTCATCAAAATATTTTTTTACAAACTCCTTTTGTTTAGCGTTGAGGTTATTCGCCGTTTTAATAAAAACGTGCTCTTTTTCCATCTCCTCCTGGATTTCTTTCCACGCTTTGTCGAAATCTCGCTGCTGATCAATAACAATTTCGTTAATCTGCTGTAGGATTTTGGACGGTGGTTGAAAGAAGGATTCCGAAATGATTTTTTCTTTAAAATCCATTGCACGTTTCAAACCAGCTACACGAACTCGGAAAAATTCATCCAAATTATTGGAAAAAATTCCTAGAAAGCGGATTCTTAAGTTCAGTGGAACGGTTTTGTCTTTGGCTTCCTGCATAACTCGTGCATTAAAGGCTAGCCAGGTGATATCACGCGCATTAAATTCTTGTGCCATTCGGGTACGTATGTTTTTCTCAAAAATAGAGATTTCTAGGCGTAATTGGAAGGTTCTAATATTAACAATATGAAAATTTGAAAGAATGTCATACTAGAAAATCCTAATTCTGACAATTGTCTCTACATTTTAAATTAATCTTAAAGGGAAAGTGTCAATTTGTCACTTTTTTGCTTGTTTTGGCTCGTGGTATAAATCTTGAGCAGTAGAAACCAAATTCAATAATTAATTAAAATAAAAATACATATATATTATGAGCAAAATAATCGGAATTGACTTAGGGACAACCAACTCTTGCGTTGCAGTAATGGAAGGTAAAGATCCTGTAGTTATCCCTAACGCAGAAGGGAAAAGAACAACTCCATCTATTGTAGCATTTACTGAAGATGGCGAAAGAAAAGTAGGTGATCCTGCAAAAAGACAAGCAGTAACTAACCCTACAAAAACAGTTTACTCAATCAAAAGATTTATCGGAACGCACTTCAAAGATGACGCTTCAGAAATCACAAGAGTACCTTACAAAGTAGTTGCTGGACCAAACGATACTGTAAAAGTAAAAATCGACGATAGAGAATATACACCTCAAGAAATCTCTGCTATGACTCTTCAAAAAATGAAGAAAACAGCTGAAGATTATTTAGGTCAAGAAGTTACTAGAGCGGTAATTACGGTTCCTGCATACTTTAACGATGCACAAAGACAAGCTACTAAAGAAGCTGGAGAAATCGCAGGTCTTAAAGTAGAAAGAATTATCAACGAACCAACAGCTGCAGCTTTAGCTTACGGTCTTGATAAAGCACATAAAGATCAAAAAATCGCAGTTTATGACCTTGGTGGTGGTACTTTCGATATCTCAATCCTTGATTTAGGTGACGGTGTATTCGAAGTATTGTCAACAAACGGAGATACGCACCTTGGTGGTGACGACTTCGATGATGTGATCATTAACTGGCTGGCTGACGAATTTAAAGCGGAAGAAGGAGTTGACCTTAAAGCTGATCCAATCGCATTACAAAGATTGAAAGAAGCTGCTGAAAAAGCAAAAGTAGAATTATCTTCTTCAACTCAAACAGAAATCAACTTGCCATATATCACAGCAACGGCTTCTGGACCAAAACACTTAGTTAAATCTTTAACAAGAGCGAAGTTCGAGCAATTATCTGCTGATTTGGTAAGAAGATCAATGGAGCCTTGTAAAAAAGCTTTATCTGATGCTGGTTTATCTACATCTGATATTGATGAAGTTATCCTAGTTGGTGGTTCTACAAGAATCCCAATTATCCAAGAAGAAGTTGAAAAATTCTTCGGTAAAAAGCCTTCAAAAGGAGTTAACCCAGACGAAGTTGTAGCTATTGGTGCTGCAATCCAAGGTGGAGTTTTAACAGGTGATGTTAAAGACGTACTTTTATTAGACGTTACGCCACTTTCTTTAGGTATCGAAACGATGGGTTCTGTGTTCACTAAACTAATTGATGCGAATACAACGATCCCAACTAAAAAATCTGAAGTTTTCTCTACAGCGTCTGACAATCAGCCTGCAGTAAGCATCAGAGTTGGACAAGGTGAAAGACCAATGTTCAACGATAACAAAGAAATCGGTAAATTCGACTTACAAGATATTCCACCAGCGCCAAGAGGAGTTCCTCAAATCGAAGTAACTTTCGATATCGATGCAAACGGTATCTTGAGTGTTTCTGCAAAAGATAAAGGAACTGGTAAAGAGCAATCGATTAAAATCCAAGCTTCTTCAGGTCTTTCTGATGCAGAAATCGAAAGAATGAAGCGTGAAGCTGAAGAAAATGCTTCTGCTGATGCTAAGAAAAAAGAAGAAGTTGAGGTTTACAACAAAGCAGATGGATTAATCTTCCAAACTGAAAAGCAATTGAAAGAGTTTGGTGACAAACTTTCAGCTGACAAAAAAGCTGCAGTAGAAACTGCCGCAGCAGAATTGAAAGTAGCTTTCGATGCTAAAGATTTTGACGCTACAAAAGCAAAAACTGAAGCTCTAGACGCTGCATGGATGGCTGCTTCAGAAGAAATGTACGCTCAAGGTCAACAAGCAGGACCAGATGCTGGACAACAGCAAGGAGGTGCTGCTAACGGCGGTGCAGACGATGTTCAGGATGCTGACTTCGAAGAAGTAAAATAATTATCGATTAGAAACGATTACAAATAATTATTAAATCGCTGTAAATATTTAGTTTACAGCGATTTTTTTTGTTTGTTTGTTTTTGAAATTAATCTTAAATATTCGAATTTAATTATATATTTGTATCATATTTGTACCGCGCGCTAATTGAAGACAATGTGCGCCTTATTATGTCTTAATACGTCTTATTTTGTTTAAAACATGATGAAATTAATAAAGTTACAGCATGGGGTTTAGTAAATTGAAGATTCCAAAAATATGCGAGCAATGTGACGAGCCTTTTGAAGCTAAGACACTTACGACTGTATATTGCAGTAAAAGTTGTGCTAACAAATCAGCTAGGCTTCGGGTGAAAAAAAATAAAGAAGAGGAAGAGCGAAAATCTTTGTTAGAAAAAACTAAGGATAAGATATTAGAAATTCAGACAAGACCTTATCTTTCCGTATCAGAGGCTACTATTCTTTATGGTGTGTCGAAAGATACCATTAGACGGTTAATTAACAAAAATGTAATTCCCGCTTATAATTTAGGAGAAAGATTAACACGTATAAACAGAGATCATTTGGATGCTTTGTTTAAAGAGGTTCCAAAAGTTACTAAATACAATAATGCAATTAAGGAATTTAACATAGAAGATTGTTACACATTATCTGAAGTGACAGAAAAATATAATGCTAACCCATCCACAGTCAGTAACGCAATTGAAAAATTTAATATTCCTAAAAAGAAAATTGGAAGTTATGTATATGTTCCAAAGGAAATGATAAATAAAATTTTCGGTTAATTAGAAATACAAATGATGAAAACAAAAGTAACCGTGCGACTTCGTAAAGCTGAGGATCGAAAAGAATGGTATGTTTATCTTGAAAGCTATCCAGTTTATAAGGACGGTAATAAGAAACCACAGCGAATAAGAGACTATATCAATAGGACTGTTTCAACAGTTGTTTTTGATAAAAAAAGACCTGCTAAAACTACGGTAAATGGAATAACATTCAAGCCTAAGAGAGATGACAATGGTATCATCGTTTGCTCAGGTGATAACGATAAGGAAGTTTTATTGTATGCAGACTCTTTGAGAAAGCTAAAGCAAAGAGAATACGATGCGGAAATCCTTTATTCAGATAGAGAAAAGGAGCAGGTTGATCTTATTGAAAAATCTCATCAAAATTTCATCAAATATTTCCAAGCGGTCAGCAAAAAAAGACATCAGCGAAGTTCTTCTTCTATACAAACCAATTGGCAAAGAACAAATGAATTTTTAAAAATGTTTGCAGGAGAAAATCTAATTTTTTCCCAAGTTGATTTGAAGTTTTGTGAAAATTTTAAGTTGTTTCTTCTTAATGCACCAAGGGGTGGGAACAAAAAAGGAAAACTGGCGCACAATACGGCAGCGACTTACTTTTCAATATTTAAGGCTTTACTGAAGCAAGCGTTTATAGATGGTTATTATTCATCCGATTTAGCCAGTAAGTTTAAAGGAATTGCAGAGAAAGAAACTCGTAGGGAATATCTTACTCTGGAGGAATTAAATTTATTAGTTAATACACCCATCTCTAATCAAATAATTAAATCTGCTGCAATTTTTTCGGCCTTAACAGGTTTTCGCCACAGCGATATTAAAAAATTAAAGTGGAAAGAAATAAAAATTGAAAGTGGTTCACCAAGAGTACATTTTGATCAACAAAAAACAAAAGGTGTTGAATATATGCCTATTTCTAATCAAGCGTTGCAAATCTGTGGAGAAAGAGGCGGTAATGAAGAATTGGTTTTCTCTGGATTGCCAGATGCGCAATATATCTCACGTCCATTAAAAAACTGGATCAAAAGTTCTGGAATTACAAAAGATTTGAGTTTCCATGGATTTCGCCATACCTACGCAACACTTCAAATAAATAATGGTACAGATATTTTCACTTTAAGTAAAATGCTAGGACATAAAAGTGTTAAAACCACTTTGGTTTATTCCCACATACTAGATGAAAAGAAAAATAAAGCAGCAAAAGTTATTGAATTACAATCATTAAAATAATAATGCAGAAAAGACACAAATGAACATTAATTTATTTTTATCAAACAACAAATACAAGATTTTCAGAAATCTACCTGTTGTACTGGTTATTTTAGTCTATGCGGAGTTGTATCGATTAAAATTGTCTGAACACACACTTAATGATTTTTCTCCTCTGGTTTTATATATAGTATTTTCATCAATCTTAATTTTCTTGTATATGTTTGTGAGAATTTGTATTGATACTGGTATTATATTGAATCATAGATATATACGTGCTAAGGAAAAATGTAGAAATACTTTACCGTCTAATGCGAATTCAATAATTAATCAGATAGAGACGTCTGAAAATGCTAAGGTTAAAGATAGTAGTTACGAAAGCGAAAATACGATCAATGATAAAAAATTAAATACAGTAGTAAACTATGCAAATAAAATGTTTGCAGCAAACTTGGAATCTGAGGATACAGAGGAATTAAAATACTCTCAAATAACTTGTAAGATCGAGGAGTTTGAAGACGTAATACTTAAATCTATTCGTTGTGAAATTGAATATGTTAATATTGATAAAAAATTAGTTACAGTATTAAATTATGCTAAAGCAGTATGTGGAGAAAGCTTTGAACCTGAAGGTTTTCAGAATCTAGAAGATGCGATTTCAGCGTATCATAATAAAAAGATTAATTATGAAGAAATGACTTCTATTAATATTACCAAGAACGAAGGTATTCCACAGTTAAAACTTAAACATTTTCAGCAATTTTGGTGGAATATTTATAATTTTTATGGTAGAGATCATTTATTACAAGACATCGCCGCAGGTTATATACAGTATTTATTAGAGGGTGTATATCCTAAAACTTTTGAAAAAAGAGATTATATAAGGAAGCATATGTCTGCTAAAGTGTTGCATGGTCCAATCGTACGAGACGAAAATCTTAATAAATATTATTACCTGAAAAATATAGAGTTAAGCAAAATTGTATTTGTCAAGAATTAATCTGACTGTTTTTATCAAATTTAATGTACCTCATCTTTTCGTATTCAATAAATTTAATTATTTTAGATTCTGCAAAGGCAAAAAGTCTTTTGATATAAGACTGAATGTGTAATTGATCATTGGCCTTTCAAGGTGGTGAAGAGTTGGTATATTTTATTCTTGATAATGAGCTGGTTGTTGATTCTGTATTCTCAGTTATAGACCTATTATACCCTATTAAATTTATTTGAGTGGTGTAAAATTATTCTTGTATTTTTGTGACCTAAAAGCTAATAAAAATGACGATAAATAGAAAAATTTGTTTATTACTATTTTTCATTTGCTCCCTATTTACTTTTTCTCAACAAAAAATAAATCAACAGAAAAGGATTATTTTTGATTCATTAGAGAAAAGAAAGCTTACCAACGCGTCCGTGATCTTCAATAATGGTAAGGAGATGCTTAAATATGCACAAACTGATGTAGATTTCGCGCGGGCTTATCTCGTAATGGGTGATGGAAAGTACAAAGATGGAGATTTTTTTGCTGCTATAAAGCTATTTGAAAAAGCAGATAACTACGCAAAAAAAACTTCAAATTCAAGAGATTTACAAATTGGCATTAATGCCCTTTTAATGTATAGTTATCGTTATGCAGGTTTAACTACTGAATCAGATGCTGTGTTGAGCAGAATTAATGCGCTAGCCAATTTACAAGATGACGGCGAAGCTGCTCAGGTTTTACAGGCGACGGCAACAGCTCATGAGATTGATGCAAACTTTTGTAAAGCAATACCTTATAGAGAAAAAGAACTTGATCTTTACCAGAATCATTTTATATTTAATGATGAAATTCAAAAGAAATCAATTCTCATTTTTGCCAATACGCACATGGCATTTCTCCAGATAAAATGTGGAAATCATGATAATGCAGTAAAAAAAATAAACATAGTAGAGGGTATTTATAGGAATCTAGGTGAAAAGAAACCAGCCTATTATATTGAGAATTACTATTTGGTAAAAGCTCTAATTTCTTTATCTGAAAAGGAGTATACTAAAGCTAAAGTATGGTTTGAAAGATCCTATGAAAGTGCTAAGCAAACCCAAAATAAGGCGACGATAAAGAAAATTCTTATCGAGATGCAAAAGAGTGGAGTTTTTGAGACTGTTTCGGAAAAGAACAAAATTTATGAAGCATTGATCCACATTCAGAACTTCCAGACGGAAGTGACAAAACAGACTGCTGAAAATGAAATTCTTAAGAAAAATGAAATATTAAAAAAAGAAAGAAAAAACCTGATTGTTTATACCAGTATTTCGGTTGCTTTGTTTCTCGTACTTATGTTGGCGATTATTTATTTAAAAAAACGAAACCAGAAGATTTATACAAACTATCTTAAACTTATTAAGGAAACAGAACTTAAAGTAGAACAAAAAAAAGAACTAATTCCTGAGGGGTTTTCTTCAAAGCAAGAAGGTATAGATGTAGATACTGAAATACAAGAACGAGAAAATAGTATTGTAAAGCAGCTCTCTCAATTAGAGGATAAATTATTCTTCACAGACAAAAATATGTCGGCGACCCAATTAGCCGCTATGTTAAAAGTAACTCCTAGAAATTTGAGTTATATCCTAAAGAAATACAGGAATGATGATTTTTATAATTATTTGAACAATTTACGAGTGGATTATTTTATTCGAATTTTGAAAGAGAATACGAAATATCGAAATTATAAAATAGCTGTTCTTTCTGATATGTGTGGCTACAATTCATACAGTCAATTTGCGGTTAATTTCAAAGCGAAGACAAAAATATCTCCCTCACAATTTATTTCATTACTTCAGAAAGAGTAGAATTACATTATTTTTGGTATTGACTCTTCAATTTTCAATGAAAGATATACAATTTTCAAAAAAATAATGTTCTAGGAAACAAAGAAAAAGGGTAATTTAAAGAACGGTCATTCCCATTCCCTAAAAAGACATTTTACAATTTTTAACATCTGATATACAGCGTTGTATGTTTTTTTGATATATAAGGGTAAACGCTCAAACTTATATATTATTCTTTTATTTTCACATTGAATAGTTTCTCTTTGTGTCGTAAATCATTTTCGTGAATTACGTTCAAAAACACAATGAAAATTATACGATCAAGGACAACATATGTTTTACTTTCTAATTTTAGGAAGTGTACTTATGTTGTCTTTGTATTATTGTCTCCTTTTATTCAAGCACAGCTGAATGCAAATAGAATTGCTCCCCATTTACTTGAAAATGGTGACCCTGCGTTTGATAAATCAGAAAAAGGGCATGCGGAATTATACATTTCCGATGGTACGGTCGTTTTTGATCCTGATAATACTATTTCGGCGAAGCTAATTCCAATCCATCCTAAAAAGAATAAAAAAAATGATAGGAAAGTAGCCGTTGCCAAAGTAGACAAAAAGGTTAGAGATAATTCGAAAAAGGTTCAGTCCAATCCTAAGAGCCCGTTTACGATTGTTTCTTCGGATGATGGTAGCATTATTTCTACAAGTTTATTATCACCTACAAATGTCGTTTTATCCACTTCTAATTTTCAGCTTAAAGCCATTTCGGCGGTTGAAAAAGTGTGGAAATTGCTAAAATATGAAGAATTTGTAGTATGCAACGTCTGTTATGAATGCGAGTTCTTTCTAAAAAAGTATATAAAGACTTATTCGATACGCCCCCCACCAAAATATACCAGAAACATCTAGTTAATTTCGAAATGGTATAAAAATCAAATTTTAAACAAATGAAACAAAAAATATATGTCGTATTCTTTATTAGTGTTAGTCTATTATCCTACAGTCAAGTGGGTATAAACACTATCAACCCTCAAGGTCGATTTCACGTTGATGGAGCTAAAGATAATCCTAAAACAGGTACGCCAACTACAGCACAACAAAAAAATGATGTTGTGATTAAACAGAACACGGGTTGGGTAGGTATTGGAACTACTTCACCTGCAACAAATGTGGATATTAATAATGAAACCACCAATGGAGCTATTAAGATAACAGATACCAATCAAGGTTCTGGGAAATATTTAATGAGTGATAAAGATGGTTTAGCAACTTGGGTGACCCCTAATTCTTTTAAATCACCTATTATTTGGAAATATAATGGAGTAGCCCAACAAATATCTGTCACGGGTACGCAGGATTCTAACGGATGGTATTTGGAAAGTGGTGGTAGAACCTACAGTCAACTTTCACTTACAGGGTTGACTTCTGGTAAATGGATTGTGAATGTCGGAATGCGATTAGCGACTTCTGTACCTTTGAGCAATGCATTTTGGATTCATGCAAATATTTCTTCTTCTAGTACTGGTCGTTCTAATGCAGGATGGGCGAATCTAGGACCAGCGGGAAACTCAACAGGTTATGCAAGTATTATTTATGGTGATGGAACCGCATCTGGAAAGGGATTTTTTACAGGGACAACTATTATAAATGTTACCTCTGCAACCCCTATAAATTTATATCTGTTGATGGAAAATACGGGACAGTGGGTATTTGATACTTCGTCGCCAGAGAATTTTTTCTTTGCAATCCCCGTTAACTAAATTTCAGAATTACAAAAAAAAGAAAGCAATGAAAAATAAACTATTTTATATATCTGCATTTTTATTTTCTTCCCTATTTTTTTCTCAAAACGGGGGCGTAGGTATTGGAACCAATAGTCCACAACAGGTACTTCATATTGATGCTGCAAAAAATAACGCTGCAGGAACTAATGTTTCCGATGACGTTGTTATTACCTCACAAGGGTATATGGGAGTAGGAACAATAACACCAGGCAAACGATTAGAAATTAACAAATCAACTCCAGGTGCTATAAAAATTGTAGATGGCACAGAAAAGCAAAATGCCTTCTTAATGAGTGATGCAAGTGGTGTCGGATCATGGTATCAGCAAGGAAGTGTAAAACCAGCTGTACTGGGAGTATGGAGACCCGAGGACCCGCTTATAGGATCGAGTACGGGAGGTGGAACAAAAAATCTGAATGTTTCTATTGATTTAACTCCTGGTGTGTGGGTTGTGAATTTTGGAGCAACTTTTAAGATGGGGTCGAATGTTGTAACCCCCTATTGGCTTCATCTTTATCTATCTGATACAACAGGAAGCAGAACAAAAACGACTTTTGATTTTTTAGGAAGCGGTGGCAATAATACTGGTTATGCTGGATTGATGATTCCTAGCAAGACGGTAAATGTGGGTAATGCAAACTTACTTAGTGGCTCATCCATTATTAGAGTAAAGCAAAATACAACCTTATGGGTTTTAGCAGAAAATATACATAATACTTCACCTGCAATAAATTGGAACTTTAAAGCGAATAATTGGGAGAATTATTTTTATGCAATTCCTTTAGATAGTAATTAATTTAATTGTTAACAAATGAAAAAATATATCATATATAACGCATTATTCATAAGCTCTTTTTGCTTTTCACAAGTTGGAGTAGGAACAACATCTCCTCAAGGTGCTTTTCATGTAGATGCTGCTAAGAATACTGTAGTTGGTGGGACTCCAACTAATTTTAACGATGATTTTGTTGTTACTCCAGAAGGTAACATTGGTATCGGGACGCTTTCACCAAGTACAAAATTGGATATTAGATCAGCAACTGCTGGTGCGATAAAGATTGTAGACGGCACGCAAGGCGTTGGGAAAGTTTTGGTAAGTGACGCTTCAGGAGTAGGCACGTGGCAAACGCTTCCCGTTTTTAAATATGTTGTTAATGGTTCCTTTAGCCCAGCTGCAACCATTGTTTCAGATAAAACAACGGCGCAATATAAATTTACAAATGGATCTATTGTTTTGAATAAAGGAAGATGGTTGGTAAATGTAGGATTAAGTATTAGTCTAAATTCGGTTGATGCTAATACGAACGTCAATCCTTACTGGTTGCAATTTTACCTATCTGATACCAGTTCAGGTGTTACAAACACACAGTTTTCTTATATTGGGACTTCTCCAAATAATTTTGGTGGAAATATGATTAGGAGCTATTCGGGGAATTTTAATTTTCCTAATGGTTATAATGTAATCGATGTCCTTAATGATAATACCACTATTTATTTGCTTATCCAAAACGTACAAAAAGATTCTTATAATAAAGATATCAATTGGAACTTCAGTACAGGAAACTTTGAAAATTACATTTACGCTATTCCAACAAATTAATATGCTCCTAAAAATGGAAAACAGATATTGCATATATGTTGAAAAAAGAATACACAGTACTCATTCGTACAATTAAATAATTCCATTGATACTGATGAATTTTAAAGAAATCCCTATTGGATTAATCATTAAAAAAGCAGTTGCAGAAAGCGGGATAGAACTATCCCGCATCTGTGACTTCTTTAAAACAACAGAAAAAGAGATCAATGAAATGTATCTTTTGGAGGATATTTCTACTCAAGTACTTTTAAAATGGAGTAAGTTATTGTCGTACGATTTTTTCAGACTCTATACACAGCACCTTGTTCTGTATTCGCCACCCTCGGCTGAAGAAAAAATTGAAATTTTTAAAACCAGAAACAAGGCTCTTCCACAATTTCGAAAAAATATATATACAAAGGAAATTATCGATTTCATTTTAGAACAAGTTTCATCAAAAAGCATGACTAAAAAAGAAGTAATGGCACGGTATAGAATCCCTAAAACGACACTCTATAAATGGATTAGTAAGTACGATAAAAACGATAAAGAATACTAGTTGCATACTTGTAAAGAAACTAGGGTTGATATTTCTTTACCACTATTTGGCTGTACTTTAATCAAAGAAATGATTGATTTGCTTACTGAAATGATCAATTCAATATAAATATTAGTTTTTTGAATGGTTTTTGTAACGAAGCAACTCACTTATATTAGGTATTGCATTAATTATCAAACTTCAGAGAAGGCCGTGAATCTGTTTGCAACCTTTGATGAAAATTAATTTTTCAACCTTTGGATTTTTAATACGTTTTGTTCGTACTATTAGGTGGAAAAAGATAGTTATCAGAAAAAAAATTATGTAAACGTAAGTATTAAAGAACCAGATCAATAAAATAAGAATTTGTTATTTAGTCTCTCCTTAAACCACCTATAATTTACTGATTATTAGTATTTTGGGTTCAAACTAGCTTGTTTTTTATTGCAAGAATTTGTATCTTAGAGCTTTAAAACCTTGCAAATATGTTGGGGAAAAATC
>JAFAFC010000038.1 GCA_023423715.1 Bacteroidota bacterium
TTTTCATTGATTTAGAACCCGTAGGAGATAATTTATTTAATATATTTGCCCATCTGATTTTGAAAAAATAATTTATAACGTTAAATGGCAGTTTTACACCCAATTTTTACTCTATTATTTGTCTTTCTGGTACTGTACAGTATTGCGGAAGTAAATGGTAGAGATAAGAAAAGTACGACAATTGTACTTTGGATTGTAGGTATCTTTATGATACTTGCCATTGGATTAAGAAAGTCTGTTGGAGCCGATTATCCGGTGTATGAGCAGATGTACTACCTTTATTTCCCAACATTAGAGATTTCTGAACTCATTGATAAAGGTTTGTTTAGAGATACAAATATTGAGATAGAATGGCTTTACATTATGTTAAATAAGCTTGTCTTTTTCTTTGGTATTCCTCCATTTTTTGTATTGACGCTCATAAGCGCTATCATTACAATTTCGATAAAATTTATTTCATATTTCAAAAACTCAGCATATCCTATTTTTTCCATTCTGTTATTTTTGATTCCTGCTTATTTTATTGCAGATAGTGGACATATGAGGCAAGCTTTAGGGATGGTGTTTTGTTTGGCTTCTTTTAAATATATTAAGAATAGGAATGTTTGGATGTACTTAATGTGTATCTATGTTGCGATAGGTTTCCATAAATCAACAATAATTTTTCTTCCAATGTATTGGATTGCGACGGTCGTTATGAATCCGACACGTATTTTTGGAATTATCGCCATTAGTATTCTCCTTTCACCATTGCAAATCTATAATTACTTTTCTTCAGTATTGGACACTGTTGATATAAAGGATTTGTCTGCTGGTTACAAAGGGTACATTAGTTATGAAGCAGAAGGGTCACTATTTAGTGATGTTTCTATTGTTGTTTACTCGCTATTGCTCCTTGTGTTTAATGAAGTAGCTTCAAAAAAAATATATTATTATGAGTACATGCGTAATATTGTACTTTCAGGTATTTGTCTTTATTTTATTATGAGGGAGAACCCCGTATTTTCAACAAGACTCGTGGGAAGTTTTCTGGGATTTATTCCACTAGTTATTCCGAACATAATTGCTTCGATTGATAACGAAAGGACGAAGAGAATACTTTTCTTCTATTTTATAGCATTTTCCATTTTTTACTATTTTGTATTTGCTGCATATCAAGGAGCTAGTAGTAGGTTTACGCCAGATTCATATAATAATTTCCTTTGGAGTAAATAATTTTTTTGATGAGGAACAAAAATCTAGTGTTTGGAGTTGCGATTTTACTTTTCATAGGATTAGTAATTTATAATATAGTCGTTGTATTTGATTTTGCTGGAAAGTATATTTATCCTTTAGATGATGCCTATATCCACTTGTCGATTGCAAAAAACTTCGCCGAATTTGGAATGTGGGGAATCACACCTTATGAGTTTTCGTCTACAACGTCATCTCCTTTTTTTACATTATTATTATCGATATTGATAAAAATTTTTGGTAATTGGGAATATCTTCCCATTGTGCTAAATGTTTTAGGAAGTATTTGTTTGTTAGGTGTATTGCGTAACTATCTGATTCGATACTCTTTAGCTACTTATAGCCTGGTTTTAATTGGAGTTGTACTTCTTGTTCCACTTCATTTGAATGCATTGGTTGGGATGGAGCATATCCTTCATGCTTTGACTTTAATACTTTGTTTGATATACTTTCAAAAATATATTATTGATGGCAGCTGGACGAATTTTTTGTATTTAGTTTTGTATTCAATTTTAGCAACAGGATTTAGATATGAGAGTTTGTTTTTTATCTTTTTCATGTGTGTTTATTTATTTTTTGTTCAAAGAAAGTATGTGAACAGTTTTGTTCTTGGATTATTGGCGATATCACCAGTGATAATTTATGGTTTGATTTCCATGCAGCAAGGTTCCTTCTTTTTGCCGAATTCTTTAGTTCTCAAGGGAAATACAAACGATGGTATTTTAGGATTTGTTATGCGGGTGGCTGGAAATGGATATCGAGCACTTTCGGTACTTTTCCTTGTAATTATTTTATTTGTATATCTTTTTCAATATTTAAAAACTTCATTTAAAGCAAAAGGTTTAAGAGAGATTGTAGTGCCATTAGTTGTATTTGCAGGTTTTAGTATTCACTTATTATTTGCAAATTTTGGTTGGCTCCTTAGATATGAAGCTTATTTGGTAGTTGTCGTTCTGTTTGCCGTTGCCCCTTTTTTGGAGGTTATTTTTCAAAAATCAAGGACGAATTCTATTTTAAAGTATTTAGTTTTAGCATTGCTTTTGGTCAGTTTTTCGATGAGGTTTATTCCTATGTTGAAATACCAAAAAATTGCGTCTAAAAATATATTTGATCAACAAATTCAATTATCAAATTTCTTACATGAATACTATAGTAATTCGTATGTAATTGCTAATGATATTGGCGCTATAACCTATTTTAACCCGATACATTTGTTAGATACGTATGGTTTAGGAAGTATCGAGGTTGCGAAATTGAGAGAAAAAGATCACGGTAATTTCACCGATAATAAACCTCTTCAAGATTATATCCAAAAGATGGCTGAGGGAGGGCGTTATGAGGTAGCGATGGTTTATGAACATTGGGTAAAAATGCCGAGCACATTTGTAAAAGTTGGCGCATTAGAAATCAAGGATAATTATATTTCTGGCGGAAGTGTGGTTTCCTTTTATGCTACCAAACATGAAGATGTAGATAAAATCAAAAAGCAACTACGAGATTTTTCAAAGAAAGTTCCAAAAGATGTAATGATTACAATAGTGGATTGAAAATGATTCTTTAATAACACAGATGAAAAAAAAGAGTATCTATATTATTTTAATAATTGCAAGCGTATCCATTATTTGGGGGATATCGTATTATCGCGAAAAACATGCGTATGCACTTGTTAAAGAATATTACTCTGTTCCACCACAAAAACAATTAGATTCCACATTAATTAACGATGGTGAAAATTTGGCCGTTGATGATTACCGAGAACAACTTATCTTAGACCTGAAGAAAAATAACGTTTTGGATAAAGTAATTTTAATCAATCCTGATGAGGTTGGTTTAGATTATTATACTAATAAAAATTGGTTTGCCGATCCTTTGCATATAAATCAGTCAGGCTATGATGTTTTTAGTGGTTTTTTAGCACAAAAAATTAGTGATCTTGAAAAGTAGCGCAGTTATTTCAATTATTGTTCCTGTTTATAACACCGAGAATTATCTTTCTCGATGCTTGCAATCTTTGGTGCAACAAACTGTTAATTCTATTGAGATTTTGGTTGTAAATGATGGCAGTACAGATGGCTCTCAAGATATTATAGATGAGTTTCAAAGCGAATATCCAGACAAAATTTTTCCATTTAAAAAAGAAAATGGAGGACTTAGCGACGCAAGGAATTACGGACTTGATAGAGCTTCTGGAAAATATATTGGCTTCGTTGATAGTGATGATTATGTTAATCATGCAATGTTCGAAGAAATGGTTAGCCTAGCGGAAAAACATCAGGCTCAAATAACGATTTGCAATATTCAGAAAGTTGATGAAAATGGGGTTGTTCTTCAAAAATTAACTCAGCTTCCCAATTTTCCCGAACGTGTTGAATTGAGCAAGAACCTGTCTTTATTCTCCGATATTAGTTATTTTGCTTGTAACAAGATATTTAGAAAGGAACTTTTTAACCAAAAACGATTTAAGAAAGGGATTCATTATGAGGATATTCAGCTCATTCCACAATTGGTTTTGGAATGTGAAACTGTTGCTCAGACTCAAATATTTCATTATCAGTATTTTGAACGTTCAGAGTCTATTTCAAAATCCCACACTTTAAAGGGGTTGGATATTCTACATGCTGTTGAAGATGTTGAAAAGGTATTTTTTACTTCCAAATTTAAGCAGGAGAAAGAAGCAATAGATAATTTCAGAATTCTAGAAGGGGTTTATACTTTTTTAGCCTATCTAGCTTTTGTCAACGATAAAGAAAGTTATTCGATTATGGCAACAAAACTTAAGGTATTTAGAAAAGAAAGAGGTTTGTCTTTGATTAAAGTGTTGAAATATAGGCGTTTTGGCCAGAATTATTTATTGTCTTTACCATTTCAGAAACAGGTGTATTATGTTTTATTGTTTCTAGGACAAGAAAAATTAATAAATGCACTACAGAAGGTAAAAAAGTAAAGGAGAAATAATAGTGACACGTATTAGTAATGAATTGTAAATAAAGCGAGTGTAATTGAGTTTTTTTTAATAGTTTTGTGCGCACAATGATGAAAAATAGACCAGGATTAAGTGGATTTTGTATTAAATTCATTGTGATTAATATTAAGAAAGTTTTTTAAGCGTTTTTAATGGAGATAGTAGATGATTTTATAAATAATCTTGGATTACCCTTATTTTATGTAAAGCTTATTGCAGGCTTTACATTTGCTTTTATTATTACTTTTTTCTCTATCCCAACAATCATCAAGATTTCAAAAAGAAAGAATCTTATGGATGAGCCGGGATTTCGAAGTTCGCATCTTAGAAAAATTCCCAATCTTGGCGGTATTGCTATTTTTTATTCGATAGGAATATGCGCTTCTATTTTTGCATATGAATTGTTTGAAATCTACAAATTTTTATTTGCATCGCTCATTATTCTGTTATACATCGGTGTGATGGATGATATTGTCGTTATCCGCGCTTACAAAAAATTACTAGCGCAAATTTTGGTTTCGGTGCTCATAGTTGTGGGTTCTGATGTTAGAATTAGAAGCCTTTTTGGGGTTTTTGGAATCTTTGAATTAAATTATTATGTCAGTGTATTATTTAGTGTCATCACGTTTATTATTCTAGTTAATGCATTTAACTTGATTGATGGGATTGATGGTCTTGCCGGCGGATATTCGGTTCTGTGCAGCTTGATGTTTGGGATTAGTTATTTTAGATTAGGTCCTTACAATTATCCACTTGTCGTATTTTGCATGGTAATTATAGGATGTGTTTTGGCTTTTTTATATTACAATCTGTCGAATTATCGAAAAAATAAAATTTTCATGGGAGATACAGGTTCCATGATTTTGGGATTTTTATTAGCATTTACGGCAATATGTTTTATTGATATTTTTATTGATAAAAAAATTCCGAATGTTCCTAGGTATCACCTTCAGTCGGCTCCTGTAATTGCAGTCGCAATTTTGATCCTCCCAATTATCGATACACTTAATGTAATTTTCGTAAGGCTTTCAAATAAAAAATCCTTATTCGAAGCCGACAAAAACCATATTCACCATCGTTGTTTGGCATTGGGAATTACGCATAGACGCTCCACTTTTTATATATTAGTATATTACCTTTTTGTTGTTGGTGTTGCCTATTTTTTTAGACATATTAATAACAATGTGTTATTAGTGATTATTGTAGGATTAGGTTTTATAGGAGCATATCTGCCGAGTTTAATCCTAAAACTTCGGAAATCATAAATAAGTTTTACTTTTGTAAACATATTAATTAAGATGAAAAAATTAAATTATATCATTATTTTTCTTGCCGCATTATTATTTACTTCTTGTATTTCGCAAAAAGATATCCAGTATTTACAACCTAGTGAAAGCTTGGTTATTAATGAGGAGGGGCTTATACCATATAATATTCCCGAATATAGGGTAACAAAAAATGATATTTTTAATTTAAATATAGTTACCACTCCAAAGGGAGATGCAGCGCAGTTTTATTCAATGTATAATACTTCTGGGGGTGAAGGAGGCTCTAGTACTTTGTCTGGTAGTGGAGCGGGCAATAGTCCTGCAAGTCCTGAGTTTTTTTTCAAAGGAATTAGAGTAGACTCTCAAGGGAATTTGAATGTTCAAGGGATTCTGGAGCCAATTAAGGCAGAGGGGAGAACAATTGAAGCTATTCAACAAGAAATTCAAACAAAGGTTAATGAGAATTTTTTAGTAGGAAAAACTCAAGTACGATTGAATCTTGATGGTATCAGTTATTACATCATTGGAGATATTGAAAGTACCGAAAATACAGGACCAAAAAAATCCTATAGTAATAGCTTGAGTATAATAGAAGCCATCGCAAATAATGGAGGATTAAACAGAACAATAGATCGCAAAAATGTTAGATTGCAAAGAAAGTATCCCGAAGGTATTAAAACGGTGCAGTTGGATCTTACCAGAGAAGATGTTCAAAATTCGCAATATTTCTGGATTCAAAACGGAGATATGATTTATCTAAATACACGTTCGAAGAGTTTACATGGATTTGGAAAAGACCCAATTCAAACTTTAACAACAGGGGTGTCTTTGTTAACTACGGTTATGTCCATTTATTTATTAATAACGAGATTATAATTTATCAGTATGATTCCAAATTCTAAAAATCAAAAAACTAATGATGAAAGTGGAAAAAGCACTGAAAGAAAGTCGAGTTTTGCCCTTTTTGATTTAGAATTATTTTTACATAGGCTGCTAAAGAACTGGTATTGGTTCGTTTTAATGTTTGCCATAGGATATGGTATTTCCTATGTTTATAGCAAATATATAGCTCAACGTATATATGCATCTCAACTCTCGCTAAGTATATCTAACAATACGGCAAGTTATTTTACTCCAAATCAATCTATTAATTTCATTTGGGGACAGAATTCGAACAAGGACGGACTTTTGCTAAAAAAAATGATTCTGTCACGAACACATAATGAGTAT
The DNA here is from genome assembly GCA_023423715.1 of Bacteroidota bacterium. Taxonomy (GTDB): domain Bacteria; phylum Bacteroidota; class Bacteroidia; order Flavobacteriales; family Weeksellaceae; genus JAFAFC01. The sequence continues at coordinate 6,694 of JAFAFC010000038.1, forward strand.
TTGGTAAAAAAGTTGGCTCTTTATACAAACTACTCAACGAAAGGGCTTATAAAAGAAACGTATTTGGATAAGTATGATTCGCCCGTGTTTTTAGAAGTTGATGAGGGGCATTTACAGCAAATGAATTTTCCAATTACTCTAATCCCCAAAGGAGGAGACAAATACGATGTTGTTTTGCCAGAAGAAGGTTTCTCAACGTCTTTATATAACTATCAAACAGAAACATATCAGCCAGTCCCTACTTATTCTGCGCCCGCCGTTAAAACAATCAGAGTAGGTGAGTACTATACAAGTCCAAATTTCAGGTTTAAATTGGTGAAAAACCCTAATGATACACCAATTAAATTAGATAAAATTATTGTTAAACTAGGCGATGTTAATCAGTCCGTAAATGCGATAATATCAAATATTTCTGTAGAGTTTGATAAAGAACTTCCTACGATTATGATGATTAGTAAATCAGGGTATAATTTGAATGGAACGGTTCAATTTCTTAACAGGACTGTAGATGAGCTGATCAAGAAAAACCTTGATGATCAAAATAAAATTGACGCCAATACAGTAAAATACATTAATGAAAACCTTGCGTTAGTAAGAGTTAAACTTGATTCAGCTGCGGAAAAGTTAAATCACGTCAAAGTAAACGAAAGATTATTTGATGTCTCTGGGAAAGACGCAAAGTTATTAGGTGAAATTTCAGATCTTGAGAAAAAAAGGGTGGAGGCTTTAGATAAACTTCAAACTCTTAATACGATTAGAAATACAGTTGTTTCTTCAAATTTAGAAAAATTAATAAGTATTGGTTCTGCAGGAATATCAGATCCTCAGTTTTCATTTAGTGTTGGTGAGCTTAAAGCGCTATATGAAAAAAGAAGAGAGATGGCGAAAATTTATACTCCAAACTCAGAGCCTATGCGCGAGATAAATAGATTAATATCTGAGGCGCGTTCAGGATCTGAAGCGGGATTAAGGAAACATTTTTCAGATTTAAATAAGAGTCTTCAAGATATAAATGCGAAAATTTCAATTTCTGAGAGGTCTTTAGTTAATTTCCCAGATCAGCAAAGACGTTTATTTGATGTTCAAAGAGGCTATGATGTCATTGAAAGCGCCTATAATCTTTTACTCTCAAAACAAGCTGAGTCGCAAATGCGAGTGGCAACGAATAGGTCAGAGTTAGTGGTTATTGACCCAGCTAAAAACTTAAATCAATGGCCGATTGCTCCGAATATTAAGAAGACAGAAACCATGATTATTGGTGGACTTCTTGCAATTCCATTGCTTTTAATCCTTATTACAACTTTACTCGATAACAAGATTCGAAATGTTAAAGAATTGATTTCTGTTACAAAAATGCCATTATTAGGTGTTATTGGTAAAAATAACCATGAAAATAATTTAAGTGTTTTAGAGCAACCTAAATCTTCAATATCAGAAGCATTTAGAGGACTTCGGGCCAATTTAAGATTCCTATATGATGAAGACGGTTCCAGTAAAGTTATTCTTGTAACGTCATCAATCGGTGGTGAAGGTAAAACATATTCATCTATCAATATTGCTTCTGTTTTAGCCTTAAGTGGAAAGAAAACAATATTATTAGGTATGGATTTGAGAAAGCCTAAGATTTTTGGTGATTTCAAAATCAATAACAAAAATGGAATTTCGAATTATCTTACAGGTGAAGCGAGTTTGGATGATATTATTAATAAGACCCAAGTTCCTTCTTTAGATGTGATTACATCAGGACCAATTCCTCCAAATCCTTCGGAGTTATTGATGAGTCCAAAGAATATAGCATTAATAGAGAAGCTAAGGACTTTGTATGATTTTATTATTATTGATTCGCCTCCAGTTGGATTAGTTGCCGATTCATTCGAATTGATGAAATATGCAGATGCAAGTATATATGTTGTACGTCATGAATATACAGAAAAGTATATGTTGAGAATGATTACGGAAAAATATGCAGATAAGGAAGTTCAACATATCGGTATTCTTTATAATGATTATCAAATCAAACAAGGCTATGGTTACGGTTACGGATATGGTTACGGATATGGCTACGGATATGGTTATTTTGATGAAGATAAAAATTATGATGAGCCAATGCTTATCAAAATAAGAAATAAGATCAAGCAGGTTTTTGGTCGATAAAAACTACAAAACAAAAATTCCAAACCTAGGTTTGGAATTTTTGTTTTAATCGTAGAATGATTCTTTCGTTTAGAATAAAAAAAAACTTTTGCCGTTCTATGCTTAAATTTATGTTTTTTTATTGCTATTTAACTAATCATTAAGAATTTTACTAATATAAAAATGTTATATATTTGCACAAATTTCAAGGGTTTGGTATATAGGAACGTGATTTTCCTTAAGCGATTTTTTATCATCGGTTTTTGTGTAGTCGGTCAATTTGCATTTGGCCAGCGACATGAGATTGGTGCATGGCTCGGAGCGAGTAATCTCGTTGGGGATATTGGACGTACCAATTATATCATGCAAAAACCAATCATTGATAAGGTCAGTGAACATGGATTGCCGTTTTATGCGGGAATTATGTATCGTATGAATTTTAATCCATATCAAACCGTGCGTTTTGATCTTGGTTATAGTCATATTCAGTTTGATGATCGATATGCAAAAGAACAATATCGTATCAATAGAGGTTTGTGGGGGACGAATTCTGTGTATCATGCAGATGCCGTTTTTGAGTATAATTTTCTTCCTGTAAATGATGAGCAGAAAAGTATGCTAAGTCCGTACATTTTTGGAGGAATTGGAGCAGCAGTGGTTGGGGTTAGTAAAGTAACCTATAATCACGATTTTAAGAGAGATGGAAGTGGGGCGCCTGTTTTGCCTACAGCGGACAATGATTTTACAACTACCCAAACAAACTCGTCTTCTAACAAGTTAGTAATGTCAATTCCTTTTGGAGTTGGTTTAAAATATAAGTTCAATTACAATTGGGCACTTTCTGGAGAATTTAGATTCAGACCTACTTTATCCGATGCTGTAGATTATAGTGTTATTGAAGATAAAGATGTGAAGCAGGTTTTCAATACAGAAATATTGCAAGATGGTACCAATAAATCGTATTTGAATCAGGAGCCGTATCGTACGGTTGCTAATGACCGAGTAAATGAATATTTACAGTCAAGAAATGTGGGTAATATGAAGTCTAAAGATTGGGTAAATACAGTTAGTATTGGTTTATCATATTCTTTTGGACGTATGCCTTGCTATTGTGATTAATAAAAATGAAATCCTTTAAAGACGAAATTTTACTAGATAAATTGCCGCAGCACGTTGCCATCATCATGGATGGAAATGGACGTTGGGCAAAATCTCGAGGCGAGAAAAGAACCTTTGGACATCAAAACGCCATCGACTCTGTTCGTAATGCAATTAACGCGTGTAACGAAATTCATATTCCGTATTTAACGTTGTACACTTTTTCTTCAGAAAACTGGAATCGTCCAGCAGACGAAGTGGATACATTAATGGGATTGCTTTCGCAGACACTTTTATTAGAAGCAGAGGAAATCTTCACAAAAGGATTAAGAATGCACGTTATTGGTGACGTCAGCCAATTGCCAGAATTGGTTCGTGATCAATTACTAAATGTAGTTGATCTTACCAAAGAAAACACGAGAGGAAATCTTATCCTTGCTTTGAATTACGGTTCTCAAAAAGAGATTTTGAAAGCGGTAAAAGAAATTAGTCAAGAAGTAAAATCTGGGGAACTCCAGATTGACGAAATAGACGAAAAGGTTTTTGAAAACCATTTATATACAAAAGACTTTCCGCAGGTGGATCTTATGATCCGTACGAGCGGGGAAGTTCGCATAAGTAATTTTCTACTATGGCAAATCGCCTATGCAGAATTGCAGTTTTTAGATGTTCTTTGGCCAGATTTTACCAAAGAAGATTTCTTTAAATGCATTGTCGATTATCAAAAAACCGAAAGGAGATACGGCAAAACAAGCGAACAAGTTCAACAATAATTAGAAAAGAGTTAGAAGTATTAGGAAATGAAATTAAGATTCATCCCAATCATCATGTTTGTAGCTTCTGCCCATTTATATGCGCAGGAAACGCCACAACAAGGTACCACAACACAAGAAGCGGTGCAGCCAGCTCAGCAAGGAGCGTATTACCTGAAGGATATCGTAGTAGATGGTGTTAAGAGATTTTCGCCAGCGCAAATTTTGCGTTTTACTGGGCTTAATAAAAATGAGCAAATCGAGATTCCAGGTGCAAAAATTAGCAATGCCATTAAGAAATTGTGGGAATCTGATAATTTTTCGGAAGTTGAAGTTTATGTACAAAGCGTTGAAGGAGATCAGGTTGTCTTGAAATTCAATCTTCAAGATTTGAAGGATTTGGGTGAAGTAGAAGTAACCGGAAAAGGAATTGGAAAATCTAAAAAGGAAAAAATCATTAAAGACAATGATTTGAAACCTGGGAAAAAGATTACCAATAACTTGATGTCCACTTTACACACTAAAATTCCACAAGATTATATCTCGAAAGGTTTTTCAGATGCGAAGATTAGAATCATTGATAAGGTAAATGCTTCGGATCCTAATTTAGTTGACTGGACGATTGAAGTTGATAAAGGAAAACGTGTGAAAATTTCTAAAATTAGTTTTGAAGGGAACGAAAACGTTTCAGCAGCTAGTTTAAGAAAGAAAGGTTTCAAAGATACCAAGCAAAAAAGATTTGGTATTGGAGGGATTTTAAAACCATCAAAGTTTATCAAAGATAAATATGACGAGGATAAAAAGAATTTGATTTCGTATTATCAGTCTTTAGGTTTCCGTGATGCGAGAATTGTAAATGATTCGGTTTATCGTAACAAAAGCAACGACTACAATATCGATATCAAACTTAGCGAAGGTAAAAAGTACTATATCGGAGACATCACTTTTGTGGGGAATACAACGTATTCAACAGAAGTTTTACAACGTGTTTTAGGATACAAAACGGGTGATATTTACGACGCAGTTGGTTTCAACAAAAAAGTTGGTGAAGACGGCGGTAAAGAAGACGATTCGGATATCAAGTCAATGTATTTGAACAATGGATACTTATTCTCTAACGTAACACCGGTAGAAAAATCGGTTGTTGGTGACTCGGTTAATTTAGAAGTTCGCGTTCACGAAGGTGAAAAAGCATCTTGGAATCGTGTAACTTGGTCTGGAAACACAACAACGCATGACCACGTTATTCTAAGATCATTATACACACGTCCAGGAGATTTATTCTCTAAGGCAGAAATTAAGAAAACATATTTTGGATTGGCTCAAATGCAGTTTTTTGATCCTCAACAAGTTGGTCAAAACATAAATCCAAATTCGCAAGATAATACAGTAGATATTGCGTGGACTTTAGTAGAAAAAGGTTCTTCTCAGGTTCAGTTGCAAGCAGGTTACGGTGGTAACTCATTCATTGGTACTTTAGGTTTAACATTTAATAACTTCTCTTTAAGAAATTTCTTAAAATTGAAAGGATTTAAACCTGTACCACAAGGGGATGGACAAACATTCTCGATTACAGCGCAAGCGGGACAATTCTTCCAAAATTACGGTATCGCATTTATCGAGCCTTGGTTATTTGGAAAAAGACCTTCAGCTTTGTCTGTTAACTTGAACTATTCAAGGGTGAAAACCTACGTAGATAATTACGGAACAATGGGACATTTGAATATCCTTTCGGCTTCAACAGGTCTTTCTAGACAGTTGAACTGGCCGGATAACTGGATGTCTTTATATACAGGATTACAGTTCCAGAGATATGATTTCAATAACTATCCATTCCAGTTTGGAAACACGACGGAGTATTACGGATCAGCAAACAACTTCTCACTTAATATCGGTTTAAGTAGAAACTCAGCTGGTTTCGACCCGATTTTCCCAACGCAAGGATCTAATATTGAAGCGTCGTTGAAATTAACTCCACCATATTCATTATTGAATGATAAAGATTACTCATCAATGAGTAATACGGAGAAATACAAGTGGATGGAATTCTATAAAGTGAAGTTAAAAGCAGATACCTATAATACCGTAGTTGGAAAATTGGTCTTAAGAAGTACTGCGGAGATGGGCTTTATGGATGGGTATAACAAAGAATTGGGAGCACCACCATTCGAAAGATTCTATATGGGAGGTGTAGGTTTATTCAACGGTCGTTATGACGGACGTGAATTAATTCCGCTACGTGGTTATGAAAACGCGTCTACAACGGGCTATGCATCAGGAGTTAGTACGGATATTACCCCTTATGGAGGTGGAACAATCTATAACCGCTTCTCATTAGAATTACGTTACCCGATTTCCATGAATCAAACGGCAAAAATTTATGGTTTGGCCTTTGCTGAAGGTGGAAACGTGTGGAATTCATGGGGGAAATACAATCCGTTCCAGTTGAAAAGATCTGCAGGTGTAGGTATCCGTGTGTATATGGGAGCATTTGGTCTTATTGGATTTGACTTCGCGTATGGATTTGATAAACCTCTTGGAGCACAAGAAAAATCTGGATGGCAGACGCATTTCTTGATGAACCAAACGCTATAACAAAAGTTTTGAGCACCATGATAAAGTCGAAATTATTATTTACATTTGCGCTTTTCGTATTCTCGATAGCTTCAGCACAGAAGATCGGAGTAGTTGATACCAACTATATTTTGGAGAAACTGCCTCAATATAAAGAAGCTGAGAGCAGACTAGACCAACAAGTAAAAACTTGGGAAGGAGAAATACAAGAATTGCAAAAGCAATACGATGCTAAAAAATTAGCATTCGAGAATGAAAAGGTTTTATTAATTGGTGATCAATTAAAAGATAGAGAAAAAGAGGTTAATGAGTTGGATAAGAAAATCAAAACGCTTATTAATACTCGTTTCGGGACCAAGGGAGAGATCTCTGGAGCACGAGCAAGCTTAACCAAACCTTTCCAGGATCAAATCTGGAATGCCATCCAGCAAGTGGTTGATAAAAATGGTTTGGGCATAGTTCTTGATAAAAGTAACAACATTAGTGTACTTTTCCTTGATAATAGGTATGATTACACGGATAAAGTTTTGGATGTTTTGTTGAAAAATACACCAGATGGTCAAAAATCAACACCCGCTCAAAACAAAAGAAAATAGTATAAAAAAGAATTAAATTTAAACAGTACTCATAATTATGAAAAAATTAAGTGTTTTATTCGCAGCGTTATTTGTGATGGTAGCAACGACAACAATGAATGCTCAGAAATTAGCTTCTCTTGATGTAAACGCAGTCCTTAACTTGATGCCGGATAAAAAGAAAGCAGATGAAAAATTAGAAGCTTTATCAAAAGTAAAACAAGTTGAAATCGATAAGCAAAGAAAAGATGCAGAAGAATTATACAAAAAGTATTCTGAAGATGCAGCAAAACAAACTCAGCAAGTAAACGAACAAAGAAGTCAAGAACTTCAAAAGAGACAAGAGCAAATCCAGCAAATGATGGCTACAGCATCTAAAGATCTTCAAGAGAAAACAGATGTTGAATACGGTCCAATTGAAAAAAGATTTCAAGCAGCTGTAGACAAAGTAGCAAAAGCAAACGGATGGGATTTCATCGTTGATGCAAATACACCAGTCCTTATTTACAAAGGAGGTCCAGATGCAACACCACTTGTTAAAAAAGAATTAGGACTATAAAAAGTCTTTTTAGCAAAATATTAACCATCCGCTTCGGATGGTTTTTTTATTTTTGCACCATGAATAACGAAATAGCTTCAACAACCAAAGTACGTTTTGGAGATTGCGATCCCATTGGGCATCTCAATAATGTAAAATATTTGGAGTATATGCTCAATGCCCGGGAAGATCATGTAGAAAATTTTTATGGCTTTACCTACGAGCAATATCTTAAGAAAACAGGATGTACATGGATTACCATTCAGAATGAAATTGCATATCTGAAAGAAGTTAAAGCCAATGTAAAGGTGCAGATCACAAGTAAAACAATTCAGATTTCAGACCGTTTAGATAAAGTGGAACTGTTAATGAAGAGTGAGGATGGTTCTACCATCCATGCAGTTTTATGGATAACCGTTATTTATTTTAATTTGAAAACAAGAAAATCCGAAATCCAACCTCAAGAGATTCAGGATTTATTTAAGAAAACATTGGTGGAACTGGATCAAAATACGTTTGAATCGCGAGTTCAATTTTTAAGAAAAGGAAATAACAGAAAATGAATACAAGAAAAAAAATCATCATTACTGGCGGATATGGCCAGTTAGGTCAATGCCTTCAAAAACTTCAAGATCAGTATTCGCTGAATTTTGATTTTCAATTTTTAACATCTGCAGATTTGGATATTACCAATTTGGATGATGTTGAAACCTTTTTTGCTGAAGCAAAACCTGATTTCTGCATTAACGCAGCAGCATATACAGCAGTTGATTTAGCTGAAAAGGAAGAAGAAAAAGCATACGCCGTTAATAGCACAGGAGTTGAAAACTTGGCAATTGCTTGTAAGAAAGTTCAGGCGACCTTGATTCACGTTTCTACGGATTATGTTTTCGATGGGGAAACCAATATTTCCTACGATGAAGATAATTTCACAAACCCAATTGGTGTTTATGGGAACAGTAAAAGAGAAGGGGAAGAAAAAGCTTTGGAAGCGAATCCGAGAACAATAATCATTAGAACGTCTTGGCTGTATTCAGAGTTTAGTAAAAACTTTGTAAAAACAATGCTTCATTTATTCAAGACTCGCGATGAACTTAATGTCGTTGCAGATCAGTACGGACAACCTACGAACGCAAATGATTTAGCGGAAGCAATTTTAAAAATTGTAGAAACGCCAAATCCTATTTATGGGATTTATCATTTTTCCAACTATCCAGAAACGTCTTGGTTTGAATTTGCGAAGAAAATTGCCGAATTTTCTGGAAGTGCGGTGAAAATTAATCCATGCACAACGGAAGAATATCCTACGCCAGCAAAAAGACCAAAGAGAAGTACGATGGCTTTGGATAAAATTGAAAAGAATTTTTCAATTGACCTTCAACATTGGGAAAATAGTTTAGAATCGTGCGTTGCAATTTTAGAAGAAAGTGATGAGAAATAGAATTTGGACTTTAATAACTCTTTTACCATGGACCGTTTTTGCGCAAGCGGTGAATCTTACCGAAGCAAAAACAACCAATGAAAATAACGATCAACGCTTGTATAAATTAGAGCAAGCGAACGATGCGCAGTATTTAGGAAAGATTGAAATTCTAGGACCGTTGGAAAATGGACCGGCTGCATTTCAGAAGTTTTATCAAAAAGCTCGAAGCCTAGGAGCAAACGCATTCATTTTTCAATCCAAAAAGAATCTCGAAAATCAAGATGTTGTTTCTAATACGCGAGAGGTTGCACTATATTATAGTCAAACACTTCCTGAAAATGCCAATTCATATTTGGTTTTTAATGATAGTAAAGGAAAAGAGATATTGGTAAACGGAGAAAAGGTTTCCATTCCGCAGGCTTCTTATTATGAAGGAAAAATCGTTGAAGGTGAAAATAATTACATTGCAACTAAGAAGTTTTTAGGTTCACGAGTTAATCTTTATTATAAAGAAGGACAACCGCAGCAAAATTTTCAAGTAATTTCTGGTGGAGTTCGCTCGGATAAATCAGGAGTTACCGGAGGTTTGATTTTAAAGTCTGGCGACCTCATAGTTCTTGAAAGATCGTATGCAAATTTCCTTTCGATGTTTTTTTTGAAATCCAATTAAAATTTATTGAGCTGAAAAACAGTGGTTTTTCAAAATTATGAAAATTTAATTTTCAAATGCTTGTTTAATTCCGAATTAATTACATACCTTTGCAACCGCAAATCAGAAATGAAAAGCAGCGCAGTAGTAGGATTTATTTAGAGGTTTTTAGAGGGGTTGAGAAGGATTAAGGTCTGGATTGATTATCTAAAAAATATTTTAAAATAAATCAAATTTAATTTGGTCATATCAAAATAAGTTATTA
>JAFAFC010000015.1 GCA_023423715.1 Bacteroidota bacterium
CCTTTGGCCCGCCGAAACTGTTTTATATCTTCAAAATTCACAAACTATCCAATACGTTTGCGAACAAAAATTTCGTACGCTAAATACAATAAAGGCAATGCCATAATTCCTAAAAACAAAGCATTAGAAATAGCTATTTCTGGAGCCATGCCTACTGCATAAACTAAACCAAAAAAAGCTCCACCCAAATGCGCAGCATGCCCAATATTATCGTTTTGTCTTGGATTTAGCATGGAATAAACGGAATATCCGAAATATAATAATCCGAAAACAAAACCTGGAATTCGAAGGCCTGGAATAAAAAGAAATCCAATATTTGCTTCTTTCGGAGCCATTGCAATCGCTGCAAATAAAATCCCTGAAACGCCCCCACTCGCTCCAATAGCAGAATACCAACTCTGCTTTTTATAAATGAGCATAGAGAAAATATTTCCTAATAGAATAGAGCCAATGTAAATAATTATAAATCCAAGGTCTCCAAAATAATAAATAACAGAAGGTCCAAAGAAGTACAATGTCATCATGTTGAAAATTAAATGCGTGATATCCGCATGTAAAAATCCCGCGCTCAACAAACGGATGTATTCTTTTTGATGCAAAACTGCACCTACATTGAATTTATACTTTTCGAAAAAAGCCAAATTATTAAATCCATAAAAACTGATAATAGCCGTAATGGCGATGGTGGCGATAAGAATTGTCGTCATCTCTCTACTTTTTATTGTAATTTTATAATGGGAATAGCCATCGTTTCGGTAGCTTTCATTGGGTTAGCCATTTGATTGTATAAGTAGTAACTACCCTTTACTTCTTCCAAAAAGAAACTTGTACCACGTCCCGTATCTTCTCCTTTTGAAATCACTTGCGGAAGAAATTCAATCTTGGTATTGTCCGAATTCACCTTCGTACAATTCCCATAAACATGATATCCTTCGTCGATTTCATATCTTTCTTTGCCTTGATAATTAATTACCAAATGTGTGTCGCCATTCGGCTCAATGGAAATATCGATAATAACATCATAAGGTCTTTCACCAGCATCTTCAATAAATTTAATTTGATATTTACCAACCCATTTTTTCAAATCAGCAGCCGAAAGCGGATCTCCAGTCTCAGAAAAACGTAAATAATCATCCATATCGGGTTCCTCGGAATTAATCGAAGCTTCTGCTTCTTGCGGCGTTGAATAAGCCGAATCTACAGCCACCGCAGATGAATCTGCTTGATATTCAACATCCGAATCTTGCGCTTGATGACTTGATGAAAGGTGAATATAATCCATCTTTAACAAACCAAAAAATAGCGCTCCCGTAAAAACTAGAAGTGCAATGACAAAGAGCAGAATGATTTTAAACTTTTTCATTATTCTTCGTCAAAAAGTTCTCCAATAATGCCTTCTTCTGGAATTTCCGTTTCTTCATCGTCTTCAAGGATGATTTCCTCTTCTTCCTCTTCCTCAACAGGCTCTGGAACGATGATGTTAATGGATTTCACTTTATCTTTAATGAATTGATTCCCCATAGCTTTGATACCTTTTACAGAGATAAATTCATCCAAATTAATGGTTTCAGGATCTTTTACTTTCCCGGTTTTATCTTTAGCAAACGTGATTTCAGCGATACTACCATCCACATTTCCAACAAACTCAATAAATGATTTTGGATGTTCGGACGGCATAAACGTTTGTACGTTCGTCGTGTTTTCCAAAAGGAAACGCTTGATGAAATAAATTCCTTTTTCACCATCAAAGTAAATACAAGAAATCGACTGATTTGGCTTCCATTTTTCTAAAATGATGTATTCGTCATCAAAACGATTACTCAAATCAAATGAAATCAACTTCACATCACCTTTCGCATTGACAGTGAGAATTTTGTCATCGCCTTTAAAGGTTCCTAAAAGCGTTCCACGTCCATCTGCATTCAGTCTTCTCACGGTTTCATCAAACCAAATCCTTCGCGGCGCCAAGGTAGAAACTCCTTCTTCCTTCAAATCAATTTTCTTAATCGCGTATTTGGTTACCAGATTTCCTCTGGAATTTCGACCTTTAATCGCTAAATCGGAAAAGTCAATTTCCAAACGCTGTTTTCTAATTCGCGCATTGGGTTTCAAAAGAACATTAACAACTTCGGCTTCACCATTCGGATTGGCTGAAAAATACAGAACTTCTGATCCTTTTTGCTCCGATGCCAAAGGATATTCTGTATTTCTTGTAATAGCCGTTACGGTAAAACGTTTCATGTAATACGGGCCGTTTCTTCCTTCACGATAAATCATATTGTAAACCGTTCGTGTGTCGTTTTTCTTCCAAACACCAACGTGCAAAATATCTTTTCCAACAAAGGTTTTCGGCTCTACTTTTACGACTTGCATGCTTCCATCTCGACGGAAGGTCACGATATCATCAATATCCGAACAATCGAACAAATATTCGTCTTTACGAAGCGAAGTTCCGATAAATCCTTCTTCAAAATTCGCATAGAATTTGACATTGGCCACGGCAACTTTTGTCGCATCAATGGTATCAAAAACACGCAATTCCGTTTTTCTTTCACGATTTTTACCGTATTTTTTCTGAATATTGAGATAATAATCAATAGCGTACGTAATTAGGTTCGCCAAATGATGTTTTACTTCTTCAATTTTCCCTTCAAGAGAAGCTATATTTTCTTTGAATTTATCTAAGTCAAAACGAGAAATACGCTTAATTCGAATTTCGGTTAATCGAACAATATCATCTTCTGTAACTTCGCGTAAAAGATGTTTGGTATGCGGTTTCAAACCTAAATCGATGGTTTTGATTACGTCTTCCCAAGATTTTACTTCTTCAATATCGTGGTAAATTCTATTCTCAATGAAAATTCGCTCCAACGACGCAAAATGCCAACTTTCTTGCAATTCGAACAACTCGATTTCCAATTCACGTTGCAACAAATGAACCGTGTGATCCGTGTTGTGACGAAGAATATGCGAAACATTGGTGAAAATAGGTTTGTCATCAACAATAACGCACGCATTCGGTGAAATCGTCACTTGACAATCCGTGAACGCGTACAATGCATCAATCGTTTTATCAGGCGAAACATCGTTGTGCAAGTGAATTAAAATTTCCACTTTATCCGATGTATTATCTTCAATTTTTTTGATTTTAATTTTCCCCTTTTCGTTGGCTTTCAAGATGGAATCAATCAAGTCGCCTGTTGTTCTCGAAAACGGAAGTTCATTAATAACCAACGTATGTTTATCCTGCTGAATAATTCGGGCGCGTGCACGTACTTTCCCACCTCGTTGACCATCATTATATTCGGAAACATCTAAAAAACCACCCGTTTGAAAATCAGGAAATAATTCAAACTTTTTCCCTTTCAAATAAGCAACCGATGCATTGATCAGTTCATTGAAATTATGTGGTAAAATCTTTGTTGACATTCCCACCGCAATCCCTTCAACACCTTGTGTTAAAAGCAATGGAAACTTAACCGGTAAGTCAATAGGCTCGTTGTTACGACCGTCATAAGACTTCGACCAATGCGTGGTTTTTGGATTAAAGACCACATCCAAAGCAAATGGTGTCAAACGTGCTTCAATATAACGCGCAGCAGCTGCAGAGTCACCCGTGAAAATATTCCCCCAGTTTCCTTGGGTATCAATCAGCAATTCTTTTTGCCCAATTTGAACCATTGCATCGGTAATAGACGCATCCCCATGAGGATGATACTTCATCGTATTACCAACGATGTTTGCCACTTTATTGTAGCGACCATCCTCCAACTCTCGCATGGAGTGCATAATCCGTCTCTGAACCGGCTTAAAACCGTCATAAATCGATGGAATTGCTCGATCTAAAATTACATACGAAGCATAATCTAAAAACCAGTCTTTATACAGTCCTGATACTTTTCTTAAACTTCCTTCTTCGTTCTCGAATTCTTCTGCCATTAACCTATTTCTTGACTCTTAGTATTTTTCTCTTGATTGGCTTTCACCACTTTGTTTAACGATGCTTTCAAATCTCGAATTTCACCATTCGACAAATACGAAATATCGTATTTCAGTACAATAAATTTTGACTTTTTGCTTTGAACTTTTACATACAATTTCTTTAATACAAAGGCATTAAACACGTCATACGAAATCAATTTATATTTTGGAAACTCATCACTTGCAGTATTTCCAAAGAAAGTAACTACATTTCTATTTTTAAAATTAAGTGCTTCACCGTCACTATCGTATTCAAAAATCTGTCTTCCTCTTAAATAATAAAATATCCATAAAGCAATTGGAACTATCAATAATAAATAGCTTTCAACGCCTAAAAAATCAATTCTATATCGTTCAATTATAAATAAAGCAACCCCAAAAATTAAAAGCATCGATAATAAGGTGCTTATAAAATTGTAAAAAGGAGCTTTCGTCCTATTGCTTAATCTCATTTCAAAAAAAGTTGGTTAGCGTTTTTAGTTTTTTTTTTTTAATAAATCCTTATTCAAATCTGTGTGTGTTTTGCTTTTTTATGCTTCGTCTAAAGCGACTTTCTTATCAATATCAGGATCTTCAACAACGAGATTATCCATAATGAAAACTTGTCTATCCGGCGTGTTTTTCCCCATGTAGAACTCGAGAAGTTGCTCAATGGTTTGATCTTTCCCGATAACCACCGGCTCTAAACGAATATCTTGTCCAATAAAATGCTTAAACTCATCGGGTGAAATTTCACCCAAACCTTTAAATCGAGTAATTTCTGGATTTTTCCCCATTTCATTTAACGCTCTTAAGCGCTCTTCTTCATTGTAACAATAGCGTGTTTCTTTCTTGTTTCGAACTCGAAACAACGGCGTTTGTAAAATATACAAATGGCCATTTTTGATGACTTCCGGGAAAAACTGAAGGAAAAACGTAATCATCAACAAACGGATGTGCATTCCATCAACATCGGCATCGGTTGCGATAATGACTTGATTGTAACGAAGATCCTCCAAACTGTCTTCAATATTCAAAGCGGCTTGAAGAAGATTAAATTCTTCATTTTCATACACCACTTTCTTCGTTAAACCATAGCAATTCAACGGTTTTCCTTTCAATGAAAAAACGGCTTGCGTTTCAACATCTCTTGATTTCGTAATTGATCCCGATGCGGAATCTCCCTCGGTAATGAAAATCTGCGTTTCCGATTTACGCTCTGCCTTTTGATCATTGTAATGTTGGCGGCAGTCACGCAGTTTTTTATTGTGTAGAGAAACTTTTTTCGCACGTTCACGAGCTAATTTTTGAATTCCAGAAAGTTCTTTTCTTTCACGCTCAGAAACTAAAATTTTACGATGAATCGCTTCTGCAATCTCCGGATTTTTATGCAAATAATTATCCAGTTGATTTTTCAAAAAATCAACAATAAACGTTCGTACACTTGGGCCGTTTGGTCCCATATCGTTAGAACCTAATTTGGTTTTCGTTTGCGATTCAAAAACAGGTTCTTCTACATTGATAGAAACCGCTGCTATAATTGATTTCCGAATATCCGAAGCTTCGAAATTCTTATTAAAAAACTCTCGAATCGTCTTCACATACGCTTCCCGAAATGCATTCAAATGCGTTCCTCCTTGCGTTGTATTTTGTCCATTAACAAACGAAAAATACGTTTCTGTTTGGGATTTATCCGAGTGCGTAATGGCAAGCTCAATATCTTCCGCTTTTAAATGGACAATTGGATACAAAATATCGCTTTCCAACTCTTCATTCAACAAATCTTTTAGTCCGTTTTCCGAGTAAAAAACTTCGCCGTTAAACGCAATTTTCAAACCTGGATTCAGGTAGGCATAATTGCGAAGCATACGTTCAATATACTCTTTACGGAACTTAAAATGCGGGAAAATATCCATATCAGGAACGAAAGTCGTTTCCGTTCCGTTACGTTCTGTAGATTCAGAAATTGGAAATTCTTCAATTAAATTTCCTTTCGAAAACTCAGCAACTTTGGTTTGTCCATCACGAACAGAGCGCACTTTGAAAAACGTAGAAAGCGCGTTGACTGCCTTGGTACCAACTCCATTTAAACCTACTGATTTTTTAAATGCTTTGGAATCGTATTTACCACCGGTATTCATTTTGGAAACTACGTCTACGACTTTCCCCAACGGAATACCACGTCCGTAATCTCGAATCACCATTTTCGTGTCATCCAACTTGATTTCGATACGTTTTCCGGCTTTCATACGGAACTCATCAATGGAGTTATCAATAACTTCCTTCAACAAAATATAAATACCATCATCCGCCGAAGAACCGTCGCCAAGTTTCCCGATGTACATTCCTGGACGCAAGCGCACGTGCTCTTGCCATTCCAGCGTACGGATATTTTCTTCTGAATAATTTACCTGTGGTTGATTTTCACTCATACAATTCCCTCAAATTTGATTAGGCAACACTTCTTGCATAACTCACAAATTTAATGAAATAAGAAGATATTTGAAAATTAAAATCGAGGTTTCTTGTTAAATTTTTCAAGAAAATAAGAACAAAAAGCATAAAAAAATCAGAGTTGCAAAAACTCTGATTTTTTGTTTCATATTGATTTGATGTTAAAAGCCATCGCCATCTAAAAGATTTCCTAATTTCCCAAGAACACTTCCTTCCTCTCCTTTTCTACCACCTGCATATTGCAAAATACGTCCCGCTAAACGATTGATTGGCAAGGTTTGAATCCAAACTTTTCCCGGACCGCGTAATTGCGCAAAGAACAAACCTTCACCACCAAAAAGTGAATTTTTAATTCCACCCACAAACTGAATATCATAGTCAACGGTTTGTGTGAAACCCACAATACAGCCTGTATCTACTTTCAAAATTTCACCAGGTTTCAACTCACGTTCGATTACGTGACCACCGCTATGCACAAAACACATTCCGTCGCCTTCCAGCTTCTGCATGATGAAACCTTCACCACCAAAAAGACCCGTTCCTAGCTTTTTCTGAAATTCAATCCCGATTGCAACGCCCTTTGCAGCACACAAAAAACTATCTTTCTGGCAAATAATTCGTCCACCATATTCAGCAAGATTCAACGGAATAATTTTTCCCGCGTACGGAGCTGCAAAACTTACTTGCTTTTTCTCAGAAGATGTATTTGTAAACACCGTCATAAAAAGACTTTCGCCTGTAAGCATACGCTTTCCAGCGGAAAACAACTTCCCCATGATACCTCCACCATTATTGCTACCGTCACCGAACATTGTTTCCATCGAAATCCCTTCCGTCATCATCATGAAACCGCCGGGTTCTGCAATCACCGATTCTTGCGGATCTAATTCAACTTCAACACATTGAAGCTCTTCACCAAAAATTTTATAATCTATTTCGTGATTTCTCATTTTTTCTAACTTTTAATTTCTCCTTAATTAGTTCAAACTCGACGATTTTTGTTACAACAATGGCGACATTAATCGAGCTAGATGTTCGAAGAATACTCGTCCTTTTGGTCGTTTCTCCCAGTCTTCTAATCGAATTTCGGTGCTTGATTTTAAATCTTCAAAAAAGGCGTCGGCAAGTTTTGCATTGATTTCAGAATTATAAACATGCGTATTCACTTCAAAATTTAATTCTTGGCTTCGAATATCCATATTTGCCGTACCAATACACGCAAAATCATCGTCTATCAACATCGTTTTAGCGTGAACAAAACCTTTTTCGTAGAAATAAACCTTGACATTACTTTCCAACAATTCCTCATAATAGGAATATGCCGCGGAATTCACCATCAAAGAATCTCCATTTTTAGGAACCAAAAGTCGGACATCAACACCTGCAATCGCCTGTTGTTTAATCGCATTGAGAATTGATGTAGTCGGAATAAAATACGGTGTCGTGATAAAAACTCTTTTCGTGGCTGCATAAATTGAAGAAGCCGTAGAAAGCATAATTCCGGGCTTAATATCAGGGCCACTCACCGCAACTTGAACCAACTTATCGCCTTCCACTTCGACTTCTTGATTGAAATACGAACGATCAATAGAAACCATTTTTTCAGTCGCAACCATCCAATTACTCAAAAATAAAAATTGGTAATAGTACGCACAATTTCCACGCATATACAAATGCGTATCCCGCCAATAAATTTTCGGATTTGGGTTGATGTATTTATCTGAAACGTTGATTCCGCCCGTGAAAACATGCAAGCCATCCACAATAATAATTTTTCGATGATCACGATAATTGATTCGGTTTGCAAATAATTTAAATGTGATTTTATTGACCGGTGCAACTTCAACACCAGCTTGCATTAGTTTTTCCCGAAATGGCTTTTTCAAATTTGAACTCCCTAAGTCATCGTATAATAAACGAACTTTCACGCCAGAACGCGCTTTTTCCATTAAAATATCCGCAATCGTATTTCCAATAACATCGTTGTCGTAAATGTAATACTCCAAATGAATGTGATGTTTTGCATTTTTTAAAACCTCTAAAACCTTTGGGAATTTCTCTTCACCATTGATTAAAACCTCTGCATGATTACTATGCGTTAAAGGTGAATAAAAACCGCGATAAAGAAAATCAATTGTTTTCACAAAACGATTCAAATCTCTTGGAGCAATATTCAGTGAAGCACTATGTTCGGACTGAATAAACTTTCGTATTTCTTGATAAATCTTCTCATTATGTTCAATTTTAAACTTATAAAATTTATTTTTTCGATAATTCACCCCAAAAACAAAATAAATAATAATCCCCACGAAAGGCAGAAAAACAATAAGCATGAGATACGCCAAAGTTTTACTCGTAGTCTTGGTAT
This sequence comes from Bacteroidota bacterium, assembly GCA_023423715.1. Classification (GTDB taxonomy): domain Bacteria; phylum Bacteroidota; class Bacteroidia; order Flavobacteriales; family Weeksellaceae; genus JAFAFC01. Next base: position 8,783 of record JAFAFC010000015.1, read on the forward strand.
CCATAATGATTTTTCCACCCAATAAAATGGTAAAAACGAGGTAAACGCCCTCCAAAATCAATAAAACGTACGGATAGTTTTCAAAAAATTCTTTCATCGGTTTAGAATTTAGATAAAAATAAAAAAAGTGCTGCGAAAACAGCACTTTTATATTCTATAATTTACAGTAATATTTTACACGTTAAAACGGAAATGCATCACATCACCATCTTTCACAATGTATTCTTTCCCTTCTACAGAAAGTTTTCCCGCTTCTTTAACTTTAGCTTCGGAACCGTACGTCACGAAATCTTCGTACTGAATAACTTCCGCACGGATAAATCCTTTTTCGAAATCGGTGTGAATAACTCCAGCCGCTTGCGGAGCCGTCCAACCTTGTTCAATAGTCCATGCACGAACTTCTTTTACTCCTGCAGTGAAATACGTTTGTAGCTTCAATAAATCGTACGCTTTACGAATCAAACGATTTACTCCCGGCTCTTCCAAACCAAGCTCTTCTAAAAACATTTGTCTTTCTTCAAATGTTTCTAATTCGTTGATATCAGCCTCAATTTGAGCAGCAAGAACAACGACTTCTGCGTTTTCACGCCTCGCCATTTCTTCTACTTTAGCAATCCATTCGTTTCCATTTTTAATGGAATTTTCATCCACATTACAAACATACAAAACAGGCTTGTTCGTCAGCATTTGAACCTCATCTAAAATCGCTTTGGTAACATCATCCGTTGCAAATTCACGAGCATTATTTCCGTCCTCGATAAATTTTTCTAATTTTTGAAGTGTTTCAAAACGAAAAACATCTTCTTTCTTTCCTGATTTAATGAACTTCTTTGCTTTTTCAGCTGCTTTGGCAACCGTTTCAAGGTCTTTCAATTGAAGTTCAATATCAATAATATCTTTATCTCTCAAAGGATCTACAGAACCTTCAACGTGAATAATATTTCCGTTTTCAAAACAACGTAAAACGTGGATAATCGCTTCACACTCTCTAATATTTGCAAGGAACTGATTTCCAAGACCTTCTCCTTTACTAGCTCCTTTCACCAAACCAGCGATATCAACAATTTCTACAACGGCAGGCAATACACGTTCTGGCTTTACCAATTCTTCTAGTTTGTTCAATCGAGGATCTGGAACGGAAACTGTACCCAAATTCGGCTCGATCGTACAGAATGGATAATTAGCAGACTGTGCTTTTGCGTTGCTTAAACAGTTAAAAAGCGTTGATTTCCCAACATTCGGTAAACCGACAATTCCACATTTCATATAGTTGAAGGATATTTTAATTAATACTATAAAACCTTCACAATCGGAAGGTTTGCAAAGATACTTTTTTTAGTTCACTAAAGAAAAAATCTGCCCCAATTTGCGGTGCAGATTCTGTATTGTTACTTGATTTTTATCAATTTAAGGATTTTCACCATTGGCATCGCGAGCCATTGGTGCATCGTCTGGAGTTTCTTCAAGCGTTTTATCGAGATTGAATAAGGATTCGTCACTAGCTTTGTCACCACCAGCAATTTTCAATTTATCAATTAAGCCCATTGCTAATGTTTCTTCTTCGATTTGTTCTTCCACAAACCACTGCAAGAAATTCCATGTTGCCCAATCTTTTTCCTCAAAAGCCAAGTTAACGAGTTGATAAATTTTCTCTGTATTTTCAACTTCATGTTTGAAAACAAGGTCAAAACATTCGGTTAATTTTTTGGGATCTTTGCCAGGAGCCGGCAACGCATTAATCTTAGGTTTTCCACCACGATTAAGTATATACATCATGAATTTCACTGCATGATTACGTTCTTCTTGCGCATGACGGAAGAGGAAATTTCCAATACCGCCGTAGCCTTGATCTGTAGCCCAAATTCCGTAAGAAAAATAGACTCTAGATTGTAAATCTTCTACATTCATTTGCTCGCTAAGAGCCTTTTCCATTTTTGCTGAAAGTCTTTTTGTATTGATCATCTTTTTCGTATTTGTATTAAAATTACAAGAAGATGCCTAGAGTATCAAAGAAAGATGGAAACTTTATAAAATTCTATTGACTTTTAGAATGAAGTCAAAAAAAAATCCCGACTGAGTCGGGATTGTATTTTTAGTATCTGTTGTTGTTTCTTCTGAAACCACCGTTACCTCCTCCTCTAGAGTTAGATTCTTTTGGTTTAGCTTCTACAACGTTAAGAACTCTTGCTTTGTAATCTGTTTGGTGAAGACCTTCGATTGCTTTAAGAGCTTCTTCAGAGTTTGGCATTTCTACGAAACCAAATCCACGGCTTCTACCAGTTTCTCTATCAGTAACAATCTTTACAGATTCTACCTCTCCGTAATTTTCGAATAATGCTTGAAGTTCTTGCTCAACTGTGTTGTAACTCAAGTTTGAAATAAAAATGTTCATATTAAAAAAATAAATGTTGTTATTGAACTGACTAAAATGAAAACAACTACTGAATGAACATGTATTGAGTCCTTTTTACCAATTTTGGCGCAAGTTAAGTTATTTTTTTTTATTGTACACTATTTTGAATAAAAACATCCGTTTAGATTGCTATTTAATTTTTTTTGCAGTATAGTCACTTTCGTTTGAAAGCCTATCTACGGCTTTAATCGCAATGTTATTTAGAGTTTTTCCATTTTTTGATTTTGCAATGGATTTTGTTTGTACATTTTTTTCTACAATTTCAGTTTCCCAATCGTTTCCATATTGCGTGTAAACAATCCATTTATAGACATTTTGTGGAGTTGAAGAGTTCCAACGAAGTATAACATTACCTCCTGTTGTAGTATAGTCTAAACTTGGTTTTGCTAAAGTCAATGCCTTCAACCAAGGACTTGAAGGAATCAAGGCTTGCGCACTATACGGTCCATTTTTCAAAGAAGGAAGCATGTTGAAGTTCTTTGTTAAACCCGCCATACTGTAATGAATTTCTCCCGCATCTTTTTTCAAAATCGTTCGGGTCATTTCAATTTGATTGACAATTTCTTTTGGACGATCAGAAACTTTGATTTCAACGGTATTCAAACCTGGCCATAAGTGACGGTTTTTCGTATTCTCATCTTTCCACCACTGTAATAACGCTGGAAAACTTTGCCCTTTTGATTCGATTGGCCAATACAATTGAGGTGAAAAATAATCAACCCAGCCTTGATTTAACCATAGTTTGGCATCTGCATACAATTCATCATATTGTGAAGAACCTGTAATTCCCTGTGGATATCCCGGCTTCCAAATTCCAAATGGACTGATTCCGAATTTCACATAATTCTTTTCCGATTTAATTTCACGATAAATTCGCTCGACAAATTTATTAACATTCGCCCGTCTCCAATCTGCTCTAGAAAGTGTTCCACCCGAATTTTTGTAGATATTCCACGTTTTAGAATCTGGAAAATCTGCACCTCCATTATAGGTCGCATATGGATAAAAATAATCGTCAAAATGAATTCCATCAATATCGTAGCGTTTTACAATATCTCGAACCACGTTGGATACGTGATCTTGCGTTTTTTCACTAGACGGATCAAACCAATACATTCCGTTTTTCAAACGAACGACATTGTCACCAGAACGTCTCACCATAGATTCAGAGGTCACCGAACCACCGCCCGTATGGTGCGCACGATACGGATTGAGCCAAACGTGGATTTCAATTCCTCTTTTGTGAGATTCTTCCACCCAAAATTCTAAAGGATCGTAGGCTGGATACGGCGCGCGACCAATCTCACCCGTTAAGAAATACGACCATGGTTCCAAATCACTTTTATACAAAGCATCTGCAGAAGGGCGAACTTGAAGAATTACCGCATTGAAATTATTATTCTGCAACGTTTCTAATATGGTAATCGCTTCCGCTTTTTGTTGCTCTGTCGTTAAATCCTTTCTAGAAGGCCAGTTGATATTGGCAACCGATGCAATCCAAGCGGCACGAAACTCTCGTTTCACTTCAGGAAGCGTAACTTTCACCGCATCAGCATCTTTAGGAGTCGTTGCCGTTTCAGTTGGCTTAGTTTCTTTTTTTGGAGGAACGGGCTGCGTTGTTGTCGGTTTTTTAAATGGTGTTTTCTTAGGTTGCGAACCACAAGCCGCAACAATTAACAACATCATAAGCGCCCAAAGCGAAATTTTGAAATTACGTCTATTCATAGATTGCGAAAATACTTAATTTTTTTAGAAGAAAAAGTTTGGAAAACCCAAACTACGTTGGTTAACTAAACGAAAAAATCCCCAAATTATTGGGGATTCTATATTATTGAGTTCGAAATGAATTATGCTTTTGCATTTCTTTCTAGTCTCTTTCTATCTTCTTCTGAAAGAATTTTCTTTCTCATACGGATGAAATTCGGAGTTACCTCGATCGCTTCATCAGCTTGGATATATTCCATACATTCTTCAAGAGAGAATAAGATTTTTGGTGCAACACCTGTATCTTTATCTTTACCAGAAGCACGCATGTTGTTCAATTGCTTTGCTTCAACGATGTTTACAACCAAATCTCCAGGTTTATTTTGTTCACCGATGATCATTCCTGTGTAGATTTCCTCTCCTGGATCAACGAAAAACTTACCTCTATCCTGAAGTTTATTGATTGAATATTCTGTCGCAGGACCTGTTCCTTTACTTACTAATACGCCGTTGTTCCTTCCTGGAATCGCACCTTTGAAAGGTTTGTATTCCGTAAAACGGTGCGCCATAATTGCTTCACCAGCTGTCGCAGTAAGCATTTGAGAACGTAATCCGATTAAACCTCTTGAAGGAATTTCGAATTCCATATGTTGCATTTCCCCTTTTGTCTCCATAATGTGAAGATCTCCTTTTCTTTGCGTAGCCAAATCGATTACACGAGAAGCAAATTCTTCTGGAACGTCTACTACCAATGATTCGTAAGGCTCACATTGTTCACCATCAATTTCTCTGAAGATAACTTGAGGCTGACCAATCGTCATCTCGTACCCTTCTCTTCTCATCGTTTCAATTAAAACAGATAAGTGAAGAATACCACGACCAAAAACTAGGAATGTATTCGCATCATCCGTTTGTTGAACACGTAATGCTAAGTTTTTCTCTAATTCTTTTTCTAATCTTTCTTTAAGGTGATTAGACGTTACATATTTTCCATCTTTTCCGAAAAAAGGCGAATTGTTGATTGAGAACGTCATGTTCAAGGTAGGCTCGTCAATTGCGATTCTTGGAAGTGGTTCTGGATTATCAACATCCACAAAAGTATCACCAATTTGGAATTTGTCGAATCCTACGATCGCACAAATATCACCAGCAAAAACTTCCTGAACTTTTTTCTTTCCTAAACCTTCGAATACGTAAAGTTCTTTTACTTTTCCCTTTACAATTTTGTCTCCTTCTTGCGCAAGACCAATCCATTGTCCTTCTTTAACAGAACCTCTCGCAATTTTACCAATCGCAATTCGTCCTAAGAAAGATGAAAAATCTAAAGATGTAATTTGCATTTGAAGTGTACCTTCCTCAACTTTTGGTTCTGGAACGTATTTAAGAACCCCATCTAAAATTGGTAAAATACTATCCGTAGGCTCCAAAGATGTATTGAACCATCCTTGTTTTGAAGAACCGTAATATGTTGGGAAATCCAACTGCTCTTCTGTTGCATCTAAAGCGAAGAATAAATCAAAAACTTTGTCGTGAACTTCGTCTGGACGGCAGTTTTCTTTATCTACTTTATTGATAACTACAATTGGCTTAAGACCCAATTGCAACGCTTTTTGCAATACGAATCTCGTTTGTGGCATTGGTCCCTCGAAAGCATCAACTAACAAAATTACCCCATCTGCCATTTTCAATACACGCTCTACTTCCCCACCAAAATCGGCGTGACCAGGTGTATCAATTACGTTGATTTTCGTGTCTTTGTACGTTACCGAAATGTTCTTAGACAAAATGGTAATCCCTCTTTCACGCTCCAAATCATTGTTATCCATGATAAGTTCACCAGACTCTTGATTTTCTCTGAAGATATTGGTTGCGTGGATGATTTTGTCAACCAAAGTCGTCTTTCCGTGGTCAACGTGTGCGATAATCGCAATATTTCTAATGTTTTGCATCTTTATTTTTTACGGGTGCAAAAGTACGAAATTTTTAAAAAAAATAAACAATTAGATTGAACAATTAACAAAAAAGCAACATTCTGAAATAAAACACTGCGTCTTATTCAATATAATCGCAAAAAAATCCGAAAAACATAAAAGAAATTCTTGATTTTAGATTTGAATCGAATAGAAATAATAGCCCAAAGCCACTTGAAATAGTAAAATCAATCCTATTTTAATGAGAAATGATGGTTTTGAAATTTTATGTCGAAAAAATAGCATTCCGAGAACCGCTCCCAAACTTCCACCCAAAAAAGCCACCATCAACAAAGTGTTTTCCGAAGTTCGCCATTGTTTATTCTTCGCCTGTCTTTTGTCCCAACCATAAAGGAAAAATGTAGAAACATTCAGCACCAAAAGTAAAATGAAAATTAGACTCATGAAATCAGTATTCTGAAGCGTTTTGATTAAAAATACTTATTACAAATTGGTTTCAATCGCTCCCACTTTCTCACGATACAAATCAAGTGGGCCATCAAGTAAAACCGCAATAACAGTCAGATTTTTATCCAAACGTTCTTTTGGAACATCGATATACACAATTCCCGGAATCGGACTCCAATACAATTTATTATAGATATGATGATTGATCATAGAACCCTCACCAACAATACGAATTCTGGAAATTTTATTTTTTAAACCTTTCAAAGCAATCGGTCCCGTAGGTGTTCCTTCAACAAAAAGATACAAGGTTTGTTTATCTTTTGAAAGTGCCGTCATTCCTGAATAATGTCCAGAAGGAAGTCCTTTTTCGGTTTCGTATAAAGCTTCTGCCGATTTTGAAATCCAATTTAAGGTCTCCGAATTTGAGTTTGAAGGTGTTTTTATTTTCATATCCAAACCATCCGAAGTTAAACCCGAATTATTCAATAAATTGGTTCCTTTATCCAATTGAAAAGCGATTTGATATGCCGCTTGCTTCACCTCTTTTTCTTCTAAAATAGTTTCCAAACTCGGCTTTTCAAAATCGAATTTTTCTTTTAAAACCAAAGGAGAATCAAACTGAACTTCAACCACTGGAACATCTTGATCAAATTTAACTTGATGAAATTTCAGTAAAGCATTTCCCTTTTCATTTTGTTTAAATTCTACCTTTCCAGCCGGATCTCCCACTACTTTAGCAGATGTAATTTTTGAATTCAAACCATAAATCGAAGCAAAATCCTTTGCTTCTTCCAAATACAAAAACAACTTCTTTTTATCCTTTGACAACGCCGATTTCCCTTGATAATATTCAGCAGGAATTCCTTTTTGCGTTTTATAAACCGCTTCTTCGTGCTTCTTCGTCCAACGTCCCAAATTTTCCAAAATCGCTTTTTGTTCTTGAGGAATCGTTCCATCTTCTTTTGGACCGATATCAATTAATAAATTCCCACCCATCGAAATCACATCCGCCAACGTTCGAACAATCATATTTGGTGTTTTGTAATTGGTATCAAATGGCTGAAACCCCCAAGAATCATTCATTGTATAACACAATTCCCAATAGGTTGCGTTTGGCGCCATAACAGGAACTCCTTGCTCCGGAGTTTCGTAATCGCCGTGCGTATTCAATCGAGAATTGATGATAATATTAGGATTGTATTTTCTAAGATTCGCTAAGGTTTTTGGAGCTTGCCATTCTTCTGAAGTATGCTCCCAATCGCCGTCAAACCAAATTAAATCCGGCTTGCATTGTAACGAAAGTTCGTTCAGTTGACTTTGATAATACGTAACAAATTCATTCCAACGTTTGGGTTCGTCTATTAATTTATACCGAATTTTCGTTCGCGTATTTACATCATAATTAGGATGACTCCAGTCGGGAAGTGAATAATACAGTCCCGTTTTAAGATCGGTTTTTTGCAAAGCGGAAACAAAACTTGTAAGCAAATCTCGTTTTGCAGCTGCATCTTTCTTGGTCGTTATTGCTTTATCTGCTTTCGAATCCCACAGAGAAACGCCATCGTGATGCCTAGTTGTGATTACGGAATATTTCGCACCCGAATTTTTTATGAGCCGAACCCATTCCTCAGGATTGTAATTGGAAGCTGTAAAACCGTCCAACTGCTTCATATAATTTTCGTGGTTGATGTAATTGTTAAAAAAAGCCCAAGACTCCGAAATTCCTTTCACCGAGTAAATTCCCCAATGGATGAAAATTCCCAATTTGGCATCTTGAAACCATTCCATTTTCTGTTCCGTCTTAACTTCTTGCTTTTGCGCATGAAATGTAGACATACAAAACCCCACTAAAACTAAGCTAACAACTCTTTTAACCATACTTTTTTGATTCGTTTCTAAATTTAGAAAAAATCAGTGAAAGTTTGTGTGGAAATTTAAGATTGAAAATTACCTAGTTATTCTTTTATCCTCAAAGGACTAATAATGATTCCGTACCCATCAGGATCATGAACTAAAATTCCATTTTTCTGCCAATACGGATTTGCCGGAACATGTATTTCGATCGATTTTGATGTAATCGAATTCATGATAAAATCATATTCGTTAGTCGTTGAAGGGTAAAAAACCAACAAATCATCTGGATCAAATAAATGATTAGTGCTACTAGTAGAAGTCGTAAACTCCAAATGCCATGAGTTTCCTTTTTCCCCTAGGAAAACTCCATCATAACCATCATGATTATTGAATTCCCCAAAAACCTCAAGTCCAATAATTTTGGTGTAAAAATCGATAACACTCCCAAGATTATCCGTATGACGAGCTACTCTAAGATCCATTTAAGCCTAAAATTTAATTTTTACAATTATAAGAAAACACGTTTATTTAGCTTTAGTATCCATCGGATATGTATAAACGTTGTAAGCAAGAAGCTTCTTCGCAAAATACTGAGCAACAAAACTCGCAATTAAAATAGGGAAAAATAAAGCGTAACCATTTGGAGCGAGATTACAAACCAAAAATAATGCTGTTAACGGTGCATAAATTGAAGCCGAAAGAGTTGCAGCTGCGCCCACAAGCATAAAATTGACATATATAAATGTTGTTCCGAAGTACGTATTGCAAACAAAAGCAAACAAAAATCCTAAGAACGCTCCAACCACGATACTTGGTGCAAAAACGCCTCCATCACCGCCTGCTCCTAATGTCAATGCCGAAGCCAAAGGTTTCAACAAAACCAATAGAAATAGAAAAACAAAGGAATAATTTGCGGGATGATGGACCATCTCGCCCAACGAATGATTGCTATCACCGTACAAAAACGGAAATGTAAAAATTAGTATTCCAACAATCAAAGCGCCGAGATTTACTCTCAAAAAATTATTATTAATTCCAGAGAAAAAATTTTTAATTCTGGTTACCAATAATGTAAAATACACCGACAAAACACCGCCCAAAAGACTTAACACAATAAAAAACGGTAACGCAGACCATTTCCATTCTGTGATCGTGATAGGAAATAAAGGCTCTGTTTTAATAAAATACAGAAATCCCCAAGACACCAAAGCCGAAGCTGTACAACTTAAAAATAGGGTTTTGTTCAACTTTTTTGCGATGACTTCTAAAGCAAAAAGCCAACCTACAATTGGGCTTCCAAACAAAACAGAAACGCCCGCCACGACGCCTGCACAAATCAGTTCTAATTTGTAAAGATTAGGCGAGAATCTATTTTCGTACGCTGTATTTCCTATCGTTGCGCTTGCAACCACGGTGGAAACCTCAATCCCTGTAGAACCTCCAAAAATGACCGTCAAAAAACCATTGATGAAATGCGACGGAATTTTAAAACTGGGTAAATGATCTTTTCGCTGGTCAACAGTTTTGTAAATCTCCGTAATCCCTTTATTTTTCCGGTTTTTGAAAAGATATTTTCTTAAAAAATAAATTGCCGTGATACCAATCGTTGGAAAAATGATAAACATCCACGATTTTTCTTTTGCACTATCAAAAAGCAACTCTTGAAAATAAATGGTGATTGTTTTCAGCAACCACGCCAAAATAGATGCGGCAACACCAACAATAACACTAAAAATAAGTAATTTGAAATAATAATGTCTTTTGATTTTGGCTCTGTCCATCTTATTAATTGCTTAAGATTCACAAATTTAGGTGATGGAAATTATTTCTTCAAATTTTTCTCAGCTATTTAATCAAATTCAATTTTAAAATTTAAGATTATTCATTTCGTTTCACAGGTTCCAAATTCCCCAATTCTTCGGGAGTAAATAATCTATAATGGACTTTAAAAGTCTTTCCTAATGGTGTTTCCAAAGAAAAACCACCGGGACCGAAACCATCCAAAACGTCTAATGTAAAATGGGAATATTGCCAATATTCAAACAAATCTCGATCGATCCAAAATTCAAAATCTTTGATGTGACCAATTAAAACATCATTCATTCTTGGAAAAAAACCGCCTTTCTCAAAACATTGCGGTTGCGTTCCTTCACAACATCCACCAGCTTGATAAAACATAAGTGGACCATGCTGCTGCTCTAGAGTTTCAATCACTTCCAAAGCTTTATCTGTAACGTCTAATCGCGAAATCATATTCTTATTTTTTATTAAAGTTAAAAAAACCTGGCATTTCTGCCAGGCTCACTAAAAACACAAATTATAAAAACTATATATACTATTAATAAAGATTCTCCTAGAAGAAACCAAGCTTGTTTTTGTTGTACGAAATCAACATATTCTTGGTTTGACGGTAATGATCTAACATCATTTTGTGGTTTTCTCTACCGATTCCCGACTGCTTATAACCTCCGAAAGGTGCTCCAGCTGGATAAGAGTGATATTGATTCACCCAAACTCTACCCGCCTGAATTGCTCTTGGAACCGTGTATAATTGGTGCGCATCTCTCGTCCAAACTCCTGCTCCCAAACCATAAATCGTGTCATTTGCAATCGCAATAGCTTCCGCTTCATCTTTGAAAGTAGTTACCGCCAAAACAGGTCCGAAAATCTCTTCTTGGAAAATTCTCATTTTGTTATTTCCTTTGAAAAGCGTTGGTTTAATGTAATAACCATTCTCGCAACCATCACCAATTGAATTTACATCACCACCTGTCAAGACTTCTGCACCTTCTTCTTTTCCAAGGTTGATGTACGACATGATTTTATCTTTTTGAATCTGTGAAGCTTGAGCTCCCATCATCACCGTTGGATCTAATGGATTTCCAGTTTTAATGGCATTTACTCTTTCGACAACTCTTTCAATAAATGCATCGTAAATATCTTCTTGAATCAATAATCTTGAAGGACACGTACAAATTTCACCTTGATTTAAAGCAAACAAAACCGCTCCTTCGATTGCTTTATCTAAAAATTCGTCATCATGATCCATCACCGAATTAAAGAATACGTTTGGCGATTTCCCTCCTAATTCTAAAGTTACTGGAATAATATTTTCCGTTGCGTATTGCATTACCAAACGTCCCGTTGCTGTAGAACCCGTGAAAGCCGCTTTTGCCACTTTTGGATTCGTTACCAAAGCACGTCCAAGTTCCGCTCCGAAACCATTAACGATATTAATAACACCTGCTGGAATTAAATCGCCAATAATTTCCATTAAAACCATAATAGAAACTGGTGTACTTTCCGCTGGTTTCAAGACGACGCAATTTCCTGCTGCCAAAGCTGGAGCCAACTTCCAAACCGCCATTAAAATTGGGAAATTCCAAGGAATAATTTGTGCAATTACACCCAAAGGTTCGTTTACAATTAAAGAAACCGTGTCTTTATCCAATTCATTCATCGAACCTTCTTCGGCACGAATTACACTTGCAAAATATCTGAAATGGTCGATTGCTAAAGGAATATCTGCCGCTAAAGTCTCACGAACTGCTTTTCCGTTATCTACGGTTTCCACTGCGGCGATATACTGAAGTTTCTCCTCCATTCTATCCGCAATTTTGTTCAGAATAATGCTACGTTCTGTTGGTGACGTATTTTTCCAAGTTTCAAAAGCTTTAGAAGCCGTATCTACAGCCAATTCTAAATCTTCTTTTGTAGAATGTGCAACTTGCGTAAACACTTTTCCATCAATCGGAGAAACAACGTCAAAATACTTCCCTAAAACGGGTGCTGTAAATTTTCCACCGATATAATTGTCGTATTTTGCTTTGAATTCTGGTCTTTGCAAAGCATTATCTTTTTTTGGTTCTGCTACTGTACTCATATAGATTGTTTTTAATTTTAATAGTTCTAAATTACTTTCTATGCGTTGAATAAAATAGCACAATACTATCTTTTTATAGCAAAATCCTATTTTATATCTAAAGTTTAGTATTTCATTAACAAAACATTAGAAAAGCATTGAGAAAATTTTCAGTATATTTAAATTCTTGCAAAATCAAAACCTGAGGAAATGAAGAATGCCAAGCAAATGCTGTATCAACCTGCATTATTACACGAAAGTCAACTATCCAATCTTGTAGAAAACAAAACCACGTTTACCCTAAAAGATTGCGAATTCAGCATCTATGAAACCCATAGAAGCGCTTTTGATGTTAAATTGAATTTCGAGAATTTGGCTTTTACAGGAATGCTTCGCGGAAAAAAAATGATGAAATTGGATGGCAAGACCGATTATTTCGAATATTTACCAGGAGAAAGTGTTTTGGTGGCGCCAGGAGAAACTATGGTTATTGATTTTCCTGAAGCGGACGAAGATCCATCGCAATGTGTTTCTTTAAGTTTTAATCCAGATTTTGTAGAAAACGCTTTAGATTATTTGAATTTAAAATCTCCAAAAGTGGATGAATCCAGCAATTGGAGCATTTCAAAAGATGAATATTATCTTTTCAACACGCCATCTTTGGCTTCTGCAACCAATAATATTATGCGAATTGCCATGGACGATAATTCCCATAAAGATGTGATGGCAGATTTTGCTTTGAAGGAACTTCTTATTCGATTGATGCAAACTCAAGGTCGAAATTTGGTAGAAAAAAATTTAGTAAAAACCAAGTCTAGAATTGGCTTTGTGGTTGATTACATCAAGAAAAATCTTCATCAAAAGCTATCCATTGATGCCATTGCAAAAATGGCTTACGTAAGCAAATCGAATTTCTTTAAAATGTTCAAAGAAGAACTGGGAATTTCGCCCAACGAATTTATCCTTCAAGAAAGAATTTCTCGCGCAAAAGAACTTTTACAAAGTCAAGAAAGTATTAAAGAAGTGGCTTTTCAAACAGGTTTTACCGATACCAATTATTTCACTCGAGTCTTCAAGCAGCACGAAGGAACAACGCCAAAATCTTTTCAGAATAAGACGTTGTTTATTTGATTTAGAGTTTATTTTAATTTCAGTACCTAAATCCCATGGTGATAGGACTAATTTATAAAAAATGAAAATCGAGAAAGCAGCAATTGAGGATCATGAAATACTAAGTGATATCGCATTTAAAGGAAAATCGTATTGGAATTACGAGGCCCAACTACTCGAATCTTGGCGAGAGAGTTTAACAATCACCAAAGAATATATTCTAGAAAATGAGGTTTATAAAGTAGTTGATGACACGAAAATCATTGGATTCTATTCTTTAGTTCGTATTGATGAATCAACAGAAAAATTGGATTTCCTCTTTATGTATCCCGAATTTATTGGACAAGGAATTGGAAAACTTTTACTAGAAAATTGCATCAAAATTGTGAAAACGAAGAACGTAAAACGACTTATTCTTGACGCCGATCCTAATGCCGAAAACTTCTACGCACATTTTGGTTTCGTTACTTATGGAAAATTGGAATCTTCAATCAAAAATAGATTTCTCCCCCAAATGGAACGTATTATCTCATAAAAACCAATTTCAAATTCTATATTCTTTCAAAAGTCAGTATTTTAGCCGTTCAAAAGCAATTTATGACTTCAATAGAATTTATTCAAACCCAAGTTTCCGTTTCTGAAAAAAGCATTCAAAACACCATACAACTTCTTAATCAGGATTGCACTATTCCTTTTATTGCTCGTTATAGAAAGGATCAAACAGGAAATTTGGACGAAGTTCAGATTGAGCAAATTGCAAAACTTCAAAAGCAGTTTGACGACCTATTGAAACGAAAAGAAAGTATTCTAAATTCCATTGAAGAACAAAACGCATTAACCGAAGATTTAAAACAAAAAATCCAGAAAAGTTTTGACTTACAAGAGTTGGAAGACCTCTATTTGCCTTATAAAAAACGTAAAAAAACAAAAGCAGATGCGGCTCGCGAAAAAGGTTTGGAACCTTTAGCGAAAATTATGATGAGTCAAAATTCCCGCAATATAGAAGAAGCCGCTTCTCGATTTCTAGGAAAAGACGTTCAAGATGAAGACGAGGCTCTGCAAGGCGCTAGAGATATTGTTGCGGAGTGGATTAATGAAAACATCTTTGTTAGAAGACAAATTCGACGTTTGTTTCAACGAAAAGCAACAATTGCAACCAAAATCGTTAAAGCAAAACAAGAGGAAGAAGCCGCGCAAAAATTTTCTCAGTATTTTGATTGGGAAGAAAGTTTAAGTCGAATTCCTTCACATCGTTTACTGGCAATTTTGAGAGCCGAAAACGAAGGTTTCATCAAGGTTTCCATTAAAGTTGATAAAGACGAAGCTTTGGATTTAATTGAAAATGCTATCATTAAAAGTTCAGGCGACGCCGCAAATCAAAAAAAAATTGCGATTGCTGATTGCTACAAACGCCTTTTGGAACCATCTATTTCTAATGAAAGTTTGCAAGAAGCTAAGGAAAAAGCCGACATCAAAGCAATTGATGTCTTTTCGCAAAATTTACAGCAACTTCTCCTAGCTCCACCTTTAGGTGAAAAGCGAATTTTAGCGATCGATCCGGGATACAGAACGGGTTGCAAAGTGGTTTGTTTGGATGAAAAAGGTGATTTATTGCATAACGAAACCATCTATCCGCACGCGCCACAAAACGAAACCGGAATGGCAATAAAGAAAATCCGTTCTATGGTGAACGCGTACAATGTTGAAGCAATTTCCATTGGAAACGGAACCGCAAGTCGTGAAACCGAATTTTTCATTAAGAAGATCGCTTTCGATCGTCCTTTACAGGTTTTTGTAGTTTCTGAAGCGGGTGCATCAGTATATTCTGCAAGTAAAATAGCACGTGAAGAATTCCCAAACTACGATGTTACGGTTCGTGGTGCGGTTTCCATTGGAAGGCGTTTAGCCGATCCTTTAGCCGAATTGGTGAAAATTGACCCAAAGTCTATTGGTGTTGGACAATATCAGCATGATGTTGATCAAACTTTATTGAAAAACGATCTTGACCAAACCGTTGTCAGATGTGTGAATTCGGTGGGAATTAACCTAAATACAGCAAGTAAATCTTTATTAAGCTATGTTTCTGGAATTGGTGAGAAAATGGCTGAAAACATTGTTCAATATCGAGCAGAACATGGTGCGTTTGAATCTCGAAAAGACTTGAAAAAAGTTCCACGTTTAGGTGAAAAAGCTTTTCAACAAGCGGCGGCTTTTATCCGAATTAAAAATGCAAAAAATCCGTTGGATGATTCTTCCGTACATCCAGAAGCCTACTCTATTGTTGAAAAAATGGCTAAAGATTTAGGTTTGAAAACCGATGATTTAATTGCAAATAAAGAAAAAGTAGAAACAATAGAACCCAAAAAGTACATCACAGAAGAAATCGGAATATTAGGAGTTCAAGATATTCTAAAAGAATTACTAAAACCTGGTTTAGATCCTCGGAAAGCGGCAAAAGTTTTCGAATTCGATCCCAATGTAAAAACAATAAAAGACCTTAAAACTGGTATGATTTTACCAGGAATTGTCAATAATATCACGGCTTTTGGCTGCTTTGTTGACTTAGGAATTAAAGAAAGTGGCTTGGTTCACATTTCACAACTCAAAGAAGGCTTTGTTTCGGATGTCAATGAAGTGGTAAAACTACACCAACACGTTCAAGTAAAAGTGGTTGAAATTGATGAACAACGCAAACGAATTCAGCTAAGTATGATTTTGTAAAGGCTGAAATCTTATTTGGTAAGATTCCAACGCAGTCCCATTCTTAGGTGGAAATTCAGTGGTTTTTCTTTGTAAACGCTACCAACCTGACTTCCATTATCAATGTAGTACACCATCAAAGGTTCTGCATAAATACCTAACCTTGGGGTAAAATTGTATTGCGCACCAACACCAGCCGATGTGGAAAATTGCATTTTCAGACCACTAAGTTTTTGATTTTCATTGTTTGTTGAAGCAACACCGTTTACGTATTTGGTTTTGATAACGCCATCAATTGGTTGATCTATTTGTCCACCCAAACTCACGTACGAATTCCATTTTTCTTTATTCACGAACGAATAATTAAAACTTATAGGAACCCCAATATATTGAATCACTTGCTCGCTTTTAATGTAGTTTTCGTCCGTTCCAGCCTTCAAATCGGAAACCAATTTGGTGTACTGAACTCCCGAGGAAATTCCCACTTTATTGGAAATCTGATACTGAACTGTTGCACCAACACTAATTGGATTTCGGTGCTTAATTTCCGTTTCGACTTCCTTTCCTTGATTTCGTACAAAAACATCCATATACGGCGACTGCCAATACGTTGCATTCCCCATAACAATAGGCGCTAGCGACATTTGATTGCGTCCCATAGAATAATAGCCACTCAACGCTTCATTCGAACTTAGTGACAACCCAGAAGTTTGCACGCCTGCAATCCATTGGTTTTTTGAAACCTCTTTCTTGGTTTTCATTGCTTCAATTTCTTTTTCAAGTTTTGCAATGAGTGCTTTCTGTTCCAAATCTTCTTCCAAAGGCTTTTCAACTTCCGATTTCGTTGTTGGAACTGGTTTACTTTGAGTTGAATTGGATTCGTTTTTCGCTGGAGTTTGAACTGCGATTTGCTTTTCGTTTGGTTTCGTCGAACTCTGCGTTTGATATGAGTTTATTTGAGACCTCGTTTCGTTTTCGCCATTTGGTTTTGAAATTGAATTTCCAGCAATTGAATTGACTTTCAACGATTTTTCGTTTGAAACTATATCATCATGAACAACTTCACGATTTTGGTATTGAGACTGCTGTTTTCCTGTAGTTGTATTTTCAGCAACTTTTGGTTGATTTCCTGAAGTTCCATCAATTGGATTTTCAAGATTTTGATTTTCAGAATTAGAATTCGAACTCGAATCAATAGGTGAATTCATTTTCTTGCCGCCAGACGTTCCATGGTTTGAAGCGGTCGGTTGCATTGAATTTTCATTTTGATTCGTCCAAAACCAATAGCCTCCACCCACGCTCAAAAGCAAAAGTGCAGCAGCAGCAATTCGTCCCCAAGGGAAAGCCGTTTTTTGAAGTTTTGCCGCTTCGCGAACATGAGAATTGATAGGAACAACCAAAGTTTCTTCCTCTTCTTCAGGAAATAACGTTTTTTCAAGTTCATCCCAAAGCCCTTCTGGTGGCGTTTCAGAATGTTCTTCAACAAGGTTACGCATATGATTTAACCATGGATCTTTCATAATACGCTGGTTTTAGACAATTGGTATTTTTTTATTTGAGTAGCCAATACTTTTTTAGCTCTTGAAAACTGAGATGCCGAAGTTCCCTCCGAAATCCCTAATAATTGGGCAATTTCTTGATGTGATTTTTCCTCGAAAACATACAAGTTAAAAACCGTTCGGTAGCCATCAGGTAACATTTGGATATGCTCCATAATTTCGCTTGATGTCATCTTATCTAGACTTGGTTCTGTTTCCGATTCTTCTGCTGCAATCAATTCCCATTGCGTTTCGTTAGAATCAAATGGATTTCCATTTTTCTTTAAAAATTGGAGAGATTCATTAACCACAATTCGCGACATCCAAGCTCGTAATGCTCCTTTACCACGATTTTCGAACTGATGAATATTGGTAAACATGTTTACAAAACTATTTTGCAAAACGTCACGCCTATCATCTTGCCCCATAATATAGCGGCAGCAAATAGCCGTTAACTTTCCGGAGTATGAAGTGTACACCTCTTTCCACGCAGAAGACTCCTTCTTCAAGAGCCTCTGTAGTAAATGATGTTCTTCTAATTCTTCCGGATTCATATGTCAAGAAAGCTGTTTTATATTCAGCTAAAATAAAAAGGTTGCCTTCTACTGAAACGCAACCTTTTTAAGTTTCTTATTTCGTTTGTGTTGAATAAGGTAACGTGTATGTAATTGCGTTGAAAGGATCTAATTTTACACCGTCTACAGAAATCTCATCTACTTTGAAACGAATTGCCATCGCTTTTTCCGTTGTTGAGTAGAATCCAGCTTCTTTTGCACTGAATGTAACGATTGCCTTTTTCGCTCCCGCTTTCGTTGGAATTGTCAATTCTAAAGGTTGTGGATTTAAAATCAACTCAGCACCTCCGTAATCTTGACGGACTTTTGCTTCATAACCGAATCCATAAGGAACTTTCCCCATTTCTTTCACAATATCTGCAGCTTCAACTTCGTTAGGCTCAATAGATTTTACGATTTCCATTAATGGCAACTCTGCAAATTTGATACTATCTGCCGTTGTTGTGTGAAGAATTAAACTTTCTTTGTTTAGTTCGTTGTGGTTAATCACAATCTTACCGGAGTAGTTTCCAGGAATATCAGCAACATTTACTGGTGGATATTCAATAGGATCGTTTTCAATACATGCAACTAAAGTTAGTGCGGATAAACCTGCGATCAACGCAAAGAAATTAACTTTCAAAAATTTTTTCATTACAAATTAACATTAAGATTATTATAACTTTTTATCGAGTACTCATTGATATAAATGCCGATTTATGAAATCCTTGCATCAAAATTCGAAAAAAAATCAAAATAAAATATAATCAACTGAAAATCAGTAACAAAAATTTTTAATTCGAAATGAAATACGTTTACTTTTTGGAGAATTTTGCTTTTAAAAACTCAAAAACCATTGGTAAAAGTGATAATCCAATGATTCCAAAAATTACCGTTTCAAAGTTTTTCTGAACAAATGGAAGGTTTCCGAAGAAATAACCCACTAAAGTTAATCCCCAAACCCAAACCAAACCACCAATCACATTGTATTTGATGAACGTTTTATAGTCCATTGATCCAATACCCGCTACAAATGGTGCAAACGTTCTCACGATAGGAACAAAACGTGCAATAATAATGGTTTTCGGCCCGTGCTTTTCGAAAAACTCATGCGTTTGATCGATATACTGTTGTTTTACCAAAGTTCTACCCGCAATTTTCCAGTTCAAAACCTTTAAACCAATGGATTTTCCGAGATAATAATTGAGTGAATCTCCAAGAATTGCGGCGACCGAAAGCAGCAACAAAACGAGCCAAAGATTCATACTTGCTACTTGGCCATCAGCTCCCACCACACCTGCACAAAATGTTCCTGCTGCGAAAAGCAAAGAATCTCCAGGCAAGAAAGGCATCACCACCAAACCTGTTTCCACAAAAATGATTAGGAAAAGAATTAAGTAGATCCATGGACCGTAATCCACGATCATGGTGAATAAATATTGATCTAAATGAAGAAAAAAATCGAGTGCTGATTTCAGTAATTCCATAGTTTAAAAAAAATTCGAACGGCAAAAATACCACTATTTTATGGTCTGCGGAAACGATATGGTAAATCTTAAGAAGATTTAACGTATTGAAACACCTATCAATAAACAAAAAAGACAGCACTAAAGGCTGTCTTTTTCGTCAATATTTAGATTCAAAATTGGTTGTGTTGAATCCGTAAATATAGGGATAGTTTAACTATGATTTGTTGATACAAAACTAGTGATGAAAGCCGTTACAAACAATATGAAACATATCACCCTATCCTTTTTGGAAGTGCATTAAATTAATATTTGTCGCTATTTCTTGCTGGCTCTACCACAGCTGGCCAGGCAACTGCTTTTCCAGAAGCGTCTGTAGGCATAACACGTTTTTCACGATTCACAAACTCCTCATCCTCAGAAGCCATATACGCCATAGTTGCTGCTAAGATCACATTATTTTTCACCTCATCGAAAACGATTTTATCGTAGGTATCTTTTGTAGTATGCCACGTGTACCCGAAATATCCCCAATTCAATGAACTTAAAGAGAATCCTGGCGCACCCGCTGCTACGAAAGAAGAATGATCGGACCCACCACCACTAGGCATTCCTGGGAAATCCGTTTTAATATGGTCACGAACTTCTTTTGGAACTCCGCCTAACCATCTTGTAATGTATTCGTATGATTTAGCAAAACCTTGACCGCTGATATTCACCACTCTACCGGTTCCGTTATCCTGATTGAAAACCGCTTGCGTTCCTTTGATAATTTCTGGATTGTCAAAAACAAAACCACGAGAACCGTTCAAACCTTGCTCTTCTCCACCCCAAAGACCCACTAAAATAGTACGCTTGTTATTTGGGTAATACTTCTTCAAAATACGCATTACTTCCATCATCGTAATCGTACCAGTTCCGTTATCTGTAGCTCCTTGAGCTCCATCCCACGAATCCAAATGCGCAGAAAGAATGACGTATTCGTTTGGCTTTTCCTTTCCTTTAATCACACCAATCGTGTTGAACGTTTTTGCTGTAGGCAACACTTTTGATTGGGTATCGATTTTAATTTTTGGCTTCTTACCGTTTTCGGCAAGACGATACAACATTCCATAATCTTCAACATCGATATCAATCATTGGGATTGCTTTTGTTTTAGCACCAAAAATTCGGTTAGCCCCCATGATTCCTGTCCAATTGGAAATTGCAACTCCCGAAGCACCTGCTTTTTCTAAAACCTCGATAAGTTCGTTATTGTTATATCCTATTTTTTGAAAATACTCACGGTACACTTTTGCATCGTTTTCTTTTTCTGTTTTCAATTTTTCGTAAAGTTCCGGAGTTGCAAATTCTTTAATTTGATAATCTGGTCTTCCCACTTTCTGATTTTGAGCAATCAAAACCACTTTTCCTTTTACCGACGGCAACCAACGATCAAACCCTGCTTTGTCGGTCACATTAGGAAGTACAACTACTTCTGATTCTACTGCTTTTTTTGTTGCTGGACTCCAAGCCAATTGCGTTGCACTTAAACTTTTCACACGAGGATACGTCATATCCACATGCGTTGTTCCACGCTGCCACCCTTTCCAAGTTCCGTATTGCTGGTTATACGCATCAACACCCCAACCCTTCATCTTGTTCACTGCCCAATCGTGCGAAGCTTGCAATTCTGGCGTTCCTACCAAACGAGGCCCGATTTCGTCCAACAATTCCGTTGCTAAAACTTCAACCTGAGAATTGTTTTTCACCTCATTTACGATGCTTTGAACCACCGGATTCAGTTTTTCCTGGCTTCTTGTTGCTGTTTGTGCAAAAGTCATTTGTGTAGCAAGTACGATCGCTGCTACCGAGAAAATTCTGTTTTTCTTCATATTTTATCAGATTTCGATAAAGATATAAAACTTTTATTACATTAACCTCAAAACGCCGATAAATAAAGGAAAGTTTATCATTTTTTCGTTTTATTTATGTAGAATATTCAAAAGTAGTTTATTGAAAATCACTCGTTAATTCGAACAGAAAATGTATTTTTAATAAAAAAAACAATGAATAGTACGGACAAACTGAATGATGATGATTTGATGAACAAAATATTTGATCACATTAACAACAATGAAAAATTGCAGGCTATTAAAGTTTTAGTTGATAATAAATCGATTGGTTTAAAAGAAGCCAAAGACTTTGTTGAAGCGCTTGCCATGGGAAATCATTTGGACTTTTCCGAATTGGATAGACTGAGCGAAAGAAGAGAAGATTTTGAAAGTTTTTCCAATAAAGAACGAGGGAGTATTATCTCGCAAGGAAACAACTACAAAGCTTTGTATACGGACAATACGGGCAAAAAGCACACGATCACACCAGATCACAAATTATGGCCAAGATTCAAAGCGCTAATGGGCGTCAACAACCATGCAGTGAAGGAATATGAAGAGCATTACCAGTCAACTGGAGGGACGATTAATTCAAGTTCAAAAGCCAATTATTCAACACCTCAGAAAAGTAATTTATTTATTGAGGAAAATAAAAGTCAGAAGTTCATCATCATTTTATTAGTGGGAGCTGTCATTGCTTTTGCGATGTGGTATTTCTTTTTAAGATCATAATTAGTTGTCTAAATGTTGATGAACAAAAATAAAAAACCACCTAATAAAGGTGGTTTTTTAATTATATCGTGGTCGCAGAAGGATTCGAACCCTCACTGTCGGAGCCGAAATCCGAAGTTCTATCCATTAAACTATGCAACCAAAAGGAAACGTCTTAAAAAGTGATTTTCACACCTCCTAAAATCTGAGCTCCTAAAACCTTATACCCATTGAAGGTTTGGTATTTAGCGTTCAGTAGGTTATTTCCGTTGGCAAAAATACTGAAATTTTTGTGGATTTTGTACTCTGCAGACAAATTTAAATCGGCATAACCGCCAACTTTGGTATTTGTACTTTCTTGCGTATTGAAACTAGCTGGTCCTGCAACTGCTTCATAAGAGTTTGTCGTTCTATCGCTCACAAAAAAGCCTTTAAATCCTAGCAATAACTTTTTGTCCAACATCGTATATTTTGCACCAATTTCCGCACGAATTAAAGGAACATTGTAGATATCTGAAAAGTTGTCCAACTTGTATTTTTGGAACTTTATTTCGCCATCCAAAGCTAAGTTTTCCAATGGAAAATACTGCAAACTTGCCTTCACTTCACTCAACGTACCGTTATCGTATGCTGTGTTAAAGGTATTTGCTAAACCATAGCCATAGCTCCCATCTGCTGGATGAATCATATAATCATTTCCTCGGAAGAACATAATATCTTCTAGCTTTCCGAAACCTGCAGAGATATCGTATTTGAAATCTTCTTCAATATCTCCTTTCATCCCGAAATACACATGGTATTTGCTGCGCGTTGGCTTCAAATACAAATCCGAAAGCATGTATGGATTTTGTTGAAGTGAATTCGCGTACGAATTGAACTTCAAACCACCGTCAACACCTGCATAAAAGCTAAACTCATCCGTCGCCGCAAGCATTAACTCTGCTTTTGGAAACCAATATGTTTTAGACAGTTTTTCTTCCTGAGCCAATTGGGCACCTTCATTTTTCCCGCTAGCTAAAGAGAAATTAGATCCCAACATTAAATACGAATTCCCTTTAAACAAAGTAATCTTAGGCGTAATTCCGAAATTGAAAAAGTTCGATTTATTTTTATTTAATAAGTCAAATTCTGTTTTTTGGCTTTCGATTCCTAAACCTAAATCTGCATTCAACGAAATATCACCATTTACATCAACTCCATGTTTAGAAAGATTTGCCGTTATATCCGCTAGATTTTCTTTGGCTCCATAATGATCCTTCAAAAACGTTGATTTTACTCGAACGTCATTTAAAATTTCATTCGAATAGAAATCATAATATCCATTTACATGAAACTGATTAACACTTTGCTCGATATTGATATCGCTCGTCGGTTTGAACATGTAAATTCCGTAGTAATTATAATCATCACGATTGTAATCTACATTGATGTTGAATTTCCCTAAATCACCGTAGTTATTCAAGTACGCACCAACATTAATCGTTCTTTGATCGGAATCCCAATCATAAACCTTCTTTAAACCGCTTGTCGAAAGATAATGAACATCCGCTCCCAACTGCATTTTATTTTCCAAAACCGTTGAAATATTGGCATCGGCAAGCATTTTACTGTAATTCCCGAATCCCAATTGGAAATAGTTGTCCTGATATTCTGAATTGAATTTTGGCGTAATATCCGCTCCTTGGATCGTTGAAGTTTTAAACTCAGAAACCGCAGGAACGTCCGTGATATCGTATTTCAAATTCAAAGAATCCTGAATTTTCTTTTCCTTGGGAGGATAATTTTTTTCAGCAGGAATCGATGTTTTCTTCTTTTCAATTCTCTTAACTTCGGGTTCTCTTTTTCGATCAAGAATCAATCGCTCGTCCTTAATCTGGCCGAAAGCGAATTGAGAGACACCAAAACATACGAATGATAGTATTTTAAGATTTTTATTCATAATTCTGAAGGCTGCGCCTTTTTTCAATTTTCAATAATTTCGGAGGTTCTCCGCTTACTTGATTTGTTTTTTTATCTCTTTAGCTTCTGCAACAACATCTGGGAAATCCTGATAATTGGCAATGACTTCGTCCACCGTGTAACTTGCTTGATACTTATCTTTTAAGCCAATATAGTTGCGAGCCATCACCAACAGGGCTTTTGCACCCCAATATTCTTCACCAGCGTAGTTATTCGCTAGTTTGAAAATGGTTTCGTTAGATGATTTGAAGGCTTTTGCTTTGTTCTGATAAAACGCTTTTGCATACAACGCTTCCGCAGCAACTTCTGTATTTCCAGACTTTTCTAAAGCCGCAAATGCCGTTTGAGCATCCTTATCTTTACCACTCTGCATCAAGCTTCTTGCTTTAATCACTTTTGCACTTTCTAAAACCGCAGCCGAGTTTTTCGCGTTTGCTATAACCTGATCTGCATACTTTTCAGCTTCTTTAAAGTTCTTTTCATCCGCATAAAGCTTCATTAACTCTACGTTGGCAAAGTTTTTAATCGTTGAATTTGTAGACGATGCTAATCCAGCCAAGAATGTTTTCGCTTCTTCTTTTTTGTTTTGACTCAAATAAATTTGAGCAACACGAGTTTGCGCATCTTCTTGATAGTCGTTTTGCACTTTTGCAACTTCTAATAAAACAACCAACGCTTTATTTGTACTTGCCGTTTGGTAATAACTTTCACCTAATTCGTATTGCGCTTGATACAAACCTTCGCCCGTTGGATTTTGAGCTAAATATTTTTCGTAATACGAAATCGCATTCTTATAATCCTTTTTTGCATACAGATTTCGAGCATTGGTCAAGTTGATTTCATCAATATCCGACGCATCAACCTTAACACCTAATGATTTTGCAAACGCTTCATAACCGGCAACATCCCCTTTCTTCACATAAATTGGTTTTGACGCCTGAACGATTTTCGAAGCAAAAGCGGAATTTCGGTATGCATTCCCTAAGGTTTTCAATTCAGAAAGCGCTTTGTCATCTTGGTTCATCCCAACGTAATTCTGCGCTCTATAAATCTGTGCATTCGCAATCAAATCTTTATCGCTACTTTCTTTGATTACTCGAGAAAGGAAGTCGTTGGAATTTTTGAAATCGTCTTGAGCAGCGTATGCTGAGCCAATTTCATACAAAGAATCATCTGCATATTCACTTTGCGGATACTTGGAAATTAGATTCTTCAAGTTCGTAATCTTCGCTTCGGTATCGCCTTTAAATCCTAAAGCCATCGCTTTTTGGAACAATGTATAATCGTCTCCAGATTCCGCTTTATCGTAAATCGCAATTGCCTCATTTAATTGATTATCCGCATAATACGTATCTGCTAAACGCAATTCAGCATCGGTTTTAAATTCCGATTTTGGATTTTTTAAATATTCTTTAAAATATGCTTGCGCTTTATCAAACTTTTTCGATTTGAAATACGCATATCCCAAATCATAGGAAAGCTGCTGCTTTTCCGGGAAAGTCTGATTCAGCAAACGTTCGTACCGTGTAATTGCTGATGGATAATTCCCTTTTTGGAAATACGTTTGTGCCAACCAATATGTTGCACGAGGCGTAATCTCCTTATTCTGATTAATCTCTAAACTTCGCGTGAAATATGTTTCCGCAGCATCATAATTTCCTTTGTTGAATTCTTCTGTACCCAACAAAAACGAAACTTCCTGATCTACTTTATCCGTTTCTGGATCCGAATTTGGAAGTTTATCAATCGCTTCTAACGTTTCTTTATAGTTCCCCGAATACAAATAGGATTTCACCAAAAGGCCTTTCAATTCAGCTGTTTTCGGACTTGAAGGATATTTTTTAGTGTAATTTTGAATCACTGTAGGTGCCGCTTCAAACGGATTTCCAATATCGTAACTCAACTTGGCATATTGTTCATGCGCCAATTGCTGCACTTTTGGATCGTAATTCATTTGGTATGCCGAACGAAACGCCGAAAGCGCTTCTTGTTTTTTCCCCGTCTGCAAATACGCATTTCCTAACTGGTAATACGCATTCTGAGACATGGCTGAATTAGAATTGGTCAACTGACTGTAATAAAAAACCGCTTCGTCGTATTTTTTGGCTTGAGAAGCTACATAACCAATCTCGTACAAATCACTTTCAGAAGGCTGTTTTTGCGTTTCTAAATAGGTTTTCAAGTGCGGATACGCTGCTTGATAGTCCTTTTTCATAAAATAACTTTCACCAATTATTTTATGAACTTCCGCTTTGTATTCGTTGGAAATATCGTAGTTCAGCAATTGCTCGCCTTCCTTAATAGCTTGATCGTATTCTTTATTATTGAAATACAATTGCACGTAATATGGACGAACGATTTGGGCGTATTTTTCATCATTTTTTATCGAATCAAAATATTCAAACGCTTTTGCATTATTTCCTTCCGCATAATTTAAGTGCCCTAACATATAAGCTACCTCACTTTTCTGAGAATCATCCATGTTTTGATACGCTTCATCCAAGGCTTCAATTGCACCTTTGGAATCTCCCGTCATGAACTTCGCATAACCCAATTTCATAATGTATTGGGTGTTTTCTTCTCTGGAAAGTTGATATTGATTCACTTTTTGTAAAGTCTCTAACGCTTTTTCAAAATCTTTTTGCGCTAAATAATAATCCGCCAAAGGCATATTCGCTTGTGCAAAATAAGCTGAATGCGGATATTCTTTCATAAACGCTTCCAAGCCTTTTTCTGCATGATTTTTCTGTAAAATCACCCCAATCACATTGTCAAAAAACTGAGCTGCCTCTTTTTTCGATCGAGATAAGTGCTGATTATAGAAATACTGCTGCGCATACTCGTACTGAGATGCGTTATAAACCTTGGTTTGATACAGGTTTTCAGCTAGGTTGAATTTATAGTGTTCTCTATCGCTATAATACTGCGATTGCTGCGCTTCGGCAAGGCCAAAATAAAGAACAGCAGCGGAAAGTAAGATTTTTCTCGTATTCATTAAATCTAGATTTCATTCGGTGAAAATGTATCACCTTGTTGAATTGATATAGAGTTTTCGTTTGGGGATAATTTTATCCACAAATTAGCAACGAAAATATAGAAAACTTATTGTATAAACAAGTAATTTATCATAATGTTAATTTGTGGATAACTTTGAAATCCAAATTGAGAACCGCTGAAAATCAAGCAAAAATAAAACTTCAACCCAATGATTTGGATTGAAGTTTCGATTTAAATTTTAACAATTTTAATTTCTGTTTTTAAGAAGAATCCAACCTTGTCGGACTTCGTTTTTCTTGGTTGAGGGATCAAACCATTTCACCACATACCAATACGTTCCCGTGACTAAAGGCTTTCCGTTATGTTTTCCGTCCCAAATCAACTGATTTTTATCCGACGTTTTGAAAACATTTTTCCCGAAACGATCTGTAATCACGATTTCCACTTGATCCATTTTATCCAAATTCGGAACCGTCCACATATCGTTGATTCCGTCACCATTCGGTGTAATCGCATTAGGAATTACTATCGAATAAATGTAAAGTAATTTGCCATTACAATACAGTCCGTTTGCCGCATCCAATGTTGATTGAACTTGAATCACATATTCCTTATCGGTTGGATTTAGTAAAATATTCGAATTTTGGAAAGTCAATCCACCGTCAAAAGAATAGCGGTATGGAGAAACACCACCCGAAGCAATCACTTCAATTTTGGTGTTATCTTGAATAATTTGAACTTTAGGTTGCTGCTCATCCGAAACAACAAACGAATGTGTATATGAACATCCATCAGTATTCTCTAAAACCACAGAATAAGTTCCTGCTTTGTCAAAAACACGAATATTAGGTGTCGAACCTGCAACTCCACCACTCCAATTAAATTTTACATTTTCCGTTCCTGCGTCAACAGAAACTTGAGATCCGAAACAAATCATGTATTTATCATTGAGTGTAGTTGATTTTGTCGGAGAGTTAACTTTCAAAGCCAGTTCACCAAACGAAGGACAAGCACCAATAGCAGTGATTTTTACATAAATCATTTGGTTGAATGCCGTTGCGTTGGTAAAATTTGCTTGAACCTCATTTTGTCGAGCCGCATCCGTATAAAACTGAACTTTAGCAGTTGCATCGTTTGTAAAACTTGATTTTTTCGAATTCAAATCAAAAAAAGTAATTCCATCATAAGCATCACCAACCGAGTCGCAAAGCGAATACTGTACTGGCGAGGCTGTCAAAATCGGCGTTGCCTGACCTTGTAAAAATGTAATATCAATGGGATCCGAAACACAACCAGACGCATTGTCTTTGATAAGAATCGTGATCGTTTTTGGAAGGGAACTCATATCAAAATTCATCGGCAAAGGTGAACCATCACTCATGGTAAATGTATAATTCGACGGATTTGCAATTACATCCGCAACGAGTCGTGACGAAGCGTACGTTGTTTCTCCACAAATTGGGAAAGTAGTTTTGAACGCAACTGGCTTTGAAGACGTTTGTAACGTAAAATTAATCCGATCACTGCATTCCCCATTATTGGTAGAGTTGTAATAAAACTCCATGTACGGCGTCCCTCGTACATCTGCATTATAACTTTCCCAATCCGAAGAATTCAGCATACGAGTACCACTTCCATCGAAATATCGAATTTCGGAATACCGATTCCAAACTCCAATATAATCTTGAATATTAGTCGTTAAATTATACGTATTTGTACCGCAAGTTGATTTCTTTAATTCTGGTGTCGTTTTAATTAATACTGGTTTGCGATAAATCTCTAAATTAAGTTCAGGCGGAGCTCCATTATAAACACAATCACCCCCACCAATAAGCTCTACGTAAATCTTTCCGCTACCACGAAAATGCAAATTGGTTACTTCATTAGAAAAAACACCAGCTACATAACTTGTATAAAACCTGGCTTTAACATTCCCATATTCCAATTGATTTTTCGTCACGTTAAGATCAAAATATTCTGTTGAACTAAAGCAATGTGCCGGAAACTGAGTATAAGGTTTAACAACAATTTCGTCGTAAAAATTAACCTTCAATTCTATAACAGAAGAACATGTAAAACCAGATTTCTTTAACTCTACATAAATTGGATTGTGTGGATTTTTATCATTTGAATCAAAATTGACATTATCCGACGAAAATTTCACATCAAAACTAGCATACTGGGGAAAATCAACTTTAAACTGATTTATTGAATATGAATTCGCATCAAAACATAATTTATTCGTTGGAGAAACTACAGTTCCATTAATAGGAAACGATTGATAATTGACCGTAAAATTTGCGACAAAAGTACACGAAGGCGTTACCGAAGCAAGAGTTTCCACTTTAATTGTAAAATTCCTTGAAGTACCCGAATTCATAGTCACCGAAGACGAAATAGGAGTTCCATTTTCAAGAAAAGTAACGGTATACTTTGTAGCATCTGCTGGATAACTAGTTAATGTATTTAAATCAATAATTTTAGAACTCGAACCTAAATTATCACAAAACGTGTAGCCTCCAACTGGCGGTGCAAAAACAGGTAAAATAGATGCAACATTAACCACTTTCGGTAAAGACTCACCGCAAAACCCGCCACTAGAACTTTTTGCTTTTGCGATATAGCTTCCCGTTCCTACATTAATAACTGTTCCAGAACCAATTTCAACAGTTGGATTAGACGCCTCAAACCAATGATAGGTTAAGCCTGCGAGTGGTGAATCGATTTCTAATTTTGCTGGATTTCCGCAGCCTGAGGTATAAACAGGATCTTTAACGACAACAGGTTGAATTTTATTTAGAATTACAGAACTTGTTTCATCATTTCCAATTTGAACTCCCGCATCATTCACGAACTTAATTTTCACTTGAACGTTTTCCGTATTTTGAGTAGGTGAAAATGTGTAATTAGCCAAATTTGTAACTGCCGTTCCATTTCGTGTCCACGAAATTTGAGGCGTTAGATTCTCACTTGGTTTAAACAAATACGAAACAGGTGCTGATGTAACACTCCATTTTCCATTATTGTAAGGTGAAGTTGGGTCATTATTTACAGGCCAAACCGCTTTAGTTCCTGTTTCATTTTGGACACCAAAAATGGTGTTTTGGACATTACTTTTCCGGATAACCCTTATCAAGTAGGTATTGTCACTAAAGAGAATTATTTGATTTGTAAGTACAGTCGTATAAGATGAATTATTAACTTCAACTACGCCTGTAAATGAAACAACCAATACTTGTTTTCCAGCATAAATCGTTTTCAAATAAGTTACTTTATTATATTCTGAACCTATATTATAATGTAAGTCCGTATAGCCAGCAAAAATCTGTGCCATTTCAAGTTTTTTCGTCGGATCAGAATTTGAAATTCGATTATACTCAGGTGAAGGAATTTTTACATTCGTTGATGCAGCTGGTGTCCCATTCCCGCTATGAAGTAAATCCATGTTTGTAGAAAGTTGATCTAATTCTGGTGAATTACTAAAAACCAAACGTCCATTTCCACCAACAACAACTCGAGTATAGGTTTTTCCGTAAAACTCAAAAGGGAAGCCAATAGTTAAAGGCGATGAGAATTTATTATTTCCAACTTTATCGGGAAAAGGAACGGGAATCGTACCTGCCGAAATCGAGATAGAATTATCTTCTATCATCTGATAATTCCCCGTAGAACTCGCCTGAGCATCTACTTTCCAATTAAAGTTTTCACCTTGACAATAATACAGAACATCTGGAACTTTAACTCCGGAATTATCTAAAATATGGGTATTGGTTGGAGTTTGAGCAAACCCTAAAAAAGTGATTAGAAGAAAGAAGGAAAAAAGGTATTTTTTCAGCATTTGAAGTTCGTATTCCGATGGTTTTGCAAAGATAAAAATTAAGTTTTTAACGCTAAATTTCATTTTAAATTATGAATACTTGAGTCAAATATTTACATTTGTTAAAATTAACCCAAAATACCGCCTAAAAAATGAATCAGTTATTCAGAAGAAAAAATTATGAAAACGCAGGTCAATCTTCTGGTTTACTTAGGGTTTTAGGAACTTGGGATATTGTATTTTTTGGAATTGCTGCCATTATCGGAGCGGGAAGTTTTAGCTCACTTGGAGAAGCCATTTACAAGGGCGGCCCGGGCGTTACGCTTTTGTATATTATTTGTGGGGTCGCTTGCGCTTTCACCGCAATGTGTTATGCAGAATTCGCAAGTAGAATACCTGTCGCAGGATCGGCTTACACGTATGCTTACGCTAGTTTTGGGGAATTAATTGCATGGATCATCGGGTGGGCGTTGATTATGGAATATTCTTTTGGAAATATTTATGTAGCCTTTTCATGGTCTGATTACTTTACAAGCTTCGTAGAACGGCTTGGAATGCATATTCCGGATTATTTAACATGCAGTTATTCTGAAGCTAAAAAAGCATTTGAAGGCGGGTCAACCAATTCTGAATTGCTGAATGCTTGGAAAACAGCTCCATTTATTGGTAGTCAAAAAATCATTTTCGATTTACCCGCATTATGCATTAATGGCTTGATTACGTGGCTTTGCTACGTTGGAGTTCGCGAAAGTAAGAACTTCAATAACGCATTGGTTTTATTGAAATTAGCTGTTATTATTTTGGTGATTCTTGTTGGCGTAGCCTACGTTAATGCCGATAATTGGATGCCAGTAAGTCAAGTGACAAACGAACCTTCATTTATGCCGAATGGTTTTTCAGGTGTGATGAGCGCCGTTTCGGGGGTTTTCTTTGCCTACATTGGGTTTGACGCCTTAAGTGTTCTTTCTGAAGAGACTAAAAATCCCCAAAAAACACTTCCGAAAGGAATGATTATTTCTTTGGTTTTGTGTACCGTGATTTATATCGCTTTAACTTTAGTCCTTACCGGAATGGTGGATTACAGACGTTTTGATGGCGTTGGAGATCCTTTAGCATTCATCTTTGATAAAACCAATGCCAATGTCGCTTGGATGGAATTAACGGTTTCTTTTGTGGCAATTGTGGCGATAACGACTGTACTTCTTGTTTTCCAAATGGGACAACCAAGAATTTGGTATGCCATGAGTAGAGATGGATTGATGCCGAAAAAATTCCTAACCATTCATCCAAAATACAAAACACCTTCTTTTGCGACGATTATCACAGGAGTTGTCGTTGGAATTCCGATTCTGTTTACAGATAAAGTTTTTATTCTAGACTTCACAAGTATCGGGACTATTTTTGCATTCGTTTTGGTTTGCGCCGGTGTTCTAATGCTACCTCCAAAACCAAAAGAAAAAGGGCGTTTCCAAATGCCGTATGTGAATGCAAAATACATTTTTCCATTACTTTTCGTAGGCGCTGTTTCGGCGTTTGCAATTTGGCAACCGAGTTTTTTCGCCGACTTGCTAGATTGGTCAGTTGAAAGTGAAAGAGAGTTCCGTATGTCCATGTGCGTTTATCTTGTAATAAACGTTGTACTATGTGTCATTGCTTTTACCAAAAATCTTTCATTAATTCCATTAATGGGACTTACCTCATGTTTGTATCTTTTAACGGGAATGAGCCATGAAAACTGGTTTTGGTTCGGATTGTGGTTTGCCATTGGTTTAATCATTTATTTCACCTACGGTATGAAACATAGCAAATTGAGAAAAGAAAATCAGGACTAAGTTATTTCTGAAAGGAAGTTCGCATCATTATAGTTGATTTCAAATTGAAAGTATTCTTGAAAATCGGCACGGTTATTGACTTTTCAAAATTTTAAATATACCTATCATGAAAATTAAACTTCCCTTACTCCTACTTGGATTTATCAGTTTATTATTTATCCAATGTACGGTACAAACTTCCGATTCGAGTAGTATTAAAACGATTATTGTTGGGCCAGAAACCAAAGAATGTGTGGCTGGAGTTATGAAAAAACAATGTCTGACGGTGAAAGAAAAAGCAGGTGATAACTGGACGATGTTTTATGACACGATTAGTGGCTTCAATTATGAGCCAGGATACGAATACGTTTTAACGGTGAATGTTCAAAAAATTGAAAACCCACCAGCAGACGCTTCTTCTAATCAATACACGCTAATTAAGCAGATTTCAAAAGTAAAACGAACAATGTATTAATTTTGAATCGTTTTTAAATAATAGTTCGGGGGGCGCCCAGGG
>JAFAFC010000012.1 GCA_023423715.1 Bacteroidota bacterium
TTTACTTACTTTAAAATTCTGGGTTGGGGCTGGTACTATCTAAGCACGGTGATTGACGATTTTAGCCGCTATATCGTTCATTGGGAATTGTGCCGAAATATGAAGGTGAATGATGTTCAAAGAACCACTGACCGAGCTGTGAAGAAAGCAGGTTTAAGAAAAGGACAAGTTCCGAAATTTCTATCGGACAACGGTTCTTGCTATATTACCGAGGGATTAAAGGATTATTTACACGATAATCACGGCATGAAGCAAATCCATGGAAAGCCCGCTCATCCACAGACACAAGGCAAGATTGAACGCTACCACAGGACGATGAAAAATGTGGTGAAACTGCATCATTATTACAGTCCGGAGGAATTGCAAGCCGCTTTGGAAGTGTTTGTAAACCGCTACAACAATGAGCGTTATCACGAATCTTTGAAGAATCTCACTCCAGCGGATGTGTATTTTGGAAGAGCCGACGAAGTCTTGAAGATAACACAGCAGATAAAATCTGAAACTCTAAAAAGAAGAAAAAAGGAATATTACAAAAGAAAATTAATCGAAACCTAATTTTTTTTTTTTAAAAGCAAAAACTAAACTTTAAATTCTATATTTGAAAACCGAAAACACTATCTAAGGAAAAGTCCACTTTCTTTTGAAGACATACAGTTCAAAGGTTATCTTCTTATTTTTTTATGATTATGCTCTTCATTTCTTGAATTACTAATCCTCAAACTATCCTTATATTTCTCTTCCAGCCATTTTTGACTTTGAGTACCTTCAATTTTTAAAATCTTGTTTTTTTCCGTAGTGTCATATTCAATACTCAATTTAAGACTTTCAACCTTGAAACTTTTAAAGTATCGTGAAGAATAGATTTCACCGCTTATATGGATTTCTTGCTTTTCTAACAACTTTTTAATCAGTTCCGGCGGCAACCTCATTTTTTCACATTCGGTAACAATAGGAAGAGAATCTTTGACTTCAGGGTGATATTTCAATACTTTGTCAAAAACCTTATTCTGCTTTTCTAATGTATTTTCAAGTTTTGAAACTGAATCCTGCATCTTTCCTTTTTCTCTGTCATTATCAATCCTAAGAATGTTCATTTCTTTTTTCATTTGTTCATTTTCCTTTTCCAATTTCTTAGTTTTAGACCCCGTTATAGCATTCGCAAAATTTTCAATTATTCTTTTTGAAGAAATATTCTTCTCAATGGCTTTCAATTCAGATTGCTTTTGATTCTTTTCCTTTTCCAACTGTTGATTTTGGAGATGAAGGTCTCGGTAATATTCAGATGTGGAAATATGTTTGGCTTCCGAACCCTCTATCCCTCTTCTTAATCCATATTTTGCCATTGCTGCAGCATAGGTATTCTGATAGTGCTTCAGCTTATTTCTTGCCATTACATCATCGGCACAAAGCCTGTTGGCATTTGAATTTTTCTTTTTATATGTATGAGGATTATTGTCTTTTTTTGCTTTTCTTCTTTCTCCTGTGACTATTGGAATTATAGTAGCGTGAATATGAGGTGTTTTTTCATCCATATGCAATACCGCGGAAACCAAATTCTCTTCTCCGAAAGTTTCTTTAATCCAATCGAGATTATCTTTACACCAATTGTCTAATTGTTTGTTTTTCTCGATGGCTTTCATCGTTTCATGAGTTCCGGACAACATTATGCGAATGGCTCTCACCTGATTGATTCCTATCTTTCTTTTGAGATTGGCATTGTCCAACCTGTATTGTATTGCCGAAGTCCTGTTTTTGATTCCTTCAGGATAGGCAATCATTTCTTTATTGAGATGAGTTAGTGAAGCATCTGCGTTTTTCGGATGGATGGTTCTTTCTATATGGGCTGACATTCCGGAATCATTACCTTTGGCTTTTTCTAAATGTAGAACGGTATATGACATTGCTTTTTAATTTAATTTTTAAACAATTCGGGGGTTTCCAAAGGGGGAGTATCCCCCTTGGCTTATTGGGGCTTTTTTAGTGAAGTGCAACGGAGCGTTAAGAAAAAGCCCTAATAAGCTATGGCTTTTTTTATCAAAAGTCTGCCGTGCAGTCTACACCTTTTTCTTTTATAGGTATTCGCCTGTTCAGGATTTCGGCTCTCGTCAATATCATTGACAAAATTATTTTTTAGACTACTTCTGCTTTTGAGATAATCGTTCAGGTCTTTATAATCGGAATAGGTTATCGAAAAATCCTTCGCTTCCGGAAATTCTTCCATCAATTTCGAAGTAGCTTTTTTTCCAGCAGCATCATTGTCAAGTAGCAAACTTGGTCTTAGTTTGTTTTCTTTTATCCATTCCACAGCTTTATTGAGATTGGAAAGGGAATTCAGGATAACACAATCTACTTTAAACTGTTTTTCATTCTTTAAAGTGAGATGGGACAGAAAATCAAACATACCTTCGTAGACCAAGCAGATTTTATTTTCCTGATTTGAATCTGCACCTTTAATTACCGAGATATCCTGAGAAGTACAACCTTTGAAGAATTCGGAACGAAGATGATAGCCTCCATTGTTACTAAGCCATCCCAATGCTTTATATTTCCTGTCACCCACGGAATAATGAATCTCCTGTAGATATTTCCCAGCAGTATCAACATTGATTTTACGCTCCTGTAAATACTTCAACAATTTTAAATCCTGAAGAAATTGTATTTTTTCAATGTTGACACTGGATTGTCTTGTGGTCATTTGATATCCTATTTTCTCTCTCTTATCATTGAAGATAGAATCTGTTTTTAGATTTAAGCCTTTCAGAAAAGTAAGTGCCTCAGAAATTGTTCTGGCTTTTTGCATAGCTATAACAAGGTCAATAATGGTTCCTCCTTGGGCAGAGCCATGGTCGTACCATAGATTCAGTTTATCATCAACTTTCATCGATGCCGTTCTTTCCGTTCTCAAGGGAGAGAGGTAAAAATGGTTGTCCCGAACAGTTCTTTGAGGTTGATATCCTAAAGCATTCAGGAAATCGATAATCCTTATATTTTTCGCTGTCTTTGTATTCATTTATTTTGGATTTATGGAGTATTCTTTTTCTTTCAACAGCAATTTTGCCACTGAAAAGAAAAATCAGTATTGGGTTATGGGGGTTCGATGACTGGTTTAGACTGGTATACTAATATAAATTAGAAAACCAGACTAAACCAATAGACCATTGAATGATTTTGGACTCAGTAGTAAAAGTTAGGGTTGAATTTATAAGACCTCCCTTCTTTGAATATCATCGTTTTGTTTTGACAAAAGACCTTCAATTTTTTAGCCTTATTGGTTCCAAAATCATATCCGAAATGAGAATAGGATTCTATGAGCTTTGAAATCAATTCTCCATAGGAAAGTGATTTTTGGTCTTTGAAAACGAGCGATAATGCTTCCCGATGTATCTGTTCCGATATTTCTAGATAATCGAATCCCTTGGCTTGACCTGTCTGTATATGATAGTCATCCACAGGCTCAGGCAGACCATCGTCATCAATCCTGAAGGCAAAAGGTTCAAACTCAACATCACGAATACTCATCGGTTTTACAATAGAGATATTCGGGTCTTTTTCATCTCTTACCACTTGTAGTATAGTTTCGGCTTTATTCAGTAGTTCAGTTCCCAAATGTCCCCGTGCATTATCATCCGTTTTATTCACATGCAAAACAGTGTGAATATGCAACTGATAGACCTCTGTCCATATCATCAGTTTGGAAATAATCTCGGTAGATTCATTCGGGGAATTGATGTCAAAAACCAAATCTCTGATTCCGTCAATAATGACCAACCCCAGTGAAGCTGTGCTTTTGATTGCTTCTTCGATGATCTGAATACGGGTTGATGGATTGAATCTTCTTAGACAGACGAATTCAAGATTCTCGGGTTGGATCTCCTTACTCATTCCCGAAAGTTCAATAATCCTTGACAATACCTTCTGGCTGTGATACGGACTTTGTTCAGTATCGAAGTAAATGATTTTCCTCTTATCATCAGGCATTGCCGCATTGTAATTGAGCATCAGACGACAGACCAGAGCTGCTGCGGTCATCGCTGTAACGCTAAAGGTCTTTCTGCTTTTGGCTTTTCCAACGGTAGCGGAAAAATTACCAAGTGTTCCCACAACAGATTCATCAATACGGATGACCACAGGCGGATATTCAAATTTATCTGTAATTAACAGCCTTGAGGAATGCCATAGACTTTTTATGTCTTTTTTGTTATCCATCATCATTTCCTTCCTCCTATTTTACGTCCGGCTAGTTCTAATGCCAGCTCTGCATCCACGATGATTTTACGCCCTATTTGTGTGATGGCTTTATCTATTTTTCCACTTTGTTTGATACGGTTGGCTGTGGGAATACTGCACCCGAAAAGGCGTGCAATTCCGGCGATTCCGTAAACGTGTTTTTTTATGGAATTATTGAGAGGAATAGGTTGAGCTTCTTTATACCCATCGGTTTTCTGAAGATAGAGAAATTCTTCGCCTGTCATCTGCCAGAGAGGTTTCTGCTTAAGTTCGGTTAGGTTCATATCTTTTTACAATGTTATGGTTAAACAAGCCTTGTACTTCGGCGTTATTGTTCGAACACATTGCAAATCTATGATGGGAAAAGAGTGGTAAGGAGGTGGATTTATGAAATTTGTATCATTGATAATCAATGAGTATTAAATATATTTTAAGTGGTAAAAGTGGTTGCTTATGGGATATCAGGAAATAGTATTGAATATTGACTCAATAACGTCTTTAAATTCTTTATTTTTCTTATTGCCTTCTTCAGAACTTACCGCTACGGTTTTATATTTGGAATTATAAGTCTCCCATTTAATTCCTAATTGATCGAGTAGGGCTGTTCTCCATTCTTTATTTTCATCAGACTGAAGACAATCATATAGTTTTGAAATTAAATGATAGGTTCGCTCTTTTTCACGATTCCTAATGATCAGCTTAGCATTTGATGGTCGCAGATTGAGAATGTTATAAAAATTTATAACACCCAAATTCTCGAATTGCATGCCATTACATTCTTTATGAATGGATGATATTAATTGCATATCAAAATATTCTCCATGTTTTGGTTCGGAATTTTCCTCGGAATTTGGTCTTATTTCATCAAAAAAATAATTATTTAAGACCAAAAGAAAAGAACTTTCCAATTCGCAAATCTTTCCAAAAACATTATCGGCAAACTTTAGGGATTCTTGACGCAATTTTTCTTTCTCCCGATAAAGTTCATCAAGTTTTCCTTGTTCGATCTTATATAAATTGGAAAATTTGTTTACTTTTTCTTCAAACTCCCTAACTCTCACTTCATCACCTTTCCAACTTGCCGATTCCAAAGAATTTTTTGCATCCCTTAATTCTATATACTGATTATTGGTATATTTTTCTTGAGCTTTTATTTTGGAGTCGAAGGAATTGGCTCTATCCCAGCAAATTTCAAATGTATCTATATTATCTAAAGAATTTATATGGTCATTATACTTTTCGATATTCTTTTTTATCACTTTCCGCAATATCGAAAAAAACTGTACTTGTTTTTCCTTGTCTTTGGAAGTGATGAAATTTAAAACTGCTTTTTCAAAATTTTCAAGATTTCTGAATTGATTGAAAAAAGCAACAATTTGCTGTTGTTCTTCAAAATGCAATATTTTGTTTTTCAGTATGTTTTGATATATTTTGTCTAATTTCGTGTATTTCGGCAATATATCCATAATTTGATATAGAGAACCTTGAGTTTTATTTTCTTCCATTTGTCAAATTATAATTGATTGAATTTGTCCATTGCACTGGCTTTGATTTCGTCAGCAATATCAATATAGGGTTTCATCGCCTTATAATCACTGTGTCCAGTCCATTTCATGACAACCTGCGCAGGAATACCCAATGAAAGGGCATTACAAATAAATGTCCGCCTTCCTGCATGAGTTCCCAAAAGAGCATACTTTGGTGTCACTTCATCGATTCGCTTATTTCCTTTATAGTAGACCTCCCGTACAGGCTCGTCAATTTCCGCCAATTCCGCCAGTTCTTTCAAATAATCGTTCATCTTCTGATTGGTGATGACCGGAAGAACTTTATCATACTCAAAATGAACTTCTTTATACTTGTCCAGTATTGCTTTGCTGTGGTTGTTTAACTCGATAATTAAACTGTCCGCAGTTTTTACAGTGGTAATTTCGATATGGTTGTCTTTTACATCACTGCGCCTCAAATTGAATACATCTGAATATCTAAGCCCTGTAAAACACTGGAACAAAAAAACATCACGAACTCTCTCTAAGTATTTTTTTGTTTCCGGAATTTTGTATTCTCTCAATTTCGTCAATTCTGCCCAGGTCAAAAATATAACCTTCTTTTGAGTGGTCTTTAATTTTGGTTTAAATAATTCAAAGGCAAAATTTGAGGTGTATCCTTTCTTTTTGCTCCAGCGAAGAAACCATTTTAGAAATCCTATCTGCTTACCGATGGTACTATTTCGAAAGCTCTTCTTGTCACGGAGATAGTTTACAAATTCAGTGAGTTTGTTCTCGTCCCATGATTCGAAAGTCAAATTTTTATCAAAATCTTCCAAATGCTTTTTCGTGGTGGCAAATTTTTCATAGGTTGCTTCTGTCCAATTGTTATGAACTCCGCATTCTCGTACAAATTCATCAAATTTACCCATGAACGAAAGTATTGAGGATTCTAATTCAAGACTATTAGGCAAATCCTTATTTTGCCGATTATTGAATGCTGCTTTAAGTTGTTCAGGAGTAGGAATGATTTCGTTTACTTCACATTCTTTGAAAATATCCTGTATATCCGAATAATATTTTAAAAGATCTGAATTGATTTCGGCTGCGGTCTGCTTAAGTTTATTGGTACAGCCATTTTTTACACGCTGCTTGTCTTTATCCCATTTGGAAAAATCGATACGGTAGCCTGTGGTAAATTCTATCCTTTTATTATGGTAAATAACACGCATACGGATAGGTACATTTTCAATCACAGGAAGACCGTCTTTCTTTCTTTTTTCAAGCGCAAAAACTATATTTCGTTTGATATTCATGGGTGCATAACATATTAATCGACACCCAAATTTACACCCAATTATTGAGATATACAAAGATTTTTTATGATACTCAACTATAACAACAAATTCGTACTATACCTGATTATCAATATTTTGATATTCTATAATCATCTAATAGGGTTCAGGAGAAAGAGCCTTCCTCTCTGCAAAAAAGCATTGTGAAAACAATGCTTTTTTTTGGTCCTTTATTTTTCTTCTTTTCTTAAAAACTGAATGTATTGAGAGGGTGAAATTCCAGTCTTGGTTTTAAAATTCGTCGCAAATTGACTATGAGAACTATAGCCACACATGTCAGAAATGGCGGCGATTTTATAATTTAATAGTTTCGGATTTTCTTTTAATTCTTTCGAAATATATTCAATTCTAATGTTATTGAGATAGTTATAGAAGTCTTCGTTTCGATGTTTTTTTAAGACGTAGCTTAGATTTCGCGGCGTTATTTTTAGCAAAACGGCTAGTTTTGCTGCTGACATATTTTTTGCTGTAAAAAAGTTTTTCTTTTCGAGTTGCTCAAGTTGTTTTACGATCTCGCTTTCATTTTCAATTTCCTTACTGCCATTTTCATTTTGTACATCAGAATCGATTGATGATGTATTTTTTTGAGTCGAAGTCTGATTTTCATTAGTATTAGTATTTTTTTTATTGAGATCTTCAATGATTTTAAGGTACGCTTGTTTTAGCTTTTTATTTCGTTTATTAATGAAATAGACAATACTCAAAAGAAAAAGTGTGGAAAGGATACTTAGACTAATCCACAATTGTGTTTTACCTTCCTGTTGTTTAAGTTTTACTTTGGACTTTTGAAACTCATATTTTATTAAATCTCTGCTGTTGAGGCGTTCTTTTTTCGTTATTACATCCACTTCTTTGGAGTAGGATAGCTGCTCTTTTGGAGGGTCGAAATTAGCTTCCAATCGCTCCATGAGAATTAGTTTTACGATAGGATAGGTGTTTTTGTTTTTTGCGATCGAATAAGCTGAATCAAAATAGGCTTTTGACTCTTCACTATTCTTTTCTTCTATTGCAATTAAAGCTCTTGCTAGCTCGTAAATTTCTAATAAAGTTGGGTTTGTTTCTTTTAAGTTTCCGCTGAATAATGATTTTGCATAGTCCAAACTTTTTCTTCCGTCATTTATAGAACCACATTTTACTTGGGCGAAAGCTAATTGAGCATACGTTGCAAAAATATAATCAGGATCTTTCTTTTGAATGTTTAGAGGGACAAGAGATAAAAATTTTTTTCGAGCAGTAGCCGCTTCGCAATAAGCCTCGTCAATATCTTTTAATTTTGAAAGATTGTAATAATATTCTGCTTCTTTATAAGGGTTTTTTGATTTTTTGATAAGCTCTTGCTCTCGTTCCCATGCCTCGTTAGATTGCTGTATTAAGCCAGCCCTACGATAAGAAATTACCAAGGTATTTATGTAGCCACGTTGCATATCAATCGGGGCATTTCCTTTCCCTAACTGATCAGCTTTTTCCAAATAAAAAATAGCATTTACGTATTCACCTTGTCTATACATATAGGTTCCTTTGATGAAGTTGGCAAATGTAAGTTCCTCTTTGGTTTGTGCTAGTTCAAGTAATTTTGTTGAATTGAACTCTAGATTCGAGTCAGATGTATTTACTAGTTCTTTATAGTGCAGAAATTGTTGCGTTTTTGATGGGTCAAGTTGAGCTTGACTAAATAGAAATGAGGAAACAAAGCACAAAAGTACAGCGAGTAAATTTTTCAGGCACATGTATTTCTTTTTCTCCAATAATTGGTGGATGGGACCAATAAGGGGTTGCTTCAAATTTACTAAAATTTATAGTAGAATTTTATGTTATGATGAAATTCATGTTAAAATTAATCTTGAATTTAATTTTAAATCTTAATTCAATGTACAATTTTGTGATAAATCAATTTTTTTTTGGCACTTTTCGAGATGATTTGCAATCTTATTTTCTTGCTAATTTGACTCAAAAATCAACAAAATTTTCAAGTATCTTTGCGGTTCAATTTTCAAATTAATGGATATGACTAAACAAGATAAAATAGATAATTTTGATCCTTCTCAACCTGGTTTGGCTGATGGAAGTATATTTGGTTTGCCTTTTACTGCAGAAGAAAGTGAGTTGGTAATTGTTGCAGTTCCATGGGAGGTAACGGTAAGTTATGGGGCGGGAGCCTCTGATGGTCCAGCTGCTATTTTGGAAGCTTCTTTTCAAGTGGATTTGTTGCATCAAGAGTTTCCTGACTTATGGAAATTAGGAATTTATTTTGATAAAGGAGATCCACATTGGAAAACGACAAGCGACGAATTTAAAGCGCGAGCACAAACTGTGATCGAAGCTTTAGAAAATGGAGAAAATATTGAAGATAATTCAGAACTTCAACATACACTAAACTCGATTAATGAAGCTTCTTCAAAACTAAATGCAGAACTAAAAGAGCGTGTTTTAAAGTGGCAAGCTCAAGGCAAGAAAGTGATTTTATTGGGTGGAGATCATTCAACTCCATTGGGGTATTATCAGGCGTTAGCGGCCAACTATGATAATTTTGGTATACTGCATTTCGATGCGCATATGGATTTAAGAAATGCTTACGAAGGTTTTCAGTTTTCGCATGCATCAATTATGAATAATGCAATTAAAATCCCTCAAATTTCCAAATTGGTTCAAGTAGGAATTCGTGATTTTTGTGAGGAAGAATTGGAAGTGATTCGATCAACTGATAAGGTAAAGGTTTTTACGGATTCTGATCTTAAAAAGCAGCAATTTGAAGGCAAAACATGGCAAAATCAAGTTGATGAAATGATCGCTTTGCTACCAGAAAATGTAGTGGTCAGTTTTGATATTGATGCATTATACCAATGGTATTGTCCAAATACAGGGACTCCAGTTCCGGGTGGTTTGTCTTTTGAGCAAGCAACCTATGCGTTGAGTCGTCTTGCCGAATCTTCTAAAAATATTATTGGAATTGATTTAGTCGAAGTTGCGCCGGGTGAAAATGACGAGTGGGATGGTAATGTTGGAGCTCGAATGTTGTTTCATATGTGCGGAATTTTTGCTAAAAATCAGAACTTAAAAGTAGGTGAAAAAATAATTTTCTAAAACTTGCTACATAAATAGTAAAAGCGATTTCATTTTGTGAATCGCTTTTTTTATTAAAGTCTTTTTGTTTTTTATTATCAGCTAAAATTTTAGAATCGTTCAAAATAAGTTTATTTTTGTGTCGATTTATTAAAGTAGTATTATCATCTCATTTTGAGAAAATAATTATATTTGTATCGTATTCATAATCATAGACTTTGTGCCGGTTTTAATGATTAATGAAAAAACCGTGTGATGGCACATGGTGCAGGCACTTTTAATGATGAAGTATTTTTTGTAATTGAATTTATTGCTTACTCATGTATGATGAAAGTGCACAGGTATAGATTGAAACTGATATTTGTATTTTTCTTTTTGATACAAAATATGGTTTTTGGTCAAAATCAAGTTGATGTCCAAAAACAAAAGCTTTTTAATCAAGCTTTTGAGTCTTATAAATTGGATAATTCCAAATTAGATCATTATGGAAAGCAAATGTTTTCTTATGCGCAGACCAATTACGAAAAATCCCTTGCCCTAAATATTATTGCCGAAAATTATTTAATGAAATCCGACTTTGTTACGGCCGTAAATGAGTTGGAAAAATCATGGGAATTTATTAGTAAAACGGACTCTCTACAGCAGAAAGTTAGAACGTTGGGTACGTTGGCAAGTGCGTATCGTCAAGCGGGTCTTATTAGCGAATCGGATATTCAGTTTCAGAATTTCAAAAAAGAAGTTTCCAGATTTCCAGAGCCTATAAAATCTATTAATTTGAGTTTCACAGAAGCCAAATTATACGATATCGACGGGGATAATTGCAAAGCTTGGGCTGCTAGGAAAAAGTTTGTTGAGCTTATGAAGCCTTTAAGTGCGGATAATGAAAGTCAAAATACATTCATGTTCGCCAATTATGTTCAGTTGGTTTATAATCAATTAAAATGTGCGAAGAGTACTGAAGCCATAGCAAGTTTCGAAATTACAGAATCCTATTTAAAGAAAATTCCCAGTCGTGAAAATTTACTGATGTATGAATTTTACTTGTTGGATAAAGCATTATTTGCAAATGCTCAACATGATAAAATTCAAGCTAAAAAATACTTTGATCAAGCCTATAAACAGTGTGACTTTTCAGAAGGCACTGGCGTTCGGAAATTGATATTAGAGGAGCGTCTTGAAGCAGAGGTAGATTCGCCAGAAGAGCAATTACGCTATGCGAAAATACTGAACGATTTATTAAATAAAGAAACCAAAGCAACCAAAGCACTTACTTCGAAAGAGTCGTCTAAAGCGCAAAAAATTATTGAAGAAAGTGAGCGTAAAGAAAAAATGTATCATTACATTTTGATTATTTCGGTTGCTGGATTAAGTGTTCTTATTTTCCTATACTACAACCGGAATAAAGCATTGCGGAAAAAGTATGAAACGATTATTCAAGAAATTGAGAAAGAGGAAGTTATATATGATCATGTGAAAACTGAAACCGTTGATCCTGAA
The DNA here is from genome assembly GCA_023423715.1 of Bacteroidota bacterium. Taxonomy (GTDB): domain Bacteria; phylum Bacteroidota; class Bacteroidia; order Flavobacteriales; family Weeksellaceae; genus JAFAFC01. Next base: position 11,627 of record JAFAFC010000012.1, read on the forward strand.
ATCAAAACAGAGGTGATCAAAAATGATGAAACCGAACAAGAAATTTTAAAGCAACTTCAATCCTTTGAAAAGAAGAAATTGTATTTAACCAAAGGGATTTCAACGGCTCAAATGGCTGTTATGCTCAAAACAAATACCAAGTATTTAAGTCATGTTTTGAAAAAATATCGAAATTCTGATTTTTACAACTATATCAATTCCCAACGTATCAACTACATTGCAAAAGAGTTGCACGATGAGCCTTCATTATTGAATCTTAAAATCGCTGCGATTGCAGAAATGTGCGGTTATAATTCTCACAGTCAGTTTGCAAGTATTTTTAAATCTGTAAAAGGAATTTCACCATCGCAATATATTTCATTTTTAAATGAAAATAAAGCTAAATAAAACCAGCGTATATGAGAAAACTTGCTTTTTTTTCCTTCATTTTCTTTTGTTTAATATGTCTTGGCTTTAGTTTTGCGAACGGGCAGCAGAAAATAGATTCGGCTAAATCAAAAGAATTTTGGAAGCTTAACGAAGCGCAAAATTTCAATATAAAAAAGGGTTTTGAATACGGAAAGAAAATGGTTCAGTATGCCCAAAACGACTTAGAAAGATCGGTTGCTAATTCAGTTTTGGCGGAAAATCGATATATGTTGGGTGATTATGTAAGCGCGGTTTCTTATCTTGAAAAAGCACGCGAATATGCATGGAAAACCGATTCTCTTGAGCAAAAGGTTCGCGTTATAAATTATTTAATTGTTTCCTATCGTCGGGCTGGCTTGCCGTATGAGTCGGATGAAAATTTTAAAGTTTTACAAGCGTTGAGTAAAAATTTACCTGCAGAAACTCGGGAATCAATTATTTCTTATGCGCAATGTAAAATGTATGATATTGATGAAGATTATTGCAAATCTGCGGCTATTAGGAAAAAATATTTAGGATTTTCTAGTAAAGATGATCAACGTTCGGATTTTAAAAAGCGTTTCCAGTATGCTTTATTGTGTCAGTCCGCTTATGTTCAATTAAAATGCGGAGATCTTACGGCAACGTATCAAATTTTTAAACAGCTTGAAGATCTTAAACCGAAAATAAAGGATAAATCAAATATTAATTTTACCGAGCTTTATTTGGTGGCGCAAGGCATGATTGCGGCTCGAAGCAATGATAAGGAAAAGAGTAAAAAACTTTTCGATTCTGCAATGGTTTTGTCGGATTATTTTGGAGGGAAAACGGTTCAGAAACTTATCTTAACAGAGCGTTTGGAAACCGATATTGATTCCCCAAGCGATCAACTTAAATATGCCAAAATTATTCGTGGAATTACGAATTCGGAAACGCGGATAACCAAAGATTTAACAAAGGTAGAATCATTAAAAGTTCGCGAAATTCTTGGAGAAAAGGAGCGTGAGCAAAAACTATTTGTTTTGTTGGGCGTTGCTATCTTTTTGATTTTTGTTGCTGTAGCTTATTATTTTATTAATCGAAATAAAAAATTGAAACGGAAATATCTTGAAATCATTCGTGATATTGAACGTGAAAAACAAAACTCAACTTCTTTAGGAGCGCTTCCAGAAGTAGGAAAGGGAATTGTTGAAGAGAAAAACAATGCATTAGAAAGTTCGCAAATAGATGGAAAAAAAGAATCACTGATGAGTGATGCGACCGAAATGGAAATTCTACATAATCTAGAAATTTTCGAACGGAAGAAATTGTTTCTAACAAGCGGAATTTCAACTGCACAAATGGCTGTTTTGGTAAAGACGAATACCAAATATCTAAGTCATATTCTTAAAAAGTATCGAAACTCCGATTTTAATCAATACATAAATCAAAAACGAATTGATTACATTGTTGGAGAATTGCATGATAATCCACAGGCACGAAATTATAAGATTGCGGTTCTTGCAGAAATGAGTGGCTATAATTCGCATTCGCAGTTTGCGAGTATTTTCAAAACGATAAAGGGAATTTCACCATCCAAGTTTATTCAGTTTCTAAGCGAAGAATAGATATAAAAAAGGTTTCCATATTTGGAAACCTTTTGATTTTTTAGCGAAATGATATTTCGTTTTAATAAGCTGTTTCGTGGATGTTTACCGCGCGTCCGCTCGGGTCGTTCATCTTTTTGAAAGCCTCGTCCCACTCTAATGCAATCGGAGTAGAACACGCAACAGAAGGAACCGATGGAACGGTTGCTGCAGCAGTTTCGCTTGGGAAATGCTCTTCAAAAATCGTTCTATAACGGTATTCTTCCTTGTTTTGCGGTGTATTTAATGGAAAACGGAATTTAGCATTCGCCATCATTTCATCAGAAACTTCTTTTTCAGCAGCTTCTTTTAATGAATCAATCCAAGAATATCCTACGCCGTCCGAGAATTGTTCTTTTTGGCGCCATGCGATTTCTTCAGGTAGCATATCTTCAAAAGCTTTTCTCAGAACATATTTTTCAATTTTCTTATCGTGTGCGGTTACCATTTTGTCTTTCGGGTTAATGGTCATCGCTACATCCATAAATTCTTTGTCCAAAAACGGAACTCTTCCCTCGATTCCCCAGCTCATTAAAGCTTTGTTGGCTCTTAAACAGTCGTAAAGATGAAGTTTGCTTAGTTTGCGCACGGTTTCATTATGGAATTCTTCAGCATTTGGTGCTTTGTGGAAGTATAAATACCCTCCAAATAACTCATCTGATCCTTCTCCGGATAAAACCATTTTGATTCCCATTGATTTGATAACTCGCGCCAGTAGATACATCGGTGTCGATGCACGAACGGTTGTAACATCATAAGTTTCCAAATGGTAAATAACATCGCGAACTGCATCCAAACCTTCTTGAACAGTAAAGTTCACTTCATGATGAACGCAACCAATGTGATCTGCTACTTTCTTAGCTGCAATTAAGTCAGGTGAACCTTCTAAGCCTACTGCAAAACTGTGCAATCTCGGATACCAAGCCTCTTGCTGATCATCACTTTCTACACGTTGTCTTGCGTACTTTGCCGTCACTGCCGAAATAATAGATGAGTCTAGACCTCCAGAAAGTAAAACACCATAAGGAACATCAGTCATCAACTGTCTGTGAACAGCTGCATCCAACGCTTCTCGAATATCTTGAATTTTCGTTTCGTTATCCTTCACGGCATCAAATTCTGTCCATTCGCGAGTGTACCACGTTTGCAAATCATGACCTTCTGGGCTAAAAAGATAATAACCCGGCAAAAAAGTTTCTATGGTTTTACAAACACCCTCCAAAGCTTTGAGTTCGGAAGCCACGTAATAGTTTCCATTTTTATCCCAACCTTGATATAATGGGCAAATCCCCATATGATCACGAGCAATTAAATACACATCGTTTTTCTCATCGTATAAAGCAAAGGCAAAAATTCCATTTAGTTTTTCAATGAAACCTTTTCCATATTTTTCGTAAAGTGGTAAGATGACCTCGCAATCGGATTTCGTTTGAAATTCGTAATCAGGAAACTCTTTTCGCAACTCAACATGGTTATAGATTTCTCCATTAACTGCTAAAACTAACGATTTATCAGCACTAAATAGAGGTTGCTTACCAGAACTTGGATCTACGATGGCTAATCGTTCATGAGAAAAAATGGTGGTGTCATTCTGATAAACACCACTCCAATCGGGACCACGGTGTCTAATTTTTTTAGACATTTCTAAAACTTGGGGTCTTAGGCTTTCTGTTTTTTGCTTGGAGTCAAACAAGCATACAATTCCACACATATTGGGTTGTTTTTAAATTTTAAATTAATAATATGATACAATATTAAAAAAGTATATGATTTTTTACAATACTATTTTTAATAATTAGTATTTTATTAATTCATTTGTTTTAAATGTAGAATTTTTTTAATTTTTTTTAGGTTCATTTTGCTTAAAAAGTGGAAAATTTACACCACATAATTAGTAAAGTATAAAGTTGGTATCCTCTATACGAATTTTTTTTTAGAAAATAATTGATTTATGTTAATATTTTATACGTGAAAAGGTGTTTCCTTTGCAGAACATTTTCATCATTTGTGTTTTTTTGCCTTCCTGAAGTGTTCATTTACTCAGGAAGGTTTTCTTTTTTACCCAATAGAAGGCCGCTTACATTCCATGAGCTGAAACTTGAACCTTCATTTTTTCCTTGCGGAATTTTAATCTGAATTTGATGTTTTCCAGCTTTTAAATCACCTAAAGAGATGTAAGCGGGATTTGTGGTTGTTCCAGGACACCAGTTGCTTCGGCTTAAATCTGATGAAGATAATCCATTTCCGAAATTTCCAGATGCTGGATTATGCAGTCGGTAACTTCCGCAATCGGTTCTCCAAGGCGTAAATTGAAATATTTCCTTTTTATCCAGAACAATGGCATTCGATTTGGGAACGAATTCGTCTCCGTTTTCCCAACCTCCATGCCCCGTGCTGATGTAGCGTAGCGTAGCATTTTTAAGGTCGTTTTTTAACTCAAAGTCAACAACTAAACCTTCCGGGCTGCTGAACATCGTGGCATAATCTTGCCCCGCCATTTCCATAATGTTTAACGTATTGAAAAGCGGGATTTGTTCATCGGAAGGAAATGCAATTAAGCCGTCTTGATGTATCGTGGCTTCCAAATCAATCTGATGACCGCCTTTGTCGTAGTTTCCAATGAAAACACCAATCCAAACTTCTTTGTTGCTGAAATTGGGCGTAAGCTCGGTGATATCTTGTCTGTAGGGTGTTTGTTCGGTCCACGTTTTTCCTTTAAGTTGAATATGATTGAATTGCTTCACTCCGAAAGGTGTGAAGAAGCGCATTAATTCAATAGGTGGAAAATAATTCGGAGTTATTGTGTTTCCATAGAATATTTTTCCACTTTCATTTGTAAAGTGCGGCATTGTTTTGATGCCGTCTTTTAAAGCGTTCAAAAATGATAGTTTTCCTTCTTCTGGAATCATAAAAACAGTTCCTGTTCGGTCATACGCATCACCTTTCGATTGTTCTTTCAATTCGATAAAGACACCTTGGTTGGCGTCTATTTTCGGAAATTTTATTTTTTTTAATACAATCGTTCCGTTGGCATATCTCAAAACATCCGCTTTTGATTTTGCTGTATCCGAAAAATTAATGGTTTGATTTTTAAATATTGGAATGGTTGTATATCTACTTTTCCAAATTCGATCACGATACGAAAGTTCATCGGTTGAAGCTGAATTTAGTTTATTCAAAGCTATTTTTGCTGGATTATCTTTTGTTTTTTGAACAGAAATTGCGGTGAGTTTTGAATTTCCATTTCTCACCGTTTCCAAAACCAAACCTTTTTGAACTCCTAACAAAGATGGTCCACCAAAGACTTTTAAATCGGTTGTGTACCAAATGTCAATCGTGTTTGAATTGACAGAAGTGGTCATTTTTTTACAGGTGTATCCTAATATTTTCTTGGTTTCATCACTGGTTTTATACGTGTAGCTTCCAATACTATTTGAATTTTTAGTTGAGGTTTGTTCTTGGTTTTTTAGAAATCCAAAATAGGTTGTTTCCCAATTTAGCGTGTTTATTGAAGTGATTTCATACGGAAATTCCTTTTTGTTTTGACTAATTTTTTCCGAAGTGATAATGTTTTGTTGAGAATCAACATAAACAATCGTTGGGTCTTGATTTGGATTTACTTTTCCTTCAAAACTAGATTGATAGGTGATTTTATAGGTTTGAGCAAAGCAAAATTGAACAATTAGTAAGCAAAAAAGAGAGAACGTTTTCATGAGGTTGATTTATTTCATTCAAAAATAAAAATCTTCTGAGAAATTCCCAGAAGATTTTGTATTTGGTATGTCGATTTTATTTTAAGAAACACGCTCAATCAAAGCCATATAAAATCCGTCGTAACCAGAACTTGGTAAGATTTTTTGATCTTCAACTAGTTTAAAATTCGAATTTCCTTCTAAAAATGTAGAAACCTGATTTTGGTTTTCGGATGGTAGGATAGAGCATGTTGCATAAATCATTTTCCCTCCAACTTTAAGCATTTTAGAGTAATCTTGAATGATTTTCTGTTGTTCGTCGCAAATACGAGCGATGAAATCTTCATCAATTTTCCATTTGCTGTCAGGGTTTCTTTTCAAGACGCCAAGTCCAGAACAAGGTGCGTCAATCAAAAGTCGATCGGCTTTGTCGTAAAGTCTTTTGATGACTTTGGTGTCGGAAATCATTCGCGTTTCGATATTGTGAGCGCCCGCTCTTTTTGCTCTACGCTTCAACTCCGCAAGTTTCCATTCGAAAATATCTAAGGCGATAATTTGACCTTTGTTTTTCATCAAAGCGGCTAAATGAAGTGTTTTTCCACCCGCTCCAGCACAAGCATCAACAACGCGATGCCCTTCTTTAACATCGAGGAAATATCCAATTTTTTGCGAACTCGCATCCTGAACTTCAAACAATCCTTCTTTAAAAGCGGTTGTGATAAAGACGTTTTTCTTTTCCTCTAACTGAACCGCATCTGGATAGTTTTTAAGCGGAAAAGCTGGAATGTTCTCATCACCTAAATCTGAAACGAGTTCCTTAACCGTTGTTTTAATCGAGTTTGCTCGTAAAACCGTTGGTGCTTGCTCGTTTAAGGCGATCATTTCTTTTTCCCATTTTGGACCTAATTCCATTTCCAAGCGGTTGGCTAACCATTCTGGAATGGAATGTTCAATAGCTTTTGTAGGAACTTTTCTACTTTCAATTTTACGAACAGCAGGTCCTGTTTTTATTCCTGCAAATTCTTCAAATTTCTTATAAGGAGTTTCGCTCCAAATCAAATAAGTAAGAATTAATTGATAAATATTTCCAGGTTTTACACCTTCGCCCATATAATATTCCAATCTTTTTTTCCAACGAATAATGTTGTAAAAGATTTCCGAAACCACGGCGCGGTCTTGGCTTCCCCATTTTCTATTCGCTTTTAATAATCGTTCGATTACTTTATCAGCGTATTTATTTTTTTCAAAAAAGGTTTCTTGTAGCGCATCGTGGATGCCGATGAGTAGGTTTCGGTGAATAAGTTCCATAGAATATGCCGTTTGTTTGGCTGTGCAAAAATACGGAAATTCTGAAGAAAAGCCGAATCTTCATGCGAATCGCCTTGACAAAATTGTTTTTAATGGTATCTTTGTAAAAATTGATGCTATTATGAGTGATGCTATTGTATGCCCAAAATGCAGTTCTGAGTTTACGTATGAACAAGATCATTTGCAGGTTTGTTCACAATGTTTTTACGAATGGGATCCTGCGGAAGTGGGAAGTGAAGGAAAGATTTTAGATTCCAATGGAAACGAATTGCAGAATGGTGATTCGGTTGTAGTGATTAAAGATTTGCCAGTAAAAGGGGCTCCAAAACCAGTAAAAGCAGGAACGAAAGTGAAAAACATTCGTTTAAATTTTGATAGCGATCATAATATTGATTGCAAAATTGATGGTTTTGGGTCTATGGCTTTAAAATCAGAATTTGTGAAAAAAGCGTAGAAAAATTTACATATAAATTACAAAATAGGCTTCGGCCTATTTTTTTGTGCACAAAAAAAGGAAAAGTCTGGCAGGGTAGTCTTCCCAGAATCATCATTGCCGAAGCTAATTTTGATTCCCAAAGGCAGAAAGAGAATTAACCAAAAATTTCCTTATTCTATATTTCAAATTTAGTTAATTTATCTAATCAGGATATATTTTGCTAGTGAGAATTTTGGCAAACTTATCCACTTACTAACAATAAGTTACTTAAAATTTAATGAAAACCTTGTCATTTATAGGTTTTTCAGAATATTGGATAATCGTCTTTTCGTTTACAAGAAGCTTGTTCCAGTAATGGCTTCCTGAAAATCGACTTTCTAAAACGTGCGCGTCAATTCCGCTTGATGCTAGTTCAATTTGATTCGGAAAATAATAGGATTTTGATAAATTCCACTTTTCCATTTCCTCTTTGGCAAACGAATTTACTTCACCAAATAATCCGGCAACGTAATCGGAGTTTGGGTTGTTGTAGATTTCTTGTGGACTTCCTTTCTGTACAAGTTTTCCGTTTTGTAATATCACCAATTCGTCCAACCAAGGCATGACTTCTTGGATTTCGTGCGTAGAAATTAGTAAGGTGACGTTTTCCCTTTTAACGTAATTGAAAAGCTTTTCGCGGATTTTAATTTTTCTTGAATAATCCAAATTGCTAAAAGGTTCGTCCAACAAAAGTAGCTTTGGAGTGACGGATAAAGCTCTTGAAATGGCAACACGCTGCTGTTGCCCACCGCTCAATTTTTTAGGAAGAACATTCACATAGTCTTCCATACCGACAATTTCGAGAAGTTCTAAAACTTTTTCCTTTTTTTCTGCTAAACGAACATTGGAAAGAAATTTCCCTACGATTTCGCCAACCGTCGCATACGGCATTAGATCGTAATTTTGAGCAACCAATTTCATTTCGGCTTCGCCCGGAACCAAGTTTCCTTTCGGTCCCATAAGCTTTCGTCCTTCAAAAAGAATATCTCCCGACGACCAATCAAACAAACCGTAGATTAAACTTAAAAGTGTTGATTTTCCACAGCCACTTTCGCCAACAAGGGCAACGGTTTTCCCCGATGAAATCGATAAAGAAAAATCCTCAAAAAGAGGGCTTTCGGGTGTGTAAGAAAAGTCTAGGTTTCGGATATCCAATAGCATAGAGCAAAAATAAGGATTTGTTTTCGTAATTGAAATATATTGAGTATTTTTGAGAGGATCAATTAGTTATAAAAAAAAACCTATGAAAAGAAAATTTTTACTTCCTTTTTTGGCGCTTGGTTTAGGAGCGCTTGTTGTATATTCTTGTGGAAAGGATAAGCCAGTGTCCAGCGAAAGTGCAGAAGTGGCTACTACGAAAGACGGTACTGCTTATGTTTTGGATACGGCGAACAGTAAAATTGAGTGGAAGGGTTTTAAAGTCTTCAAATCAGAACATACGAATCACTTCGGGACGATTAAGTTTGTTAATGGTGAACTTACTGCGAAAGATGGTGTTTTGGAAAGTGGAAAATTCACCGCGAATATGAACTCCCTTCAAAATGTAGATATTGCTGATCCTACCGGAAAAGGAAAATTGGAAGGTCATTTGAAATCCGCTGATTTCTTTGATGTTGCAAAGTTTCCAGAAGCAAGTTTTGAAATTACAAAAGTAACGCCGAGTACATCAGGTGATTTTAACACGATTTTAGATGGAAATTTGGTTATTAAAGGGATTTCAAAACCAGTTCAGTTAAACGCAAATACTGCGGTTACCGACAACCAAGTAACGATTGCAACAGAACCAAAAGAAATTAACAGAGAAGAATTCGGGGTTAAGTTTCAGTCGCCAGCTGAAAATGGAGTTATTAAAAATGAAGTGGAACTTCAGATACTCATCAAAGCAACCGTAAAATAATACGATTATCGTATAGGAACTACTAATCTGCATTCGCCTTTCGCAATGCAGATTTTTTTTATGAATTTTTGAAAGGTCAAGTCCCCAAAAATTACTAATTTTGTGCCTTCTAGATTGAATATGATGATAGAAAAAATAGACGAGTATTTGCAGGAAGTTCAGGCTTTCAAAACGGCTGAAAAAGCTGAAATAGAATCTTTTAGAATTCGTTTTAATAGTAAAAAAGGAATTCTTACAGATCTGTTTGCCCAATTTAAAGACGTTCCTAATGATCAGAAAAAAGAGTTTGGACAAAAGATTAATACGCTAAAACAAGCCGTTGCAGAGAAGCTAGATGCTTTGCAAGAATCTACGCAATCCAACTTGATTTTAGAGAAAGAAGATCTTACAAGACCAGGTTTTCCTTTGGAATTAGGGTCAAGGCATCCTATCAATTTAGTTAAAAACAAAATTATTGACATCTTCAAATCCATCGGTTTTGCTGTTTCAGACGGACCCGAAATAGAAGATGATTGGCATAACTTTACTGCATTAAACTTACCAGAATATCATCCAGCGAGAGATATGCAGGATACGTTTTTCATCAATCGTGATCCTGATACGTTACTAAGAACGCATACATCGTCGGTACAAATTCGATATGCAGAAACACATAAACCACCGTTTAGAATTTTGTCTCCGGGAAGGGTTTTTAGAAATGAAGCGATTTCGTCTCGTTCGCATTGTATTTTCCATCAAATTGAAGGTTTGTATATCGATGAAAATGTAAGTTTTGCAGATTTAAAGCAAACGATTCAGTTCTTTACAACGGAATTGTTTGGAAAATCAAAAATCAGAATGCGTCCATCGTATTTCCCGTTCACTGAGCCAAGTGCAGAAGTTGACGTGTATTGGGGGTTAAACTCGGAAACGGATTACCGTATCACCAAAGGAACAGGTTGGTTAGAAATTATGGGTTGTGGTATGGTAGACCCTGCCGTTCTTAAGAATATGAATGTAGATCCAGACCAATTCAGCGGTTATGCTTTTGGTATGGGAATTGAGAGAATTGTGATGTTGCTATATCAAATGTCAGATATCCGAATGTTCTTTGAGAATGACATCCGAATGCTAGAACAATTTAAATCGTTGTAATAACGAGATTATAATAGATAAACATAGAATCCCGCTTGTAGTGGGATTTTTTTTGGTTGAAATTCAACTATTTACGTTCTTATCTTACATCAATGTTTGGGATGCATATGAAAGCTATTTTTGTACTATAAATTTTAAAAATTATAGAAATGAATATAGTTAATACAAAAGTTAAATCAATTGAATTGGTTGCTGCGCCAAGACCAGCGCATTTTGTTGGAGACGGTTTTCGAGTTCATAATTTTATCCCAAGCGGGTATCATTTGGATATGAAAAGAATGGATCCATTTTTAGTATTGGATTATAATTCCAAATATCATTTCCCACCTTCAGACCAAGCTCGTGGAGTAGGCGTTCACCCACATCGTGGTTTCGAAACGGTAACTATTGCTTATCAAGGGAAAATTGAGCATCATGATTCATCGGGTGGTGGTGGCGTAATTGGAGAAGGAGATGTTCAATGGATGACCGCAGCTTCTGGAGTTTTGCACAAAGAATTTCACGAAACAGAATGGGCAAAAGAAGGTGGGATTTTCCAAATGGTTCAGTTGTGGGTGAATTTACCAGCAAAAGATAAAATGTCTTTACCGAAATATCAATCAATTTCTCATGATAAAATGACTGTTGTTGATTTAGGGGAAAACGGACTTATTGAAGTTATTGCAGGAAATTATAATGAATTTCAAGGGCCAGCAAGTACGTTTTCACCAGTGAACGTCATGAATGTGAAACTTAAAAAAGGTGGAAAAGCGGATTTTAGCTTTCCTGAAGGGCAAACAACTTTTCTTTTGTTAATTGAAGGAAATATTGTGGTGAATGGTTCAGAAAATGTTCCAACAGATCATTTGGTTTTGTTTGAAAGAGAGGGAAACGATTTTACAATCGAGGCTTCTGACGATGCCATTGTTTTGGTCATAAGTGGTGAACCTTTGAATGAACCCATCGTTCCACACGGACCATTTGTGATGAACACCGATGCGGAGATTATGCAAGCTTTTGAAGACTATAACCAAGGCAAATTTGGTTATTTAGAATAATAAATTCTCGTAATAAAGCGTAATTATGATAAGGTATAGCCAAATCGTATTAAGGAGGCCATACTTTTTTCTTTAACTTTAAAAATTGAACAAAAGACAATGAGTACAATAGATTATTCAACAATTCCTTTAGTGAAAAATGAAGCAGATAAGCGTTTCGAAATTGATGTAGAAGGTTACAAAGCCTTTATTGACTATAAAGAAACGTCTTCTCAAATTTGGTTAATTCATACGGAAGCTGATCCGGCTCTTGCCGGAAAAGGAGCTGCGAAAGCGGTTGTCGAAAAAACATTAGCGTATGTGAAAGAAAGTAGCAAAAAGCTTTTACCGTTCTGTCCTTATGTTTTTGCGTACATCAAAAAACATCCAGAATGGAAAGCTATTGTAGATGAAAAATTTAAAGGATATGACCAGTTGTAATATAGTTGTAGTATAAAAAATAAAATTATGATGTCGAATATTGGATTAATATTAGAGGAAAAAGCAGCTGATATTGGAAATTTTCTAGTTGGTAGATTGTTGCCTTTCCGTGAAAAAAGAGCGGTTGGTCCGTTTGTATTTATTGATCATATGGGGCCAACGCATTTACGTGAATATCAGAATTTTGATGTTGCACCACATCCGCATATCGGACTTTCCACGTTGACGTACCTTTTAGAAGGGTCCATTTTTCATCGAGATAGTTTGGGTAATGCAATAGAAATTAAACCTGGTGCGGTGAATTGGATGACGGCTGGTAAAGGTGTTGTTCACTCAGAAAGAACACCAGAATATTTACGTGAATCCGATTACCGTTTGCATGGATTTCAAATTTGGGTGGGATTACCGAAAGAATTAGAGCAGTCGGAGCCGAGCTTTTTTCATATTGAAGCCGATGAGATTCCAACTTGGAAAGACGGTGATTTAGAATATAAATTAATTGCTGGCGAAGCTTTTGGAAAAAAGTCGGGAGTTCCCGTTCATAGTCCATTGTATTTTGTAGAAATTAAATCCCAAACCAAGCAGAAACTCAATATTGGTCATGAATTGTTTGGTGAAGTTGGAATGTATGTTTTGGAAGGAACGGTCAATATTGAAGGAAACGAGTACGGAACTAAACAACTTTTGATCGCTAAAAATGCAAAACTTTGTGAGTTTGAAATGAACGAAAACACGGTTGTGTATCTTTTTGGAGGTGAACCTTTCCCTGAAGAGCGTTTCATTTTTTGGAATTTTGTAAATTCTGATAAGGAAATCATTGATGAAGCTAAAGTGAATTGGCACGATCAAAATCATGAAGCCTTTCCTTTAATTCCTGGAGATTCAGATGAGTATGTTCCGTTGCCAAAAGCAGTTTTAAATCGAAAATAAAATAAAACGATATGGAAAAACATGAATATGAACATCCTGACTTGGTTGTCATTTGGCAGCCAAAGCTTTGTCAACATTCGGGAGTTTGCGTGAAAATGCTTCCTCAAGTTTATGATCCAAAAGCACGACCTTGGATAAAACCGGAATCAGCAACCAAAGACGAATTAATCAAACAAATAGATGCGTGCCCTTCGGGCGCTTTATCGTATCGATTAAAAAACTAAATATGGCGGTAAAAGTAGTAGCGACGTTGGGTCGTGAGAAATATTATACGGAAGTTGTAGCCGGTGAAAATAAGATTATCACCGATGAACCCAAGCGTTTTGGTGGACAAGAAAAAGGCTTTAATCCGTATGAAATTTTAGCAAGTTCGTTAGCGAGTTGTACGGCGGCGACTTTGCGTATGTATATTGATAAAAAAGGTTGGGATGTTAATACGATTCGAGTGGATGTTCAGTTTGAAAACGTTCCGCAACAAGAACGTTCCGAATTCAAAAGGGAAATTTGCTTTCCTGATGCGAATTTAGATGCAGAGGCGTTAGAGAAACTATTTGATATTGCTGAAGCTTGTCCTGTACATAAATTGCTGACCAACAAAATAGAAATTAATACAGAAATCGTAAAATAATGGTAGAAATAGAACAAAAAAATAACGAAAAAAATGGCGAATTTATCGCTAAATTCTCTGGAGTTCCGGCAGGTTTAATGACCTATACTTGGGCTGGTGAAGATAAATTTATCATCGATCATACCGAAGTTGAGCCGGCTTTTAACGGTAAAGGTATTGGTAAAGAATTGCTTTTAAAAGCTGTAGAATTTGCACGGGCTAATAATGTGAAGATTATTCCATTATGTCCGTTTGCTAATGCAACATTTAAGAAAAATCCAGATTTGCAAGATGTTTTAGCCTAAACATTTTAAGCATTGAAATAAAAAAAATCCGAGAAATTCTCGGATTTTTTTTGCTTTATATCAATTTTATTTCGAAAACTTGATGGGATATTTTACATTTTTATAATCATCCAAATCAGCTCGTAAAGAACCTACGGTTAATTGTGCTTTTATCGCAACAGGAACGTTGTTGGCATCGTTGGTTACCCACAATGTCACACCTTCTTTGTCCTTAAAAACACGACCGCTCATAACCGATGGGATAATTCGTAAAGCATTTACAGTTCCGAATTTTGTTTTAATATTTTCGGCTCCCGCGACACGAAGTCGGAAAGGGAACATTTCATCATCAATCCAAACATTCAAATTAAAAACATCACCTACATTTAAGGTTCCAGAAGCGCTACTTCTCAAATAATAGAATGCAGATAGCATATCTTGCAAGCCAGCGACTGTTTTAATCGTTCTTGGCGGGTTTTTCGGATTCTTTTTATCCGTTAAAACTAAAGAATTCGCATTCTGATTGAACGCAGCATGCAAATGTTGTCTGTAACCGCCTTCCGCAACATTTCGTACATAATAACTAGGCAACGCTGTTGCTGGATTAATGTAACTTTCGTACACATCATCTACTTTAAAAAAAGCACGTACAGCACCAGAACTTTTACCAACACCGCGAACATAAAGGTGCGGTGTACCGTTATAGTTTTTTGAAGCAGTAGAAAGGGTTGCGGTTCCTGCCGTAAGTACTCCATAATGGATTCTGTAGGTTAAAACTTCACCAATTTGAATATTATTTAGCTTTTGGGCATTTCCAAGTCCAAAAACAAATAAAGTTATAGCCAGTAAAATATTTTTCATATGTGTTAATTTGCAAATAATTTGCCAATTTAGTTTTTTCTGAATTAATAAGCATTATTAACCGATTTGACTGACAAGAGTCACTTCTCGTTTTCAATAAAATGCGTACCTTTGCCCAATTGTTTTTGTAAAAAAATCAAACAATGATTACAACCGATTTATTGATTATTGGTGCCGGACCTACAGGTTTATTTTCTGTTTTCGAAGCCGGACTTCTTAAAATAAAATGCCATATTATTGATGCTCTTCCTCAACCAGGTGGGCAGTTGGCAGAATTGTATCCTAAAAAACCTATTTTCGATATCCCAGGATTTCCTTCAGTAAATGCAGGAGAGTTGGTGGATAATTTAATGGAGCAAATTAAACAGTTTCAACCAGGATTTACGTTGGGCGAAACAGCTGCTAGATTAACCAAAATTGATGATGAGTGGTTTGAAGTGGTTACAAATAAAGGAACCGTTCACCGTGCAAAAGCAGTTGCTATTGCTGGAGGATTAGGAACTTTTGAACCTAGAAAGCCAGATTTGGAGAATATTGCTTCTTATGAAGATCATGGAGTGGAATATTTTGTGAAAGATCCAGAACATTTTCGTGATAAACGTGTTGTTATTGCAGGTGGTGGAGATTCCGCTTTAGATTGGAGTATTTTCTTGGCTAATGTTGCTGCTGAGGTTACTTTAATTCACCGTCGTAATGAATTTAGAGGGGCATTAGATTCCGTTGATAAAGTTCAAGAATTGAAAAACCAAGGGAAAATCAATTTGATTACGCCTGCAGAAGTGGTTGGCTTGAAAGGAAACGGGCATATTGAAGCGATTACCATTGAGAAAGAAGGTGAGCAGACTGATATTGCAACGGATTATTTTATTCCGCTTTTTGGTTTAACACCAAAATTAGGTGACATCGCCAATTGGGGATTAGAAATTGAGAAAAATGCAATTAAAGTAAATAATGCATTAGATTATCAAACGAATATCGAAGGCGTTTACGCGATTGGAGATATCAACACTTACCCAGGTAAATTGAAGCTGATTCTATGCGGTTTCCACGAGGGAACGTTGATGTGTCAAAGTGTTTACCAGAGATTAAATCCAGGAAAAAAATTCGTTTTGAAATATACAACCGTAAGTGGTGTTGATGGTTTTGATGGAAGCCGTAAAGAAGCCGAAAAAGCGGTTGTTAAAAAAATTGACTAGTCATGACGGAGCAAGATATTCAGTTAGAAATTATCGATCGTGAGGGGGCTTTACACCAAGTTGTCGCACCTACGGATATGTCGATGAATTTAATGGAAGTTATTCGTTCTTATGAATTGGCAGAAGAGGGAACAATTGGTGTTTGTGGTGGAATGGCGATGTGCGCATCGTGCCAAGTTTATGTTTTAGAAGGAGAAGATCAATTGCAAGCTATGGAAGACGAAGAAGATGCGATGTTGGCGGAAGCGTTCCACGTTCAAGATAATTCAAGATTGGGCTGTCAAATCCCAATTACACAAGAAATTGATGGGTTAAAGGTTCAGATTGCTCCTTATCCATAGAAAATACATGTTTTTTGATTTTTAAAAGTGATGTTTACTTTCTCAAAGTGACATCACTTTTTTTTATTTAAAACTTAATCGAAATGAAAAAAAATTTTGGAAGCAGAAACGGTTCTTTAATGAGTTTAAATATTAAATTCATAAAAAAATCGTATAAAAATTAAAATAAATTTGAATTATTGAAAATATTGACTATATTTACGATAAAGATATGGGTAAAAAAAAGCGAATATCTTAACGTGAGACAATAAAGGAGATGGTGTTGAAATTAGGAATTGAAAATTGACTCATTTGATCTAGAAAAAAATTATATTAATATTCCCCAAATTATTAAAGAAGACAGTCTGAACGCGGGTTTCAGACTGTTTTTATTTGTGTGTATCTTTATTGTATCATTTTGAGACAATAAACTGTTTTTTTTCTGGTCTTTATTTCTCAAAATAAGATAATCATATTTTTCTAGGTTTATTGTGGTTTCCGATTAAGCTTGTCGAGGTGCAAATTTTGGTTGTTATAATTCCGAAAATACATCATCATAAACTACAAAGCCTTTAATTTTAGCTAAAGAATCTTTTGTAAGTTCCCGTGCCATAAAATAGGTGGATGGAACATCAAAGCTAGGAAGCAGTCCAAATGTTTTTGCAGGAACAAATCCAAATTTTGGATAATAGTTTTCATGACCTAAAACAATAACATGTGGATATCCTAATTCTTTGGCTGCATCTAGACCGGCTAAAACCAATTGAGAACCAATGTGTTTTTTTTGATATTTAGGAGCAACGGACATTGGGCCCAACGCAATGCTGGGAAACTCCGTGTCTTCGTTGATGATGCGAACTTTAGTGAACATAATATGCCCAATAATAGTCTCTTTTTTGCTTGCAACTAAAGATAATTCGGGAATGTAATTCGGTGTTTTTCTTATTTTTTGAACTAATAGTGCTTCTTCATCACGGTTGAATGCATCACGGTTTACTTTTTCAACAAGTTCGTATTCACTTTGCAATTCGGGACGTATTTGTATTTCCATTTCTAAAAATTATTTTTAAATATACGGATAAATTAGAATATTTTTAAGTGTTATCGTGTTTTTTCTAGTCAAAAATTGAGCCATAATTGTCATGTGATTTTCCTTTTACTCAAGCGATTTTACCTAATTTTGTATTTAAATATTCAAATCATGAATTTGGTAAAGCAAGTTGCTTTAGTTTTTGGCTGTCTGGCTATTGGAGAATTAGTTGTTTCACTATCAGGAATCAAGATTCCTTCGAGTATTATTGGGATGTTGGTGTTGCTTTTTATTTTGAAAATGAGATGGGTGAAATTGGATGAAATCGATGGCGTTACTTCTTTTTTAATTAACAATATTGGGATTTTCTTTGTTCCTCCTTGCGTTGCTATGCTTAATTATTTTGATATTCTTGGGAATTCTATTTGGGCAATCGTCGTGGCGGTTGTTGGAAGTACAATTGCCGTCGTGCTGGTTACTGGATTTACTCACCAAATAATGAGAAGAAAAAAATGAGTTTTTTAGATAATACGATTTGGCTTTTTTTCTTGACGGTTGCGTTGTATTCGTTAGGAATTCTGCTTTCCGCGAAAAGACGATGGATCATTTTTAATCCTATAATTTTATCATCAGCAGTGCTTATTGGCTATTTGTTGATTTTAAAAATTCCATACGAAAAGTATCAGTTGGCGGGTCAACATATTGATTTCTTTCTAAAACCTTCCATTGTCGCCATGGCGATCCCGCTTTATCTGCAATGGGATAATATTAAAAAGCAATTTGGAGCCATCTTATTAAGTCAGTTTGTGGGTTGTGTTTTTGGGCTATTTGTAGTGGTTTTCCTTGCGAAAATAATGGGAGCAGAAACTCAAGTAATTATGTCACTAGCGCCAAAATCAGTAAGTACACCCATTGCTTTAGAAGTTTCTAAATCGGTAGGTGGAATCCCGTCTATTACAGCAGCAGCGGTTATATTAACGGGTTTGTTAGGAAGTATGGCTGGATTTCAATTGTTGAGTTTGGCTCGTATTACAAATCCGGTTTCCCAAAGTATTGCCATGGGAACGGCTTCTCATGCCATGGGAACGATGCGTGCGATGGAATTTGGAGATAAATATGGCGCTTTTGCCAGTGTTGGAATGATATTCAACGGAATACTTACGGCTTTTTTAGCACCTTATATTTTGATATTTCTTAAACCGTATTTATAGGTATTTCATTTTGTAAATCCGCGATACATTGTTCTCGAATTTTCCAAATATCGGTTAATGATAGCTTGTATTGATTTTCGATAATCCACTGTTTTATATAGTTTTGATGAAGTTGAACTTTTTTAGTTGCGATTTCGTCAAACTCAATTTCCAATTCATCAAGCAGTAAATGTTGAAAATCTGTATAGGAAGCATTAACTCTCGTAAAATCGAAATAGGTGTTGTGAATTTTTAAATAATTATGCGCTTCAGGAATATATGATAAGTGATTAGCATCCAATGTATTCTTGATCTTTGGTGCGTATTCACTATTCATTTTAAATATTCCTAAAATCAATTTTACCTCAGGGAAACCTTGCTCTAGTGCTAGTTTTCGCAGAGAAGCATGTTTTGTACTGCATGTTCCGCAGTTATCAATAAGGGCGATTGCAGGATTTTCTTTTTCCGAATTTCTCTTATAAGGGAGCTTTGCAATGTAGTCGCAAGCTTCATCAAAATCAAGAATTTCTAGTTTTTTAAAGTAATCCGAAACAATTCCAGGATGTTGAATTTTAAAATTGAACATGTAATTTTCTTTATGAGATTCCGTGTCCTCCGAATAATTGGATTTCTTGCCCTGTTGCCGGCGGTCCGTCTAATAATGGCATCGCTTCCATAATAAGTTCTCTAACGCCAGGAATGTACAAGGATAAGTCGTGGTTTTCTTTGGTGTCCCAAATCTCGGTGACAAAAACGGAATTAGGTTCGTTAGAGTCGGAGCCAACCACATAAAGTTGACAGCCCGAAGCTTCTGAAATTAAATCGGCAGCGTCCAAAAGTATTTTGGCTAGACTCTCAACTTGGTTGGTTTTAGCTTTTAGTTTTCCGTGAAGTAGATAAGGCTTTTGCATAGAAAGATTATGTAGTTTAAAGATAAAAAAAAGTGATTGCAAACAATCACTTTTTTGGTAAATCAACACGTGAGTCGATTTTCAGTTTTAATGGTTATTAGTCTTTACCAACCATTTTCTTCTTTTATGGGAAAAAAATAGTTCGT
Organism: Bacteroidota bacterium; assembly: GCA_023423715.1. Taxonomy (GTDB): domain Bacteria; phylum Bacteroidota; class Bacteroidia; order Flavobacteriales; family Weeksellaceae; genus JAFAFC01. The sequence continues at coordinate 31,077 of JAFAFC010000012.1, forward strand.
CTATTTTTCTCCATTATTTGTATTTACTGCAAAAATAGGGCGTTTTCGGATGTGAAAAATGTCCAAAAATGTTCAAAAAAATGCTTTTCAATTTAGAATTAGCAAAATTCTGGTGCTAGTTTTTCAAGTATATTGTGAAATCTTTTGTATTCGGTTTTGTCTATTGTTTGAAGAATTTCGTTGTGAATACTTTTCTTTTCCTTTTTATTTTTTGTTTGCAATAAGGTTGAAAGAGATACAAATGGAGTGATAAAATCACGATATAATAACATGTTGGAGCTATGGATTTCCTCTTTTGTAATGGCAAATTCAGCTGTTTTGTAATTGCCATTAGCAAGCCAAGCCAAATTGAACGTTGACTTTACAAATACAAGGTTTATTCCCATTAAATGACTACTTATTTTAATGTTAGTCGATTTCTTTTCACTAAAAAAAGTGGTGCAAGTTTGCAGTAATTCGTAGGCTTTTTCAAATTCGCACAGCCAAAGCAACGTGTTTGCAATTACAATTTTCATTTCCAGTTTTTGAAATGTTTGTAGTTCTCGCTTTTCTACATCTTCTAAATATCGATTTAGAATTCTACATAATTCAATTTGATCGTCGTCTAAATGTGCTTTTATCATCAAAAGGCTATGGTAACGCATTTCGTGATAGGGAAAGTAGTGTTCTAGTTTTTTTAATTTTTTGTATTTCTTTTCAACGGAAATAAGACTAAAGTCTTTCTTAGGATCATTTCGAAGAAAGCTTCCGAACAAATGTAAATTAGCGCAAGCGAGTTTAATATGTGGTTTTGCGCTTTTTTTGGATTGACTTAATAACGCATCGCGATACCAATTTTTTCCGAAATAATTGTAATTCGGAAGTTCACCAATAAAATAATCGGCCGCCCAATTATTGTTTCCATACAATGAATGCGCATATTGAAATCGTTCTGGACTTTTAAATACCAGCAATGAATATTCATTTAATGTATCTACAATCATGCTATTTTGATCGTAGTTCAGATTATGTTTTTTTCCATTTCGAAAGAAAATTTCCATGCTTTCAATTTGGATTTTTTCTTCATCAGTTAATGTAGAACTCACCGAATAGGAAGCCGAAAAATCATTCCAGCTGGTGAAATTTGCGTATTGACAAAGTAAATCCAATGAGGACTGGCTAATTTCCTTATCTGTATTTATTTTACCGAAAAAACGTCTCAAGGTTTGTACGCTAAGCTTAGAGCAATCCGAAAGTTCCTCAAAACTGCGAACGGAATTGATAGGTTTTCCAAATGTTTTTTCAATTTGGAGTTGAAGTTCTTTTTTTAAGTCTGAAGAAATGATGGACAAAGTGTAATTTTTTTTCAATACGTGTTGTTGGTTAAAATCTTTCGTGATAGAAGCCTAAAAATACGTTTTTAATGAATATTTTTCCAAATGATATTTTGCATATGGATTTTCTATCTAGCTTACTTTACTAAAAGTACAAAAAAAGATCGAAAAATAATGCTTTTCGATCCCTAGTTTCTACCAGTAAAGATGTAATTCTACAAGAAATTTTTAATGAAAATCAATGCGGTTATTGAAATAGAAAGCCATAAAATTACTCCTTGAAATATGGGAATTGGGCCAATGGATTTCATTTTTTTCCATGAAAGATTAGAGCCGATGAGGAATAAAGTTAAAGTTAATCCTTTTGTAGCAAGGAATACGATGTTCGGACTCCATTTTTGTACAAAAGGAAAATATGTATTGATCGCAATTGCGAGTATGAACAAACCAATGAAAGAGGGAATTTTAACCTTCTTTTCCTCATTTTTGAATAGGAATGAACATGTAAAAGTTAATGGGATAATCCATAAAGCTCGGGTGAGTTTTACTGTAGTAGCAACCTGCAGCGCCTCGGTTCCATATTTTGCAGCAGCACCAACAACCGAACTGGTGTCGTGGATGGCGATAGCGCACCACAATCCAAATTGATTTTGGGTTAAATGCAACATCGAACCAACGGCCGGGAAAATAAACAATGCAGCGGAATTTAAAATGAAAACCACGCCCAATGCAACGCTTATTTGCTTTTCATTGGCTTTAACGACAGGCGATAAAGCTGCAATGGCGCTTCCTCCGCAAATTGCTGTTCCTGCCGATATCAAAAACGAGCTTATTCGATCGGATTTGAATAGTTTTCCTAGTAGAACTCCAAGAAACAAGGTTCCAAATATGGATGCGACTGTCAATGAAAAGCCTTGTTTTCCAGCGGCAAGTGCCGTATTTAGATTCATTCCGAATCCTAATCCAACAATTGAAAATTGCAAAAGAAAACTTGTAATTTTCTGATTGTGTTGCGGAAAAGGATGTTGAATGAGTTGTGCGACAAGAATTCCGATGAAAAGTGCAATTGGCGGATTGAATAGTGGAGTAAAACACAAAATAGCAATTCCTACAAATACTATTTGTCCAAATCCAAGTGATGTTGATGTTCTCATAAATCAAATTTTATAGGGCAAAGTTCCTATAGAATCAGGATTTATGGAAATTGTTTCTTTTTATTAACTATAACTAAAAATTATAGTTATTTATATGATTGATAAATAAATTGGATGTTTTTGAGTTTTCACCTTGATTGGAAACTAAATAAAAATACCGTTCCATCATTACGTCCTCAACATCGATGATTTTGAGAAGGTTATGTTGCAACTCTTCATAAATAGCAGAAATAGACAAAAATGCAAATGTGTTCGAATTTAACAGATAGTTTTTGATACTTTCGGTATTTTCGAAGGTAACTTCAGTTTTCAGATCAGAAATTTTGATTTTGTTTTTAGCCAAAACCGAAGCAATTATTTCTAAAGAACCCGAGCCTTTTTCTCTTTGTACAAAAGGAATTTTCAGTAACTCATCTTTGGGGATTATTGACTTACTAGAGGTTTTTGTTTGCGTGCACAAAACCAATTCATCCTTAAGAAATGGCGCATAGTTCATTCCGCTTCGTTTCGATTTTCCTTCAACAATTCCTAAATCGATTGCTTGATTCGCTAAGAGATTTTCAATGTTTTCAGTATTTCCTGTATGCAACTCCAACTCAATATGAGGAAAGCTTTTCTTGAATTGAGCGAGATATTTGGGCAAAACATATTGTGCCGCTGTTGTGCTCATTCCAATTCGTAAAAAACCTTGGTTTTCTTGATTTAAAAAAGCAATTTCGGAATCTAACTCCTGATATAGATGTTTGATTTTTTCAGCGTAGTTTAATAGGATTTTCCCTTGTGTTGTGAGTTCGATTTTATTGCCACCGCGAATAAATAATTTGCATTGATAGTATTGCTCAATTTCTTTGATATGCTTTGTTACTGCAGGTTGAGAAATAAAAAGCTGATTGGCTGCTTTTGTAAAATTGAGTCGAGTCGCGACAGAATAAAAAACGTGAAGTCTGAAATCAAACATACTTTTTGATTAGGAATTATAAAGATATTTAAATTGTTTAACGAAACTACGGATATTCGAATCCAAACTGAAAAGCAACCAACTTATTTTTCCAAAAGGTATAGGTCGCCGAGTATGCAAGAAGATTATTCTTCGTAAGAATGTTTTCTTTCGAATTGGGATGGGTTTCAAAGTAGTAATACAGCTGAATTCCTTTTTTCGTACTGTCAATTGGAGCGTAGCATTTTCCAAGTTTTGAAATTAATTCTTCCTTGGAAATTCCTAATTTAATTCCATTGTTGGTTTGGATGATTCCGATATTTTTTGAATCTAGTTTTTCGTTTTTAAGGTCTTTTTCTTCTACCAGAATCTTGGAAAATTGGTTTTTCGAATCGCCTTCAAATTGTGTTAGTGTAATTTTATTTCCAGTGGAACGATTCGTGAAAACATAATCGTTGTTTTGGTTTAATATTATTTTTTTGCCAAGTATTTTGTTTGCTGTTTCATGTTTTCTTAACTCAATTCCATTGATTGAAATGTCTGGACTTTCAATAAGACATTTTTTAATTTTCAATTTTTGGGTTGCGTCGTATTTTTCCTGTTCTATTTGATCAGGATTTGGCGGGAATTCTTGCGCTATTTTTTTTGAAGATTCTTTGCATCCGCAAAAAAACAAAAAGATTAGAATGAAAACGAGATTCAATTTCATGATTCAAGCAATTTCAATGGAGTAGTAAATGTACAATTATTCTATAATCTTACTTTTGAATCTAGTTTGAAATGTTCATTTTCAGATCTTTTCCGTCAATAAAGATCTTTTGATTGAAAAAGATTTTGTTTCCTAGCATTCCAGTCATTTTTGAAAACTTCATCAAGGCATATTGAGTTTTGGAATACCCTTCAACATACGTAATTTCCATAAGTGGAATTTGCATCGAATTGAAACGAATATTTTCCTTGGTTTGGGTTGTATACGTTGTTAAAACGTTGCCCCAAGAATTTTCTTTTTCAATTGTTACGGGAGAATTGGGAAGTTTTAATGAATTCCAAACTTCTTTGTTGGTGAGTAATTCGTAGGCTGAAGTTCCCGAGTCGTAAATGAATTGTTCCTTTTTTTCTTTTAAAGTGGCTGGAATGATTAATTTTCGTTTTTTAAAGAAATATTCGAAGGTGTTTTTGGAGTCTAATTTTGGTTGATTTTTCAAATTCAATTCGACATAGTTTTCTTTGAAATTAAGATAGGTTAATCGATTTTCAAGAATATCAGAACCGATGGTTCCAATTATTTGAATGGAATCTTCTATTGATTTTGAACTGGTTTGAATGACTTGAAATTTATCTGATGAAATTAACGACTTCCCAATTTTAATTTGAGTTTTTACACGATTATTTTCAATCGAAATTCCTTTAATTTTTTGAAGAGAATTACTGTAAAATAGAGTAGATGGTGAACCCGTATCCAATTGCATAAAATAGATTTTCGAATTATTTTGAAACTGAACAGGAAGTAGTAAAGCGGTTTTGGATTGATCGGTCCAAATCATAGGAACTTTTCCACTTTCATTTTGAACGGTTAAATAATTGGCTTCAGGTGAAAATTTTTGGTTGAAATACAGATACAGACCTGCAATGCTCACGACGATTAAAACTGAGATTGTAATAAGAATCTTTTTGATGATTTTCATAGGTTCGAAATTTTCATCAACATTCGAATAATTTCACCAATAAAGAAGAAAATACGATACGACAAGATGCCGACAATTGCATGTCGTAATTTACAAGAAATTGTTTTTCAATTGAATAGCTAATTTGCTGTTTTTGTTTAATAAAACCCCATTTGCAAGCGCTACAATGATTTTTAAACCTAATAAAATAAGTAGTGGAATGATAAAAAGCGGAAATTTTAGCGAAAAAAGCTTTTGAATAAAAGGACTTAAGAGCATGGAAAAGGAAACCAATAGAACGAGAACGATTTGGATTTCAATGATTTTCTTTCCAAGTGTTTTTACTTTTTGATCGGTCGTTTTCTGAATCAAAATTAGTGGAACTAGAATTCCACCAAAAGGAATAATAAGTCCGATTAAGGTTGAAATATTAATCCATTTTAGCCTTTCCAAATCGAAGGTTTCAGGTTGTTCTAAAAGATCATTAGGCTCTTTTTCTAAAGCTTCAGCGATGGATTTTAATGTAAATCCTTTTGGAATGCTTCCTGCTTCAATCCGCTGAATGGTCCGTAACGAAACACCAGCTTTAGAAGCGAGTTCCGATTGGGTGAGATGGTTTTCCTCTCGAAAACGTTGAACGTTGGATTTTGAATTCATGGATGTAGTAGAATGCGATGACAAAATTAAAAAATTATCGAGTTTCGTCTTCTATTTGTTCCTTTAAACTTTTTTGGATGGCTCGATATTCAAAATAAGCGACAGAAAAATAATAGCCGGAAAATATCATGATAACGCCACCTTTGGAAAATTCTAATCCATCGTCAAGAGATTTATGTTTGACAAGTCCTGTCCATTCTAAAATGGATTCAACGATGGTAACAAGCATTAATACTCCGAAAAAAATGAAAAATTGTTGAATTTTTAATCGCGAAATTTGATCTTTATCTCTTTTGGTTAAATCAAAAAATAAATATCTACTGCTTATGAGTAACGCAATGAAGGTGTTTAAGAAAACGGTATTCCATTTGAATTTTGGCCAAAAATAGATAAAACTTAAAGCTAAAATTGCTCCTAAAAGTAATCGTCGATTTTTCAAAGGCATGTGAATGATCACTAAAATAGGAATCGCGAAGAACAAATCATAAACCAAAAGGAGGGCGTACGATGTTCCTGTCGCCTTCGAAAACGAATTCGGGAATAACGAAATGAAAATGTACTGGACGCCAAGTAAAACGAATGTTATCACGCTTTGGTAACGGCTTATCCAGTTTTGGTTTTCTTGAATATGCATCAGCTACGAACTTCTTTATTTTTTCGAATGGACTGAAAAATATAGTAAATAACGGGAATAAAAATGATCAACGGTAAAATCATAAAAGTCCAATTTTGTCCCGAGAAATCATCCTTTTTCGCTAGTTGAATCGTTTGATAATCAATAAAAATAAAGACGAAAAGAATGGTGATTTTTAAAAATCGAAGCAAGCTTAATGCAATGGAATATTGCTTCTCGGCGTTTTCTTCTGTAATTTCTACTAAATAATTAAAATGATGCGGAATCTTGCTCAAAGCTGAAAAACCAAGTAAAATAAATGTTCCGATGATTGGTAGGAGAAAGATGGTTTCGGAGCTTCCAAAAGCATCCGGTTCACCATTAAAATTATAGTGTGTCGGAATAGCTGAGGGCAATGAACGAAAAGAAAAAATAATATACATCCAATATAAAAGAAGCAGTACAAAACTAAAAATTTCCCAAAAGTATTGGTTGTTGGAAAGTTTGATATTAATTTTTGGTTGGTTTTTCATTGCCATTCGATTACGAATATAGAAAATTATTCGCTCTAAATACGGTTCACCGTTTCATTCACGCTCTTTTCTTTATATCCCGAATTGGAAACTTTTCCAAGATTGTATTTGATACCGAGGGAAACAGTTGGCGTATTTCCGTAAAAACTTCCTTTGGTGATAATCTTGTCGTAATTTAGTTTTTGGACAAAGTTATTTTGCTGGAAAATGTCGTTGTATCGTAAGGTGAAATCAAAATTTGAGATTGATTTGGTTAAGCCAAAATTCACTAGAAACATGGCGTTGTAATCGAAAATACCTTCTGTGCGATCCGTGATCCAAGAAGCGTCTATCAAGAAATTATATCCTTTTCCCAATTTTAGAGTATTGTTGGTGTACCAATACAGATACGGTGTTGATTTTTTTACTTGTGCTAATGAATCTTCGGTTTTGGAATAATTCACAGACAAACTATTTTGTGAGCTCCATATTTTGTATTCAAAAGGAGCATCAAGTCCCAAACTAACACCCGATTCTTTATCAAAATTAAGAGAAGTGAATTTGGAAATGTTGCGATTTTCATCATAAACCAAATTGTACCCAATTGGATTTTTTCCTTGATAATACGACGCATTTACAGACCAATTTTTTAATTTAACATTGGCAGAAAGAGTGTTAGTATACGTTGGTAACAAATCGGGATTTCCGACATATTCTACGTACGGACTTCCGTATAAGCCTCCAGAGGCTAGATTTCCGTAATTCGGTCGAGAGATTGTTTTGCTAAAACTCAACGTGTAGTTGTAATCTTTATTTGGTTTGTAAGTGATTTCCGCATTCGGAAACCAATCCACATAATTTCGTGAAATGGTTGTTTGATTTTTGATTTTGTCGAAGCCATCTGCAGAAGTGGTTTCCATTCTGATTCCTCCGCTAAAACTTAGTTTTTCCTTTTCACCTAAAAATTGCGCATATGAAGCCCAATTGTGTTCTTTAAAAAAGTATTCGAAAATTTCTGGATTTGTTTTGGTTGCAAAATCGGTTCGGTTGTCCGTAATAGCTTCCGCTTTTGTAAAGCTTCCACCAAACTCTACAGTATAGTCGTTTTTAAGTTTTTTCTCAATGTCAACTCTTCCCGAATAGGCGTTGACACCATAATTTTGATTTCGAAACTGACTAAATTGATATCCTGAATTATCGACATCATTGTAGAAGTTGTAATCAACAATATTGCTTTCTCGAGTGAATTGAAGTCCTGTAAAAATGGACGCATCCAGTGATTTTAAAACCTTGTTATAGTTTAGTATCGAATTTACGGTTGCTCGATTTCGATCTTGTTGATTTAACGTTTTGATTTTTGATGTTTTTCCATTTTCCGAATAGTTTGTGATCGTGTTGTTATCGCCTTTGTCTGGACGTAAATTCGCATTTAAAATTAATGTTACATAATCACCATCGTCATTCAGTTCTTGATATAAATTGGCTCCAAAAACGAGTTGTGGACGCTTTGTAACCGAAGTAATAATGTAATCCGATTGAATGTTTTTTGTTGGAACCGAATACTCAAAACCGTTACTTTCCCAATGATTTATTTGGTTGTAAGCAGCGTTTAGTTTCCATTCCGTTTTGTTTTTCTTTTGTTGAAAATTCGCCGAAAGGTTATTGCTAAAACGTTTGTTAAACGTCATGGTTTCCATAATACTGAATTTGGAACCTTCTTTTTTACTATTTTTTAGAATAATTTTGACAACCGCTTTGCCTTCTGCTTCGTATTTTGCTGATGGATTTCGGATGATTTCTACCGATTTGATGTCATCGACAGCAAGTGAGGTCAACATGCTGAAATCCACTTTTTGATTATCCAAATAAAGCAAAGGCGTTCCTTTGCCCATCATAGAAAGGCTTTCACCATTTTGGCTGAGCTGCAAAAACGGTAATTTGGAAAGCAAATCGGAAGTCGTTGCCACTTTATTCAAGCTAGAATTGGCAATGTCGATATTGATATTTCCTTTTTGAACTTGATACGTTTTCTTTTTGCCTGAAATTGTAATTTCCTGAATTGTCGTTTCCTTATTTTTGAAGAGCACTTGGATATTTCGGTTTTCAGAAAGGAAAAAGGAGACTTCTTTTTGAACGGAATCACCCAATTCAATTTGCAAATAATAGGTTTGAGAGGGTAGGTTCTCAAAACTAAAAAGCCCTTCTTTAGATATGGTTGCCTTGACAATTTGGTTTTGCTGATCGTACAAGTAAACATCAGCATTGGAAATCAATTGATGATTCGTGTTTTCTATTTTTCCTTGGATACGTAAGTCTTGTGCAAATATCAAGCTGCATAAAACTAGAGCGAGCAGGTAAAGGATTTTATTCATTGAATTTTGATTCCATTTTTGATTGGATAAATAACGACTTGTTTTACTGAAACGTATTTTAAGATTTAAAAATTTGCAATTTAATTTTCATCCCAATATTTTACCATTGTTATCTGGTTTATTTCTCGTTTTTCAGTTAGTGAAATTTTATAAAGTGCTTGTTTTTTCTTTTGTAATTGAATGTTTAATGCTTCTTTGTCATTGCCATTTTCTCGTAAAGAATCCGTTGGAACTTCATTAACAAAATAGAAATCAGAATTTAAATGGAAATCCTGGTTTTTACTTGAAACGCACATAAGATTGTACAGATTTTCACAAAAAGCATTTCCGTCTTTGCTAAGCATTGCTGCAATGGCAACTTCAACTTCAGCACAATTTAATTGAATCTCTTGATTCGAAATCGTAAGATTTGTTGCGTAGAACGTTGTGATGCTATCGTTTTGCAAGGTTTTATCACACTCGCAAGGTTTTGCAAATGGATTTTGAAATCCGTCGTTCCCTTTGTCATTAGATTTTTTATCACAAGATAGAAGAAATGCGATACTTAATAAAACAGCAATCAAAAATTTGAGGTCGCATTTCATTTTATTCTTTGTATTTCAAAGCTTTGTCAATCTCGATAGGGTTATTGTACTTTCTTTTATCTGCTTGAATGGTTTTACGAACCTCGTCGAGATCTTTTACGCTTTTAATATCTCTACCATAAGCAGAAAATGTATAATCTTCTCCTCTTGCAAGTTTTGTACGGATTTCCGAAAATGGGTTATCGTAGGCATTCCAAAGAATTTCATTGTACTTTTTAAAGGTAACAGGAATGGCTTTTTTACCAAAATTAGATTCTAAAAATCCACTTGTATCATATTCTTCGGGAAGTTTTTTGATCTCAATTAAGTTAAAGCTAAAATACTTTTTCTCGTCTTCGATTTGGAATATCAAACCTGGTAAACCTTGAAATTTAAACGGCCCTTGATTAATCGGAACATCTTTAGAGAACCAAGCGATCCATTTTCTGCCTCCAAAATTGGTTGTTGCTTTTTGCAAGGTGAATTCCTTAAACTTTTTAGTATCTGGTAAAATATTCCAATTCATTTTATCTTCGCTAGGATAGGAGTAGTAATCGGTATCTACAAAAATATAGTTCTCGTTCGTACTGCTATTCAAATTCCGTTTTAACATAACGCTATTCGCCATTGACATACTAACATTGGATTTTCCTGTCGCTTTTTTAGTTGAGTCCATTTTGTACAATTCTTGATAATAGAACTTGACGTTATTTGTATTCAGGTCTAAGAAAACGGTAGTTGTAAAGGCTTTGTTAGCAATACTATCACGAACGTATTTGTATTCGTAAATCGCTCTTGTGCTTTGTGCATTGAGTGAAATGATGATGAAAACAAATGCGAAAAGAAACGTTATTTTTTTCATTAAATGCGGTTTTGGTTTGAAATTCTTGTTGTTCTAAATTAAATAAAAAATGAATTCAAAAACTATTTTTCTTACTGATAGAGGATAAGGTCAATGTAGTTGTTTTGGGTTTGGAGTTCTTTAATAAGCAACACTTTGTTCAATGCTCGTTTTTTCTTGTACTTCACCAGGCTTTTGCAATTTCGCTAGGAAAGGTTCTGCTTTTGCGTAATCTTTAATCACTCGAATAGCTAGCAAAGCAAGCGGAATTCCCAATAGATAATTGAAAATACTAAACGTAGTCGCTGTTAAAAGTTCATCAACAGTGTCAGCACTATTTGTAATCCGGAACGTTATATTTCCGAGGATATTATTGAAAATCCAAAAAGCCCACCACCAACCGACGATACTTGAATTTAGTTCGAAGTTTAGCTTAATGCCATTTTTTCTGTAAAGATCGATCGTTCTTTCGTACAATTCCTTCATGATTTTGTAGGGACGGACAAGATTCATAAATGGTACAAACCAGCTTCCAGCAGCCCAATCATCCGAATATGAAAGGTTTTTGGCGCGTAAATGCAAATTGTAATAAGCACGACGAAACCACATGATAAAAGTAACGACGGAAACGATATACGCAATAAGGTACATGATTCCGATAATTCCTTCACGTGTATCATTTGCATCGGCTTCCTCTGGAGTTAGTGCTCCAAAATCTGAGATTTGCGAAAGTAAATTGTACTGCAATCCGCTAGAAATTAATGAGATAATTTCCAGTCCTAGCATAATCCAGAGTAAGGTTAATGCATTTTTAGCTCTCTGTTCGTTTGGTCTTAGGTCTTTCATGTTTTTTTAGTTGTTTATTTTGTAAGTTTTGAGATGATGGTGTCTATCTCGGTTTCTGTGAAATTTCCTGTAATATTAAGTTTTCCATTCGGAATTTCAGTTGAGATAACGGGTGCCCAAATAATCTCTTTATTAATGACAATCGCCAGTGGATTTCCAATATTTGCTTTGCTTAAATCAGCTAATTTTTTAGTTCCGACTTCGCTTAATTCTAGTCGAATTTCATAACCTCCATAATCAGAAATTTCTTTTGAAACTCTGGAGACATCTTCTTTGGTGAGACTTGGATTTTGAGTCAATTCAAATTTATCTTCATTATAACCACTGCTTTTATAATTGGTGACTAAATAGAAGCCGTCTTTTCGATCAATTTTGGTGTATGATTTCTTGTCTTTTGCAGGATCTGCTTCACTCGGTTCATTGTCAGAACATTTTGCGGTGAAAAGTGGTTTTAACTTTGATTTTTCCAATATTGTTGTATTCGAAATAGAAGTTGGAGGGATAATCACCCCGCGATTATTTCGCTCTTCTTCATTTTTTAAGGCTCTTAACCCTTTTGCTATCGCTTGGAATTCTTCAGTTGTAATTTTTTCGCGTTTTAAAAATTCTTTTGTTAAGCTCAATTGGTAGTCTTCACCATTTTTTACCATGGTCATTTGTAATGGCGGTAACAGAACTTCTGGTTTGTAAAGAATAAAGTAATCGGAATACTTTTTATTTATAGCATAAGTATAGCTAATGGCTTTGTACGGATATTTGGAAGAGTAACGTATTACGTCTGGATTTTCTGGAAGCGTAATCGTTATCCAATTAAGTTTGGCGTCCAGTTTTTTAATGATGTATTCGTTTTCAAAACAATTGGGTGAATCATTAAACACGGGTTGAAGTTCCCCTGCCTCCTTTGTGTCGTTTGAAAACTGAATATGAGCCTTAGCTTGCGCTAAACCATCAACATCAAGTATAAAACCTTCCGTAAGAGCTGGACCTTTTGCGTAAAGTTCAATAGGATTACTTTTTATTTTTTCTTCGATTATTTCGATGGTGTTTTTCTCAATTTCTTTCCATTTTCCGGTTTTGTATCCTCCAAAATAAAATAGATAAAATTGGTTGTTATCTAATAGGAAAAGCGACGAACTAGGAACATCAACGCCTCCGTCTCTCAGATTGTATTTTCCGGCAAATTGAGCATGGATTTGCGATGCAAAAAAGAGAAATACCAGATATAAAATGTTGTTTTTAGTACTATGCATTTTGTGTTTTAACTTAATAGTAAAGCTGATTGGTTTCAGTTTTAAATGTATGAATTCTACTCTTTAAATTAAAGCTAAATTTTTAGATATTTTAAAGGGAAATGAATTCAGAAAATCTTAATAAATGACATGGGAAAAGAAGACGATGAGGTAACTGAAAACACAAATTAAAGTTCTATAATTAAATGGTTTCAGCATATTTTGATCTTTTGTTTTACTCTTTACAAACGATTTGGCTAAAATCCAAAAGACTAAAGAAAGTACGATGTCCCAAACGTCAAATCGGCCATTGGTGAAATGAAAGAGTTGAGAAAATTCGAAAGCAAAAATCAATATAAGTGGTAGATATACCATGTTGAATTGGAGTTTTCCAAATTTTAGATATAATGATTTTGAGGTAAGTGTTATACAGAATATCCACAATGCTTCTGGTAAAGAATACACGATTACATCGGGTAGTGGAAGACGCTTCTGCACAGTGTGTTGAGCTTCAATAAAAGTTTCAATCGAGTTGATTGCAATAAAAATTTGATTAATTATAGTTTGTTCCGTACGATAAAAAAGATAGATGAATAGGCAGATTCCTAAGCTAAAAAATGCGAGCAAATAGTCTTTTTTCATGATTTTCTATAGACGATTAATTTAAAATAGGAAAATACAAAATTGATTTCTTTTTCGAGTTCAAATTCATTCAATTTGCTGAATTGAGAAAGATGAAAACTGGATTTGAAATACAAGAATTTTGAAAAATAATTGAATGTAAAATCAACATATTTTAAGGCATTATTTGGTGTGAAATGATTTAGTATAAAGAGCTTTCCGTTTGGTTTCAAAACTCGGGAACATTCTTCCAAAACTTTATCAGGATCATCAACCACGGCCAAAACATGGGAAAGAACAACATAATCAAATTGAGCATTTTTAAAATCTAAACACTCACCAGTCATCAAAAGTAATTTGGTTCCTGGTTTTTTTCTTTTTTCGGCTATATTCAACATTCCTTTTGAGGTGTCGATTCCCGTAATTTGATGATTTTTATATTTTGCAAGATGGCTTCCGTTTCCAATTCCGATTTCCAGAAGGTTTCCTTTGGGTAGCAAATTTATTTCATGGAAAAGCCTTTCTTTTTGCGGTTGCAAAAACCAATCAACCATTGGATAAAAAAAGGAAAAACGATTATAAAATTGTTCTGAATTTTGGCTCACCTTCGTTTCGGTTTTTATTCGAATTTTACGATCGCATCTGAATTCGTTCCTTGATTTGGTGTCTTGTAACGAAAAACACGATGAAATAAAGAAACAAACTTAAGAAAAGAATCAAAACGGAATAATCGATTTTATCATCGTCCAAAAGTTTTGCAATTTTTTTTGAATTGGCAAAGGAAAGTCCAATAAATAGGAGGGCGACAAGATAAATAACTAAGCCTGCCCAATCATTGGTACTATAAATAAACATTGAAATACAAAAAAGAATGAGTCCTAAAATGGAATTCACATTGTATTTTTTGTACTCTTGGATTGCTTCTTCGTACTTGATATTGGTTAGTTTACCAGAAATTTTAAGCGACTCTTTCTTTACGCCTCGTTCTTCTAGAATGAGAAGAGCAGCGTCTTTTAGGGTTTCTGGATAATTGTATTTTTTATAGTTTTTGGCAACATCAATTAATGACGTTGTTTGCATGGTTTTTAGTTTTTCAATTCGGGAATCCATTTTTACATTTGCCTTTTCTATTTGGTTTTCAGAGCTGCTTGGGTTTAATTAAAAACAAATCATTTTCTTGGTCTTAAATTAAGTTTCCGCTCAAGAAAAATTGATTATCTACTTTTAGTAAGCATGAAAAAAATAGGTAAAAGAAAAATGAGTTCTTTAGGAAATTTGCCCGAGAAATTTTCCATTAAAAATGGTGATAAAAACATTGAAAATATACAGCAAACGATTCCAATTTTCACGCATATTAATCCAAGTTGAGTGGCGTTTTTTGTTTCAAATACAATAGACCAACTTGCGATATAATTTAAAATCATTATTGAAATTAAAGATAATCCAACGATTGAAAATGGTTCAGTGGTCACGATTCCATAACCAGATAATTTTAGATTAGGACTTATCTTCATTACCATTAACGCACCGATTAGAAATGTGAAAAATAATGCGTATGCTAAAGAAAAGAGTTTTAGCAGAATGGGATATTTTTTCGTATTAAAAAGTATATTCCATTTATTCGATATCTTTCTGTTAAGTGTTTGTTCCATAATTATGTTTTTATAATCTAAATATAACTAAAATATGATAAAATTAGTTTACAAAAGTGGGTAATCCATCTTTACAAACGACTTTTGTAGGAGGTTGTACAACTGTACAGTCGCTTACAATGCCCCATTTTTTATTATAATCTTCGACAGCTTTTGAATATTCTTTTACTTTTTTTAGAAAATTGGCGGTGTCTATCGTTGTAGAGTAGGCGATATAACCAGAGGGGCCACCACAAGCTTTACTTCCAATTTCCGTAAATGTCCAAGTTGAAGAATCGGTACAACTTACACTAAGTGATATTTTTTTTAATTCACTAAATAATTTATCAATTCGTTCTTCTTCCTGTCTTTGGACTTTTTCGTCGTCCGTAGAACATGAACCAAATAGTAGGGCAACTAATACAAAAGCAAAAGGTGTTATTTTTTTCATAAATAGCAATTTGTTACCTATATACAGCCATTTTAGCGTACATTGGATGGACTAAATAAAGGATTTTGCATTGCCATGTTTCTTGCAAAAATCATTTCGTTTTCCCTTTTTTCTATCTCATTAATTTGATTTGCAATCGCCAAATTATGTGCCTCTACTTTTGACGGAATGGTAAATAAGTCAATAATCGCCCAAATTCCAAAACCGCCTAAGGTTATCCAATAAAGAATTTGAAGACCCCATTTTCCTAAATAAGCGTAATGGCAACCAATGAAAAACCAGCATAAATAAGCCATTCCTGTTGATTTCATTTTGGACATTAAATAATGTTTATTCATCTTTTTATGTTTTTATTTGGTTTAAAATCACTAATTCTATTATTCCCTTCAATAAGGTTCCTTTAGTTTAGTTGATAATTACTTATTCAACTAAACTATTGACGCTTATCTGATTAAGCCAAGTTACAAAAATTTTAAAGTGAAGAATGTTTTTTAAACATTTATTTTGCTGTAAACTTCTGAAAGTTCAATGTTTTATCAGTACAATTTGTAGAATTGCAGTTTAGGATAATTTCTGAATCGTTTATTATTCCTGAGAATTTTAATTTTTCTTTTGATGTTGGAGTTGTAATGAAATTCTCTCTGTTTTTTGTGCTTTTCTGAATACCAAATTGCGATGTTTTATATAGTTTTCTTTCGCCAATGTCGAAACTAATTTTGGTGTTATTATAATCGCAAAAACGAAAAGTCCAAACTTTTAAAACCAAACGTCCAAAAAATGAAAAAATAAGCCCATTATGATAGGGCTTATTTCATTACTGATTAATTAATGTTTAAACTCAATTTAATCGTTGTTTCTGTATATCATAATGTCATTGTATGATGCATTGTAAGTGAGTTGATTTCCTATCGTTTTGGTAGTAGAACCTTCAAAGGGATTTCTTGCGTACGCATTTGTCTCCATCCAATCACAAAGCTCAATGATTTGGCTTTTGTTTGAAGTAAAGTAGAAGTATCTTCAATAACTTTCAGTACATTCAAATAGTCAGACAAACGCCAATAGGACTCTTTGCTGTAAGTTGATGTATCTGTTGATAGGTAAGGAGGATCAACCAAAAAAACGACGTTCCTTTCATTCTTGAACTTTGCGAACAAATCTCTGTAATCTGACTTTACTATTTCCACGCCTTCCAAATAACCATCAGCATTGTAATCAGTCATTTTTACTTTATTGTAAAACTTTTCCTTTTTCAATTGATCAAACGATGTTGCATAATTCATCGAAAACAAAATACTAGATGAAATTGTCACCCAATCGACAAATCCTTTTTCCTTCGATATACGGCTTATAATTTGGTCAGAGTGTTCTTGGTTCAATCTTTCTTTTCGGTGCGGGTTTTGGGCACAGATTGTCCTAATGTCGCCTAGTAGGGCATTCGTTTTATCAATATTATCCAAACGCTCACTATAATTGTCAAAATCATTGTAAAGAACCCGAGCTTCGGGAAACATTTGTTTTACGGTATGACTCAATAGTCCGGAACCTCCAAACAAATCGATATACGTTGCAGTTGGTGAGAAGTCGTGTAACGCTTCTTTAAAGTAATTTAAAAATTTTCTCTTTTGCCCTTGAAATGGTAAGGGAGCTTGTGTGTACTGTTTCATAATTATTTGCTTTTAAAAATTGTTTATTAGTATCTTTGTTGCTCTGATCACTTACGATAAAATCCGCAAGCTCCAGAAGACATTTGTCCTCCGTAGCCTGCGGGTTCGTTTTAAAAGTGGTCAGAGATTTTTAAAAGCGGAGGATTTTAATTAAAAACCTTATAATTTGCTCGATTGATGTGCGTAATTGGCAACTCTTTTCCTTCGAAAACCAACTTAATATTGTAAGGCACATCAGTAGGAGCTGTCGAATCTTGTGGTTCTACATAGAATCCAATACCTCCATTGGCAGAACTTACTTGTGTACAATTAACCAATCGAACAACATCAGCTTGTCCGCTTCCTAATTCAGTTAGATTTATTAAGTAGTTATCAGATTTGCAATTGATAAATTCAGCAGATGCAGGTGCGTTTTGATCGTTCCAATTATGCCACCCTATGGCTTGTGTAGTCGGTTTATTTTTGAAATAGCAATCTTTATAAGATTGTTTTTGTCCTGCCCAACCGCCGATGCCAATTAAACGAACAATGTTTCCGTTATCAATTAGAATCAAGTTATTTCCACCCCCGTTGTATTCGCCCGGCGCATCGGAGTGAATAGCATATTTGCAGTCATTTACTTTTAGCGTTAAATTCCTAATCTGTGATGATTTAACATGCCAAAAAATATGCTTATATTTTTGATCTATTGTATTAATTGCAGCCCCACCCGTACCAATAGATAAATCAGTAGGTGCAATTTTATTACTTGTTCCGTCGAGAACGATAATACATTCTTCTGCACTTTCTCCTTCGATGTCAATAAAATCTCCCGTTCGAATGTCCATTTCGAAGTAAGTGCCTTTTGGCACAACAATGACATAACGATTATAATAATTAGCAGATGCTTTCAATGAATGAACTAAATTTCGAATTGCATAATCGTTGTTGTTTGGAGCTCTAACTCTAGTCGTTTTGATAGGCTTGAAAATAGAATTATAATTGCTATCATGGAAAGCTTTTGCACCTAATAATGAATCTTGATAATAGGTAACAACTTGCGAGAATGTATCATCAGCAAATTTGGAAATTGTTAATAATACTTTGCGACCTCTAGCGGTATCTTCAAGTAGAATTTGATTTCCTTTAACTAAATCAATGTTATTAATCCTCGTTTCAAATTCATATCCACCCGATGGCAACGAACGCAAAAGCAAATAAATTCCAGCTTCGCCACCTGCTTTGTACTTAATTTGCGAAATGAAATATTTCTTTGAAAAATCAAATCCTTCAACAAGTTTTATCGATTGAATAGTTCTTTTTAAAAAAGTTGCAACTGCTAAATCTGTTGATTTTTCTGCAATAGAAAAATCCCCCGCATCATATACGTTTTTTAGCCATTTATTCGCCGAATAATCATAGCTTAATATCGCTTTTTCACCCCATAATTCAATGTTTCCGAAATTTGAATAAACTCCGTTTTCTTCTGCGAAATATGATTTTTCTTTTTGGATTGCAGTTGGTGAGCTAACAACATTTGCTGTTTTAATTTCCACCGAACGGCTCTCAATTTCGTCACCAAATGCAGACAGATTTAACAAAGAATCTTGATAATAAGTGCCATCTAGGGAAAATCCAACTTGTGGTGCATCTTTAGAAAATTCTAATTTAATATAACGATTTGCATCATTAGAATGGATATTCTTAATAACTAAAGGTTTCCCATCCGTTAATTCAATATTCGAAACTTCACCAACAAATTCGACAGCACCCGCTGGAAGTGATTTTAAATAAATTAAAACCCCCGTGTATCCGCTATTTTTATATTTGATTTGTGAGATGAAATATTTTTTCGTTTTATCGAAGTTTTGAAGCAATTTAATCGACTTAATGAATTGCATAAATTTCTTATGCTCGGCGGTTAAACCTGCCTTATTGTATTCAGGAGAAATTCCGTTTAAAGATTCAATTTGACTTTTCTGCCAAGTTCCCGAAATATACTTGAATAATACTTTTTCATTATAAACTTCAATATTTCCGAAATTGGAATAAACGCCAGATACTGATGATAAATAAGAATTATTGATATTTGGTATTGTTGTTAAATCAGCAGTTAAGGTTTCTTTGGTTGCAATTAATATCTCAACCTTTTCCCAAATACTTCCATCAAAATATAAATCGACTATTTTATCAGTTAAATCCACATTGAGATTCCCTGCATTTGGATAAACACCAGATTCTCCAGCTCTAAACGTTTTCTTTTGACCTGCTGTTACTTCGGGTATATCCGCTTTCATTAGAACGCCACCGTTTTGGGCATCATAATACTCCTTGATAATCGTATTATTTTCTAAAATTTCTAAGGTTACTTGTTTAGGTGTTGACATAGTTATTTTTTTATTTAAAATTGATTAAAAACGTAGCCTTGCGTTTCTACATTTGTGGTTCCTGTTTGTACTATTTTTCCGTCTTGAGTTCTTATTAACTCGACTATTACTTGCGTTTCATTGATGGCGTCAGACATCATCCAACCTAATTGTTCATAAGCGTACCAACCATCAGCAAGGTTATCATAATAGGATTTGGAGTTTTTATAGCCTTCATATTGCTTATTGGATTCCGAATAAACATTTCGTCCGGCGTTGTAATCGTAAGCATCTTGATTACCTCTAAATTCGAACTGCTGAGGATTGCTCGTTTTTTGCCACATATTTTGGCGAATTGTAGTATGAAAATCAGTTAAGTCCGATGTAGAAGCATTAGAGTTAAGATTTCGAAGTCTTCTCAACGAGTACGATTCTGCAATTTCAGAAACATAATAGATGCCGCCTTGGCCAATTTGATAAACCAAGGTTCCGTTATTGTACCATTGCTCAATAATCTTTCCATCAACAATAGCCGTTCTTTTAGCAAGAGTTCCGTTTGGATTATAAAGCTCATCATAATAATTTCCGCCAATAATTCCTTTTCTACGGATCAATACACCATTTAGCCATTCTTCCTCAATACCATTATCTTTTTTGAGCCAAGGCGCTTTCTTTCGGTTTTCAAAGGTTGCACCCGCCCAAAATCGAACTGAGTTTCCTGCATCATGATTTAAACCCGAAATCCCCGCATTGGTTGTGGAGTCTTGACCAACGAGAACCGTACCCGTTGCAAGCACATTTCCTGTAATATCCGTTGATAGGAAATCGGTTTTATTTTCAATATCAATAATTCGTTCTTCTTGAGCTTCTTTGGCAAGTTGAACTAAATCCATTTGATTTAGTGTGTAATCAGATGCGACATTTCCTTGCTCTAGTTGCGGTTTCTTAATTGAAATTTCAATAGCATTGTTATCATCATTTTGAACCTTAACCACCAAGCGATCATAGTTGGATAACTGAATATTTTGCTTGATTTGAATTCGTTGAGGAATGTTGGCTATCAAATGAAAATCAACATAACCAAGAAGCTCATATTGATCAGTTGTTATGTTTTTTGCCACTAAATACAAACTCGCATCTATGGAAGTATGATGTGCTATTTCAGCAGTGAAGATATAATCGAGATTTTGTGCTAAAATATCGGGTCGGTTCTCTTTATCAATTTTGAAAACTGATTCCGTTGAATCACTTTTTAAAATCAAATTATGAGCTCCCACTTTAATTTGTTGATAAGCAGGCGAGTCATCTGTAAACTCCACTTTAGCTTTAATGATGATACTGTCTTGAGTCAACTCAATAGAATTGTTTCCGGAAGGGTCGGCAATTCTACCAATAGAAAGCTCAGCAGGATTCAATTGCGCAAAACCGTAATTGGTTTTAATAATTCGATAACCATTGTTGATAGATGAAATGTAGCCCGCTTCAAAGTGAAAATAATCGGGATCTTGCTCAACTAAAATTTGATCGGTAGAAACCCATAGTGTGGCGTTGTTTCCAACTCGTTGGCATTTCACATAAACGTAGTGATATTCGTTGCTAATGGGCGTTATCGTATTGGCAGTAATATTCCACGATCTTGGTTCATCAGCAATGGTTAAGTGAATGATTTGTCCTGCAGTATTTCGTAGGCTTGTATAGTTGTTCTCAAGATAAAATTTAACATCAGGAAGAGAAAACTGCTGCATTCGGCCACCCAATGAAATCAACTTGGTATCAATCGAAGCGGCTTTAAAATTTTGCATATTGAAATAACCTTCACCATCAAATGTTTTATCTGCCGTTTCTCGTGCAAAATAATAAGCAGCTCTTGCAATAGCCGTATTGCTTTTTTGCTCTTTAATAATCTGTTGCTGCTTCTTTTCTTGTTCGTAGTATTTGGTTACAACAGGTGACAAAAAGGCAACTTCTGAAAAGTCCAATTGAATATTGTAAAACTCTTGCAAGTCTTCACTCATCCCGGTAACTCGCAAATCATCATCTAGATTAAACTGTATTGACTTGATTCGAATTGTAGAACCCAAAACAGGCTGTATTTGCAATTCTCTAAATACAAGCTGATCCGCTTCACCTAAAAAAGAAAACCGCTCAACGGAATTGGTATCCAGATAGTCTTGACCTTTTGTTTTTAGTTCGGTTTCTGCATTGGTGACATACGTTGCAGGCATTTGGATATCCTCCAAAATATAGGTATCTCCAACCGCAGGACGAACGGACGAGCTTGGTACATCCCAAGCCGTTTCGTCTTTGTTAGGTAATAAAGTAAAAGTTTTTGTTTGGCTGTTGTAACCAAACTCTTTGATTTCAAAACGATATCCTGCTAATTGTCCTGTTTGAAAGACCACTTTTGCCGAAAGTCCCTTAATTAAAACCGTTGTATTTCCGTGAGAATCCGTTGCATTCAAATCGAAATCAATGTCAGCATCCGTGAAAACAAAATGATTATTGGCATCAATAGCGGTTACCGTTCCAATGCGGTGCGGGTAAACTTCTTCAAACGTTTCGGTATGTTCAATTGTTCCGTATTTGTCGGTGTTTTTCTCCAAATAGGGAACGTCCATACGAAGGTTTTTCTGTCCGTTTCGATAATTTTGTGGAAGGTTTTTTTCAGAACCTTTTACTCGCAATCGAGTAACAACAGCCGAATCTCCCAAAGGTTGCTGAGTTAATGATTTTAAACCTTTCCCTTGTCCATACTGTAAAGTTGTTCCGGACGTTGGTTTTCTTTCGGTAAAATGAATGCTTTTATCGGCATCAATCCAATATTCCAATTTAAACTCTTCAGCAATTTTTGCCAAAGCAGAAAGACAATTCAAATCATCAAATTGAACGTTTTTAGTTTCCGTTGCATCGATGGTTCCAACCGTCCAACCGCTTTGCAAACGATTGGCATTCGTGACTACATGTTCAACCATGACCTGGGCGGTAGCGACTAAAAAAGACGAAGGAACGGTAAGCTCATTAGCTTCATCATAAAATAGCATTGAAACTTCGTTTAATCGATATTTCACCGATTTAAAAACGATATTGTATTGCCACTCTCTTGTTGACTTCTGAATACAGGAATACGAATCCATTATAGAATAGATTCTACCTTTGAAGGTGATATAGTCGTATTTCGCAAATTCCACTTTATCCAATAGCGTAAAAGACAAAGTAGCCAACTCTTCACCCATAATTTTAGAGGTGACTTTTCCTGTTGGTTTTACCGTTGCAACAACAGCGTTTGCTCTTTTAATTTCGTACTGCATTAGAATTTTACTTGTAGCGTTAGATTGAACTTGACAAACACTTTGGGAACTCCAATTAAATTTTTAGAAGTCTTTATAAAATTGGAAGTCTTTTTATAAGAAACTTGATAGGTTTGAGAATGGTCAAAAATGAAAAGACTTTGCAATCCGGGTTTCGTTAGCTCGGCAAAAAAAGCATTGTAGGCCGTCCAAAATTCGGTATCGGTATCTGTAACAATTGCACAGTCCAATGTGACTTCTTTATCTTTAAATCGAACCAAATCTAAATCCGTTTCAGTTCCGTTTTCTTCCCGCCAATCGTTTGTAACTCCTTCTTTACGCTCTGGGAATTCTAATAGTTGGGCAGTGCCTGTTTTGATGACAAAAGAGAACATCGATAAAAGATTTTTATCGTTCAGTTTGTCTTTGAAAATATCTGTACTCAACATAGTTTTTATCTTATTATTCCTGCCGCTTGTAGGGCCTTATATTCTTTATCCATACTTCCGCCTAAATCGGTAATTCCTTTATCGATGTCGTGAAGTTTTTCCGTATTTTCAGCCGTTTTTCGGGTGTTTTTCTCAATATCTAACTGAATGGCGACCATCTTACTTGAAGATTCCAACATTGCAGCAAAACCGCCTTTGTTGATTGCATTGGTTTCCAAGACCGCTAAGCGTAAACCTGCGGTATTTCCCGAAAGCAAATCAATAGATTCTTGAGAGGCTGCCTTATATGCTCCTTGCAAACTATTAGCATTGCTACTTGAAGACGTATTCATGTTGATTCCTGCTTGGTTCATGAGTTCCATTTGCTTTTTGGTTTCATCAACGACTGCCATATACATGGATTGGAAGGTATTTCGTTCGTCTTCGGTGATGGTTCCATCTTCGGCCATTTTCGCAAACTCATCCTGTAATGCTTTAATCTGTGTTTTAAATAAATCAGTTTCCATTCCTGCTAGAATAGCTCCACGCAAAAAACCTTCGATATCATCAGCAAAGTCTGCAAACTCTTTTTTACCGGATAAAATTCCTTGACGAATACTATCAGAAATTGCTTGCGGTGTTGTTCCAGTAATCGTATTGGTTAACTCTTGTGCAAGCTCTCGCTGAGCATCAGCAATGGAGCCGTATTCATCTCGAAGTTTTTTCAATTGTTCGTAGGCTGCTTTTGCATCCCCTGTAAGCGGTTGTTTTGCGTTGATGGCATCCAAACGATCTAGTATTTCATCGGTAACTTTGGAACCTTGAGCAATACCCAATAAACTAGCGACATCTTGTTCAATGTTGACCGCTTTTGTTTTTCTGCCAATACCAAGAAAACCTCCGTACTTTTCGGTTCGTTGTCCTGTTGTGGTTTTGGATTTTAACAAACGATTAAACACATTTTGATAATCTCGTTCAATGCTTTCAAAATTCTTTTTATTGGCACCCATTTCTTCACGAATGGCGTTAACCCGAGACTGAACGGCATCATTTAGTTTTAGTTCAGTGGCTAATCGTTGGCGAAGCATGGCATTGTAATCGATTCCAGATTGAAAGATTTCATCCTGTCGCTTTTTCATTTCTTCAGCAGCTTTCTTTTCCGATTCCCGTGCCGCCTTTCCAATGGAAAATATTTTTGAAATTCCCTTGATAATACCGCCAATAGCCGCAATAGGATTTCCAGACATAATAGATTCGACTATACCGCCTGCAACATCAGCAACAGCTCCTGCTAATTGTCCAATAGTCGCAATGGTATCACTCAAGCCTTCGTTTGAATCTCCAATCGAAGCCGATAATTCGCTAAACGTAGAAGAAATCATCGAGGCCCATTCCGCAGTTTCAGAAAATGGAGAAGCTTTTTTTAATTTTTCCATTTGAATAGTTAAAGCTGCGGCTTCGTTTTCTAAGTTGATAACTTCGTTAGCTGTTAACTTCGTTTTGTCTTTTAAAGCTTCTTGAATAGTAAGCTCTTGCTGCTTTAAGGCATTAATCTGAACTTGTGTATTACTTTTCCCTTTAACGTCTTTAGCTTCTTCTAAAGATTTTTCAAGCTTAGCACGAACGGTAGGATCAATGTTTTCTGCATTCGCTAAATAATCCTGCAAAAACTTAATTTTTAAATCAAGTTCACGCTTTGAAATACCAATTAAATTTTCGCTTAATCGTCTGTAGATATCCGTTTTTTGAAAGGCAACATCTTTAGCAGCATCAATCTCAATTTGCTTTTGTTTTTGGAGTTCGGCTAATTTTTCATTTCGTAGCGTTTCATTGGTGATTTTCTGCAATTGAATTTCTTTTGCAGCATAAGTTCTATCGAGTTGATCTAATTTTTCTTTGTGGGTTAATGTATCTTGATACGCTGCGGCAAACTTTGCATTATTTTCTCCTGTTTTGTCAGCATCGTATTTTGTTTTAATAGTATTTAAAGCAGCTAATCGCTCATTCTCTACAAATGTTCGAGTTTGGTTTTCTGTGAGCTTTTTGATTTCTGCATTGAGTAAATCACCAAAACTTTTAAACTCTTTTTCGTTTATTTTTAATCGTTTCGCTGCTTCGTCTTCACCAATTTTGGTTTTAATTGCCTCGTACGCAGAATAGGCTTCTTTTTCAAGCTCTAATCTTTTTAGCAATTCGGAGGTTTTCTTTTTGTAAGAAGCATCAGATTTGGTTTCGTCTTTTACTTTCGTAATACGATCTAAAACATTTTGAGCCATCCCAAGTTTTTGTGCTTTGGCGGTCATTCTTGAAAACTTATTTTCGATACTTGCAATTTCGTCTGTAGATGAATTTCTTGAGTTTTGAAGATCATCTTCAGCTTGATTTACTTCTTGTAAAAAATTGATACGTTTTTCTGCTAACTGTCGATCTTCATTTTCGGCTTTTCGTGCAGCAGATTCGGCTTCAAGTTGTCTTTTGTCGGATAATTCTTTTGCTTTGTCATCTTGTTTTTTCAAGATACCTGCTTCGAAAATTGCCTTTTCTTGCACAATTTTCTCATGTACATCTGCATCATTTTTGTAACGAACAATTTTTTTATTATATAGAGCACTTTCCAATTTATCGGTATTTATACCTCTAGCCTTCATGACCTCAATTGCATTCGCTTCTTTTTGGAGATCAGCGTCAAGTTTAAAGGTTCCTGCTTTTTTATCAACACCTTTAAGCGTTGTTTTTTGTTGGTCTTTTTGGGCTTTTTCAAGATTTTTACTATACGTTGTTACGTAAGTTAATGCGTCGGTCTCTGCTTGTTTTTTTCTTTCTTCAGTTGAGCCATAACCGATAGTATTTCTAAGAAAACGATTGAATTTCACAAAGGATGAACCTTCTTTGTAGGTTGCATTTTCTTTGGCAATATCAGCATCCATTTTTAATGCTTTCTCATATTCTTTGGTTGCTAATTGCAACGCAGCAGCGGCTTCGGCTCTAGCAAGTAATGACTTAACAACATTATTGGATTGCGATACAAAAAACTTTTCGGCATCGTTTACATTTTCAATTTTATAACCCAACTCTTTAAAAGAATCGGCATTGTCTAAAACAAATTTTTGTTGCTTTTCAATATCACCATTAAAACTCTGATATTGCGTTTGAAGAGCTTTGTATTTAGCCAACATTTCAGCAGCTCCTTTGGAGGCTTCTTCTGCTAATGCTCTTTGTTTTTCTGCCGTCTTTTCAAGCTCGGTTGACCAATTGGCAAATACATAAACAATTCCTGCAATGACAGCGGATAAACCTAAAGTCATTAAAGCCTGTGCCGCAACTGTAGTAATTCCTAATGCAGCAGCTACTCGTAAAGAAGCCGCTGTCCAAAGGTTTTTTATTTTGGTTACTGTTGAAATACTCGTTCCGGAAGCATCAATATTTTGGTTGGTCATTTGAATAACCACGTCCAAAAACTCAATTGCAGCATAACTTCGTTGTACTGCTGATTCTAATAATTGGTTTTTTGCTCCAAATGTATCCGAAGCAGCAGAAGCCAATTGGAACCCTTTAGAAATTCCAATCGTAGTATCTCTTAGCTTTGTAAGGTTTTTACCACTTATTTTTTCAGTATTGTTGACTACTTTAGAAGCAGATTCTGAACTTCGTCCCAAAACTTGATTGTAGCCATCAATGGCCGCTTCCAAGTCTTTAAAATCTTGAGTACTTTGATCTAAAAATTTCATTTTAGCCGAGATGATATCTACGATACCATTCATCGCTTCGAAACCATCATTGGTGGAGTCTAAACGTTCCGCAATTACTTTTAATTCATCGGGATCAAGAACAAGAGTTTTACTTGAAGCGGCTTTGTCAATTTGTGCAATAAGTCGTTCTTGAGCCACACTAATAGAGTTCACCGCTTGAACAACGTCTTGTGCGCCTTTGGCGTTGAGAACTTGTGCAGCGGTTAATTGTTGATATTTGTTTCGAAGTGCATCAACAGACTCATCAACCGATTTTCCACCGGCAACAAGTTTTTGATATTCTGCCATGAGCTCTGGCGAGTTGATAACAAATTCAATATTTATAGGATCAGTATTAGTGGACATGGTTCTTAGGTTTCACTCCGAAAAAGTTGGTAATCTCTTCGGTAGTTGTTAGTTTTTTCTTTTCTTCAGTTTTCTTTTTCAATCGTGGTGCATCGGCCATCATAATGGTAAGCTGCGCAAATGGAATGTCTAAAATGTGATTTTGGTTCCAACCTGTCTTTTCTGCAAAAGCGTAGATGAACCCTAAGACGCTATGGAAGCTTTCGCTTTTTAACTCGCCTTTTCCTTCGGACTCAGATTCATCGGCTTCGTTATCCTCGTCGTCCTGATTAATCTGATAGTATTCAAAAAATCCTCTACACCTCCGTGAACAATTATCATTTGGTATAAATAGAGCCAATGCGGTTCAGTCAGTTTACCTTCTAGCCAATAGGAAAGTGGTTTGTTTAGCCAATTGAACCAACGAGAGTTCAGCAATCCTGTGCTAACAATTTGGTGCGCTGTTTTCCCATGTTCTGAGTAAAGTTTCATTGCATCGTTAACGCTGATATCCTCATCACTTTTTGTGATATTCATCTTTAGATATTGATGTGCAATTTTTAGCAAGGTTCTACTTGTAGGTTGGCGCAAATACAGGTTAACGGTTTTCTTACCAAATAATCGTAAAAAAAGAGGTGCCGTGACTGGCACTTTGACACCTCTCTTTAAAAGTAGTTCGGGAGCGAGTTTTTCAATATTAATCGCTTTCTCGTCCATTATGGTAACTCTTCAATAGTTGGTTGAGACATTGGTGTAAATGAAACATCAATTAATCCCAATTTTTTCTTTTGTAGACCAATACTTTTCTTGGCGAACATTTTCACCTTTGGAAAGGAAATCATGTGACCACTATCCGTTTTGAAACGTAATGCCGTTTCAAAGCCTAGGTTTTTTCCAAATGTAAATTTCCCATCGACTATTGTTCCTGTAGGGAAGAGCTTTTTGAGCGTGGCCGTATCGAATTGAAATGTTGAAAATTTCCCTTTCGTTTTTCCTTCTTCTGTGAAAACTTCGATTGGTTCCGTTTGTTGATCAGAGTACTCTTCTTGGATATCTGGATCATCGTCCATAATCTCTACGGTGTCTCTGTAGGTATCACAAAGTTTTGCAAATGTGCCATCTGCTGGCATCAATCCTGTTGCTTCAACAGGTGCGACTTCTACCTCTTTTGTACCAAAAATATTTGACATTTTATATTAGTTTAAATGGTTATGAAATAGTGTTTAATTAAACTTGGGGTTGATCACCTTGTTTAGCCAATTCAGCTTCTTTTTCAGCAATTTTTGCTTTCAGTTTTTCAATCCCTGTGTTGTGATTTGGTTTTGCACCGTACAATTTCTCATACTTTGCAGCCAACTCAGCTCTTTCGCCTTCGTCCACTTTATGAAGTGTTGCATCTTTTGCATCCGTTGAAGCTTCCTCGTCTTTGTACGAATCTTCAAAACCTCTTTTGAATGATTTCACGCTTTTGTCAGCCAAATAGCGAGAGTGGTCGTTTGCTTTATGATCATCAGTAAAACCTTGACCATCGGAAGTCATATAAACTTCTTCAATTTGTTTGTGCGCTTCGAAAATTGCTAAAGCAGCTACGGCGATTTTGTTTTTAAATTTTGCCATGATTATGTTGTGTTTAAAATTCTACTAAATTGTAATTCCCACTTATTCCTACGTAGGGGACAGCTTTTACGACATTACCATCGAGGGCGAGACCATAACCGGCGCTAAATCCTATTCCAAACCTTTTACTAGGTGATTCTTTGAGTCGGAATGATTTAACCCCGTTAATGGTGACTCGTTTATCGTTTGAGAAGAGATCAATGTAATGCTGTGTTTTCCCTAAGAACCATTTGCGCTCTGGATATCGAGCATCGTTTAGTTCGATATTATAAGCCATGTTGAGGCTGTCGCTGTCTGGAAAATAAACCAAGTCTAAATATTGATCTTTATGTGTTTTTATGGTTTTTCCTGTATTGGTGACCTTGGTTTGTAAAGCCAATTGTGCTTCCAATCGTCCGTTAATTTTAGTCACTTGATCTATTTTGTCTAGACTTACTTTTAAGGCTTTTTGAAGACTATCCGCATAGGTTCTATCAAGAGCTGAAACCTTTTCGGAAGTGGTGTTGTTAATGATTTTTTCGTTAAAAATCGTATGGGTAACACTATCTCTAGTATATTTTTCAACGACTTTGTTTTGCCCGCCTTGGGTGAGAAGTGCGGTAGTTTCTTTTTCTTTTTTCGATTTCTCGAAATCTTGTTTTACGTTGAGTCCAATGCTTACAAGCAAAAGGAGAAAAACAAGAGCAAAAGCGATTTTGGTTGTAAGGTTTTTCATTGTAATGCTTTTTGCACCAATGGTGCGGTTTTTTGTTTCGTTTCTTTTTCTTTCAATTTCAGTGAGTCGGATTCTCTTTTGTAGAAAAGCATCCCCTCATAGTTTTCGATTCTTTTATTGCGCTCTGTGATTATCGTCGCATAAAGACTATCTTTTTGTTTAGAACACTCGTCCTGTGCTCCTTCCTTTCGGTAATAAAGAACCCCAATAACACTTCCAAATAGTAGGAGAAGTCCTATTAACAATCCGATTACTACCGCCTTTGGGTCTTTCGATATTTCTTCTTGGGTGTAAGGCTGCGGTAGTTCTGGTGTCATGCTTAGGGTTTAAAATTGATTTCTTTAAGCCATTTTTTTACATCAAAAGAAGGACACTCTTTCGTCCATTCATTCGGACTTATGATACCGTCTCCATTTTGGTCGGGAGAAAGATCTCGATGGCCAACAATTTTTGCATTCGGATACTTTTTATGAGCCGCTTCAACTTCCTTTTGTAATGCAAGTTTTTGTTCGGGAGTTCTAGTGTCTTTACCATACTGTCCACCCTTGTAGCAAATATGATATCCAATACTATTTTTACCTGCTACACCATTTGTGATTACTTCAGGTTTTGCAAGCTCTTCAACTGTGCCATCCTCAGAAATCAATTTGTGGTAACCAACATTTCTCCACTTTTTTTCATTCTTCCAAAAATTTAGAATTGATTTGGTCGTTTGCTTTCCAGATGCACCTGTACAATGCAGTACTATATATTTGATGGTTCTCACGGTTATTAGTTTTTGTTTTGAAAGAATGAATCTCCTCCGTAAAGGAGATTCATTTGGGTATTGATATGAAGAAAATGTTATGCTGAAGCAGCTTGTTTCATCACAAAAACTCCTTCGAAGTTTTTGCGTCTTGCTCTACCACCCATTCTTGTTAAGAATGAATAGATATCGCCATAGTAAGCCGGGTTTCCTTGGTCTTCAAATGCTTCGGTAGAACCAACTGCCTTTTCAAGCATGTTTTTGTTCCAAGCAAGAATACCTTCGCAATCTGTTGCAGTAACAACTGAACCAAACGCTTTAAACGTTTTATCAGCTGCTAGAACATATACAGACGATCTTACGAAGATGTTAAACCCTTGAACTTTGTACATCATTCCGGAACGTCTTTCGGCTTCTGTTACAGCCGCCATGTACGTTGCCGTAATTTGAGAATCAACAGGGAACATTTGTACCGCTGCATCAGCAGAAAGTAAAACATTCATATTGCCTTCTTCCCAAGAGTTTTCTTTAATGAAAGCTGTTTTCAGTGTTTGAAGATCACCAAGCTTGTATGCTTTTCTATTTCCTGTAGAACCTGCAAGACCCGAAAGAACTGCGTCACCCGAAGTTTCTAGGATTTTTGCTGTTGGTAAAACATTGTTTGTACCAACTGGAGATACCACAAAATTGGTTAACATACCTTCGGCAACATTACCAGATAGGTTTTTAACATCTTGATCCAAGATACTTCTACGTTTGTCGTAGGAAAGTTCTTTAGTTTCTGCGTTTTTAATCCAAACAGGATTCGTTGTGTATTCATCAATTTTGTAAAGAACTTCACCATCGGTTCTTCTTGAAATTGGTGCAGGGAAAACACTTCTATTTTTAACAACATCGGACGGTTCACCCGCTTGCGGAATGTGTACGATTGTTCCGTTAATAATGTCATCTGAAGACACATCAGCGACTTGTGTAAGGAAACTATTATCTTGTAATAATTTCTCTTGGATGGTCTTGTGCCATACTTCGATTTCTAAAGCCATTTTTTATGTTTTTATGGTTATTAATTATTTTGATGGAGCTTTGCCATACTCTTGCTCGTATCTTTCGGCGTAGTAGTCTGGGAAGTCTGCTTTCAATTTTGCAAGTTGGTTTCCTTTGTCCATCTCGTCCCATGAAAGTTTTCCGTAGATAGCTTCGGGATCATTTTTACCTTCTTTTACTTGCTCCTTAACAGTCTTGCGAATTGGAAGCTTACTTAGTAACTCGATTCGGTTTGTTAAAGGCAATGTTTCAATTGGTGCAACAGAATCAGCATCAATTCTTCCATCTTTCAAAGCCAATACTTTTAGAGCATCATAATCAGCTTGAAGTTTTGCGGTTTGTTCCGCTTCCAAAGCATCATATTTAGCTTGCAATACTGCGGTTTCATTTTTTGAAGCAGTTAATTTGGCTTCGGTTGCTTTTACAGCCTCCAAAATTGCTTCCTCTGTAGAACCTTCTGCTAATTGAAGGTGTGTAGTTAATAGTTTCATTGTATTATCGTTATTGAATGGTTTTGCAGTTTGAAGTGTGAGACAAAGACTTTTAATTTCTTGCTCGGAGTATCGTTCTTGGTTCATGTTGAACAATGCAATAGAATTAGCATTGGAAGGAATGGCAACGATGGAGACTTCGAAAAGGATACATTTTTTAAGGATCAATTTTCCGTTTTCGTTCACCATATCAGCAGGATCAAACATGATTCCCATTGAGCAGCCTTTTAGTGTACCACTTAACACTTTTCGAACAACTTCTTTTCCATCGATGTCCTCCGTATCGAAAACAGGAAGCATGGATAATTTCCCCTCTACTTTTTTAAACTCTGTCCAAATTCCTAGCGTTGCTTTAGTACCAGTTTCGTGGTTGTTTTGACATACCGGATTATCAACAAATCGTTCTTGTAGATCAATCCCTTCTGTATCGACATGGAAGCCATAAGAGTTTTTCTTGGTTTCATCATTGGCGATAAAATAAGGTGCTTTATTCATGGTTGATTTTAGTTTTTGTCTCGTTTTGTTGCTGCAAATTTTGACTAAAAAAAGACCTCTAAAAAGTTGGCGATCTATCATACCCCAGAATCTAGGGTATCATACCCCGAAAAACAGGGTGTCATAGATTGTCAACTTCTTTAACGTCTCTTATAGAAGCAATTTTGCGGAAACTAATCACATGAAAAAATCGCCAGAACTCGGCAAGACTGCAACGCCAAAAGGCCGAATGAGTAAGGAAGTGAAGGAAGCCAAACAAGATCACTTGCGCCTATTGTACACCAAAGAAAACATCACTACACAGAAAGAACTTTCGGTTCGTGTTGGTGTTACAGAAAAAACAATTGGCGAATGGATTGTTGAGCTAAAACTTAAAAAGCTATCGAGAAACTTTCTGTTAACTCGGGAAGAGCAAATGGCCAATCTGTTGGACGAGCTTGCAGAACTAAACGAAGCTATCAAAGGAAAGAAGAAAGGGGAACGTTTTGCAGATTCTAAAGAAGCTAATGTTCGCCGATTCCTTATTCGAGATATCAAAGATTTGGAGACAAAAGCCTTGCTTCCCGAAATCATTAGTTCGTTGACTCAGTTCTTGGATTTTATTCGTAAAAACTCTTTGGAAGATGCTCAAATGATTTCCAAATACGTGGATTCTTTTATCAAAACTAAACTTCGATAATATGGCTTTTGTAAAACAACAAACAAAGGAGGATAAACACGCTTTAGACTTTTGGGAAGAGTATTACAAGTCATTACAGGATACTGACAATATAAATAGCCTTGAAACACCCGAAGAAAAAGCAGCTCGTCTCAAAGAATTAGAAGGCGATGATGAAAAGTGGTTTAAGTACTATTTCGCCAAATACTATACTCATGAGCCGATGGCTTTTCATAAAGCGGTTACTTTTTTTGTAATGAACAATCCCGAATGGTATGAGGTGTGTCCGCATTCTAGGGAGTTATCCAAAACAGGTCGTGCAATGATGATGTTTATCAAATTGCATTGCACAGGTAAAAAGAAAATGACATTCTTATTATCAGCGACCAAAGATGCAGCGGTTCGATTATTACGTCCTGTAAAATTAGCCTTTGAAAAAAATGCTAGACTTCGAAACGATTACGGTGGTACCTTGGGAATTCCTTGGCGAGAAGATGAATTTGTTACTCCTATGGGAACAACCTTTATTGCGGTTGGTGCAGGTAATGCACCCAGGGGAGCAAAGAATGAAGAAATACGTCCCGATAGTATTTGGGTGGATGATTATGATACGGATGAGGATTGCAGAAACCCGGATATCGTTGATAAGAAATGGGAGTTCTTTGAAAAGGCAATGTACGGAACTCGTTCCGTTTCTAATCCGATGTTGATTCTTTGGAATGGTAACATCATCGCTGAATATTGCTGTGTGAAAAAAGCGATGGAAATGGCAGACCATTACGAGATTGTCAACATTCGAGACAAAAACGGAAAATCTACTTGGCCAAATAAGAATACAGAAGAAATGATTGACAGGGTACTGTCTAAGATTTCAGCGGCTTCGGCTCAATCCGAATATTTCAACAATCCCATTGTTTTAGGGAAAGTATTTGATAAACTGAACTATGGTAAAATGCAACCATTGCACAAATACAAATTTCTAATTGCCTATACTGATCCATCCTACAAGAAAAACGCCGATTACAAAGCAACTCCTTTGGTTGGCAAATACAAAGATGAGTATCATGTTCTATGGCTTCGTTGCGAACAAACGACAACTGCTACCATGTTGGATTGGCAGTTTGAAATCCTAGACTTTGTTGATGATAAAACAGCGGTGTATTTCTATATCGAATGGCCTTGGATTGATGATATGCTTAAGCAAGAAATCAAAGCAGCCAACAAACGCCACGGCAGAACTCTAGCCATAAAAGCCGATGATCGTAAAAAGCCAGATAAATTCTACCGAATAGAATCCAACTTGGAACCACTTAACCGAAACGGAAAGCTGATTTTTAATGAAGACTTGAAAGGCAATCCACACATGAAAAATATGGAGTTTCAATTTTTGGCCTTATCGCCAAAATCCAAAGCAAATGATGATGGACCAGATGGTGTAGAAGGTGCGGTCTGGCGTGTGAATCATAAAGCCAAAGAAAGTGGAGGAGCTCCAACGATATTTCAATACAAGAAAAACCAAAAACGATATTAACCATGTCCCAATTTATTACACCCGACGAACTTACAACGCACGCCTACGATGAAGAAATAAAAGCTATTATCCGTGGTGATGAAACCATTGCTTTAGCATCCATCGATATGGCGATTGAATATGCAGAAAGTTTTCTGCTGAACGAATACAATACAGAAATTATTTTCGCCAAAACAGGAGCCGACCGCAGTCCACTTCTCGTGAAAATCGTAAAAGATATTGCTATATGGGAACTCATCGGCTTAGCGAATCCAAGCATTGATTATGCCGATAAAAAGTTTCGCTACGAAGAGGCGAGAAGTTGGCTGAAATCAGTCAATCGAGGTATGGCAACCAACCTCCCAAAACGAGATGAAAAACAAGCGACTTCTTTTAAAATGACTTCTAATTCAAAACGAGAAAACTACTATTAATCATGGAAGAAACAAAACAAATAGGCTTTGAGACGTTGGCAGCCAAAGCGCAAGCTAACAAAGGTCAAGAAATAAAAATCAGTCAAGTTCTAGTGGTTCAACCACCAAAGCGAGATTTAACCGACGTTGTTAAACTTCGAAATGCTATAAAATCAGCAGATAAAGGAAAGCGAAATGCACTTGTTTTATTGCTTTTAGATTTACTTCTTGATCCTGTACTCAACGATGCTGTAGAACGTCGTATTCGTAAGATTACCAATAACGATATTGTGTTTTTATCCGATGGTGACGAAATTGATGAGATGTACGATTTCATCGATAGTCCTACGTTTGAAAAACTATTGCGGGAGTTGGTTCTTACCAAAGCTTTTGGGAAAACAGTTGTAGAATTAGGATTCAGTCCCTCATTCGATATTTATTCCATTCCAAGACAAAACCTTGATACGGCACGAAAAGTCATTTTAAAGGATATTTCGCAAGAAGAAGGAATTCCATACAACGAGGACGAATTTTTGTTGAATGTTGGTGAGGATAATGATCTTGGATTTTTGACACGAGTTGCACCATACGTGATTTTCAAAAGAAATGGTGGAGCCGATTATGCTCAATTTTGTGAGCTTTGGGGAATTCCGATTCTTGCAGGAACTTATGATCCCGAAGAAGAAAACGCCAAAAAGGAAATGGAAGATACCATCTCGCAACGTGGTGCGGGTGGTTCTGTGGCTATGTCCAAAAACAGCGATTTAAAAACCATTGAAAACAATACCAATGGTGCCGTTCATGGTGAGTTTCTAAAATGGTTGGATGAACAAATCTTGATTGGTGTCGTTGGTCAAACCATGACAACCAAGCAAGGTTCTAGCCGTTCTCAAGGTGAAGTCCACATGAAAACGGAGGAAGAGATCGCAGAAGCGGATCGTCGTTTTATTCAAAGGATTTTAAATACCTATTTGGTGCCTATTTTGGAGAAGCGAGGTTTCCCTGTGAAAGAAGGCTATTTCAAATTTGTTGAACAGGATGAGACTTCACTAAAAGACAAATTGGATATTGCTCTAAAAGTAGATGAGCAAACCCAAGAAGGTGTTGATGATGAATACTTCTACACCACATTTGGATTACCTAAGGGAACAAAAACTAAAAATCAAAATCCCGATGATCCTAAGGAAGAAGAGGAAACCGAAACCGAAGAAGCTCCAACCAAGAAAAAGGAACCTAAAAAAGTAGAGGCGAAAAGTTTATCCATGTTTGATAAGCTAAAGGATTTTTTCGACCACGCTCCTCTGTAGACTATTTTCTATATGAGGAGCTCGATTGGCAGCGTTTAGAAAACGAGTACGAACATATTTGTACACATGGCCACAATCATGCTCATTTAAGCGCAAAACAACCCGATTGGGCGGATGTTCTTGCAGAAGAGTGGATGTCGTTAATTGAGGATGTTTACCGAAACAAAGGCAACGATGGAAGCATTCATAAACCTTTAGTTACCAAGACCGCCAAAGAATTGATAAAGCCTGTTGATGAAGTTTTTGGACAAGCTATTGATTATGATTCGCCCGACTTTTGGATGCGCGAAGCTCTGAAAAAGAATGTTTGGAAATTCTCGGTTGCCAAAAACTACAACGACTGCGTTAGGCTTTCAAATTTGCTACTTCGCCCCGATGGAAGCGTAAGACCTTGGAACGAGTTTAAGCGGGAAGCATTATTTGTTTCTGGTCTTTCAAACCGATATCTGAAGACAGAATACGATACCATAATTGCAGGTGCACAAATGAGCCGTTTATGGCAGGAAATTCAACGAGATAAACACATCTTTCCATACGTTCAGTTTGATGTCGTAATGGACAAAAATACAAGTGATATTTGCGAGCCATTGCACCGGGTTATTATGTCGGTGGATGATCCTCGATTGATTTACTTTTTCCCGCCGAATCATTTTAATTGTCGGACAACCGTTCGAAAACTGCGAAGTGGTATTCCTACGGTTGATGCAAAACTTCCCGAAATCCCCGAAGCATTCCAAAATAATGTTGGGATGACAGGCGAGATTTTTACGGACAAAAATGCGTACATCGAAAATACGCCACAGAAGTATTTAACGATGTCGGAGGAGTTTGCTAAGCGTTGGAAAAAGTTTGAAGAACTTCAAAAGGATATCAACTACTACGATATAGAGTTTGGCAAAAATGCAGGATTGAAAGCAACGCACAAGGATCATAATTTCCATCCGGTAACAGGGAAACATGAAAAAGCAGCTAGAGACCTACTTTTTAATGAAGGAAACGAAATTATTATGCTTTCCGAAAGAGCTGATATTGGTGTGAAGACTCCAGATGGTTTGCTAAATGATAAAATTTCTGATATAAAAACTGTGTTAGGAAGTAATGGAACCATAGGAAAAAACAACATCATTGATAAGATTAACGAAGGGAATACTCAAAACTGCGATATCGTTATTCTCCAATTTCCAAAAGAATCCGTTAACCTTTTTGATAAAGTTGATTTAAAAAGTGATTTTCAATCGTCAAAAAGAATATTAAAATCTAGAAATAAAGAGATTGTCGTAAAGGAGGTTTGGGTGATTCTAGATGATAAAATAAAAAAGTTCAGCTTTTAACGGCTGAACTTTGGGGACTATGGTGGGACGAACCCTTGCCTTAATCCGATACAAATATACAAAACTTTTTGAATATCAAAACAATGGCTAAGAATTTAGAAGACTTTTTGAACAAGAAAAAAGAAGGTTTGGCTCAGATGTTTCGGGAACTTCCCGCCATTATTGGAGAAGAGGTTGTCAACTTTACGTTAGACAATTTCGAAGCCGAAGGTTGGCAAGGAAACTCATTTGAAGCTTGGCAAAAACGTAAGAACCCAACTGCGTGGGGCAAAAAAGATGATCCGGGAAGGGCTTTGTTGGTGAAGACTGTAAAATTAAAACGCAGCGTTCGTATTATTTCCATTCAACAGGATAAAGTAATTGTGGGTGCAGGCGGTGCCGATGTTCCGTATGCACGAGTTCATAACGAGGGGTTTTCGGGCGAAGTAACACAAAATGTGAACGAACACATCAGAAAAACTAAAAACCTCAAAAATGTAAAGGTTTCAGCTTTTAAACGGACAATTCAACAAAACATTCCTAAACGACAGTTTATTGGTTCGGCAGCAACGTCTTCGCAGCTAAGAACCCGAATTCGAAACGTGAGCGTATCGGAACTTAAAAAACATATTTAAAAACTAATTAATCAGTATTTCAACAATGGAAAAAATGTATTTAAAACTACTTGAGCTCTTGGGAACGATTCCGGATATTAAGTACATCGATTTAGATTACGGTCAACTTCAAGAAGAAGTCCCGCCTTTGGCATATCCTGCGGTTCTTATCAAAGTATCCGAAAGCCGTGAAGATGTTAATGAGGTCTTTCAGATTGTAAGCGGATCAATGTCTTTAACAGTGATTAGTAAAAATCTTGGCGAAACTAACGCAATGGCTCCAGAAGCGGTACGAAAAAACTCATTGGCGTATTTGGCTTTGAATGAAAAAATCTACGAAAAATTACAAGGCTACCACGCTGACGGCTTTGATGCTTGGACAAACCTAAGCAAGAAAGACCAACTCCTTAGAAAAGGTTTAAAGACTGTTGTACAAGAATGGGCGACTTCGTGGCGTGAGAATAAGAATACGACCAATTAAGAAATGGAAAACGTGTTTTGAGTTGCTGTACAGAAACGGCATTACTTTCTAAACTTGCAATCAAATCGCTGTTGGCTGAAATAAGATCACAGATGGTACTTTCTGTAATATCAAATTCAAGCTCAAGCTCTTGAAGGCATCGGCTGAATTTCAACTCTAAAATGCACGAATACCAATAAAACCGAGCGGCCAATTTTGCGTTTCGGTTTTTGATGTGGATAGAACTTCTTCCTTTGGTAAAGGTTGTGGGTTTTTGCATTAAGACAAAAATAAAAAAACGCCTGAACTTCTGCAAGTTGGCGTTTTTTGGTTTAATCTATTTTTTCTTGTTTTCAAACTCAATTACAAGTTTTTCTCGTTCATCTGGAGAAAGCTTTCTAAACTCAGCAGGATTGTAATTTGTTTCTCGCAAGAATGTCATTGTTCTTTGGTAATTTTTTTCGTCAATATCATCAGCGAGTTTGCTGTAATAGTTTGCTAGGATTTTAGTTTTCTCTAGCATTATACCTGTATGGATAGCTTCAACAATAGCATCTTTAAGTTCCAACGCTGCTTTTTCATTTGGAATATCTTTTTGAAATTGATAAAGGTCTTGTTCTTTATTAATATAAGTAGTAATTTCTTTTACAGTGTTTTTATCATATTTACCATTTAGAATAAGTAAATTAAGATTATCTACAAATACTTTTTTCGCATTCAAGTATGGCTCAATTTGTGGCTTGTAATCAATTTTTAAGCTATCAATTACTCTATTGATTTTTTCATCAGAAACAACTTTTTGTCCAAAGGCAAATGATGAGAATAGAATTAAAAAAAGAGATAATTTTTTCATTGCTTTTTAATCATTTTGTCAATATTCATAAACTCATAGACAACAAAAACACCTTCATCGTTCCATGTTTCACTTGTTTTGTATGGGAGTAAGTTTTCATCAGCTTCAAGCGCATTACATATTACATCGGCAGTCTCAGAATCGAAAAAGCTATCGTAATCAATATCAATTATTGTTTTTGATTCTGGTATGTAAGGCGGGTTTTCAAATTCTATAAATCGATCATCTTCAAGATTGAACATTTTCTTAGAAAAATGGTAATGTAAAATTGTTTTCATGCTATATTTTGAGTTGGTTAAAATTAAATAAATTTTAAATATCTCCAACATCAATGTTGGAGACATTTAAGTATTTCAGCAAAGTTCGGGTTTTACAAATTTATTTTGAAATTCCTTGATGGCAACATTTGTCCATATATTTTCGTCTGAAGGAAGTTCTGCACCTTTTACAGCTACTTTGGTTTCAAACCAATCTTTTTCAAAACTACTTCCGTGGATGTGCCGTTCTGTATAGGTTCTGTAAGGAAGTAATAAATATCCTTTTTTTCGCAAAGCATCTTGAACCTCCCGTTCTGTATATTCGAAGCCGTTAATTTTCATTGTAATAATTTATGGAGTTCATTTTTTAATAATTCAATCTTATTTCCTTCATATACTCCTAATGAGTATTGGATATCGGAAACAATATCCAAAACAAGATCAGCCAAATGATATTTCAGAGTTAGTGAAAGCTTTTTAACATTTTGTTTCGCAGTATATGAAATGCATTTTTGACTAAGTTGTGAGAATAGTTCTAGTCTCATAGATTTCCCCGATCTGCGAGCTCGTGTATCTGCTCTCATTTGGCTTTCTTGGGCAATGATTTTATGTAGGAGGAATAATGTTTCCGGGTCTATTTTTACGGTTATTTTCATTTTTTATAGCCAACGTTTTTTGATAATTTCTTAATGTAATTTCTTCTATTTGTTGTCGATATATTTTAATCAATTCCAATGCTTGTAGTGTACTTTTATACTTTCCATGCTGATCTTCAAAATAGAAATCTGCTATTTCGGTTTTCATCAACTTTAAGAACTGTACATCAGTAAGCATATCAAGTAAATTCTAATCGTTTATCGTTCTTTTTGATTTTTGTTTTAAAGGGA
Organism: Bacteroidota bacterium; assembly: GCA_023423715.1. GTDB lineage: Bacteria > Bacteroidota > Bacteroidia > Flavobacteriales > Weeksellaceae > JAFAFC01. Next base: position 71,654 of record JAFAFC010000012.1, read on the forward strand.
AACTTATCGTCTGGGACTTGAGTTATTTGATCTATCAAAGTTTTTGAACCTGTAAAAAGTACCCTTCTGTTTTTATTGAATTCAATTTGTAAAGTGAGATAATCGGAATCTGCTTTCTTTTTCGATGGCTTTACATCATAAGCTGATACAATAATTTCCTCGTTTAAAATGTCATCAATATCCATTTTCTTTCCGGTGAATGTGTTTTCTTTAGGTTTAATGTTTAAATCGCTAAAGTTGAACATCTGCTGTTAGTTTTTTCATTAAGTTTTTAGAGTTGCAATGCTTTGTCCATCCTGTGTAAGATGCTATAGATTCCCGTTTTGGATTTCTTTTAAGCATTCGTGCAAATCGCTGTTTAATACTTTTCCTTAGTTTGACATGGGTGTGATAGTGTACATATCCTACGAAATCAATACCTCTACTTTCGACTGGAAAAACTTGCCAATTTCCTTTGATCTGTAAATTCAAATGCATTTCGAAATAGGTTTGAATTGAATTGAAAATTTGCCATAATTCGGCCTTACTATGATGCAGAACAACAATATCGTCAGCATATCTGAAATAATACTTTACACCTAGCTGCTCTTTAATCCAATGATCAAAATAGGTAAGATAAAAATTCGCTAGATATTGAGATAGATAGTTTCCAATTGGAAGACCAGGAGCGCTGTCAATAATCTCATCCAACAACCATAATAAGCTTTCGTCTTTAAACTTTTTTCGAAGTAGGTTTTTTAAAACTATGTGATCAATGTTAGGATAGAACTTCTTTACATCTAATTTTAGGCAATACGTTGTTTCATCAGTATTTTTTAACGCTTTTCTAAGGTTAAAAGAAGCTTTGTGGATTCCACGGCCTTTGATGCAACTATATGAATCTGCTGTAAATGTTGCAACAAAAATTGGTTCTAAAACATTCATTACTGCATGATGACAAATTCTGTCTGGAAAGAATGGGAGCCTATAAACCTCACGCTCCTTTGGTTCGTAAACTTTAAAAATATCGTATTCCGACGTTTTATAGGTTTTCATTAATAACATGGTGTGAAGCTTCATAATGTTGGTCTCTCTATTTTTATTATGAAGTACAACACCGTATTGTTTTGTTTTGCCTTTTTGGGCTTTTTCATCAGCTAACATTAGATTGTCAATACTAATAATACTTTGAAATAAATCACTTTTTCTTTTCATGTCAATTTCCTTTGCTTTGAAAAAAGTCGCTTTCGGAAATCCTACCAACGCCTTTTGGAAAGTTTGTTATTTTTTAGCGAGTGCTACGGTTTGCAGTACTATATTTTTTTCTACATAGGTGAGAGCTGCAATTCGAATTCGAGTTCTGATTATCGGAGTTGTTGAACGAGAACCGACCAGACGAGGACGAACTAAACCCAAATACTACACAACCAATTTTCTTTTAATCGATCACATAATACTCGCGATACAGGTCTTCAAATTGCTTCCCTGCATAATCTGCCAATTCTTCTGATTTAAAGCAAAGGCGAGAGCCGCAATTCGAATACGAGTACCGATCATCGGAGTCGTAGAACGAGAACCGACCAGACGAGGACGAACTATCATTAAAGTCAAACCAAGGAAACCACTTATCCCATTCTCTATTGCTCCAATCTGGAACCCAACCCTCATTTAAAGCTTCAGCAATAATAATTAGTTTTGTATGTGCAGCTAGTGCTTTAGCATGGTGGTTAACTTTCTCGGGATATGTGATTTTAAAATCTTCTGGATTGATCCCTAAAACGCTACAAGCGTCTTCAAATGTTTTTACTTTGTCTGTAATGTTTGCCATTGTTGTATAATTTAAATTGTGAATGTTTTTTTGTAAGTATCAAAGAATTGATTTGCGGCATATTCTGCTAAATCCTTAGATTTAAAGCAAAGGCGAGAGCCGCAAGTCGAAGTCGAGCGCAGATTATCGGAGCTGAGGAACGAGAACCGACCAGACGAGGACGAACCTCCATAGAACCAGTTAAACCATTTGTCCCATTCTCCATTGCCCCAATCTGGAACCCAGCCCTCATTTAGTGCTTTGGTGATAATTACTAATTCTTGATTGCCTAAAACATGATCTTGTAATCCTAGTGACTGCATAACGCGATAATCAACGACATCTTTGTCCGAAGCTCCAAGCGCTGAAATAGCATCATCTAAAGTTTTTACACGTTCTTTAATGTCCTTTGGAAGAGGTGCGAATTTTAGCAATCCGTTTACTTCATCGAAAGATTCTACTTTAAAACCTTTCGGGATTTCGATTTGTACTGTTTTCATTTTTTTGAAATTTGTTATTGTTTAAAATTTTAATTGGTTGCTTTCTAAGGTTCTCACGTTCCGGAAATAAATCCGTGAGTTTTGATTTTCGTTTTTTTAAAGCCATTAATTCAAATGTTTAATGTTATACCCTTGGCGTTCCCATGCTTTGGTCATGGTTTTTCTAGCTGATTTTCTGTTATTGGTTTGGATGGCTTTAAATTGCTTGAAAAGTACTTTTAGCTCTTCCAAATTATGAGCGTTTAAATGCTTTTTAAATACCGATGAAATCTGCATGAAATTGTTAAAGTCGTGCCAACCTTCTTTTTTAATTCCTTCGGATGTGGCGATGTCAATAATCTTATGTTTCCATTCTCGGCAGATCATGTCGTACTTCAAAGCGTTGAACTCTTCGTCTAGGTCTTTTTCCTTGGGAAGGTGCATCGCTAAAAGTTTGGTAGCTTCGGCATCGGTAAGCTCTTCAATAAAGCCTGTGCGAAAACCTGTAAATCCGTAAATCTCAATTGCAATTTCGTGCGCTTTGCGGTCTGCAAATAGTTCTGTTAATGTTTTGTGTGCTTCTGTCATATCAATACGTTTTAAAAATTTTGTTCCCTAGACAGGATTCGAACCTGCAAAAACCAATAGCTGAAATCAGCTCTAGGGATGCCCAATCAATTATTTAGTTTTTTGCTTATATAGGGCAGATATAAGTTAATTTGCTTATAAATAGCGATTCACCATTTCGTGAATTAAGAATCCAAGTGCGATACCTAGAATGAAGCATCCTGCGATACAAGCGATAATAACTTCCATCTTAGTCGATTGAAAAGTTGAAGTTTACACGCTTTATGATGCCGTTTCCTAAGTCAACCATTTTGTAACCTCGTGCATATCTCGAAGTTCTAATGTCAATCATCGCTTCGTTTACGATATCCATTCCTTCATTGAAAAGTGGCGAGTTCGCACGTTCACGCATGGTGTTTAGTTCACGAACTTTCTTAGGATCATAGTTTCCAGAAGAGTCCGTTTTTAGAAATATTTGAATCATTTCCATCAGTGTTTTTTCATTATCGCTATCACCTGCAAGAGAAGCCATATATTCTCTGATTTTTACAATTCCTTCGGCTTCGGTTCCGTTGAAGCTCGGACGAACGTTCCATCCTGTTTTTACAGAAGCAGAACCATCGTCAAGCGTAAACGTGTGGCTGTCTTGCTCTCTTTTTTTGTTTCCAAATACTTCTGCACGTAGTTCGATGGCAGGTTCTATATTTTTAAACAGGTTAATGATGCGGTCTTCAATATCTTGGCGCTTATCGATGAAAAAGTCTATTTGACTTAATACGATTTCGTTTTCCATTTGCTTTAGCAGTTTTTTATCTGCAACGGCTTTATCTTTTTTGGCTTTCGCTTCTGATTCGAATTTTTCTTTTAAAGCTGCTTCTTGCTCTGGGCTTAGTGTTGGGATTTCTATTGTTTCCATTTTACAATGCTTCGTTTTTTACGGTTAGTTGGTGTAGTTGGTTTTTCTTTTTTTGTAGCTCAACGATTAGGCGGTCTAGCTCATCGTTGTCTTGGCATGCATCCAATTCAGCTTCTAGCTTGCTGATAATTTCTTGAAGTTCCGCTTCGGTTGGCGGAAACATTTCTTCGGTGTCTTGGCTCATATTATTTCTCTTTTGGTTCTCTCAATAAATATTCATGTTTGATTTCGCTTCCAATTACAGATGATACTGATAGTTTTTTATGAGTGTGTTTGTTGGTGAAATCTTTAGCTAGTTCTTTTGCTGTTGTGTAATCATCCGCTTGGACTAGAAAATGAAGGGTTTTTGGTTTATAACCTGCACCTTTAATTACGCACTTCATTAAAAATGTCTTTTGCGGTTCGAAGGCTAATACATCTCGGTATTCTTCTGTGATTTCGTTGGGTAGTTTGATGTCTTCGTTCATAATATTTCAAAATTTTTAAGTTGTTCTGTTAGTGTCGGGTTTAGTTTTGGGTACTCTTCTACGGCTCTTATATTTCCTTTTTCATCTTCATAATATAGTAGGCGGCTTTGGTCGTACAGGATTTCGGGAGCTTCCCATTCTGTTTTTTCCAAAAATCCTAGGCCTTTAGCAATTGAGTAGGTGTGAGCCTTAATTTTATACTGCATCAACAGATGGATTCGTATTCGGTCTTCCCACGTTAGAAAGCGGTAAATGCTATCTAGTCTTAGGAGTTTGAGGTAGTGTTTATTCATGTTCTGTTTTTTGTTCGTTGTTGGTTTGGTCTTCCCAATACATTTTAGCTCCGTCTTCCCAAATGGTGTAGTATCCAAGTTTACCGATGTATCGTCCTTTTGATATGGCTCTAAAACCTTCTATTAAAATTTTCAAATCAGCATCATACATAACTTTCTCAGCGGTTTGCCCGGATGGTTTGTTTTTGTCTTTTTGTGAGATGAAAACAAACAAGCGGTCTGAAAAGCGGTCTTTCATATCCAAAATTTGGGGAAACGTCATTTTGGTATATTGTATACTGTCGATGATAATGAACTTCTTACTCTTTTGCTTTTTTAGGCGTTCTTGGAGGATAGGCATTGGCTCTTTGTTTAGGAGTTGAACTTTGCGATGTTCACTCATTCGATGTCTTATCCATGCATCCTGTATTGTTTTTCTGAGTCCTTCTTCTAAACTATTGATGAGAACACCTCCAAATCGGCTTAATTCTTTTGCGAGTTCCATAATAAAGGCGGTCTTTCCGTTTCCACTATCACCGTAAGCCAACCAAATTCCGTTTGTTTCGGGCTCATCAAAAGCATCTTTCCAAGCGGGTGAGAAGTCGAAGGTTTCAAACTTTTTAGCAAGTATCTCCGTGCTACTCAGTGCTTTTTTCATTAATTATCTCTTTTAGGCATATTTAACATGGTTCGTACTAGGTTTTCTGTCAATGGTTCGTTGAGCTTTTCGGCTTTGATTAAGGCAGGAACTACGATATCGTGAAACTCTCTATAGTTGTCGCAATTCTGTTGCAGGAACTTAACGAGGTTCGGGTCTTGGATGTCTGCGATAAAGTCTTCAAAACTTGTATCTACAGGTGTCAAGTAGCGGATTCCAAATTTGATACGTGAGTAAAACTGCGGGATTCCTGCACGATTGCGGTCTTTCAAAAATTTGATATTTTCTAAAAACTGATCCGTTCCCAAAAAGATAACACCGCAGTGTGTTTTTACTTCATCAATTACTTCCTTTACGTTGCAAATGGTAGATTGATTCATAAACTCGGACTCATCAATAATTAGCGTTGGTTCGCCGCCTTCCAAATCAACATTGATTAACTTAGTAATGATGGCTCTAATTTTGCTCGATTTTCCTTTTCCATAGGTAATGTTCATCGAGTCGCATAGCTTCTCCAAAACATCGTTTACCGTGTCGGATTTTCCAACCTTGATTTTAAAAGTATCTTTGAAATACGACTTCACGAACATATCCGATACGTGAGACTTACCGCTTCCTGTGTGGCCAATAATGGTGATAATAGAGCCGTTTTCTTTTCCTTCAATCATGTGACTAAGGATTTGCTCCAATTGTACCGTTTGGCGAGTTTTCCAATACTTTTTGCGTAAATCGTAACCAATGGTTTTCGCAAGCATTTTATAATACTTATCCGAAATTGTAACATCTTTTCCGCCTGCATCAACGGTTTCCTTTCCGCTCATCATTCCCGATAAATAATTGGTTGGGATGTCTGCATATTTTGCAAGAGCGTTCTGCGAAATCTTATTACGTTGCATATAGTCTTTCGCTTTCGTAATTATTGAGTCTTTTGTTTCCTTAATCATTTTCAAAAAATTTATTAATATCTACTTGTTTTTGGTGAAATTCCCTTTGTTGGTCAGACCACGTTTTGTGATCTCGTTGGTCTTGCTTTTTCTCTTCATTCTTAAGAACCTTTTGGGCGGTTTTCTGAATTTTTGCCCTTTTCTGGTCTTTATGTTGTCCGAGACTATCGGTAAGCAAGATTTTTTCTAAAGTTTCATTCTCAATCTTTTTATCAGAAAGCAAAGAGTCCATTTCTTCATAATCGGCTTCGGCTGCTTCCATGATGTAATTCTGCATAAAGCGGTTGAAGGTTCGGCCACGGTTCAGCTGCTCTTGGTCTTCACGCTCTTGGCTGTATAAATCCATTGGTTGAATGTATTTTTCTTCCAATGTGAAGTTGAGCTGTCTGTCTTCGTTGTATGCTAAAACCTTATCCATGTTCTGAGGATCAAAGAAGATTTGCCAATCGAGGTGAATGTTTTCTCTGAACTCCAATTGGAAGCTTTCATAGAAATACTTTTGTTTTTCGATTTGGAAGACCATTCCTTCACCTTTGTATTTCGTAGTGTCGGGTTTCTTCACGCCTAAGAACTTGTAGAAATCCAAATCCGAAAGCGGTTCTTTTAGATCGTCCGGAGCTTGGTTGTATTTCTCTAGGAATTTATCCAATGCTTCCGCTCGAGCTGCTTCCGCAAGTCTTTCCAATTGCTCATACGCTTGCTCTTCGGTTGGGAAGTTCTTGCGGTTCTTTTGCAAATAGTCTGGATTGGGTTGGTTTTTAGATTTCACACCATGACCACTCCAATTCGGCTCACGTCGGCAATAGGTATCATTAAACCAATTGAACCACGGCTCAATGATTTTAGCCTTTGCATTTCCAACCTTCGTAGGTTGATATTTTTTAGCAACACCTCTGTAAATAGGTGCCATTGTTTTCGCTGCATAGTTATCCGCTTGAACTTGATACGCTTTATGCTTGTAGCCAAATAATTTTTCAGTGTGATTTACGGCATCACGAAGAGCTGCTTTAATTAAAGCGGTGTTTTCTCTTTCTCCTATGGCATAGCCAACAGGGTAGTTGCAGGAAGCATCTAATACAACAACTATCGTAAGTCTGTTGTGGTACGTAGTTTTGCCGTCGTCAAATTTTTGGTACAATAATTCAGCATTCCAACCATCAAGCGTCCAATACGCAAGGGCGAATTCTGGTTTCTTTCTAGTAACCTGCATTTGGTATAGGTTTTCAAATTTCTTAGAACCATTCGCAAAAGAATGCACAGAAAGTCCAAACTTTTTACGATAGTTTGCAGCGGTTGATCCTGTGATGGGTTCCCAACCGATAGCCGAAGCCATGAGGTTGTAATCTCTAGCGACTGCTTCATTATCAAAATTTTGATATCTACGGAAAAGGTTTCTCAATAAAGCTTCCTGTTGGCTTTCTTTTACCTTAACGGTATTTTGATTGCCGAACTTTTCAGAAACTAAAGAAGAGTACCCATCCTCCAAAAAGGTTTTTAATTTTTCACGAAGTCTGCGTTCGGATTTTGGCAATGTATGTCCAACTCGTTCCTGTACTTCTACAACAGCTGCTGTTGTGTCAATCCAAATCTGAGTAAGGTTGTTATTGCCGCCTCTCGCTTTTCTGAATGACTTGCGCTCCTTGATGTAGGTATTCATAGCCCAAAGCATCTGAGCGTTTTTCACGTACTCGTCTTGCTTTTCATCAGACAATGTGCGATAGTCTGCCAATAGGAAATTAGCAAAGAAGTCCATCGCTTCGAAATCGTCTTTGTAGTATTTTAATATTTGATGTTGAGCTTCCTTTTTCGGTGGAAAACCTAATTTTCGTACTACCTCAATTTTGAATCGTTCTGGTAGTGTATCAAATTCCACAAGAGCGATGTTATCCAAACCTCTTGCAGTTCTTACTTTGTTTAACTTACCAAGGCTGCACTGCTTTTTATAGTTGGATTCAGACATAACGCCCAAATCCTCGTACAAAGCACGTCCCGGAATCGTTAAAGTATTTTCGTAAAACTGATACATAATTTTAATAATTGTTCCCGCCGTGGTGTCGAAACCACGCTAAGCCGTGGCGGGAAACCTAACGGAGTGGTTAGCCGTTAGGCAAATTCACTATATTTACAGTGCTAACCAAAAAATATAGTTATGAGTTTAGGAATTGACTTTTATACTCGTATTACTTCTCCAAATGTGGAATTACATGCTCAGAGAGCAGCCATAGAAGAGTGGATGTCTGATATAAAAGACACTCTTCAAGTGATACTTGACCGATTTTGCGTTGACGGTGGAAACCTTTTTCCCTCTTTGATAAATTCTGAACCAGTCCATCAAGCGGAGTGGTGTGTTGAAGAAGAAGTTTCGCTAACCCTTTACTTTTCTCTTGGTGTGAAAAACCTTGAGGACGTGGTGTTAAAGGTTGATCTATTAAAGGCTTTGATCCATAATTTAGCTTTTCAAAAAGGGATTCAACCTTATTTTCAGTATCATTTTCAGGAATAGTAACAACATCTACTCCGAGTTTGATTAATTTTTGATAAAGCATTTCTTCTGGACATGCTTTTGCGGAATTTGTTCTATTGGGTTCAATAATAATTACTTTCATAGTGGTAGGTTTTAAATAATCTCTAAATACTCAGCTTGTTCATCTTTTGGAGGAGTGATCCTTTTGTAAGGAATTCTGAAAGCGAATCCTAAAAATTCAACATGGAGCTTCTTGGTGATCTCTCCATTGTGTAGATTATGGAAAGTCAATTTTTTGGTGTAGAATAGTTTTTTCATATTTTATATATTGAATTTGGAAGTTTGTTCAACAATGGCTGCTTTAGAAGCATTTTCCATTGCTTTGTATTCTTTTTTTAAAGTGTCTGGCATTTCTCCAACACGGTCTCCACGTAGTGATTTACGTATGTAATCAATTGAGAATCCGTAACGATCTTTCAGAGTGTTAAGGATAACCGTATTATAATTGATTCTTTTTTTTGTAGGTTTGTGCATTGCTCTGTTTGTATTTTGATTAAGACAAATATAAAGACAAAATTTTGACAATGACAAACAAAAATGATAAAATTTTAGCACCAATTAAGCAGCGTATCATTGAAGTTATTGAAAATCAGACAGATAAAAAGAAAGATATTTTTGATAATTTAAATGTTGCTTCTTCTAATTTTCGTGGATCAGCATTATTTAGTGAGGTTTCAGCAGATGTTGTTGCTAAAATTTTGACAATGTTTCCTAATACAAATCCAGATTGGCTTATATTAGGAAAAGGTTGCAAAGTAAGAAGTGATAATCCGGCTTTGGAAAATGTAAATTGGATTTCACCCAATGTAAAAAAAAGACACGTTAGCGAACAATTTGATGAAAATGCTTTGTTGAGAGTTGGATTACGAATTTATGAAGTGTGCAAACACTTCAATATTACAATGCAAGAACTCGGAGATTTGGTGGATGATGAAAATATATCAGATTATGTTTCTGGTAATATCCCAGTTCCAGAAAAAGTATTAGACAAAATCATTAAACATTTTGATATAAGTGAGAAATGGCTTTACACTTCTTACGGAGAACTTGCGCCCGATGACTCTAGTAAAAAACTTAAGCAATTCTTATACGATACACAAAAAAGACTTGTAGAGTATCAAGAAATTGAAATTCATAATCTTAAAAAAGAAATTGAGGAATTAAAAAAGAGACAGTCTGAATCTTATGTCCAACGAGTTGCTGAAGATTCTGCAAAATTGACTGATAAAAAAAGGTAGTTTTCTCTTGTAGACATTATTTTCTCCACTCCATATTTAGCTTATTCTCTGTAAACTACCATAAATAGGCGGTTTTCTTTGTTTTATAAGTGCAAAATGGGGGTTAAAAACGTATTAAAAGCTTCATTTTGTATGGTTTTTTAATATTAATCACCCCTAAAAACGTTCTTTTTTATTCCGTTTAGGGTAACCCCAAAGGTAACTGCAAAGGTATCTCCAAGTGTTTTTTTAACAAAAATATAAGCGTTTGGGCTTATGTATCTACCAACGGTATTGGTATTGCTGAGGATGTTGTTTTATAGGCTCGTTTTCCCTGTATTTATCGGTGTCCGGTATATATTTACCATTACAAACAAATAAAGCCCCTAATGGGGCTTTTGTATAGTAATTAATATCTAATGAAATAGTATTTAAATGGTATTTAATGACATTTTGTTTCTTGTGTACGTTTTAGGCCGTTTTTGCTTCAAACCTTTTGTTTATCGTTGTTTCGGGCATTTTTAACCCTTTTTTATTTTGGCCGTTTGGTTTTGAGGGGGGTATTATTTAGTTTTAAATTTTGCATTTCATTTTGAAAAAACAAAATATCCCCGTTTGCAATTTTTTCACTACCAAAGAAATGTCCCTTCATCGTATTGCTTTCATTATAGAGCATGATATACGTGTTTCGAATGGTATCTTTTTTTTCGAATACATAGATGCCAGAAGTGTCTTTGTTTGGCTTTTTCGTTTGTGAAGTACAGCTTAGTACGCCTAGAAAAAGTACTAATAATTGAATAAATCGAAAGTTGGTTTTCATCATGCAAAATTTAACGGTTACTGTATTGGCGAATGATATTCTAAGTTAATAAATTAATTAATAGGAATTTAATCTTTCATTATTTTCGTATTAAAATCAAATAATATATTCCGAAATTTAAAATTGCTATATTTTCTACAGCTTCACAACAAAGCAATACGTCCAAAATATCAATAATATTTGAAACGGAATTCTAAACCATAAATAAGAAATTCCTTTCCCGTTATATTCTCCCGTTTCGTAATTTAATTTTCTTTTTGCGGCGTATATGTTGGAAGGTAGAATTAGAACGAAAAATAGTATCAAAAGAATTCCAGTTGCATATCTTAAAGAAGGAATAAAAATACCGACTGCTGCAACAATTTCGAGAAAACCTGTAAGATAAACGATCATTTTCTTTGCTGGCATGAATTCGGGGAGCATTTTCATCATTCCATCGGTAAATTTAAAATGTCCAATCGAAGTAAAGACCAGCATGATTGACAGGGCTAATCGTCCTGCGAATGGAAAATCAAAATGTGATGTTGTGATTTTTGTAAAAACCAGCGAAAGTGTGAACGTAATAGTTAAAACAAATAGTGGTTTCATCTTTTGCAAAATTTATTTAAAAATAAACAAAAGCTATTAATTAATCGTTTAAGAGCTTGCTTTTTTTGAAGGGAATACCTTTTCTAATTAAATACGAATGATAGCTGCTTGGGATATCATTTTGCCATTTTGGTAAAATAAGAATGATTAAGATAACATCAAGTTGCGAGATGATGCCCCAAATTATTGTTAATTTGAGTAGCCAACCGCCGTAGCTAAAACCAATGATTGAAACAAATGTAGAAAACAATAGTAAGCCCCAGAGTTTTGATAAAAAAGCGTGTGTACATGTTTCTTTTCCGAACCTAATAAAACTAGTAAGATAGCATAGAGCTTCCATTGCAAATACAAGGATAATTTCCACTTTATTAGTCTTGATGATTTCAGGATTAAGAATGTAACAACTTATCCCAATAGAAGTCCAAAATACCAAATCAACTTGACTATCCAGCCTTCTTAGCTTGGTTGATGAAATTCCCATTTTTCTAGCAATTATGCCATCAAAAATGTCCGTTAGTAAGCCAAAAAATAGTAGTACAAGAATCGCAACTCTTCCTTCATTACCAACGTAGTAAGCCAAAGCAAGTATGATTGGTGCAAATAGAAAACGAATTAGTATTAATAGATAAGGGATGTTCATAACGTTTTGCTCATTAGTTTTACGTATTAGTTTGTATAATCATGCTGACTTTTATAATAACGTAAAACTCCATTTTTAGTTATGCTTATTTTTAAAGTGTCATGTATGAATTTTTGATCATTTATAACAGTTTTTAAAACA
>JAFAFC010000033.1 GCA_023423715.1 Bacteroidota bacterium
AAATTCATGGTCGTCCTGCTCATCCACAAACTCAAGGAAAAATTGAACGATATCACAGAACCATGAAAAATGTGGTAAAACTGCATCATTACTACAGCCCTGAAGAACTGATAAAAGCTTTAGAAGAGTTTGTAAATCGCTACAACAACGAACGATATCATGAATCATTACAAAACCTTACTCCAGCTGACGTTTATTACGGAAGAACAGACGAAATTTTAAAAATAAGACAACAAATTAAACAAGAAACCATTAAAAGAAGGAAACAATATTACGAGCAAAACAAATCAGTTTTCTCCTCAAATTAAACTAAATATTGTTTTTTCCGACTATATTTGAAAAACCAAAACACTCCACTAAACTTGGTACACTTTCTTTTGAAGACGTACATCGAATAGTGTTTGCAGAAGAAACCTCAAATGCTAATTCTTTTTTTAAGGTATAATATGGGTCCATATTGAGCAAACTCCCCAGAACAGCCTTATCCATTTTAAAAAAAATATTTTTACTATTCCAGCTTGGATCAAGTATAAAGGGAACTGCCCTGTAACCATTTATCGATTCGTCTCTTAATCTAAGCCAATTGATATTTGTCATATTAATCAAGGCAGCTTGAATACTCGAATTTTTCATTGTCCGGTTTTTATTTAGTTGATCCATTGACACACTAAATTCAACATAACCCTGATGTGCCCATCCTTGAAAATAATCATCAAATGATAATTGTTTCTCAGCCAAACTTTCGAACGGATTTTTTTTCGGTATGAATTTCGATTGATCATCTTTGACAGCTGTAAGTATAACGGTAATAATACGTTGCTCTATAATTGACGTTTCCTGCGAAATAAGAATATCTCTAAAATCTCTTGATACCAAGACTTTTAATTTACGCTTTGCTACAAATGTTCGCTCAGAATTCATATTTACCTATTTTTTACTGAGGGAAAATTCCAATGCTTCATTAGCTACTTCATTCTGTGATTTTTGTGGATTTTGAAGCAACCATTCATCTATTTTTTTTCTTTCAAAAAATAGTACTTTTCCATTAGGCTTACTAAAGGGGATCAAATTTTCATGTACAAGCTTATAGATATAAGATTTTTTAAATCCTGTGTAATCTGCTAGTTCTTCAACGTTCAGAATTGATTTCAAACCGAAAATGTGTTTCTCAATTCGATTTAGTTTGTGTAGAATAATTTCATTTTCCATTGCTTTGACTTATTTTGTTTTGTTTTTAATTCTTAAGCAAAGTAAAATCAAGAAAAAAATAAAAAAGGTAACAACACTGACGTTGTTACCTTATTTTTTTGAGAATGTTACTAAAATCATATTTCGGCAAAAAAATCATTCAACAGTTTTTTATTAGGCGGATTTGGATTTTTTCTACCATCCTTTCTAACTGAATTATAGTTAAAAAAATCTCAATTTTTATTTCTAAAATGACCACAGAAATCTTTGAGTGTTATTTTACTTTTAAATTTTTCGCAATAAATTTTATGCAATAAGTAAAAATCAGCATTAGTTATTTTCAACCTAGGAGGATTATTCTCAAATTCATCGAGATTAAAATCATCATCTAAAAAATCAAAACGTTTAAATCCACTAATCATAATTATAAGAAAGGATTGCTTGATACCCTCTTTCTCAATTGAATTAACATTTACATCTTTAGATGAATTAATGCTTTTGTTTACTTTTTCCAGAGACAATCCTTTTTCTTTTTCTGTCATTCTAATAAAGAAAATTGTAAAAAAAAGAAAACATTCCAATTAATAACAAGTAGGCGATTGTTAACAACCATGAACTATCAGTTTTTCCTTGCCAAATTTCCTTTGCTAAGAAAACTGACATAATGCCAAAAACTAAAGAAAAAGCCATAGCACTTCGATCATACTTTGGATTCCATGATATTGGTTTATAATCTAAATATTCAATAGCAAATCTCTTAAAATAGTACATTGAATATAAAACTTGAGTTACCGGCAAAATCAATGAAGAAATTAGAATAAAATAAATTAGTGTTTTTTCCATAATATTTTTTTTAAAGGTTAATATTTAATGTTGGTATTAACTCAGCAGCTTCTTTCATTTTACTATCAATAATTTTTGCATAAATTTCAGTAGTTCTGACTTCACGATGTCCTAATCTTTTTGAAAGCGTGTAAATGTCAACTCCATTTTCAAGTAAAAGTACCGCATTAGTATGACGTGCTGAATGAAAAGTAATATGCTTGGGCACTCCAGCTCGATTGCACCAACGAATAATTTCTGTATTGTAAGTCATCCCATACTTTAAACCTTTAAAAACTCGATCTTGTGGATCTTCACGTTCACCAAGAAGATCTCGAGCCTGTCTAGAAATATATAAGTACTCTACACCATCTGTTTTTACTTGTCTAAAGTTAATTTTAGTAAAATCACCTTCATCGCGTACTTCTGACCATACTAAAGTATTTATATCACTCCATCTTAAACCAGACAAACATGAAAAAATAAAGGCTCTTTTCAGTACATCATATTTGCATTCTGTTTTTGCTAATGCCTGGACTTCATTAAATGTCAGATATTCTCTCTGGCTTTCAGCTTGGTCAAAAGATTTGGTTTTTGTGGCAAAATTAATTGATGTATAACCTTCATCAAAAGCTCTTCGAAGCGAGGCTTTAAATTTATTGAAGTAGGAGTATTTAGAATTTTGAGAGAGTGGTAAATTACTCTTAGTCAAAGCATCATTCTCAAAATAAGTACGAACTTTCTTGATAAGGTTTTCATCAATATCATCAAAAGTTAGATTCTTAGAGAGAATTCTTTTCAGGTGCTGTAAAGTTGAGAACCAGTTACCATAATTAGTGGAAGAATCTTGTTTTTGCTTTTCTTCGGTTAGTTCTTCAAAAAAAGCAAGAAATGTACGCTTAGACTTTGAGGTATTCTTAATATCATATTTTCCTTGAACGTACTCTGCTTTTCGAATTGCTAAAACATTTTCTGCGAAAGCTAAACCTTCTTTATTATGTTTCTTCTCGCTCGGAGTTTTAGGTTCAGGAAATAAATAAGTGTCTAACTTTTCAAAATTACGTAGATGTCTTCTTTTTCCTTCAGGACTTGTTTCAGATCCACGATAATATTCAATAGAGAGACTAATCTTACCATCTTTAAGTTTTCTTTGATTAATGGAAATCTTCATATTTTACATTTTGTACTTTTTTGTACCACTTTGTATCAATTTGGAAATTGAAGTAGTACATAATTGGTAACAAAACTACAAATAAAGAATAATAAACGAAAATAAAATTAACGTAAATAATTGAAAATCAAACAAAAGAACACAAAAGAAACTAAAGGAAAATAAATTTATTTTCCGATACAAAATTTCGAGAAGATATTCCCCAAAACCTCGTCGTTAGTGAACTCACCAGATATCTCACCAAGATGTTCCAAAGCGTTACGCAATTCGTACGCCAAGAGTTCGGTAGTTATGTTGTGCGAAACAGCCTCTTCAACTTGTGTTACCGAATACAAGGATTTTTGCAAAGCTCCATAATGCCTTTGATTGGTAATCACCACGCCACCTTCTTGAGCTTTTAAGTTTTCAACGTAGGATGACAATTCATTCTTTAATTCCTGAATATTACGATTCTCTATAGCCGAAATCTTAATAAAATCAAATGGCGTATCCAAAGCATCACGGAACTGATTTTCAATCATATCAAAAGCAGTTGGAACAACCTCATCAATCTTTGTTAAGCAGATAATCACTTCCAAGTCCTCACGCACCAAAGATTGAATCATGCGAATATCTTCTGTAAAATCTCCAGAATTTGCAGCTGCTAAATACACCAAAATCTCAGCCTGACCAACCTTTTCACGGGCTTTCTGTACACCGATCGCTTCAATTTCATCTTCGGTATCGCGCAGTCCTGCTGTGTCTATCAATCGGAAGGCATGGCCTTTAATATGCAAAATCTCCTCAATGGTATCACGCGTCGTTCCTGCAATATTGCTCACAATCGCGCGCTCTTCCTTCAGTAAGGTATTCAGTAAAGTCGATTTCCCGGCGTTGGGTTTCCCAATAATCGCCACAGCAGTACCGTTCTTAATGGCATTTCCGTATTGAAAACTGTCGATTAATGATTTCAATTTAGCTTGTATTCGCTTAATCAAGGCTACTAAAGCCGTTCTATCAGCGAATTCCACATCTTCCTCAGCAAAATCCAATTCCAATTCAATAAGTGAAGTAAAATTCAACAAATCACCTCTTAATACCGAAATCTCTTGCGAAATACCACCTTTCAACTGGTTCAAAGCTACTTTTCGGGAAGCTTCATTCTCTGCAGCAATCAGGTCAGCAATAGATTCGGCTTGCGAAAGATCAATACGACCGTTCATAAAGGCGCGCATTGTAAACTCACCAGCTTTTGCCATTCGAGCTCCATTTTTAATCAAAACTTCAAGAATCTTAGCGCCAATATGCGGCGAACCATGAAACGAAATTTCTACAGAATTTTCCGTCGTAAAAGTTTTCGGCGCATGAAACACCGAAACCATCACCTCATCAATCACTTCTATGTTGTTGGCGCCTTCGTCTCTTGTCTTTTCTCTTTCCTCTTTTCTCTCAATCTCATGTCTCACATCTCGCTTCTTCCCATCTATAATAAACCCATAATGCACTGTATGCGATTTTGCTTTCTCAAGATTTTTCCCTTCAAAAACGTTGTTCACAATCTCAAAAGATTTTTCGCCCGAAACTCTAATAATTCCAATCGCACCAACACCGTTAGCTGTTGCCAATGCACAGATAGTATCCTGATTCATGCTACAAATTTACGCCTTTTTTACACAAGTTTTTAGGAGTCGAGAACGGCTTTCAGATGTATCATTTTTCCACTCCTCACCGAAACAAAAAAAGGATGCCGCTACAAAACAAGGAACAAGTTTCGATGGTTCAATAATAAAAATAGGTAAGCCAAAATCAATCATGCCTATTTTCAAAGCATTCCCAATTTTAAAACCACCGTCAGTTCGAGTAGATTTTGAAAAAATCGTATCGAGAACACAGTGGAAAAACCTTCTCAATACACGGCTCTTCGCAACACTCGAAGTGACGATCGTTAATTAAACATGAAACAAAAAAGAGATTTCTCATTGCACTACGCTCCATTCGAAATGACAATCGAGAACTTAAAAAATTGACTTAGGAGATTTTTGCGTTAATAAAAAGTATTTATGGAATGGAAAAAAGATTTAGTGTTTGAGCATGGCTAAAAATCAATAAAAGAATCCAGTTCGAGTAACCATGCGAGTTTTAAATCTTTTAGTGTAATAAAAACTTTTTTAGCAAAAAGATCCAAGTCTTGATCTTTTGTAACTTTTGTATCAAGACAAAAGTTAAAAGAAGAAAATGGAATAAAAAACTTCTCGATACACGGCTCTTCGCCGCACTCGAAGTAACGATCGTGGCCTAAACATGAAACAAAAAAAAAGATTGACTTCGTCGAACCACTACGTTAGGTTTTCTCATTACACTTCGCTCCATTCGAAATGACAATCGAGAATTTAAAACATCAAAAAGATTCTCAGAATCGACTTAGGAGTTTGAAGCGTTTAAAAGTTTCTTGGAATTTTCGTCAAAAAAATTCTACTGTTTGAACAAGACTTGGGAAAGGAGTCGGCGTGAGTTTTAGAAATTTTAGAAAATTTCAATAAACTTTAGCTTCAAAATCCAAGTCTTGATCTTTTGGTCCTTTTGCATCAAGGTAAAAGGACAAAAAAAAGGAACAAAAAAACTTCTTAATAGCAAGTTGTTCAACCTCACTCGAAATGACCTTAATAAAAAGAAAACAAACTATTTTCCCTATTTTTATCCAAAAAGCCATTCATGTCTCGTTTTACAATCCTACTAACATTTCTTGTTTCACTTAATCTTTCCGCTCAGAAAGAGCTGTTCAACTATGTCAAAGTCTGGAATTTCATAAAATACTACCATCCCGATTTGGCGAGTGGAAAGAAAGATGCCGATTCTCTTTTTTTTGCTCATATTCCAAAAGATAATGACGATTTCAATAGGGTCGTTTCAAATCTAACAGAGGAATTATCCAGCTCAAAAACATTGGACTCAAAACCTGAAACTTCCAAAGATATTCTCACTAAAAATCAAAACTTTACTTGGTTTCTAAAATCGAAAACACTATCTAAAGAAAATAAAAAACGTCTGGAAAACATTTTCACGAATAGGTGGACAAAGTCGCCACATCACTACGTTCCGCAAGACGGCTTTACACCAGATTTACCCAATGAAAAAGAATATCCCATTGCAGATCAGAAAAACTTGAGTCTTGAACTTCGTTTGCTGACCATGGCAAAAATATGGGGTGTAATCGACTATCTGTATCCGCATCAATATCTGATGGCTAAAGATGCTGAAACAAAATTTGAAAACTATCTACACCAAAGCATTACCGCGAATTCTAAAAAAGATTTTGAAGAAATTTTAGCAAAAACCGTTTCCTTATTGGAGGACACGCATGCTTTTCGTTTCTACAATCAATTAAAATACAAAGCCGATATCTTTCATACGCGTTATTTTGCTCCATTTGATTATCAAATTGTCGACGATTATATGTTGATAACGAAAATTGTTGATCCAGCTCGTTTTCAGAATGCAAACCTCAACATCGGGGATCGAATTTACAGTATTAATGGAAAAACAATTCCTCACATTCTTTCTGAGAAGTCAAATCTTCTGTCGACTTCAAATAGCGAAGGCTTGCGTCACCGTTTGTCTGATTATCAAACGAATTTGATATGGAGTGACGACTTGCAAACGAAAACACTAAAAGTTCAAAATAAAAACACCCAAAACGTTTTCACAACTAGTGTTGAAATGCTGAATCCAAAAGAAAAATCTCATTTAGAAGCAGTTTCCACCTACCTAAAATCGAAAATTCAAGCAAAGCACAATCATCAATTGAAGAATTCTGAAATTGCGTATTTCCGTATCGATCAAACTTTTGGAATGATAGAAGAAGTGGACGATCATGAAATTGATAAGAAGATGAAGCAAATTTTAGATACTGCCGCTTCTAAAAAAGCTTTGGTTTTTGATATGCGCGGCTATCCTGATTGGGGCGGATTTGTTTACCATTACATCTATTCGTATTTCTCACCTAAAGAAAACTATTTTGGAAAATATTATCAGCAAAACCTAAATTCAATTGGGACTTTTAAATATGTATCCGATTCCATAACCTATTTCCCAGAAGTGGAACGAATGAATACGAAACCCTATACAGGAAAAGTTTTCATCATCGTTAATCAAGAAACCTTAAGTGCTAGTGAATGGAACACAATGAATCTTCAACATACTTTTCCTCAAGCAATCACGATCGGTGAACAAACGGCTGGAGCAGATGGGGATATCAAAAAAATGAAATTACCAGGCGGCTACACTTTAGAATTCACAGGAAATGGAATCTTTTATCCCAATGGAAGGCAAACTCAAAAAGTAGGTGTTCATATCGATAAGAAAATTCACTATACCGATTCAGATATTCTTGCTGGGAAAGATGTAGCTTTTGACTTCATTGAATCTCAACTTTCAAAACCTTAAAGTCTGCAGATTTTCTTAATTATTAATAGAATAGTAGTGGTTTCAAAATAGCGACCTAGACATTTTAAAACCTACTAGATTTACGGAATCACCTTCGTCAGTTCGAGTAGATTTTGAAAAAATCGTATCGAGAACACATTGAAAAAAACTTCTCGATACACGGCTCCCCGCCGCACTCGAAGTGACGATCGTAACCTAAACATGAAACAAAAAAGAGATTTCTCATTACACTTCGCTCCATTCGAAATGACAATCGAGAATTTAAAACATCAAAATGGTTCTCAGAATCGACCTAGGAGTTTGAAGCGTTTAAAAGTTTCTTGGAATTTTCGTCAAAAAAATTCTACTGTTTGAGCAAGCCTGGGGAAAGGAGCTGGCGTGAGTTTAGAAGTTTTAGAAAATTCTTGTAAATTTTAGCTTCAAAGTCCAAGTCTTGATCTTTTGTAACTTTTGCATCAAGGCAAAAGTTAAAGGTAATATGAAGAATAAGTCTTGATTTTTGTAATTTTTGTATGAAGACAAAAGTTAAATAAAAGAATATAAAAGCTTTTAATCTTAATTCTAGCATCTAATAAATCAATACGAAAATGCATCAACATGCGGCTGATGCGTCAGATAGTAATCCAATTCATCCAAACTACTTTTATGAATCACAATATCGAAGGAAAGCGTCAAACTTGCATCTTGAAATTGCGATTGCTTCATTTTTACCGTCTTGCAAATCTGTTTTAGATCTTTAATAATCTCTTTCTTTAAAGCTATATTCTGGGATTGAATGTGAATTTCAAGTGTTTTCGCAACATTCCGAGCGACATATCGATTGAAAAGGGAACCCGAAACGATAATTCCAAAACAAGCCAATAGAAATATTGCTGCCGTAAAATACTGTCCAAAACCAATGGACATTCCGATAGCTGCAGAAATCCAAATAATGCTTGCCGTGGTTAAGCCATTAACGTTGTTCCCTTCTTTAAAAATAACGCCAGCGCCTAAAAAACCAATTCCCGAAACCACATACGACGCAATTCGAGTAGCATCTGAATTGGTTGCTAAACCCATTTTGTACGATAAAACGGTAAACAATGTACTTCCCAAGCAGATGATGGAAATCGTCTTAAAACCAGCCGATTTATCTTTCCACTCGCGTTCCATACCCAAAACAAAACCGGCTAATAGGGAAAAAACAACCTTAATAAGGTCTTCCCAATCCCAAACTAAAGATCGTATCGCTTCGTCCATAATTGCATTTTACTAAAGATACAAATTTGAACTAATTTTGAATTCGTCACAAAAAAAACGTTGCTAAGATTGAAATCCTAGCAACGTTTATGGTATTTATTTTCTACTAAAGTGGTGAAACAAGGTCTAAGAACCATGCTTTCACATCGCCTTCAAGATGTTTTCCGATTTTCTCTTCACATTGTTTATGATACGAATTTAACCAATCGATTTCGTCTTGCGAAAGCAATTCTTTCTTGATGGTATTTTTAAAGAACGGACAGAACGTCAACGTTTCAAAATCATAGAATGTTCCAAAATCATTGGTTTCAGCAACTTTTACTGCCATTAAATTCTCGTGTCGAATTCCGTAATTTCCTTCGATATACAAACCTGGTTCATTGGATAAAACCATTCCTGGAAGCAATTCTGTAGGATTCAAATCTTTTCTGAAACTTTGTGGACCTTCATGCACATTCATGAAACTTCCTACCCCATGTCCCGTTCCGTGATTGTAGTCTTTTCCTTCCATCCACAACGGTAAACGAGCAATCGCATCCAATTGATTTCCACGCGTTCCTTTAGCAAATTTCACCATCGAAAGACGAATCATCCCTTGTAAAACACGAGTCGAATTATGAATAAACTCATCCGAAACTTCACCAACAGCCAAAGTTCTTGTGATATCCGTAGTTCCTTCTAAATATTGACCTCCAGAATCCACCAAAAGAACTCCTTTATTGGTTACATCCGAACTTCCTTCAGCTTTTGCTGAATAGTGTGGCAACGCCGCATTTCCTTCGTAACCTACAATGTTTCCGAAACTTTCGCCTACAAAATTATCCAACTCGGCACGGAAACCTTTCAATTTCTGACCGATTGAATATTCGGTCATCGGTTCTTTACCCACGTTATGAGTCAACCAATAGAGAAATTTCACCATTCCAACGCCATCACGCTCCATCACGGTTCTGAATCCTTCTAATTCAGCTTCGTTTTTCTGAGCTTTCATTAGATTTCCAGGAACCGCCGCTTTTACAAACGTATTTTGAGCAGCTAATGTATTGTAAATCGCTTGATTTGTCGTTGGTGAAAGGAGAACCTTTTCGTTTTTCACGTCTTTCAAGAACGCATAAAAATCAGCATAAGGAGCCATTTTCACGTGCGATGCGTCCATTTGACGGCGTGCATCTTCATTCAATTTATCTAAATCAACGAAAAGAATCGCATCATTCAAAGTCACATAAATATACCCTAGGAAAACCGGATTGGCTTCCACATCGCTTCCACGAAGATTAAGCGTCCAAGCCACATCATCCAAACTAGAGATAACGTGTGCCGTTGCTCCCATTTTATCCATTTTCTCACGAATTGCACTTAATTTATCGGTAACCGACTTCCCTGCTCTTTCTAAAGGATGAACGAAAACCTCATTTTTAGAAGGTTCAGCACGATCGGTCCAAATTTGATCTAACAAAGGCAAATCAACCAACGTAATTCCCGAAGCTTTTAATTGACTTTCTACTGCTTCCCAATTTGCATTAGACGTAGCCAACGCATTTACAGCTACTTTTCCACCATTAGAAACTTGAGATTTAATCCAATCGATAAAATCAGGAGTTCCTTCAACTCCTTCTTTCATCAAGGTTACTGAAGAATCTTTCAACTCGGCAGCAGCTTGAACAAAATAACGACCATCCGTCCAAACACCAACTTCCGTTTTCGAAATCACGGCAAAACCTGCGGAACCTGTAAAACCAGAAATCCACTTTCGTTCTTGCCATTCTTTAGGCAAATACTCGCTCATGTGCGGGTCTGCGGAATAAACAATAAAGGCATCAACTTGATTTTGCTGCATCACCTCGCGCAGCTTGGCTAGTTTATCTTGTGTAGTCATAAATTTTGGTGGATGGATTGGCCATCTCAATTATTATTCAAATGTACTAATTCCTAATTAATTCAGGAAAATCTGATACTTGTTATTTTCAGCAAATAAATGCATTAACTCTCCATTAATACTCACTTGCGTTCGCATGGAATTTAATTCAACATGCGAATTATCTT
This sequence comes from Bacteroidota bacterium, assembly GCA_023423715.1. GTDB lineage: Bacteria > Bacteroidota > Bacteroidia > Flavobacteriales > Weeksellaceae > JAFAFC01. The sequence goes on from JAFAFC010000033.1 coordinate 10,886, forward strand.
CGGCATTTTTCAAGAAGAAATGGAGTTTTTGCTCACCGCTATGATCTTGAATGACCGAACGAATAAATCCGATATCGTCTGGACGAATATCCCGAATATCCATCACTACGGTCATCGTGCTTGCAAAACGCTCAAACGCTTCTTTCAACTCGTAAACATCCACAACATTCAAGAAAACACGGTTGTCTCGAGCTACAGAAAATTTCACTTTGAAAATTAAGAAACGTTGAATGTCGATTTTATCTTTCAACTTCATATAATCGCGGTCTCCTAATCGAAACGAGTAACTTCCCGTATAATCTTCCAACGTTAGAAAAGCGATTTTTTCACCACTATTTCGACCATCACGAACTGTAAATTCCGTCACTAAACCAGCTACGGTATTTTCTTTAATCGCATTGTTGAAATCCGTTCTAAGCTTACTGCCCTTCCCTTCTTCAAACATTCGCGTTTGTTCGCTTCCGAAATTCTGATCACGATACGCATCGATTTCATCTAGGTTCAAAAATTTAAAATGGCCTTTCGCTTCAACATTTTTCACTTCCTCTTCCATCACGACTTCACCATCTTCGGTCACTTCCAAATCCACTACATCAGTTTCATCACCTGTTTCTTCGGCTTCGCGTTCTTGATCTAAAATCAACTCAGTTTTAGAAATCATTTCTTCATCATCTTTCTTCTGCTCCAAAATCTCTTTTCGACTTAAAACCCCTTGAATGAACTGGTATTGAAACTGAAATTCATCCAACGGATGCGCGGAAAGATAGAAACCAATAATCTCCTTCTCTTTGTTGAGTTTATGCATGTTTGGCCATTCTGCAGAAGGTAAAATCTTCGGTTGCTCAATTTTCACCTCATCGGCAAAATCCGCAAAAAGAGAATTATCCATTTGATTTTTCGAATCTTGGAAACTCTGGCCGTATCGTAAAAGACGTTCCACATTGGTTCTTCCTTGATTATCATAATCAAAATACTGAGCTCGGTGATAGACATCCAATTCATCAAAAGCTCCAGCAACCACCAAACTTTCTACTACCCTTTTGTTAACTTGTGCAGATGGCAAACGCTCAAAAAAGTCAAAAACCGAAACAAAACGTTGCTCGTTACTTGTCGCTACAATTGCCTCACTTGGCCCTTCACCAATACCTTTAATAGCTCCCAAACCAAAACGAACTTGACCTTTTTCGTTAACGGAAAACTCATACTGACTTTCATTGACATCAGGTCCCAAAACATCCACACCCATATTTTTGCAATCCTCCATGAATAAAGTAATTTGCTTGGTATTGTTCAAGTTGTGGGTCATCACACTTGCCATATATTCAGCGGGATAATTGGCTTTTAAATACGCCGTTTGATACGCGATATATGCATAACATGTGGAGTGAGACTTGTTGAAAGCGTATTCTGCAAAGGCTTTCCAGTCATTCCATATTTTTTCTAAACTGGTTTCGTTTAGATTATTCTTTTTTCCACCCTCAATAAATTTTGGGTACATCTTATTCAAAACATCAATTTGCTTTTTACCCATCGCCTTTCTCAAGGTATCGGCCTCACCTTTGGTGAAATTCGCCAACTTCTGAGACAAAAGCATTACCTGCTCCTGATACACCGTAATTCCGTAGGTTTCTTCCAAATATTCTTGACATTCCGGCAAGTCATAGACAATGTCTTCAATCCCGTGCTTTCGATTAATAAAGTTCGGGATATATTTGATTGGACCTGGACGGTACAAAGCATTCATGGCAATTAAATCCGCAAAAACCGTAGGTTTCAGCTCACGCATATACTTTTGCATTCCGGGACTTTCATATTGGAAAATCCCAACGGTGCGCCCTTCTTGGAATAATTGATAGGTTTTTTCATCCGTCAACGGAATTTCATCGGGATCAATATCAATTCCATGCCGCTCTTTCACTAGTTTAATCGCATCTTTAATGATGGACAAGGTTCTCAAACCTAAAAAGTCCATTTTAAGCAAACCAGCACTTTCAGCAACGGAGTTATCAAATTGCGACACCAAAATATCCGCATCTTTCGCTGCAATGGTAATCGGAACCAAATTGGAAATATCTTCGGGCGTAATAATCACTCCACAAGCGTGAATTCCCGTGTTTCGGATACAGCCTTCCATTTTTTGAGCCGCTGTTAAAACCTCATTTCGAGGATCGCTTTCATTCTTTAAAATCGCCTTCATTTCATCCACCAACATTTTATCTTCTGGTGGAAGTTTTTCGTATTTGCTAAAGGCTTTTCCGATATTCATTCCCGGCGCGGGCGGAATTAATTTCGCAATATTCTTGGTGTCAGGTATCGGTAAATCTAAAACTCGACCGGCATCGGTAATCGCCGACTTCCCTCCCAAAACGGAATAGGTAATAATCTGCGCTACATTGGTTTTACCGTATTTTTCAACAACCCATTTGATAATTCGCTCCCGACCTTCATCATCAAAGTCAATATCAATATCGGGCATGGAAACCCTTTCTGGATTTAGGAAACGCTCAAAAAGGAGATCGTATTTAATCGGGTCAACATTGGTAATTCCAATACAATAAGCCACGGCAGAACCCGCAGCCGAACCACGACCGGGACCAACCCAAACACCCATTTTTCGGGCTTCATTACAGAAATCCTGAACAATCAAAAAGTAACCAGGATAGCCTGTATTGGCAATAATCTCCAATTCGAAATCCAAACGTTCCCGAATTTCATCGGTAATCGTTTCATATCTTTTTGCGGCTCCTTCATACGTCAAATGACGAAGGAAAGCGTTCTCCCCTCGTTTTCCACCATCTACTTCATCTTCCGCATGAAGAAACTCTTCCGGAATATCAAATTTCGGCAAGAGAACGTCTCGTTTTAAAGGATACGATTCAAACTTGGCGAAAAACTCCTCATACGCTTCAAACGCATCGGGATAACTTCTAAACGTCTGTTTTAATTCCTCAGCATTTTTCAAATGATAAGATCGACTAGGAAGTCCTTTACGTTTTCCGAATCCCTTTCCGATGGGCGAAGACAGCTTTTCACCATCTTTAATACAGAATAAAATATCCTGGGTTTTTGCCCCATCTGCATTGGTATAATAGGTTTCGTTTTGTGCCAAAATCTTAACATTATGTTTGTCGGCAAAACCTAATAAAACGCCATTAACATACTCCTCTTCATCAATATCATGATTCTGAATTTGAACATAAAAATCATCTTGAAAAGTCTCTTTCCACCAAAGGAAAAGTTCTTCCCCTTTGGTTTCCCCAAATTCTAAAATCGTATTCGGAATATCGGCATGAATACTTCCTGTAACCGCGATTAAATCTTCTTTATAGGCTTCAATTTGCTTTTTCGAAATACGCGGAACGCCAAAGTAAAAACCGTTCACATAGCCCATACTTGAAAGCTTTGCAAGGTTTTTGTAACCATTAAAATTCTTCGCTAAAAGAACCATTTGCGTTCTGCGATCGGGATCATCTTTCGTAAATTGCTTCTGCTCGGGGCGATCCGAAATATAAAATTCGCAACCCAAAACGGGCATCAATTTCTTCTGTTGAAGTTCGGTATTGTCGGGATCAGCTTCTTTGGCTTCTTCGTACTGTTTTTTCAGATTTCCGTTGGCTTTTTCAACTTCACTAATGAATTTAAAAGCACCCATTAAGTTTCCAAAATCGACCATCCCAACGGCTGGAAAATCATTTTCCAACGCTTGATTCACCAAATCACTTAAGTGCGATGAAGCTTGCAATGACGAATAAATCGTGTGATTATGAAAGTTGAAATAAGCGCCCAACTCAATGTCATCGGCGTTTCCAAAATCAACATTTTTCTTTTTGTTGAAATTGGCAACCTGCGTTCGAATGACAATCCCAAAAGGCTGAATCGGCTCTTGCTGAACTTTTCTAAAATTCTGAACAACTTCGGGCTCAACACCAATATCGGACGCATTGATAACACCAATACGCACCATTTCAAAGAAAACTTGCGCCGTTGCATTTACGTCGGCCGCAGCATTGTGTGCTTCCGCAAACTCGGTTCCGTAGAGCTTTTTATAAATCTCACCTAATTTAGGCGACTTAAACCTTCCTGAATTCCCTTGCGGAATTGCGGTATACGCTGTTCCTAAGTGCATGGTATCTACCTTTGGAAGCTCTTGCAACGTACTTTCTACTTCTTTCCTGTGGTTTTCGGCACCGATAATATTGTAGTCGAATTCAATATTTTGTCCTACACCAAAACGGCATTTTGCCACCGCTTCTTGGAAGAGTTTTAAAACTTCCGTTAAATCCTGTCCTTGCTCTTCGGCAATTTTAGTTGTAATCCCGTGAATTCGGGCAACATTAAAGGGAATATCGTAACCTTCGGGCTTGATAATAAAGTCTTGATTTTCTACTAAATTTCCGTTCTCATCATGAATCTGCCACGCCAACTGAACCATTCTTGGCCAGTTATCCGAATCGGAAAGAGGAGCGTTATAATTTTTCGGTAATCCCGTAGTTTCGGTATCAAAAACTAAATACATCGACATTATTTTTTGTAAAAATATCACAATTTTTCTGGAAATAAAAGTTGACAGCGAGGGATTAATTCAGTACATCTACTCCATCAAAAACCAATCAAAAACACCGTTAAACATAATACAACAAAGGGTTTAGATCGTTTACCTTTTTTAAATAAGCCAAAAAATAGGGCAAATTGTTGATAACTATTTTTACCATCCAATTTATCAATCACAACTCAAATAAATTCAGCAAAACCAACCAAATTCAACATCAAAAAAATCATAATTAAAGTTCATACAAAACCTTAAAAATTTCCTTTTTCACTAGGCAGATTCAACGAAACAAAGGTCATTTTTTATCGAATTGAACAAATCAATGAAAAAGTTTATCTTTGAGAAGTATGAAAGCTCAGATTAAAAACAAGATTTCTAAAGATATTCTGCTTAAAGCATTTCGTTTGATGATGGAAGCCAAAGCGATGGCCGACACCTACGAAAACAACCGTAAACAATGCCCTTATGTACATAGTACGTCACGTGGACACGAAGCCATTCAGCTTGCAACGGCATTTCAGCTAACGACGGAAGATTGGGTTTCGCCCTATTATCGGGACGAAAGTTTACTTTTAGGAATCGGTTTTGAGCCGTACGAACTGATGCTTCAATTATTAGCGAAGGCCGATGATCCTTTTTCGGCTGGACGTTCGTATTATTCGCATCCATCGTATTTGGGAGACGACAAACCGAATATGATTCACCAAAGTGCCGCAACAGGAATGCAAACGATTCCAACAACGGGAATTGCACAAGCAATCCGCTATATTGAAGATTTTAACCTTCGTCAATTTGATGGAAAACCCATTGCAGTATGTAGTTTAGGTGATAATTCGGTGACGGAAGGCGAAGTGAGTGAGGCTTTTCAATTTGCTGCTTTGCATCAATTACCGGTTTTATTTTTAGTTCAAGATAACGGTTGGGGAATTTCCGTAACCAAAGAAGAAGCGCGAACCGCCGATGCCTACGAATTTGTGGAAGGTTTTATCGGCATGAATCGCATGCGATTGGACGGAACCGATTTCGTAGAATCCTTTTTAGGAATGCAAGAAGCTATAGAATTCGTTCGTGAACAAAGAAAACCAATGGTTGTTTGTGCGAAAACGGTTCTTATTGGGCATCACACGTCTGGAGTTCGTCGCGAGTTTTATCGTACTGAAGAGGATTTGGAAAAACATCGTGCACAAGATCCAGGCGTAATCCTCCGAAAGTATTTATTGAGCGAAGGTTTTTCTGAAGACGAACTCAATTCCATAGAAGAAAAAGCGTTAGAAAAAGTAACAGCCGAATTCCAAAAAGCATTGAATGCGCCTGAACCTCCATTAACTTCGGCATCAGGACCTGTTTTTGCGGACAATCCAATTACAGAAGAGTCCGGAATTCGAGTTCCTGAAGGCAGCAAGGAAAAAATTGTTATGGTTGATGCGGGAATCCACGCGTTACAAGAACTTATGTACAAGCATCCAGAAGCCGTTTTGTACGGTCAAGATGTTGGCGAACGTATTGGTGGTGTTTTCAGAGAAACAGTGACTTTAGGACAAAAATTTGGTGATAAACGTGTTTTTAATACACCAATTCAAGAGGCTTATATTATTGGATCAACGATTGGGATGAGTGCCATGGGTTTGAAACCTATTGTTGAAGTTCAGTTCGCTGATTATATTTATCCAGGTTTAAATCAACTTATTACCGAAATATCCAAATCATGCTACCTTTCGCATGGAAAGTTCCCGATTTCCAATATAATTCGAGTTCCGATTGGAGCCTATGGCGGCGGTGGACCGTATCACAGCGGAAGTGTAGAAAGTATTTTGGCGAATATTAAAGGAATTAAAATCGCTTATCCAAGTAATGCGGCTGATTTCAAAGGTTTGTTTAAAGCAGCGTATTACGATCCAAATCCATGCATTATGTTGGAGCACAAAGGTTTGTATTGGTCTAAAGTTCCAGGAACGGAAGAGGCAAAAACAGTGGAACCAGCTGAAGATTATATTTTACCATTCGGAAAAGCAACTTCGGTTGTTGAAGCCGATGAAAACGAAGTTTCGAAAGGAAACTCACTCGTGATAATTACGTATGGAATGGGCGTTTACTGGGCAAAAGCAGCTGCTAAAAACCATCCAGGAAAAGTAGAAATTGTGGATATCAGAACCTTGGTTCCGTTGGATGAAGCCTATATTTTTGACAAAGTAAAACTGCACAGCAAATGTCTTGTTTTGACGGAAGAACCGATTCAAAATTCATTTGCTGAAGCTTTAGCACATCGAATCTCGAAAGAATCTTTCCGCTATTTGGATGCGCCTGTTGAAGCGATGGGATCACTGAATGTTCCAGCCATTCCGATTCATTTTAAATTGGAAGAAGAAGTGCTTCCAACACCCGAAAAAGTAAGTGCAAAAATTCAAGAACTTTTGGATTACTAAATATAAAAAAGACCTTTTTTTAAGGTCTTTTTTTGTTAAAAGTTTTAGGTTTAAAGTTTAATTCATAATCGTCACTTTGAGTAAAAATCTGAAGGATTTTGTATCGAGAAGTTTTTTACATTTTGTTCTCGATTCGATTTTTTCAAAATCTAATCGAACTGACGACGGCTACATATATCGTGTCATTCCGAATGGAACGAAGTAAAATGAGAAAACCTAACGTAGTGGTTCGACGAAATCAATCTCTCTTTTATGTTCTTTTAGCTTGAACTAAAAGAAACAAAAGTTCAAGACTTGGATTTTGAAGCTAAAGTTTCTATCCATTTTCTAAAACTTCTAAAACTTGCTTCGCTTCGAACAGTAGAAGTTTTTAACGAAAATTCCAAGAAACTTTTTAACGCTTCAAACTCCTAAGTCGGTTTGAGAGTATCGTTTTAAATTCCCGGTTGTCATTCCGAATGCAACGAAGTGAAGTTAGAAAACCTAACATAGTGGTTCGACGAAGTCAATCTCTCTTTTATGTTCTTTTAGCTTGAACTAAAAGAACCAAAAGTTCAAGACTTGGATTTTGAAGCTAAAGTTTCTATCCATTTTCTAAAACTTCTAAAACTTGCTTCGCTTCGAACAGTAGAAGTTTTTAACGAAAATTCCAAGAAACTTTTTAACGCATTAAACTCCTATGTCGGTTTGAGGGTATTGTTTTAAAGTCCAGATTGTCATTCCGAATGGAATGAAGTGTAATGAGGAATCTCAATAACAAAAGATTTCTCCTTCGTCGACACGAGAGCTTGCTCGAACTGAACGTAGTTAAATGACAGTTTGCTCAAACCGTACGTAGTTAAATGACTAAAAAGCTAAAAGTCAACTTTCTAAGAAAGCTGACTTTTAAAAAATGAAAAGAAAAAGTATCGTTACGGAATCATTTCGGTTTCTTGAACCTCAAAACTTCCTTTCGCTGCATGTTTGTATCCATATCGATCCGTCACACGAACATCCACTTCATGTGTTCCCAAATCTAAATCTTTAGGAAAAGCAGCCGTCCAAATATGACGTGAGTTTTCAGGATAATTTGGGCGTCTTCCATCAAATAATTCCGGACTTTGATCCCATTCTATAAGTGTTCCGAAATACGCTGGATCAATCACTTCTTGGTATTGCATTTTCTTCCAAGAACCTTGATCAATTCGATATTCTAGAACTGTTTCCGAATCTCCCATAAAGAAATTAGCCACCATTCTTGCCGATGTATTTTTCTTGAAAGGAACCGCTTTTGGAAGTTGAAGATTGATTTGAAAATCTTCCGGTTTTCCAGCAGCTTTATATTGAATTTTGTACTGATTACCACTAAAATTTACAAAGGAATAGCCTCTATAAGTCCCATCACGCATGGTTGATTGTGGAACTCCGATTTCATCCGCTTTTCCCGAATACCAATCTCCCGAAGTCGTTCCTGCATTGTATTCATGCAATGGCTGGATACCTTCCCAACCTTCTTGTTTTCCGTAGAAAAGTTGACTTTGCTTATGCGTATGTGCAGACATCATCAAAACGTTTTTGAAAGGCTTCAACAAATCAAATAAACGTTGACGATCTTCCATTCTAAAATGATCATCGGCTGCATTTTCTGGTTTTAACTGGATATGAAACGCCAAAACAACCAATTGATCTGGACTCAACAACTTTAAATCATTTTCAACAAAATCCAATTGCTCTTTTCTAAATCCTCCCCAATACCCTTTTCCATCTCTTGGATCGGGATACAAGATATCGTCAAGTACAATGAAATGCACCTTTCCGTAATTAAAAGCATAGTTTGCAGGACCAAAATTCAACTCAAACGTTTCGTCTGAAAATTGATCTTCTTTGGCATCGTAATTCATGTCATGATTGCCCATCACGTTGTACCAAGGCAATCCCAGTTCTTTTACCGCATTGATGTAATGCGGTTGCAGCGACAAATCGTCTCCAACCAAATCCCCTAAACTAATCCCGAAAACGGCTTGTTTTTTATTCCTTTTAACCTCATCAATAATTCCTCTTTTGAAATAATCCATCTCTTTCAAGTTGTACGCTTGGGGATCACCAAAAACCAAAATCTGAAAATCCGATTGCTCATTTTGAGCGGTCAATGGAAAATTAATTTCCTTCGGCAAAGTGCCTGTTGGAGCAACTCCTTTATATTTGAAATCTGCCGGTGAACCGTTTGGTTTATGCAAATAATAATACGCTGGAAGTTGATTTTCTTTTATTTTCGTTTGATAACCTGAAGGTTTAATCACAAAAATCGCCTGATCATCGTTTATTGGAAGACTGTATTTTCCATGTGCGTCGGTTTTTACGACTTCAACGCCGTTTGAAACCCCAACATTGGGAATTCCGCGTTCTTTTTTGTCTTTGATTCCGTTTTTATTAGCATCCTCAAAAACAAATCCTGTTGCTTTTTGTTGCGCCGAAAGCGTGATGGACACTAGAGATAAGGTAAAAAGATATTTTTTCATTTTATTTTTTCAGATAATGGTCGGGCGTGTCCGTCGTGACAAAATTGACGCCCATTGTTTTTAATTTTTCAAATACTTCGGGACTGTTAACGGTCCATGTGTTGGTAATCACTCCCAATTCTCTTGCTTCGGAAATCCACGTTGGGTTTTTCTCCAAGAAAACCGAGTAATGGTAATCGATTCCGTCGATTCCTAGGTTCTTAATTTCCTGAGGCGAAAGCTCACCATTTAAATACTGAACTTTATAATTAGGCTTTCTCTTTTTGATTTCCTTACAAACATTCAAACTGAACGAAATAAACTCGCTTTGACCTTCCAGATTCTTCTTTTCAATGAGTTCAATGGTTTTTGCAACGATTTCATTTTCCAACTCGGGTGTTTTCGCTGGTTTAATTTCAACAATCAGCTTTACAGAAGAATCTTTTTTGCCTTGTTTTAGATATTTTTCAAGCGTAGCAATCTTCTCGCCGTTGCTTAATTTTTGAGATTTCAGTTCTTTAAAAGACGTATCTGCAATCACCACTTTGTTTACATCTTCATCATGATTCACCACCAAAACCCCGTCTTTGGTCATTCGAACATCAAATTCGCTTCCGTAAACTTTCAACTTCTGTGCATTTTTCAAGGATTCAATGGAGTTTTGAGCCGTTTTTGGTTCCGTTTTCCAATAGCCACGATGCGCGATAATTTGAGTTTGTCCAAAACTTGAAATTCCAATTCCTACCAATGCGATACTTACTAATTTTTTCATTTTTCTAAATTTTGGATTAAATATCGGGATTAACTTGAGAAAATCTCGAATTTATTGATTCCACCACGTTAATGTATTGATATCATCCGCTCCCATGGCCTGAACGGCCGCGTTATAATTTTCCGTGTTCAAAATTTTAGTTTGTGCTGGATACATCAATCGTTGCGGAAGTTTTCCGTCATTCAATAAACCACCATTATTGGGAAGTTTTGGAAAACCGGTTCTACGTTTTTCATACCATTGCTGCTGATCCACAAAATACAAAGTCACATATTTCTGAAGCATAATCTGCTCAAAAGTACCGTTGTAAGCGACTTTTGGATTGGTGAAATAATCCGCTGGGACTACGCCGCCCCATTCTTCAATACTTGCTTTAATACCGTTTTGATAGTAGGTTTTGGTATCGCCTGAAATAATTCCTTTGAAGGAAAGTTCCGCCAAAATCATTTGCACTTCTGCATACGGCATCATGATAATTTTCATTGGAGCTTTAGATAGGTTTTGATTAAAATTGGAAGGTTGATAATCAAAAACCATATCTTGCTTATATCCTGCTGGAGCCCCTTTGAAGCCTATATTTTTATTGTTCAAATCTTTAGCTTGAGTTAAAAATGTTGCCATTCTTGGATCTTTATTATCCGCCAAGGTGTTCACGAAAAACTCGCCCGCAGCACGGAATGTTGTAAAATCTTGTGGTCTGGAAATTGGAGAAACCAACGGCGCTACGCCTGAAAGAGCCATCACGGCGCTTTCCGTGTTATTTTGCATCAATGGATACGTTGCTGGATCTTTGATAATCTCCTGGATTCTTTCGTAAATATTAACCTCACCATTCTTCTTCAAAATACGCGTTAACAGACGTAAAGAAAGTGAGTTGGTGAACTTCTTCCACTTCAGAATTCCGTTTGCATCCGTGTTTGCAGCAAAATACAAATCACCTTCCGTTAATTTTGTTTGCGCATCAAAAAGAGAATTGGCTTTTTTCAAATCGTCTAATAATTTGATGTAAATCTCTTTTTGCTTGTCAAATTTGGGTTTTGAAATCCCTTCGTCAATTCGTGATGCTTCCGAAAACGGAATATCACCAAAGGTATCCGTTAAATTCGCATACGTCCAAGCATTCAGTACAAGTGAGATCGCTTCGTAGTTTTTATCGCCTTGAGCAACCGCTAAGGAATTCATTTCTTGAATTTGCTTCAGCCATTTATACGAGGTATTCCAATAGCCATTTCCGGTGTTTTCCGTCATGTAATAGCGGCTCAAGGTATTTCCTACATTAGGAAAATCAATCATAATTTGCATAATGTCAAACGTGAAATCGTTTGCACGCATATATCCGTTAGAAGCAAGCCCGTATTGAATAGGAATCAACATACTTCCCGCCGTAGGCTCAATGATTTTGCTGGTATCGGTATTAATTTCTTCGAAAGTTCGGTCGCACGAAAGCAACAATAACGTTCCTAAAAGCAAGCCGATAAGGTTTTTTATATGTTTCATAAGGTTTGTTTTGATCATCCTTTTTTACAAGGTTTTTTAAAATTTAGCATTCAACTGAATTCCCACGGTTCTTGCCGATGGCAACTGTCCAATCTCGATTCCTGGTGTAATAGTAGCATCATCCAAGGTTGCCACTTCCGGATCGAATAATGGAAACTTCGTCCACATCCATAAATTTTTTCCGAAAAGTGAAATCGATAAATCCGTCATTTTCATATCGTTGATTAAACTTTTTGGAAAGTTGTACGTTATACGAGCGTCTCGAAGTTTAATAAAACTAGTGTCAAACGAGTTGGTTTCCACATTTGCTCTCCGATAATAATCTCCGTAATAGGTATTCAAAGCAATGGGTTTCGAGTTTGGAGAATAGCTTCCATCCGGATTCTGAACCACTCCATCACCCACAATAGTTCCGTTTGGATTGTCTCGACCAACTAAGGTGTGCGTTAACTTTCCTTGTTCAGACATTTTGTGGTGCGATTGCGAATACGCCATTCCTTTGTATTGCCCATCAAATGAGAAACTGATGCTGATGTTCTTGTATCTAAATTCGTTTTGTAATCCCGCTCTCCACTTTGCGTAGGCATTTCCAACGTATTCCACCTCGGTTGGTTTTGCGGTTAATCCATCAGATCCATAAACCACTTGACCTTGTTCGTTTCGAGCCAATTTGTACCCATACATATCTCCCAAAGAACCACCAACAACGGCGTTAAAGAAAACAACGCCACCAACGCTCGCCATGGTGTATGGTTCTCCTTGGAACTCGTTTGGAAGGGATAGAATTTTGTTTCGATTCAACGACCAGTTTGCTGAAACATTCCAGCTGAAGTTTTGATTCTTAATTGGGGTTCCATTTAAAGTCATCTCCACACCACGATTTCGAACTTCACCCGCATTAATCGTTCTTCTAGAATATCCTGTTTCTATTAAAGCTGGAACATCAATAATTTGATTTTTCGTGTTGTTCTGATATAAAGTCACGTTGTACGACAAACGATTTCGTAGAAAACTGAAATCCATTCCAGCTTCAATATTGGTATTCATTTCCGGTTTCAAATTCGGATTTGGAAAAATGGATGGAATTTCTACACTTCCTTGAAAATCACTTGCGTTGTAGTATTTTTCTAATTTGTAAGGTCGCGTGTCGTTCCCTACCTTCGCCCAAGAACCTCTAATTTTCCAGAAATTCAACGTGCTTGATTTCAATCCTAAAACATCAGATAAAAACAAAGAAGAGGAAACCGAAGGATAGAAATAGGAACGACTTTCTTTGGGTAGCGTACTACTCCAGTCGTTTCTTGCCGTTACATCCACGAAAAAAACTTGGTTGTAATTCATAGAAACCAAACCATACATACTTTGAACAAGCTTGTCATTTGGCTGTGCATAACGTGAATTATAGGAAATCGCATTGGTCATTTCATACGTTCCAGGAATTTTCAATCCTGTTGCACGATAATCATTCATTCGATATTCATTGTAACGCATACTTGCTCCCGCTGATGCTGAGAATCCGAACTTTCCGATTTCATTTTTATACGTCACTAAGAAATCAGTATTGTATTCCTGATTTTTAATAAACTGCTCTCTGTAATAGCCTTGAAGATAGTTTGCGGAGTTCCAAGGTCGTTTTGTTGTTCTTTCTTCATTGGTCACCTCAACTCCAGATCGTAACATCACTTCAAACTGATCGCTAAAACGATAATTTGCAGAAACATTTCCTGTGATAAAATTCTTATCAACCCCATTGAGCATTTCGTATGCAATCATATACGGATTGTCAATAAACGAACTGAATGGGTGAATTTGTTCCGTTTGATCTTTTCCTTTTTTCCAAATTGGACGATACCAAGACAAATCTACATTTGGATTTTGGAAAATCATGAAATAGGAAATTGATTGATTGTTGTATCCCGTCGCTGGAAGATTATCACTTTTTGTTTTGTTGAAACTAAATTTCGCCGACATTCGTAAGCGAGCACTCAATTTATGATCCACAGATAACGCAAAATTCAATCGGTCGAAACCTGTGTTTGGCATCATCCAATTGTTGTTGGTGTAATTCAATGAAGATCGAAAAGCGGTGGTTTCATTTGAACTTTCTACCGCAACGGTATTAGAATAGGTGGTTCCCGTTTGCCAGAAATCTTTAATGTTTCGTTTGTAAGGCTGCCACGCTTGTCTTGTTAAACTCTGCCCTTCAACATTCGGGTCGTATTGAAAGAAAGATTGTCCATTGAATCTAGGTCCAAAAGCACTACTCGTTCCACCCGTACTTACGCCATCCGCCGATGCACCGTAAGAATAATAAAATTCGCCCGCTTTATTCTTTGTTAACGTTCCTTGTCCGTATTCGTATTGATAATCGGGCCATTTCAAAACCGTATCATAACTTGCCGATGAACTAAAACTCACAACCAATTTTCCAGATTTAGATTTTCCAGATTTCGTGGTAATCATCAATGCACCATTAGCACCTCTAGAACCGTATAAAGCGGCTGCAGTAGCACCTTTCAGAATCGTTACGGATTCAATATCATCAGGATTAATACTGTTCAATCCATTTCCAAAATCTACTGGTAAATCTCCTCCAGAACCTGCTCCATATGCCGCAGTTCCGGTTCCAGTTGTCGAATTACTCAAAGGAATTCCATCCACCACGATTAAAGCACCGTTGTTATCCATATTCATGGATACATCGCCTCGCAATGTAATTCGTGACGATCCAAGTGGACCAGCGCCAGCGGTTTGAATTTTCAAACCTGCTACTTTTCCCTCTAAAGCTTGTGCCCAGTTGTTGTTCTGCGCTTGCTCAAATGTTTCGGCGTTCACCTTTTCGGTGGAATATCCCAAAGATTTATCTTGTCTTTTAATTCCTAAAGCAGTAACCACGACTTCGTCTATACTCCGTACACTGTCCTTAGCAACTTTATTCGTTTGAGCCTGTAAAGGAGCAATGCTGATGCAACCTAAAATAGCCAAAGTAATAATTTGCTGAGTTTTCTTTTGCATTGATAATTTATTTTTTGTGCAAAAGTATCTAGCCCTGTCCATCGGCTATTTAACAGAATTTTAAGAAAAGTTTACGAAATAATCAACCGAATTTTAAGCCAAAGTAAACACGCAATTTATTGTTTTAAGGTTCAGTAATTTAAAAGATGTTACGATTTGTTAATTCGTTCAAATAAATTAAAACTCCTATTTTTTCTAATTGAATTATATAAGTATTTTTGTTCAAAATATGATCCATGACTGAATCGATTCAGCAAAAAATAGAAGCGCTTCGCGAAGAACTTCATCAGCATAATTACAACTACTACATCTTGGATGAGCCAAGTATATCGGATTTTGAATTTGATGCTTTGCTAAAAGAATTGCAAGAGTTGGAAACTCAACATCCAGAATTTCATGATCCCAATTCTCCTACATTGCGTGTTGGTGGCGGAATTACGAAAAACTTCCAAACCATTTCGCATGAGTTCAGAATGTACTCGTTAGACAATTCATATGATTTTGATGACTTGGAAGATTGGGAAAAACGAATTAGTAAAACCATCGAAGAGCCTGTAGAATTCGTTTGTGAGTTGAAATACGACGGAGCCTCGATTTCCATTTTATATGAAAATGGCCAAATCTCGCAAGCAGTCACACGTGGTGACGGTTTTCAAGGCGATGAAATCACCAATAATGTGCGAACGATTTCGGATGTTCCGTTGAAATTGAAAGGAGATTTTCCAGCGAAATTTTTCATTCGTGGTGAAATTTATTTAACGCGAAAAAACTTCGACAAAATCAATGCAAGTCGTGAAGAAGAAGGTCTAGATCCGTTTATGAATCCGAGAAATACCGCAAGTGGAAGTTTGAAAATGCAAGATTCTGCTGAGGTAAGAAAACGTAGTTTGTCAGCAGTTTTATATCAATACATTGCTTCAGAATTTCCTGCAGAAACGCATTGGGAGACTTTAGCAAAAGCCAAATCTTGGGGATTTAAAGTTTCCGAAGATCAAGCGAAATTATGTACAACGCTTCAAGAAGTTAAAGATTTCATTTCCTATTGGGATGAACATCGCCATCAGTTGCCTTTTGAAATTGATGGAATGGTAGTAAAAGTAAACTCTTTAAAACAACAACGGCAATTAGGGTATACAGCAAAGTCGCCACGTTGGGCAATGGCATATAAATTCAAAGCGGAGAAAGTAGAAACCGAATTGCAATCTGTTTCCTATCAAGTTGGAAGAACTGGCGCGGTAACTCCTGTGGCCAATCTAAAGCCTGTTTTATTGGCTGGAACGATTGTAAAACGTGCCTCACTCCATAACGAAGATATTATCCGAAAGTTGGATTTGCATGAAAGCGATTTCGTTTATGTTGAAAAAGGCGGCGAAATTATTCCAAAAATTGTGGGTGTAAATACAGAAAAACGTACACCAGAAAGTGAAATTTTAAAATACATCACCCATTGTCCTGAATGCGGAACTGAATTGGTGAAAGTTGAAGATCAAGCAATTCATTTTTGTCCTAATGAAGCGCATTGTCCGCCGCAAGTGGTTGGAAAAATGATTCATTACGTTTCGCGAAAAGCGTTGAACATTGAAAATCTTGGTGGCGAAACGATTGAACAACTTTACAAAGCACAATTAATTGAAAATGCGGCTGATTTTTATGCTTTAACAAAAGAGCAACTCCTTCCGTTGGAACGCATGGCGGAAAAATCAGCTCAAAATATTTTGGACGGAATTGAAAAATCCAAAGAAATTCCTTTTGAAAAGGTTTTATACGGAATCGGAATAAAACATGTTGGTGAAACGGTAGCCAAAAAATTGGTTAAAAACTTTGGAACGATTGACGAATTGGCTTCCGCAACCGTTGAAGAACTTGTTCAAGTTGAAGATATTGGCGAAAAAATTGCATTGAGCATTGTCGCTTATTTTCAAAATGAAGAAAACCAGCTTTTCATCTCGCGCTTAAAAAATTACGGTGTCCAACTGGAACGAGGCGAAAACACCAACGAAGTTTTAAGTACCGTTCTCGAAAACAAAACCTTCCTATTTACGGGAAAATTATCGCTTTTTACTCGTGATCAAGCGGAAGAAATGGTAGAGAAACACGGCGGGAAAAATATTTCAGCGGTTTCTAAAAACCTGAACTATTTGGTAGTTGGTGAAAAGGCAGGAAGCAAACTAAAAAAAGCGCAAGACATTGGAACCATAATCGTTTTGGATGAACAGCAGTTTTTGGATTTACTTCAGTAACAAAAATAGACAATAAAAAAGCGAGCCTAGCCAAAGTCTTGGGGAGCATGGGAAAATAA
>JAFAFC010000001.1 GCA_023423715.1 Bacteroidota bacterium
GCCAAAGGCCGCCGAAATTCGTATTAATTCTTTTCCATCCAGCGGCGCGAAGGCGCCGCTGGATGGATAACCTAAATTATTACTTAAAATAAGTTTCCAGAAGTTCTGGTTTTAATTTTCGTAAATCATCGACAACAATATTGGCAAGTTCGTAATCTTGACCTTTAGAATGAAAACTTTGATACGCAGCGCAGAAAATTCCTGCGCGATGTGCCGCTAAAATTCCATTAGTAGAATCTTCAATAACCATACATTCTGATTTGTCTTTTCCCGAAAGTTGGGCTGCAATATTGAAAATTTCAGGATTTGGCTTGGATTCCGCCAATTCGTCGCCACTCACTTTGGCCTTAAAATAGAATCCGATTTCAAATTTTTCCAACACCCAATTGATTGTATTCATTGAGGCGGAGGAAGCGAGAATCAAAGTAATACCTTCTTGACGGTAGCTCTCAAAAAGCTCTCGTACGCCCGGAAGCAAATCAAATTCGGTGTCGTTATCGAAATAATGTTTGAAGTAGCTTCGCTTTTGTGCGGAAATTTCATCCACTTCTAGAGGGAGATCAAAATGATTTTTCAACGTGGTGCATACCTTTCGAGTTGAAAAACCTGTAAAACTTTCGTAAAGCTCAGGTGTTACCTCAATTTTAAGATCTTCGAAAACTTGATAATAGGCTTTTTTGTGAAGAGGTTCTGTGTCAACAATCACCCCATCCATATCGAACAGTACCGCTTTTAATGCCATATACTTAGATTTGATTTTTCAAGCGGCAAAGATAAGGAACCTTTTTAATCTGTAAATTCAATTTTGGGGTTTCTACTCAATAGCATTTGTTTAAATTCCTCATAATGTAGTGGACTAATCACCGTGTCATGAAACGTTGATGAGATGGCAACCCTTCCAAATATGCTTGGGGCAGGGGCAGAGAGAATATTTCCTGTTTTTTTAATAGCTTTTATATCTTTTATCGAAATCGTGGTCGTACCGAAAATGCTATTTTTAATGTAAAGATTTTGATCGTCAATGGAATATTTAATTCCTAAAAGCACATAATTGGCGAAAATAACGGTAATTAATAGGGTGATTAAACCCCATTTGTGAGGGTTTTCATAGCTTGCCAGAAAGCAAAATAGAAATGTTAGATTCATAAAAATCAGAATTTCTTTACCATATCGAACAGGAATTGAGGTCATATGATTTTTTCTTTACTTAAATATAGTCATAAATCAATTCTCAAAAAGAAAACTATTCTAAAAATTGATACTTTAGGAAATCACTTCTTTTTTAAGTTAGGAGAATTCTTAAAACTACTATGCAATTTTCCTATCTTTGTTTTATGGACGCAACACAGGACAGACGCCTCTTTCTTATCGACGCTTATGCCATGATTTTTCGTGGATATTACGCGCTTATCAGAAACCCGAGATTAACTAGTAAAGGTTTAGATACATCAGCAATTTTTGGTTTTACAAACTCGTTAATCGAGTTGATTCGTAGAGAAAAACCAAGTCATTTAGCCGTGGTTTTTGATGTCGGAAAAGCCAGCGTTCGTACCGACGATTACGCCGATTATAAAGCCAATAGAAGTGAAACTCCAGAAGCCATAAAAATTGCCGTTCCGTACATTCATCGGATTTTGGAGGCGATGCATATCCCTATTTTGGGAGTTGAGGGTTATGAAGCCGATGACGTTATCGGAACCATCGCTTGCAAAGCCGAAAAGGAGAATTACACCACGTTTATGGTAACTCCAGATAAGGATTTTGCGCAGTTGGTGACCGATAAAATCAAGATTTATAAACCAGGATTAAAGGGTGGCGATATCGAAATTCTGGGAGTGGATGAAGTGAAAGCAAAATACGAAATCAACGATCCAAAACAAGTCATCGATTTTCTTGCCATGATGGGCGATGCGGTGGATAATATTCCAGGATTGGAAGGGGTTGGAGAGAAAACAGCCATGAAATTTTTGAAGGAATATGGTTCAATTGAAAATCTTTTGGCGAATACCGATCAATTGAAAGGAAAAATCAAGGAAAAAGTAGAAGCAAGCGCAGAACGTGGAATTTTATCTAAAAAATTAGCGACCATTATTTGCGACGCACCCATTGAATTTCACCAAGAACAATACGATCTTGAAACTCCTGATTTCGAGAAGGTAAAAGAGATTTTCGAGGAAATTGAGTTCCGTAGATTATATGAAAATCTATACAGAGCATTTTCAACCGAAAACCAACAACCAGCAACCAACAACGAAGTCGATCCCAATAAAATTTCCCGTTACGATAAGCAACCAACAGATTCTAATCAACCCGTTCAGTTGGATTTGTTTGCTAATTTTGAGGAATTAGATCATGCAACTTCTTCAAAATCTACAATTGAGAACAATGATCATTTGTATCAATACATCAACACACCAAAAGCGCAGAAGATTTTAGTTGAAAATTTAATGGCTCAAAATGCCGTTTGTTTTGATACCGAAACCACGTCACTCAACGAGATGGAAGCCGAATTGGTGGGAATGAGTTTCTCCTATAAAAAAGGATTGTCGTATTATATTCCGATTTCTGAAAATAAGGAAGAAGCAATGGCTACTTTGGAGATTTTTAGACCGTTTTTCGAAAAAGAATCGGTGTTGAAGATTGCTCATAATCTTAAATTCGATTATAAAGTTTTAAAATCTCACGGTGTGGAAATTCAAGGTGCGATTTTCGATACGATGATTGCGCATTATCTGTTGAACCCAGATGGAAGACACGGAATGGATTATCTTTCCGAGGTTTATCTCAATTATAAGCCTGTTTCGATTGAAACTATTATCGGAAAAAAAGGAAAAAATCAAGGAACTTTTCGCGATGCCGATTTGGTTACGCAAACCAATTACGCCGCAGAAGATGCCGATGTAACCTATCAATTATACGAACTTTTTGAGCCTCAATTGAAGAAAGAAGGTTTGGAAGACTTGTTTTTCAAAGTGGAAATGCCTTTGATGGTGGTTTTGGCAAAAATGGAATTGGAAGGCGTTTCTCTCGACGAAAATTGGTTGAAAAAAGAATCCAAAGACCTTGAAAACGACCTTAAAAATCTTGAAGAGAAGATTTTCGAACTTTCGGGTGAAGAGTTTAATATGAATTCGCCTCGTCAATTGGGTGAAATTTTGTTCGAGAAAATGCAGCTCGATCCTAAAGCAAAAAAGACAAAAACCGGTCAATACGCAACTTCAGAAGATGTTCTTCAAAAATTAGTGGCGAAACACGACATCATTAAATATATTTTAGAATACAGAACCTACCAAAAGTTGAAATCAACGTATGTGGATGCGTTGCCAACTCAGATTGAAAAATTGGACAATAGAGTTCATACCAATTTCTCTCAAACTACGGCTGCAACAGGTCGTTTGGCTTCTGTAAACCCGAATTTGCAAAATATCCCGATTCGAACGTTGCGCGGACAACAAATTCGTGGCGCATTCGTGGCAGATAAAGGAAGCAAGATTATTTCTGCCGATTATTCTCAAATCGAATTGCGTTTAATTGCTGAAATTTCTGGTGAAGAAAATATGATTAAGGCTTTCCAAGATGGAGAAGATATTCACGCTTCAACGGCGGCGAAATTGTTTAAAATTCCAATTGAAGAAGTAAGCAAAACGCAACGTAGTCAAGCCAAAACGGTGAATTTCGGAATTATTTACGGTCAAGGTGCTTTTGCTTTGGCGGATCAAACCGGACTTTCACGAAAAGAAGCCAAAGAATTAATTGATTCCTATTACGAAACCTATCCGAAATTAAAAGAATTCATGGCGGAACAAGTTCAAAAAGCCCGTGAATTGGGATATGTGGAAACCATTTTGGGAAGAAAACGCCACTTAAAAGACATCAATTCTAATAATTTTGTAGTTCGTGCTCATGCAGAAAGAAATGCTGTAAATGCGCCAATTCAGGGAAGTGCAGCAGACATCATCAAAATCGCGATGATTAAAATTGATAACGAATTGGATATTCAAAATTTAAAAACAAAAATGCTTCTTCAAGTGCATGACGAATTGTTATTTGAATCCCCAATCGACGAAGTAGAAACCGCATCAAAACTCATTAAAACTGAAATGGAATCGGCTTTCGAAACCAAAGTTCCTTTGTTGGTAGAAGTTGGTGTGGGTGATAACTGGTTGGAGGCACATTAACAAAGAACACCAAATTATAAAAATATGAAAACAGTTGTTTTATACGAGAGCAATCCGAACGTTACGATGGAACAAATGATGGAGGTTTTTCCAGAGCACCAAGCAAATGAAGATCGTTTTGTGAAAGCCGGAAAAGTCATAGGGATTGGTCCTTTTTCCGTTCCTGGAGAAGGCGCTATGGGGATTTTTACCGATCGCGAGTCTGCTGAAGAATTTGTAAAAAATGATCCTTTTGTGAAACTCGGTTTAGTTTCCAATGTTCTCATCAAAGAATGGGTAGATGATTTAGCGTAAAATCAATTTTGAAAAAGTATAAAGACGACCAAATGGGTCGTCTTTTTTTTATTCTTAATTTAGTTGGAAAATACAACCATGAAAACACAAATCAAACCCGATGCAGATGTTAATGATCTGTTTCGGCTCACCTTTCGAAGAATCCGCAGAACGATCGGCTATTTAGGGATTTCTTTACCCATAATTTTAATTTTATTATCGCTTATTCCTTTTTTTAAAACAGAAATTCAACCTTCCATTAGTGATTATTACTACACCAATTTTCGTGAAATTTTCACGGGAACGCTCTGTGCAGTTGGCTTATTTATGATTCGGTATAAAGGATATGGCAATGCGCAGTTTTTCAAAAATGACAACGCTTTAACCAATATTGCCGGTTTTATGGCTTTTGGAGTGGCGCTTTTTCCAACTTTTCCCTTGGGAGATCATGTGAAACTCATGAGTTTTATTCCTTACAATTGGCCATGGATAGGATATTTGCATTATGGATGTGCGGCCGTTTTGTTTCTGTCATTTGCCATTTTAGCGATTAACGTGATTACGTTAGGGCAAGAGAAAAATTCTAAAATTCCAGAGAGTGTTTTTAATGAAAATCATATTTACAAATTTTGCGGCTGGGGCATCGTTTTCTGTGTTGCTTTAATTCCAATTGCGGCGAAATTCGATTGGTTTTATCATTCGACATTGGTTTTCGAAGCGCTTTCTTTGGTTTTATTTGGTGTTGCTTGGCTCATCAAAGGCCGTGCTTTAGGGGATTCTGGCTTAGTTGGTGAAAAAGTCTATCGTGAAAAAAATACAACGGATACAGAAGTCGAGCTGCAAGAAAAGTGGAAGAAAAAACAGGAACAGATTCAGCAGCAAGTCCTTTGTAAACCTTTTGATTTGAACACAAAAGAAGCTGACTTTTCCGTAAATTTGTGTCAAGTTATTTTAAATGAATTTAAACGAAAAAACAACTTCTCAGGAAGTTCAACATACCGATGCACACGGATATACTTATCAAACCGTAGAGAATGATCCGAATGGGGTACGAATTTATCAACTGAAAAATGGATTAACGGTTTATTTAGCTCAAAATTTTGACGCTCCGAAAATTCAAACCTTTATTCCTGTTCGTACAGGTTCCAATGCAGATCCTGCGGATAATACGGGATTAGCGCATTATTTAGAACACATGATGTTCAAAGGAACCAAGCAACTAGGAACTCAAAATTGGGAACAAGAAAAAATTCTTTTGGACGAGATTTCTGAGCTTTTTGAAGCGCATAAAAAGGAACAAAACCCCGAGCTGAAACGAGAAATTTATCAAAAAATTGATGCGGTTTCTCAAAAGGCGAGTGGCTTGGCGATTGCCAATGAATATGACAAAGCAATTTCGTCATTGGGCGCAACGGGAACCAACGCACATACGTGGTTGGACGAAACGGTTTACAAAAATAATATCCCAAGTAACGAATTAGAAAAATGGCTTAAAATCGAGCAAGATCGTTTTTCGAATTTGGTGTTACGCCTTTTCCATACGGAGTTGGAGTCGGTTTATGAAGAATTTAATCGAGCGCAAGACAACGACGGTCGATTGGTGAATTACGAATTGATGGAATTGTTGTTTCCAACGCATCCAAACGGTCAGCAAACAACCTTAGGAAAAGCGGAACATCTGAAAAATCCTTCAATGAAGGCGATTCATCAGTATTTTGATACGTTTTATGTTCCGAATAACTACGCGTTGGTTTTGGTGGGTGATTTGGAATTTGAAAAAACCATTCAGCTTGTCGATCAGTATTTTGGAAAATTAGCTTTTCGTGAACTTCCAAAAAAGGTGAAAATTCAAGAAAAACCGATTACGGAAATTCAAAAAAGGACTGTGAAAAGTCCAACGATTCCCAGAGTTCAAATAGCTTGGAGAACCGATAGTTACGGAACTCGCGAATCAATGTTGGCGGATATTGTTGCCAATATTTTAAGTAATAAAGGCGAAGCAGGTTTGCTGGATTTGAATATCAATCAAGCGCAAAAAGCGTTATACGCGCAAGCCTATTCTATGGGATTCAAGGAATATGGCTACGTTTCGATGGTTATTGTTCCAAAGGAAGAGCAAAATCTAGATGCGGGAATACAGCTTTTATTGAGTCAAATAGACGAAGTGAAAAAAGGTAATTTTCCGGATTGGATTTTGGAAGCCATCGTGAATGATTTTAAAGTTCAACGTTTGAAAGCGCTAGAAACGGCGGATGGTTTAGCAACTAATTTGTATGATGTTTTCATCAAAGAACGCAGTTGGAAAACGGAAGTTGACGAATTGGATGCCTACGCAAGTGTGACAAAACAAGAAATCGTTGAATTTGCGAATTCATTTTTCAAAGAGAATTATGTTGTAGTTTACAAAGAACGCGGTGAAAATGAAAATTTAATTCACGTAGAAAATCCAGGAATTACACCAATTCAGTTGAATCGTGATGTTCAGTCCGAATTTCTAAAAGAACTTTTGGCGGAAGAACCAGAACGTATTAAACCTGAATTTATCGATTATCAAAAGGAAATCAAAACGGATACGGTTGGCGAACGGAAATTAAGTTTCGTGACCAATGAATATAATGAGGTTAATCAACTTCATTTGGTGATTCCGGTGGGAACGGATCACGATCGTGAATTGATTTTAGGAATACAATATTTGCAGTTTTTAGGGACGAACGAGTACGATGCAAAACAACTTCGCGAAGCGTTTTATCATTTCGGAATTCAATACGATTTTAAATGTTCTCAAGACCAAACTTTAATTAGCATTACGGCGTTGAAATCTCAGATTGCAAAAGGTTTAGATTTAATTTTACAATGGTTGCAACATGCAAAAGCGGATCAGGTTGTTTACGATGATTTTGTGCAAACGATTTTAGAAAGTCGAGACGCCGCGAAAAAGGATAAAAATCGCATCATGTCCGGCTTGTTGAACTATGCGAAGTTCGGAACCGATTCGAGATTTAGAAATTCTATTCCAGCTGATGAATTGAAGAAAATTAATCCTTCGGAACTGATTTTGAAAGTTGCTGAACTTTTAAAATTAGACTATGAAATTTTCTATTATGGTCAATCGATTGAAGAGATAAAACTCGATTTAGAAAAGCAATTGGAGCCCATTTCTTTGGAAAATCCGACTAAGAAAGAGTTTCCAGAGCCAGAAACAGGTGGAAAAGTTTATTTTTCCAATTACGATATGGTGCAAGTGGAAATGTCGCGTGTTGCAAAAGGAAAAGATGTGGAGGTTCGTGACTTAGGAAAAATCAATGTTTTTAATGAGTATTTTGGGCGAGGATTATCTTCAATCGTCTTTCAAGAAATGCGTGAGAGTAAGAGTTTGGCGTATTCGGCATATGTTTCATATCAGCCAAATCAAGAACTTTTGCATCCGGATTATGTGCAAACGTACATTGGGACGCAGCCAGATAAATTGGGAATTGCAATTGAAACGCTTCAAAATTTATTGGATGAATTTCCGCAAGTGGAAGGACAGTTTCAGAGTGCAAAAACGGCGGCTTTAAAGAAGATTGAAGCGGGACGAATAAAGCGAACTAATATCTATTTTAATACACTTCAACTTCGAAAACTTGGAATTAAAGAGGATCATCGAAAATGGATGTATGAAGAAATTCAGAAGTTGACTTTGGATGAATTGACGACGTTTTTTAAATCTCACATTCAACCCCTAAAATTTAACACCCTATTGTTAGGAAAAAAAGAGAATCTAGATACAAAAGCCGTTGAAAATTTAGGTATTTTTGCAGAATTGACCCTGGAAGACATTTTCGGGTATTAAATGCAAAAAACAAACTTTAACAAACAATATGGATTTTTTTAGTGCACTAGAAATGCCGGATTTTTCGAATCCGTCGATATGGGTGAGTTTACTTACCTTAACCTTTCTGGAGCTTGTTTTGGGAGTGGATAATATTATTTTTATTTCCATTATCTCTAATAAGTTACCAGCTGCAAAGCAAAAATTTGCTCGAAATATCGGGTTGATTTTAGCGATGCTTTTCCGAGTGGTTTTGCTACTCATGATCAATTGGATTATTGGCTTGAAAGAAGCCGTTTTCACCATCGGATTTATTCATGAACCCGGAACCGAAATCCCAATCGGATTGAGTTGGAAGGATATTATTTTATTGGCGGGAGGTATTTTCTTAATTGGAAAATCAACGTTTGAGATTCACTCGAAAATGCAAATTGACGACCATCACAAACCGAAATCCACAGCAAATGCTTCAGGATTAATGACCACTGTAATTATCCAAATTATCTTAGTGGACATGGTTTTCTCGCTAGATTCAATCCTAACAGCGGTTGGTTTAGTGGACAATGTCGTGTTAATGATTATCGCGGTTATCGTGTCTATCGCTATGATGATGGCGTTTGCAGGGCCAATTTCTAACATCATCAACAAGTATCCGAGTTTGCAGATGCTTGCTTTGAGTTTCCTAGTAGTAATCGGGGTTATGTTGGTTGCAGAAGGTATTCATCAGCATGTAAGTAAGAATATTATTTACTCGTGTTTAGCGTTCAGTTTAGCGGTTGAATTGTTGAATATCAAGCTGAAACAGAAACAAGATAAGTATTTAAAACTCAATCCAGATTTAAAGAAAAATTTAGAATTGGATGTCGAGAATGAAGAAGAAACTAAATAAAAAGAAAGAGAGCAAATTAAACTTGTTCTCTTTTTTTATGGTGTACGCTTGCTTTTTTCGGTCGAAATAGTCTCGTGAAAAACGGAATTGTGAACAAAAATGCCCTTCCATATTCTGGCCAAATAAAGGTGATTAAGAGCGAAATGAAAAAGATAATCGGGATCATTAAGGCTCTTCGCAACGACGAAATTTGCGTGTACTTGTCTGGTAAATGCGTCGCAACCTTGTTTTTAGGATCATACACGTATCGTAACAAAAGATATTGCATAATTCCTGTAAAGCAAATATTGATGACGTAAACCATGTAAGGACCTACCAAATGGATGTGTTCATCCGTAGAAAATTCACTATAAACGGATGTAGAAAACGGAATTAAAACAATGGAAAACAGAAAAATAATGTTCAGCCAAATTAATTTATTGGTGTAATTAATGACGTAGCCAAACAATTTATGGTGCAAAAACCAATACAAACCGATAAAGAAAAAACTGACGATAAAGCCCACAAATTTGGGCAATAAGGTCAACATAGCCATCCAAAAATCTTGTTCATTGGCTTTTAATGCAAGTTCCGGAACTTTAATATCAATCACCAAAAGGGTAATGGCAATAGCAAAAACGGCATCGGTGAAAAGGATCATTCGGTCGATCTGAAAGTCCTTACGATCGGGATGATGTTGATTATCTTCCATTGTGTTTTTTGTTTTTTTTATTCGGAAAGCTCTTTCCAAGCCGCTTCAATATCGTTTTTTTGAAGATGAATTTGCGCTTTTTGGTGTTTTTCAGGATCGTTGGAAAATTGAGTTCCATTCAAGATTTCAACGTTTGCAAGCATTCCGAGGTCGTTTCCAGTTAAAATTTTACTTTCTAGAATGGCTTTTGGAAGTTGATCAAATCCAATTCCTTTGGTGACTAAAGGTTTCGGAACTTCAAACAAATTGGCTTCGTTATTTCGGGAATACCAATTTCCTCCTAAACGAGCGACTAAATCCAGCTTTTTCTGTTCGAGAATTCCATTTTCATCTAAATATTCTTCTCTGACGTGGATTTTTAGAATTTCGCATATCACCAAATTTCCTGCGCCACCTTGATCGCCTAAAGATTTCACTTCAAGAACTTTACATTCAAAATTTACGGGACATTCGGCAATAAGTTTGGGTTGAACTAAGTCGGCATCGGTCATTGTTAAACCTGATTTAATGAACTCATTTACACCTTGTTCGTATTCTGTTGAAGCAAGAGAAATTTGCTGTACAATGTCGTAATTTACAATTCCAATAACCACTTCAGGAACTTCAAGAACGTTTTCTAAACTATGTTTTGTTGTGTTGTCCCGAACGCGACGTGAAGGCGAAAAAATCACAATCGGTGGAACGGTACTGAACATGTTGAAAAAACTAAAAGGTGAAAGATTGATTTCACCTTTTTGATTTATAGTTGATGCTAAAGCAATTGGTCTTGGCGCAATTGCCGTTTGCATTAAAGTTTGTAGTTGTTGTGAAGGAACTTCCTTTGGATTGAATGTTTTCATGAATTTTAAATTTACAAAGCTGGAAGAACTTTCGCTTTTACCTCACCAAATCCAACTCGGATTTCTCCTTTTTCGGCATGCCCACGCATAATAATTGTGTCTCCGTCTTGGATAAAT
Organism: Bacteroidota bacterium; assembly: GCA_023423715.1. GTDB lineage: Bacteria > Bacteroidota > Bacteroidia > Flavobacteriales > Weeksellaceae > JAFAFC01. The sequence goes on from JAFAFC010000001.1 coordinate 10,799, forward strand.
TGTCTTGAACTTCCGTTGGATAAGGTAATTGGATTTTGACCGCGCCATGTTAACTCTAACATCGAACCAAATGACGATGGTTCACTTCCCGAAATTGTTCCCGAAGCATATAAATCGCCGACTTCCACATTACAACCATTAACGGTTTGATGTGCAAGTTGTTGACACATATTCCAATACATGAATTTAAAATTCGTTTTTGCTAAAACATTCTCTTCTCCATTTTCAGGTTGTAAACCAACTTCCAATTGAATGTCATAATTTTTATCACCTTCAAATTTCAAATATTCAAGAACTTCTGGATCTTGTGTTGGAGTTGCTGTTCTAAATGGATCTAAAGCTTCCAAAGTTACAACCCAAGGAGAAACCGAACTGCAGAAATTTTTCCCTAAAAATGGACCTAGCGGAACGTATTCCCAACTTTGAATATCGCGTGCAGACCAATCGTTGAACAAAACCAAGCCGAAAATAGCATCTTCCGCATCTTTTACAGAAATAGATTCGCCCAATTCTGTGTTTTTATTTACGATGAATCCCATTTCTAATTCGAAATCCAATTGTTTACATGGTCCGAAAACAGGTTTCGTTGCATCAGCAGGTTTCATTTGACCTTTTGGTCTGTGGAAGTTGATTCCTGAAACGACAATCGATGATGCTCTACCGTGATAGCCTACAGGAAGGTGTTTCCAATTGGGTAAAAGCGCGTTTTCAGGATCACGAAACATTTTTCCAACGTTAGTAGCATGTTCTTTACTACTATAAAAATCGGTATAATTCTGCACATGAACCGGCATCATCATTTCTACTTTATCTAGGTCGTAGAAACAATCTTGGATGGTTTTTTCATCTTTCGATAAGGCTGAATCTTCAGCTAAAAGTTGTTGGATTTTTTCACGAACCGCATTGGTAATCGGTTTTCCTAATTCTATAAATTCGTTGAGCGTATACGCTTCAAAAACGTTTTCTTTAAGTTCCGTAATTTCATCGAAGTATCCGAAATCGTACAAAGTGGCAAGGTCAACAACCATATCGCCAATTCTGGTGGCGCACGCAATGTATTCTTTGTTGAAAACAGCAACCCCAAAAGGGATGTTATAAATTGAAAAATCGGATTCTGGATGGTAATTTACAAATGATTTCATACACGTAATTTTGTAGCCTAAAAGTACTAAAAAAAGTTCAGAATGAAATTCTGAACTTTTAGGTTATCTAGCGTATTGCTTATTTCTTCGAAAATGAACTTTCGTCTATCCATCGGTCTTTATTGTTGACATCAACGAGATATAAAATCTTTTTTTGTTGCGTCAAAAGAAAGGTTTTGGTTACCGGAATGGGTATTTTTTTACCTTCCAATTGATCACATCGTACCGAAATGATATTCTTATTGCTGCGGACGAAATCTCCGGAAAAAACATTCGAACTGGTTTTTCCATCGGCTTTGTCATCAAAAAGTTCCACATAGGTCACTTTATTGCCATCCAAAATGATGAAATTTCGTTCGGTGTGGTCTTCAAAATCTTTCACCAACATAAATTTCTTTTTATCGATATCAACGTGAGTCAAGTTTTGATTAATTCCTCTTTTTTCTTCCAAACGATCCAAAATTGCGTTTATAGAACCGTATTGAGCTTGCGCCGCACCAGCTAGAACTAAAAATAAAGTGAATGCGAAAATCTTCTTCATGTGTTTTTATTTAGCCACGAAAATAGCAATTTTTACACCAAAATTATAAATTACCTCTGCGAGCTTGCTCTCTTTCTAATGCTTCGAATAAAGCTTTGAAGTTTCCAGCACCAAAACTTTGAGCGCCATGTCTTTCAATAATTTCGTAGAAAAGAGTAGGGCGGTCTTCAACTGGTTTTGTGAAGATTTGAAGCAAATAACCTTCTTCATCACAATCCACTAAGATTCCTAATTCTTGAAGTTTCTTAATATCTTCATCAATGTCACCTACACGTTCCGGAATCATTTCATAATACGCTTCTGGAGGTGGAGAAAGGAATTCAATTCCACGTTTTTTCAATTCAGTAACCGTATGTACAATGTCTTTTGTTGCTAAAGCAATGTGCTGAACGCCTTCGCCTTCGTAGAAATCCAAATATTCTTCAACCTGAGATTTTTTCTTTCCTTCTGCAGGCTCATTGATCGGGAACTTAGCATATCCATTACCGTTTGACATTACTTTAGACATCAAAGCCGAATATTCTGTGTTGATTTGCTTATCATCAAAACTTAAAATATTCACGAATCCCATAACGTCTTCATACCACTGAACAACAGGAATCATGCGATCCCAATCTACGTTTCCAACGCAGTGATCAACGTACAACAAGCCTGTTTCTTCTGGCTGATAATCTGATTCCCATTTTTGGTAACCGGGCATGAAATCTCCGTTGTAATTTTTACGTTCCACAAACATGTGAACGGTTTCTCCATAGGTATAAATTCCGGACATGCGAACTTCACCATGCTCGTCCGTTAAAGTTGTAGGCTCCAAATACGGTTGCGCCCCTCTTTTTGTGGTTTCTTCGAAAGCAGCATAGGCATCATCTACCCATAAAGCCAACACTTTGACACCATCGCCATGTTTTTTTACATGCTCATTAATGGGAGAATCTGAACGCAATCCTGTAGTTAAAACCAAACGTACTTTTCCTTGTTGAATAACATACGACGCGCGATCGCGAACGCCAGTTTCTGGTCCTGCATACGCAACACTTTGGAAACCAAAAGCGGTTTTATAAAAGTGAGCGGCTTGTTTTGCATTTCCTACATAAAACTCAATATAATCTGTTCCGTTTATTGGAAGAAAATTTTCTGCCTGTGCTATTTTTTCTGCAAAGGTTAGGTTTGACATGATGATGGTTTTTTATTATTTGCCCTAATATACAAATATTCAGTTTATTTTTTGATGCTGAATTAGGTCGGTCTAAATTGCTGATATAATGTGTTTTAAATGATTTTTATTTTCTCTCTAAATTTAGTAGAGAAATACGAAAATTATTCAGAAACTTTCATTTAAATAGAATTTAAACTTTAAAATATATTCTTGGAAATAAAAAAGCCTGCAAAAAATGCAGACTTTAGAGTAGTGTTATGATTCTTTTAAACCGTAGCGGCTTCTTTTTTCATACTTCCAGTTTCTTTCAAACGCATATGCCAGCTGAAAACTTCTTCTAAAAGGTGCGGTGTGTGGCCACCTCGTTCACAAGCTCTGTCGAAATACGATTGCAATTCATCACGGAAATCCGGGTGAACGCAATTGTTGATAATCGTTTGCGCACGTTCTCTTGGCGCTAAACCTCGTAAATCGGCCAAGCCAATATCTGTAACCAAAACATCCACATCATGTTCTGTGTGGTCGGTATGCGAAACCATCGGTAGAACATGCGAAATCGCATTGTTTTTAGATGCCGCTTGCGTTACGAAAATACTTAAATAGGCGTTTCTTGCAAAATCTCCTGAACCACCAATTCCATTCATAATTTTCGATCCACTGATGTGGGTAGAATTTACATTTCCATAAATGTCAAATTCAATGGCGGTATTAATCGCGATAATTCCTAAACGACGAATCAATCCCGGCGTGTTGGAAATGTTTTGCGGTCTCAAAACAAATTTGTCTCGATATTTATCCAAATTATTGAAAACGCGGTTGTAGCATTGTTCTGAAACAGTAACCGATGAAGCTGATGCAAAACTTAATTTCCCTGCATCAATTAAATCAAACGTACTATCCTGAAGAACCTCTGAAAACATCGTTAAGTCGTAGAAATTTGAATCTTTAAATCCAGAAAGAACTGCATTTGCAACTTTTCCGATTCCCGCTTGTAAAGGAAGTAAACGATCTGTTAAATGTCCCAAACGAACTTCATTTTCAAAGAAATTCAGAATATGTTTCGCAATAGCAGTCGTCTTTTCGTCGGGATCAACGATGTCTGCTGGACTATCTTTTAAGTTGGTGAAAACAATCGCTTCGATCTTAGAAGGATCAACCGGAATAGTTTTTCTTCCAATTTTGTTCCAAGGGGCTACAATTGGAATCACATTTCGATGAGGATAATCTTCAGCTTGATAGATGTCGTGAATTCCATAAACCGACTCCGGAACTTGGGTGTTGATTTCTAGAATTACTTTTTTTGCAAGCGCTGCAAAAGTTACCGAATTTCCAACCGATGTTGTCGGAACCAAACTTCCGTCACGATCAATATATGCGACTTCGATTACGGCAATATCTACTGGTGGAAGGTTTTTATTATGCAAAAGTTCGGCGCTTTCACTTAAATGCTGGTCAATGAACAGAATTTCTCCTTTGTTAATTTTGTCACGAAGCGTTCGGTCCACTTGGAACGGCATTCTTTTACTAAGAACTCCCGCATTCGCCAATTTTGCATCGGTGTCATGTCCAAGGGAAGCCCCCGTCATTAAAGTGATTTTAAGATCTTCGTTCGTGCCACGCTCCGCTAAAGCTGCTAAAACCGCCTTGCTGTCGCCCGCTTTGGTGAAACCACTAGCGCCCACGACCATGCCGTCTTCGAAAAGCTTGGCTGCTTCTTCGGCCGTCGTAACCTTGTCGCGCAGGCTTTCTAATCTAATTCGTTCTATCATTTCTTTACTATTAAATTTCAATTTTTATCCAAAAATGAGTAGAGAAATTCCATTCATTTTCAGATTGCTCACTTTTCCTTCAAATTTACGAAAAAAGCCTTTTCGAGAGGATGATATTTGCTAGGAAATTTAATTTAGAAAGGCTCTTGACAAGACTTTTTTTCCTATTTCTTGACGAACGAAAAATATACTTTTTGATTTAGAAATTTTTAAATCGGTCGAAACTCGCTTTTTCAAGCATTTCGCGATCATCGGGATGTGCAATTTCAATTAAAGCTCGCGCTCGCTGTTTTAAATTCTTTCCATACAAATAAGCTGTTCCGTATTCCGTAACCACATAATGGACGTGACCTCGTGTGGTAACAACTCCAGCGCCTTGTTTTAAATACGGAACAATTCGTGGAAGTCCTTTTTTTGTCCGTGAGGAAATCGCCATAATTGGTTTTCCGCCTTCACTTAAAGCGGCGCCACGCATAAAATCCATTTGACCACCAATTCCAGAATATTGATAAGAGCCAATAGAATCGGCACAAACTTGTCCTGTCAAATCAATTTCAATCGCTGAATTAATGGCATGCATTTTCTTGTTTTGCATAATGTTAATCGGGAAATTAACGTGCTCAACATCCATAAATGAGATGGAAATATTATTATCAACGAAATCGTAAAGTTTTCGCGTTCCAAAACAAAAAGCTGTAATGGTTTTGTTAGGATGGAATCCCTTGTATTTGTTATTGACCACATCATTCTTTATCAAATCGATAACGCCGTCACTCAACATTTCGGTGTGAATTCCAAGATCTTTGTGATTTCCCAAAGCTTGTAAAACCGCATCGGGAATGGTTCCGATTCCCATTTGGAGTGTTGCTTTATCATCAATTAATTCAGCAACGTTTCCACCGATTTTACGTTCGATATCACCAACTTTTGAGCTGTAATCGATTGTTAGAAGGTCTTCATCGCTCCAAACCATTTTGTGGATTTTGCTTTTATGAATCATGGAATCACCGTACGTTCTCGGCATTTTAGGATTGACGACGGCAATAATCATTTTTGCTGAATCTACCGCAGATCTGGCAACGTCAATAGACGTTCCTAGCGTACAATATCCGTGATGGTCAGGTGGTGAAACCGTAATTAACGCAACATCTAGTGGTAAATGTCCCACTTTAAATAAAGTTGGAATTTCACTTAAAAATATCGGAATAAAATCACCATTTTCGTAATTGACCGCTTCGCGCACCGGCGTCGAAACAAATAACGAATTGATGAAAAAACTATTTTTATATTCTGGTTTTGCGATTTCTACACTGCCTTGTTGGGTAATAGACACAAATTCGACATCCGAAAGTCGGCTTGCTTGTCTTGCTAATTCATCCAAAAGAATGTTCGGGGTACAAGCCGAACCGTGAGAAAAAATTCGATCTCCGCTTTTTATCTCGGAAATAGCCTCTTCGGCACTCACAAACTCAATCATAAAAATGGTTTTAAAGATATTAAAGCTAAAAATTTTTGACGAATTCTTAGCTGAAATCTATCATATTGATGGATTTAAAATTTCAGGTATGTTTTTGTAAATTAAATGGTTGATTTTACTCTAGCCAAGATGTTTTGTAGGTTTCGTCTTCTACGGCTATTGCATCTTCCGTAATTTTTAACGGTCGGAAAGGATCAACCATCACTGCGTATTCTTCGGTGAATTTTTTACCAATACTTCTTTCCATCGCACCAGGATGCGGGCCATGAACGATTCCTCCAGGATGAAGCGTGAAATCCATTAAATCAATGTGATTTCGGCTCATGAAATCTCCTTCGGTATAAAACAAAACTTCGTCTGAATCAATATTGGAATGGTTATACGGCGCAGGAATCGCATCAGGATGGTAATCGTACATTCTTGCACAGAACGAACAAACGACATAATTATGACCTTCGAAATTTTGATGCACTGGTGGCGGTTGATGAATTCGTCCTGTTATCGGTTCAAAATTCTTGATATTGAATTTAAACGGATAGAAAAAACCATCCCAGCCAACGACATCAAAAGGGTGGGTCGCATAAATGAAATCGGTGATTTGGTTTTCTTTTTTTACTTTAATCAAGAAATCGCCTTTGGCGTCAATTGGCGGAACAAATTCGGGAACAACAACGTCACGTTCACAGAACGGAGAATGTTCTAAAAGTTGCCCAAACTCGTTTCTGTAACGCTTTGGCGTATAAATTGGCGATTGACTTTCAATGAAAAATAAAACATTTTCTGATGTTTGAAATTCCATTTGATAAATCGTTCCACGCGGTATTATCAAATAATCGCCTTTGCTGAATGGTAAATTTCCCAACATCGTTTTCAAGACTCCAGAACCTTCATGAACGAAATACAATTCGTCACATTCGCCATGTTTGTAGAAGTAATCCATAGAATCGGTTGGTTTTGCCAATCCCATTTTCAAGTCATTATTGAACATGAGGATTTTTCTACTTTTCAAAAAATCTTTTTCCGATTTAATGTCTTTTCCTTGAAAGCGCCTCGGCGTAACATTTTTTTCTACGGCAACTTTTGGCGTAACATCTTCTACATTCCCAATTGACTTGATTTGCGTAGGCCTGTGAACATGATACAACAACGAAGAAATTCCGTGAAAACCTTCAGTTCCGAACAATTGTTCATAGTAAAAATTGCCTTCTGGCGATTTGAAAATCGTATGTCTTTTTTGTGGGATTTCCCCACGAGAAATGTAGTGCATGAGTTTTGTAAAATTGATGTTCTTAAAGATACTAATTATTTGAAAAAATACGAATTCAATTAAAAATTTTAAATGAAACGGCCAATTTCGAAAGAAATTGGCCGTTATATGTCGTTTTATAAGTTGTTAAAAATAAGCGGTAAGCGCTTCATAAAAGTCATCTTCCATAATGCCCATATGTTGGCAAAAATGCATCAATCCAAGGATTTCTTTCTGAACTTTTGCATCAGAAATAGGGAATTCAACTTCTCCAAATTCGGTATCTAAAATTACTTTTTCTTTAGAAGATGTTGTTCTAGCTGCTGAATACGGAATCTTTCGAAAAAAATTGGTGGTTTGTAAAATAGCTCTGTCCCAATCTGCATAAAATTCAGGATAAACTACAATTCCGCCACCAGTTATCGAACTTAAAATCGCATTTGGATTCTCAGGCTTTTCATCGTTTCCAATAAAACCAATAGTTGGCGAAAATTGAGAAGCAAAATCCTCGTTATCCGTTTTTAATAGGACGAAGTCTGCTTCAGGAGTGAAGTTTTCACCTTCCACAAAGTAATCTACTTGCTTTCCGTGAAAATTGAAGATGAAATCTAAAATATCGTTTGTTTGTGGTTGTGTTCTGTAAAGCAAAACTTTCGTTTGCTGAGCAGAAATACCAGAAAAATCAACCATGCTATAATGAAATTCTGAATTAAGAATTAGGCGTATCCGTTTGTTTTTGTTTTCTTTCTTGGTCGTATTCGTGAAGGATATTAAAATCTTGCGTTTGCTCAATGGCAATCATGATTTTATCCAAGATTTGCTGTGGTGTTTCGTTATCGTAATCAATATCCAACGGCGCTTTAAACTCCATTGTTGGTTTGACACCCGTCACTTTTACTTTTAAACCTTTTTTATCAAAAGCTCTTCTGAAACCATTAATTTTTATCGGAATAACGATCGGTCTTTGTTGTTTTACCAATTTCGCGGTTCCCTTTCTTCCTTGCGCAAAAGCAGATGTTGTCCCTTGCGGAAATGTAATCACCCAACCGTTATCAAGGGCTTTCATGATGTTTTCGACTTCTGTTAAATCAACCATTCGGTTCACGTTTTGCCCTTCGGCACGCCATGTTCTTTTTACCGTTACCGCTCCAGCAACTTTAAAGATTCTAGAAAGAAAACCTTTATTCATGGTTTCTTCCGCTGCTACGTAATAGAAATCTACTTTTGGGTTGAGTAGATAAATTGGATTCTTTATCGTATTCAAATATCCATTATTCACCGAGCAAAATGCGTGATACATCGCCGCAACATCGGCAAAGTACGTTTGGTGATTGGATACAAAAAGCACATTGGAATCGGGTAAATCGACAAGGTTTTCTGTTCCGCTGATTTTCAACTTGTTAAAGCCGTTGAAACGTCGATATGAAACCAAACCGAAAATAAAAATCACCAATCTCTTCAGGAAATACGGTGTTCCAAATGCATCAAAAAATATATTCTTCTTAGCCATTATTCTGCTACAATGCTGCGAATTTACAAATTTTTGAGCAGTTGACGGAATTCACTTAAAATCATTGAAGTTGCACCCCAAATAATGTAATTTTCAAAGGTGATTACAGGCACTTCAATTCCACGTGATGACGGTAAAGCCATCATTTCTGGTTCTTCGTCCAAATTCAAAATTGATTCTATTGGAAATTCAATTAACTCAACCGCTTCTCCTTCTTGCAAAGTGAATGCTGGATTTTTCTTGGTGAATGAAATGTAAGTATGAACGTAAAAATTGCTTGGCGGAATATAAATAGGAGACAATTCTCGAATGACACGAATATAATGTCGGTCAACACCGATTTCTTCCTCTGTTTCTCGAACTGCTGTTTCCCGAAATGTAAGATCCGACTCTTCTTTTTTTCCTCCAGGTAAGGAAACTTGACCACTATGTCGATCTTTTTCGTTCTCGCTTCGTAGTATTAAAGGAAAATACCAACGATCGCCTTTAAGATACAAGAGAATGTTTACCGCAGCCAATTTTGGATTTTTCTGAAAAATTTCTTCTTCCGAATATAGTGGTCGATATGGTGGTGAATAAATGCAATGCGAGCGCTCACCGGTTAATTCTGCTGCTTTTATTTTCTTAATTAGGTCTTTTCCAAATACTTGCATTTCATCAAAATATAGAGTAAGATAGGATAAAATTTGAGATTACTCAAGGATAATCTTCGTTAATTGGATTTTATCGCCATAATCTTTCGTTCGAACTCGATTTTGTGGTCTGATTTACTTTTAGTCCTTGTTTTATAGGTGTAAATAGTCGCTACGGAAAGATCCAAAAAGTTGGCTACTTGATTAGAGTCTCGAATTCCTAAACGATACAACGCAAAAATGCGAAGTTCGGTATTCAGTAAATCACCTTTTTTAAGAAAGGTTTGATGTTTTTCAGGAAAAAGTTGATTAAACTCGTCGATAAAAGTAGGGAAGAGCTTCAAGAAAATTTCGTCAAATTGCTTGAACATATGCTCCCTTTCCAGTTTAGTATTGTATTTCTTGAGCGAAATGATAGCTTCATTTTGCTTGTTATTGGTTATTTTCTGGATGGTACTTTTGTGAATGCCTTCAATTTTGTTAATAGTATCCGCAATGGCGTTAATGAAATAAGCAATGTATTCTTCTTTAATTGTGTTGGCTTCGCTTAGGTTTTTATTGATTTCTTTGAAGTTGGATAGCGACGCATTGAGAACTTTTCGCGATTTGTTTCGTTCTTTTAATTGTTTGAAAATGATGTACAAGAAAACAATTGACACCAAAAGTAGTAAGCCTAAAATCACCGTTGCAATGGTCAATAGCCAACTTTTTTGACTTAATTTTTCAAGTTGCGTTTTTTCAATAATTGGAAGGATGGTCGAAATTTCAAATTTTCGATGTCGAGCATTATAAAACGTAGCATCATCCATCGCGATTCCAATATACTCATTCGCTTTTTCGTATTTTCCTTTTTTATAGAGTTCGTTAGCAAGATTACGGAGTGCAACGGTTTCCATAGTAGCATTTTTCACATCAGAAATTGCAGCTAAAGTCAAATACTGTATCGCTTTTTCAGAATCCCCTTTATCCAAATAGATAAAACCAAGACTTGAGGTTGCAATTCCATAATAGGAATCCAAATTTCCGTTAGCTATCCATTTCAGAAATTCTTGCTGGGCTTGATCTCTTTCATTGTATTTTAAAAGTTTTAATGTTCTCGAATACCAATATTCATTACTATTTCGCTGCGCATATTGAATAGCTTGATTTAATAATTCATTTCCTTTTTGAAGATATTTTATGCTAAAGCGCTCATCCTTATTGTAATCTGCAAGGTCATAGTAAGCACGAGCATACGTAATGTAATAATCAAATTTTATTGCTGGTTGAAAAGGCTCTATATGAATACTACTTAACGTGTCCAATGATTCTTTAAACAAGCCTGCAGAAACTAAAATAAAGGATTCTCGAATTTTAGCTTTGGTAAGTTTTTCGGGAGAATTTAGCTTATTCGCTATTTGCTTTGATAATTCAACAAAATGATACGCAGAATCATATTTAAACGAACGGTACTCTTGGTATAAATCGAGATAGTTTTCATACAAACCGTCGTCGTCGTTCGCCAGTCTATTTTTATGTATTTGCGCTTCAATACTTCGGATTTTGTTCTGTTTCTTTTTTACAAATAGTTTTTTTTCAGACAGATTTTTGTCTAGATCACGCAATAAAACATCGTTGGATTGTCCCGAGAAAGTGCTAGCAAAAAATAGGAGGAGAAAGCATCCTAATTTTAAAGAATACCTTAAATATTTCATCCGATACGTAGTGCTGTTTAATTCCATCAATACCTCAAATGTTAAGATTTTGTAACATTTGGATGGTAAATATGCAAATAAATTATAACAAAATGTTACTATTTGTTAAATAAATCACCTTGATTTTCTCAATTTTTTCTTGATTTTATTTTCTTGATAAATCAAGTATGATATTGATAATAAGAGTTTTAAAATTATTTTGTTAGACAATTTATCTTGATTTTTATAGAATATTTTTTTTTAGGATAGTCAAAAAAGTAGATTCGTCCTATAACTATAAATAAATCGTCACTATGAAAATTAAACAACTTTACTTTTTAGGTGTTTGCGCCATGTTTTTGGGGTGCAACGACGTGGATGATGGTTCCTTTGTTGAGCCAATTACACTCTATGAAAAAGTGAATGGAAGCTGGTATCTTATGAATCTTAAGATGACCGATGAGATTGCAAAAAGTGGAGGACTTACTCCAGTTGATCAAAACATCAGTTCGTATTTCAATTTTCCAGATTTCATGATTACGTTAAACGTAGATGAAAAAAATAGACCAACAACGTATGAAGTTTCAGGTGACGTACCTGCTTTGTTCTTGAAAAAAGGATATTGGGCATTGAGTAATGATTTCCAGTTGACGGGTGGAGAAGCGGTGAAATTGTATTTGTATAAAGATGCAGCCAAGTCTCAAAAAATTGATGAATTGAATTTCGTTTCTGTTCCTGGTGGGCAAAAGGAAATGGAGCTTCAGTTAAAAAGAACTTCGGGAGGAACCCCTTTCGTATCGTACAATTATAAACTTAAAGCATTCGAATAACCATGAAAAAAATTGTATTATTTCTACTCTTTTCACTTTTTGCGATTCAAGCAAATTTGATGAATGCACAAACACAAACGTTGGGAGCACCGGATAAAATTTGGTCTTATCCCGTTGTGTACAAGTACAATGAAAAAGTGACTTGGTATTTCGATCTTTCGAGTTCTGGTTTTGCAGAAAATCAGGATTTGTTTATGTGGATTTGGTCACCATCGGAGCCGGATGCTGGAAACTGGGAAAACTCTTCTGATTTTGCTAAGTTGAAGTATGAAGGAAATATGATTTGGAGTTTCACTTTGACGCCGACCGAGTATTTTAAAATGACGGAAGAGCAAATCAAAGGAAGTGCAGGTTTTTGGATGCGTCTGAAAAACAAAAACGGAAGTCAACAATCGGAGGTTGTTAACGTTACCTACACAGATTTTTCTTCATTCTTAGGAGAAAAAGTAATGTTCAAAACCTATCCAGCTGCGCCAACTGCGGATGCGGGAATGAGTATTTTATTCAATTCAAATATGGTTGCTGGTTTTGACGGGCCGGGAACGGTTCATTTCCATAGTGGTGTTAATGACTGGGATATTAAACAAGAATATCAAGCTTGGTTGCCAGAAATTGTAGCTAAAACTCAGTTAAAAGATTTAGGAAACGGATTGTATAAAATGGATTTAATTCCGAAAACCTATTACGGCTTACCAGATGATTATGCAATGCAAAATATCACCTTCCTTTTTGTGAAGCAAGATTGGGCAGCGAATTCTGGTGATCAGGTGATTTATGCAGGAGCCGTTGTTCCGCCGCCGCCACCAGCTTTGGTTTTGTTCCCGAAACAGATTAGCAAGAGAGATTTACTTGGAATTATTCGTACCAATAACGAATCCGGAGTAACGAAATTAATTTATACAGTAACGGCCGGAGCTAAGAAATTTACAGGTGAATTTGTCGGAACAAAGCTAGAAATTAAAGGGTTTATCAATATTGTAACCGAGTTGGAAGGAATTGATGTGAAAGAAATCCATCTTTTACTGAAGGACAACAAAGACAAGACAATTCTTGATACTAATATACCATTGAAGCAATTAGATTAACCATTAAAGTGAGAACAAAATGAATAAGAATACAGATATAATAGGAAAGCATTCTTCCATTAAAAGATTGGTTGCCTTAGGACTTGTGGTTTTGGCATCTTCCTTGACTTTTGCACAAAATACAGATGAAAAGGCTGTAAAAGATACGTTAGGAAAAGAAACCCAAATTGAAGAGGTGAAAATCGTTGCTGTTGGGTATGGATCTGTGAAAAAGAGAGATTTAACTGGGGCAATTACAAGTTTGAATGAGGATGATTTAATGAAAGGTGTGGTAACATCTACGGAACAAGCTTTACAAGGACGTGTTGCGGGTCTTACGATTATGCAAGGAACGGGTGACCCAAGTTCGGGAGCATCCATTCGTTTGCGTGGTGGAACGTCGCTTACCGCGAGTAACAATCCTTTGGTTGTAGTTGATGGAATTCCAGGGGTTGATATCAATATCGTTCAATCATCAGATATTAAATCCATTGATGTACTGAAAGATGCTTCGGCAACAGCAATTTATGGTTCTAGAGGTGCGAATGGTGTGATCATCATTACAACAAAAAGCGGTTTGAAACGTAGCCAAATCACGTACAATAATTACGCGGCAGTTGGTTACGCATCGAATAATGTGGATATGCTTTCTGCGAATCAGTGGAGAAAGTACGTTCGTGATAACAACATCTCGGGAGCTGTTGATTATGGTGGAAACACCGATTGGCAAAAGGAATTGCAACGCGTTTCTTTTAGTCAGCAACATGAATTAGGATTGTCAACGGCTGGAGATAATGGCGGTTTTAGAGCGTCTTTGTCGTATTTGGATAGTCAAGGTATTATTAAAACAACAGGCTTAAATCGTTTAAGTGCGAATATCACCGGATATCAGTATGCATTGCAAAAAGCATTGAAATTTGATTTAGGAATTATGGCGAATATGGATCGTTGGCATCCGTTGGATTATCGAATTTTCGAAAGAGCATTCAATTTAAATCCAACCATTCCGGTTCGTGATGCTAATGGAAAATATACGTCTGTTGGAGGTTCTATCTACGAAAATCCAGTGGAGTTGATGAATAACCGAACGTCGGATATGAAGAAAATTCGTTTGATGGGATTTGCAAAAACGGAAGCTTCATTTAGCGATGATTTGAAAGGCGTTATTAATGTTTCTATGGAATATAATGGGACGCAAGGTGGAAACTACAAGCCTTCGTACGCCATTATGGAAGGGATGAATGAAAAAGGATGGGGACAAAAAACCTACGGTGAATATTTGAATTCTCAAATTGAAACCTATTTAAATTACAACAAAACATGGGGCGATCATACATTTGGTGCTATGGCGGGATACTCATTCTTGGAGAATGTTTACGAAGGTTTTGGCGCGCAAAGAAGTGGTTTCGAAACGGATTTGTTTGGCTACAATAATCTGGGTGCGGGAAGTAATTATCGTTTAGGTGATGTGTATTCCTACAAAGGAAAATCCAATTTAGCTTCGGTTTTCGGAAGATTAAATTATGGCTATGCTGGAAAATACCTTTTCACAGGAACGATTCGTCGTGATGGATCAAGCCGTTTTGGTGCGAATCACAAATGGGGAACGTTCCCATCGGCTTCCGTTGCATGGCGCGTTAGTGATGAAAACTTCATGGAAGGAGCGAGCAAGTGGTTAACGAATTTGAAATTCAGAGCGGGATACGGTATCACAGGTAACCAAGATGGTATTGGTGAGTACAAGTCGCTTTCGATTTTAGGTGTTGGTCAGGATAGCTATTACAATCCAGAAACTGGAACTTGGGCTTTGGCGTATTCTCCAGTTCAGAATGCGAATCCGGATTTGAAATGGGAAGAAACGAAGCAGATTAACATTGGAGCAGATTTTAGCTTGTTCAATCGAGTGAATGTTTCCCTAGATTATTACGATAAAAAGACGGATGACTTGCTGTACACGTACCAAGTTCCGCAACCACCATATTTGGTAGGAACGATGTTGGCAAACGTAGGAACGATGCGTAATAAAGGTTTTGAAGCAGCTATTAATGCAGATTTCATTAAAACTGAGGATTTTAAGTGGAGTGGTAATTTCACTTTTGCAACCAACAAGCAGAAAATCGAAAAATTAAGTAATAAAATCTATCAAGCCGATTTAATTCAATCGGGTTCATTACACGGGCTTTCAGGGATGAGTAACCAATATGCGCAGATTATTGCGGAAGGCTATCCTGTAGGAACGTTCTGGGGGAGAGAATATCTTGGGTTGGATGATAAAGGAAACTTTATTTTGAGTGATGATGAGAAGAAGATTGGAGATGTTCAGCCGGATTTCACGGTTGGGGTTAATTTCAACTTTTCTTACAAGAGATTGGATATGTCGATTGCAGGATACGGAATGTTCGGTCAAGACGTTTTGAATGCGACAGAAATGATGTTGTATGATAGAAACAGACTTCCGGCTTACAATGTTCCAGATGCATTTTTATCGTCTCCTGTAAAATCTTCACCTACGTATTCTAGCTATTGGATTCAAGATGCGTCGTTTTTTAGAATTCAGAATGTGACAGTAGGTTATACCGTTCCTTTGAAAAACTACGGAACATCATTGAGAATCTATCTAACAGGACAGAATTTATGGGTGTTTACGAAATATTCAGGAACCGATCCTGAGGTGGATAACACTGGTTTGGCAAGTCCAGGAATTGATCGTTTCAACAACTATCCAAGACCGAGAACTATTTCAATGGGGCTTAATTTCACCCTTTCTAATTAATCTTTTTGAAAATTATTGATCACAATGAAAACAAAAATATTTTTATCATTCATGTTAAGTGCGGTTTTGGCCGTTTCGTGTACAAATCTGGACGAAGAGCTGTATAGCACGGTTCCGGATGGAAGTTTTGGGACGACACCTGCCGAAGTTCAAGCCTTGGTGGGAGGCGCATATTCGTCATTGCGAGGTTTTTCAGATGAAATCACGACGTCGTTTCCTACGACCGAAGTATTTTTCATTAACGAAGTTTCATCGGATGAAGCGACTATTCCAACTCGTGGAGTGAACTGGTATGATGG
>JAFAFC010000019.1 GCA_023423715.1 Bacteroidota bacterium
TGATGGAACTACTGAAACAGAAAATTATTTTCTTATTTTATAAGATACAAATTATGCTGTTTTCTAATCCTGTTTTTAAAAATAAATTAAATAGTGGGTTTTGTTAAGGAACGACTATTTAAGCCTATACTAATTGAATTTTGCTTGTTATCAAAATTATACTATGCAACCAGATTACAAAAGCATTTTTATCGATATTATAGAATCTAGATTTCCCCATAAGATGTCAGAATGTAAGGGTATATTAGAAAAACCAATGCTTTCGTCAATTGACATTCTTAAGCTAAACGAGAAAATCTTTGGAACAATCAAGGTAGAACCTATTCAAGACAACCAAAAATTTAGATCGTATTCTGAAAAAGATATCTTAAAAATTCTAGAATATCAAAAAGAAAAAGAGCTTAATAACACGGAGTTATCTAACCACTTTAAAATTAGTCGAAATACGATCTCAAAGTGGAAAAAGCTTTTTCCATAAAGGACTAATAATCTCGGTTTTAAAATAGGTTTACATCGTCACTAAATAGACCTTAAATTAGTTATTTTAGATTTTAATTGTAAATCATCAGGTAAAAATGTATTGAATTTGCAAAAATTTAGTAGAGTGTTTTTGATAATAATTAATTGTAAATTAGATTATCATGAGCAGTTTGTTTTAACGGTCAGATCTCCAGTGTTTTGTTCCACGTAAAGTTTTCGTTTTCATTTCGTCCAACATAACCAAGCTGATTCGTTAATAAGGTTGTCTTTCCGATCTTAAAGTCTGGAATATTTCGATGGTTGTGCCCATAAATCCAATAATCGATATTTGATGATTCGATGAAATCAGATAACTCCGTGGCAAATGCTGAATTTAACGGACTCCCTAAATACTCTAATGGATAATTTTTGAAGGTCGGTACATGATGAGAAATAACGATGGTTTTTTCTGTCTTTTTAAGGTTGCTTGTTTCGTTCCTCAAAAATTCAATTGCTTTAGTGTGTAAGGTGTTATAATCCTGAACTGTTAAATTTTCATCTTTAGACAATTTTATTACGCGAAAATCATTCATACCATTTTCAATGCTTTTTTCAAACTTTGGAGAGATATTTGACCAAAGCGTTGTGAAAATGAGTTTTGTATTGTTGATTATTTCGGAATAATTATCGACTAAGAAAACATTTTCCTCTATTTGCTCGCATATGGTGTCCCCTTGATTAATACTCATTTTACCATGATAATATTCGTGATTACCAGGTAACCAAAATACTTTTTTAAACTTTCGAAGATAATTATGGAAGAAAATTCTGTTTCCTTCTAATTGTGACAATGGAAATAAATCTCCAGCGATTACAGCAATATCACCATGGACTTCAAGTGGGAAGTTCATAAGATATCTAATGTTAGCGGACATTTCTAAATGCAAATCTGAAAAATATTGAAGTTTCATATTTTTTTTGATACTGAATTGAAGATTAATGCAACTTTAAAATTACAAAAAGTCTTCATTTAATGTATTGTAATTTTTTTCGATCTTAAACCATTTTAATCACTATTTTTTCCACTTCTTAGAACATTAATTTCGATTTCCTTGATTACTTTACCATTGTAAAACATGGGATCTGGTTTAAGAATAGTTTCATCTATGTTATGCTCTTTCAAAGTATACATTTTGATTTTTTCTTTTAGATCCGTAAATGCTTCTGGCGTCCAAATTGCTCCTGATTGTGCTTCGATGTCCATTTTTAGCCAATCTTGAGCTGTTGTTTTGTTAGCTTTGTTTTTCATTGTGTTAGTTTTTTAGTAGTAAATTTCTTAATTCTAAAGGATTTGCTAAATGATAAGATTGTTGCAAATCTCCTGTTGAAACAGTAAGTATTCCAAAATTCAACATTTTACCAAACATATTTTGCGATAATGCGACCCCTTCTAATTTTTGCAGTGATATATCATAAATTGTTTTTCCAAATAATCCCGTCGAAATTGTGAGGTGAGTTTTTGTTAAGAAGATTTTACTTGTTTCAATGCGGATTATTGATCTAACACCTCTGAAAAGTAAATATAATAGGGCTAAACCAATTAAACGTACAAAACCCACTCCATATATGGTTGGAAGGATTCCAATGATTCCTACTATGATCAAAAGTATTGGAATTACATAAATAATCCAATGTTTTTTAGCACAATAGATAATTTCTAAATTGTCACTAACTGGAGATTTTAATTCTAGTAAATTTTTCATAATTCATCATTGTTACTCAAATATACAAAAAAGACACTAATAAGATACATCTTATAAAGGGTAACGTATTAGTGGGTTATTTACAAGATTTGCTATTGGAAAACTTTACTAATGGCAGAGGAAAATTTTACAGACAAGAAAATCGTATTAAAACAATTAGGACAAAGGATTAAAGCCTTAAGAATTGATAAGGGTTATACGAGTTATGAATATTTTGCTTATGAGCATAATATCTCTCGAGCTCAATTTGGAAGATATGAAAGGGGAGAGGATCTTAGATTTAGCACTCTCATTAAGATTGTTAATGCTTTTGATTTGACCCTTGAAGAATTCTTTTCTGTAGGTTTTGAAAATAATAAATAATCATTGATTTCAAGAGCAAAAAAAAATTCTTGAGCAGCAACTAAAATCCTCTCGTTTTATAGCGAGAGGATTTTTACTTTGGGAACATTTTATAGCTAGTTTCTGATATTTTTTGATTTCTGTAAAAAATTTTTTTTTTGTTTTCTGCATCTATCCGTTCTATTTGGTTTTATTGTGGCTTTGTTTTCAAAATTTTCTATAAGAATTTAAGTGTGATTTTCTTTTCAATACTGTGATTAGTTGTTGAAAAAGATAACTACATATTAAAATTTGCATGTGATTGCTGTGATTCACTCTGTGATTTGTACTGTGACAAAAAAATGCGAAATTATCTTAATCACATTGTTTTATATTGTTCTTTTACAATCAGTTATAGCAATGCTAGCTATAGGATAAATATTAACAACATATAATTTATTACAATGAAAGAAAAAGAAATTTCATTTGAAAACTTACCCAGAGCAGTCGCGCTCATAAGTGATCAAATTTCAGAATTGAAACTGATTGTATCTAGTAATCAACAGCAGGTTATTCAGAAAAGTAAAGTTCCTATCGATATTAACAAGGCTTGCAAATTAATTGGGAGAGCAAAGCCAACTGTTTATCGTTTGGTACGTACAAGACAGATTCCCCATTGTAAAAAAGGTAAAGACCTCTATTTCTATGAGGATGAGTTATTGGAATGGATAGAAAAAGGTCGTAGAAGAACCATTCAAGACGTTGAATTAGAGGCTATTCGAAATTTTAAAAAGAAGTAGAATGAACATGTTTAATCTGATAAAACAGATGTATGATTTTGCAGAATCATACCCTGAGAAAATTAGGTCATACCATTGGGCTTTGTATATTACAACAGTAGAAAAGTGTAATAGATTAGGATGGAAAGAAAAATTTGGACTCCCCACAGATCAAATGATGGAGCTGACGGGAATTACGCATCGAAAAACCTACTATAGAGCAAGACAGGATTTAATGGATTGGGGTTTTATTAAAATCGTAACGCTTGCAAAAAATCATAATTCAGCAACAATAATTAGCATTATTGAAAAAACTCCAGTAAATACTAAGCAGAGTCTTAGTTTGATATTAGATGATAGCAAGTTAAAGTCAAGAGATTTACAAGTACAGAGTTTGTGGGAAAATAGCAGCGAACTTATAATAAGACCTTATAAGACTAGTAAAGACAATCAAGACTTTAAAGACAATTTTAATAATAAGAGCTTTTGCAAAAATTTGATTTTGGAGAATACGGAGCTATTAAATATTCTTTCTAAAAATAGTATTCAGCCTAATTCAGAAATAAAACTAATAGACATTTTTCTTGAGGAGAAGTTCGCTAGTAGAGATTTTTTAAACTGGAAGGATGGTAATGATTTATTCAAACATTATATGAATTGGTTTTCAAAGCAAAAGGGTAAAGATCTTTATAGAGATAACATACAAAAGGCAGAACGAAGATGAGCGAAAGAGTTTATTTGGATAAAAATTTAATTAATACTGACGAATTCTATAGGCATTTTAAAAATTATTATCAGTATCTGTTTAATAAGGCTTTTGAAGATCAATCCAACGATGAAGAACCGAGGAAATTCGTCAAAACACTTATCTACTATTTTTTAGAAAAGAATAAATTTTTAAAATCTCCTTTGCTGAACACTTTGAGTGTTCCTAGCAGCAATAAGGGCTTATTGATCATTGGGAAATTTGGTACAGGGAAATCATCTGTAATGGAGACTTTGCATAAGATGTTTTTTGATAGTAATAGCTCATATGCAAAATTTGAGTTTAAAAATGGCAACACTTTACGCGATTATAAGTTTGGTTTTGGCTACCATACCGCCAATCAAATTGTAAAAGATTTTGAGGCTTGCAGTAATCCAGATGAGAGAAAATTCTTTTGGGATAAAATGAGCAAAGGGGTTCGCTATTTTGATGATTTAACAACTGAAAAGGAGGCCTCTAATTTTGGTAAATTTAATCTTTTTGAAGATCTGTTAGAAATGAGATATAGTAATCGAGTTAAAACTTTCATTAGCATGAATTACAATGGCGATGGAGTGGAGTCGACTTTAGAGTTTTTAGCAATTCGGTACGGCGAAAGAGTTTATGATAGGCTTTTTGAGATGTTCAATATTATAGAATTAAAAGGGAAAAGTTTCCGAAGATAGAATATTTAATGATGGTGTAGAAACTTAGCTTTCTTTTGAGGGCAAAAAGTACTCAAAGATTACAATAAGCTTGAGGCATATGGTAATCTTGAACTTTTTGGTCTTCTCCTATCGTCGAAAACGTTGCAAAAAAATAACAAATGGAAAATGATTTTTTAAAACAATTTGTGCAGAAGGTTTCTGAAGAAGAAAATTTGAAACAGAAGAAAGAAAAACGTCGAGCGTACTTTCAAAATATTGGACGTAAAGGTGGCTTGAAAAAGAAATCATCAAGTCTTTATTCCAAAGTGATATCTGTAAGATTTACAGAGAAAGAATTTGAAGAGATAGATAAAGAAGCGAAAAAGTATCAGCTGAAAGTTGCAAAATATTTACGATTGGTTATAACAGAAAAGGAGCTAAAAATCAACGAATTTAAGATCGATGAAATACTCCTAAAGTATAATTCGAATTTTTCTAGAATAGGTAATTTACTTCGACATCATAGTTTTTCTGAATTTGATGAAAAGAAATTGATCCTGCGAGAAATAGAGACCGTTACTAGATTAATTCATGATTACCTCTATAATAAATTGAGGGAATAAGAAATATGAATAATAATGCCACAACAAGACGAATTTCTAAAATAGCATTAGAATATAACGGAAACGATCAAGGAACAGCGCAAATGGTTTATTCTAATAATTTGGTCAGTGATATTCCTGCTTTACAATTTAAAGAAATGAAAACAGTTGCTAGCCGAAATACGAATGTGAAAAATTGGGCATTGACAGGTTATATTTCCCCTGATAAATCAGTTGGTGACAGATTAACGAATGAACAATTTGTTGCGCTGGCATTAGAATCCTTAAAAAAAATAGGTGTTACTAAAAATAATCAGATGCGATTTGATCTTCATTTGTCTACTGAACAGCGTCATTTACATTTCATTGTAAACCGTGTTGATATTTCAGGAGAAAATACGGTAAGAGCTCATAAGATTGGAGAAAGTTTTGGTAAAGCTTTACGAGAAGTTTGTCTATCGATGAATCTAAAGACAGATGTTGAAATTGGTGCAGAAAAAAAACAAAAAATGTTGGATGATCTTCAATTGGTAATACAATCTGCGCTATCGTTTGACGAGGTAATTAAACAAATGTTTTTATTGGGTTATAAAGTTACTTTATCACAGAATGTAAAAGTTGGAGTATCGGGAATGAGAATCGTAAAGCTGGATGATATAAACACATCTACCTTTCGCCAATACACCCCAGGTTATAAGCTGTCTGAAATTACAAACAAACTTAAGATAAACGATATTAAGCTTGCATTGGAAAGAAATGTACAAAATCAGGAGTTTGGAATTAAAAAATCAAATACGAATAGTAATCAAAAGATTGAAAATTACACAACCAAAAGAAAATTTTAAAATAAAAATAATGGAAAATGTAGATCAGACAAACCAAAATAATGGTTTAGAAATTTTAAATAAAGTTATTGAGACTAATCAAGCAAATATTGAAAAATCAATAGAGTTAATTTTTGCGCATGAAGATACTTTAAATTTAATCGGAAGGTCAGAGTCCACCTTACGGAAGGTAAGTGAACATATTAAAGAGGTAGAGAAATTTATGGATGAGGAAAGGGTAAAAAGAGAGGTTTTTATAAAAAAAATTCCCACAACTTTGGAAGCAGAAATATCAAAAGAATCTGTTCGGTTTTTAAATTATTTTGAAACGAAAATTTTGAAAATTAGATATTTTATGGTTGCAAGCATTTCAATTTTAATACTAACAGTTCTAATATCTTGTATGACGAGTTTTTTTGCGTTCCAGTGGTATTCTAAAAGCATTGCCTCCAAAAGTGAAGTAAGGCAAAACGTTTTCGATGAATTTAAAAGTCAAGGGTTATCACTTTATAATACACGAACAGTTAGAGAAATTGAGAAGCAAAATAAACTACTGAACGTATGGATCGAGAAATACCCTGAAGATGCTGAGAGTTTCGAAAAATTTAAAGCTGGTTATGATGCAGTAAAGTAGGTGAGCTAGTTATAATAGTTAATTACATTTTTTCTTAAGGTTTAAAAAGACGAGTTGATTGATTTATACTCGTCCTTTTTTTGTTTAGAAGAAATGCTTTATCAAATTCCGCAGGGATATTTATCTATTGCGGTTTTCCTCTTTTTTCTTTCGTTTTCAGTTTGTATCTTTACTGATTGTCAATTCATAAATAAGATTGACATTTTATAACTTCTCTTACAATAAAATATGAGCATTAATACTAAGGATTTAGATCCTTTAATTCGATTTATATACAGCATTGCTGACGACCATCTAATCAATACTTACGAACCAAGTAAATACAAAGATGTTATTCTCCCTATGACGGTTATTCGTCGTTTAGATTTGGTATTAGAGCCAACTAAAGATCGTGTAATCGAAACGTATAAAAAATACAAAGACAAATTAGATAACTTAGATTCTTTATTAAAAAGTGATAAACAAGGCTCTGGCGTTGCATTTTATAACACTTCTCCATTTACATTAAAATCTTTACTGAACGATTCAGCTAACATCAAGGCGAATTTCATCAATTATTTGGATGGTTTTTCACCTAATGTGCAAGATATCATTTCAAGATTCAAATTCAGAAATGAGATTGATACATTAGATGAGGCAGAAAAACTATTTGCGGTTATTCAAAAATTCTGCTCTAATAAAATAGATTTGTCTATTGATGCTTTACCACCATTATCAATGGGCTATGTATTCGAAGATTTATTACGCAGATTTAACGAAGCAACCAATGCCGAAGCGGGACGACATTTCACACCGCGTGAAATTATTGAGTTGATGACCAATATTGTATTCCTTCCTGTAAAAGATAAAATCCAACAAGGTAGTTATTTAGTCTATGACCCTTGTGCTGGTTCTGGAGCAATGTTGACAGAGAGTAAAAACTTTATGACGGATGAAACGGGTAAAATAAAATCTAAGGCTACCATTCATTTATACGGTCAAGAGAATACACCAACAATCTATGCGATCTCAAAATCGGATATGTTGTTAAAAAATGAAGACCCTGATAAAATTGTTTTTGGGAGTACATTATCACAGTATGGATTCGATAACAATTTAAAGTTCGACTTCATGTTGACCAATCCTCCTTATGGTACGTCTTGGAAAGATGATAAGGATATTTTGTCTAAAGCTGGTGGCGGTAAAATAGTCGATAGAAGATTCATTATCCAAAAAGAGTATGATGCTGATGCAGCAACTACACGTGTTAATGACGGACAGCTTATGTTCGTCATGCATATGTTGAGCAAGATGAAAGAAACGGACTTAGGTTCTCGTATCGCTTCTGTTCATAATGGTTCTGCTTTGTTTACTGGTGATGCAGGGCAAGGAGAAAGCGAAATCCGTAAGCACATCATCGAAAAAGATATGTTAGAAGCGGTTATTGCATTACCTAACGATATGTTTTACAATACAGGGATTCCAACTTTTATCTTAATCATTACCAATCGTAAGCCAGCACACCGTAAAGGAAAAGTGCAGCTTATCAATGCCAATAACGAAGAGTTTTTTGGTAAACGCCCAAAATCTTTGGGGAGCAAACGTAACGAGCTAAAACCAAATCATATCAAAAAAGTAACGGAGCTTTATTTAGACTTTAAAGAAACCGAACACAGTAAAATATTTGATAATAAGGAGTTTGGCTTCGCTCAAATTATTGTACATAGACCATCTCGTTTTGCTATACAGTTAGATGCAAAACATACAGCAGAAATCCGCTTTGCTTCGGACAATACCGAACTACGAAAACTGATGTATGCTGAATGTGGTGAGGGCGTTTACAGCTCAAATGCTGAAGATAGGCAAACGGTTGAACATTTTGTATTGGAATATTTCTTAAACGATGAGGATAGCGAAGACGAAGAACCAGCAGAACTGATTGTTTCTAATCTTAATAAGAAGCAAAAGAAAATCTATGCGCAAGTAACCGATGTTAAATCTTGGTTGCGTGACAAACAATTGATGCAAGATGCAATAACAATGGCAAAAGAATTTGGTACAGAACCGCTATTCGACATTAACGCATTTAATAAAAAGTTCAAAGACTATTGTAAAAAGAATAACCTAAAATATGCAGCCAAAGATGTGAAAGATATTCGCAAGTGCATTACTTGGTTTGATAAAAAAGCAGAAGCTGAAATCAAGTCCGTAAGCAAAGACGGAACGGTGAATTACATTTCCGATACTAATCTAAAAGACTCAGAAAACATTCCTTTGAAACAAGATATTCAAGAGTTTTTCGAAACAGAGGTTTTACCTTTTGCATCGGATGCTTGGTGGAATCCCGAAGAAACCAAAATTGGTTATGAAATCAATTTCAATAAATTTTTCTACCAATACAAAGCACCTAGAAAGTTGTCAGAAATAGCGAAAGATATTTTCGAAATCGAAAAATCTGCCGATAAATTATTAAAAGAAATAGTAGAATAAAGCAGCCAGCCTATGAAGTTCGAAGTATATTGTGACGAAAGTGGTCTTGAAGCATTAACACGTAAAGATGCTCACCTGTACACTGGCATCGGAGGAATCTGGTTGCCTGCGGAAAATCGTGATTTGCTTAAAAAAGGATTGAACGAGATCAAGGAAAAGTACAACATCAAAACCGAATTAAAGTGGAAGAAAATTTCTCCCGCACATTTGGAGATGTACAAAGAGGTGATCGATTTCTTTTTTAATGCAGGTTATATTCGTTTCAGAGTAATTTTGATAGAGGCGGGAAAAGTAGATAATATGCGTTTTAATAGTGAAGATGCAGAATTGGGCTTTTACAAATTCTATTATCAACTCTTAAAACATTGGATTTTTGATTTTAACGATTACGCCATTTTCACCGACCTTAAGAAGAACCGAAACAAAGGAAGATTAAAAGAGCTGGAACATACCTTGGACCGCTCTAACTTAACTTCGGATGTTACGCAAGTGCAGGGCTTACCGTCGGAGCAATCTTTGGGCATTCAGTTGGCGGATATACTAACGGGGTTGGTGGTATCCAAATTCAATAAAAAAGCAACAAGTACAGCTAAGTTAGAGTTGATAGCCTACATTGAAAACAAATACATTTCTAAAGAAATTGCACCAACCTCAAAGTGGGAAGAAAAGTTTAATGTATTCAAAATTAATCTTCAAGGGGGTTGGTAATGGCATACAAGAGAATAAAACCTCCATTTGATGAAGCCGAGTTAAGAGAGCTTTGGAGGACTGAATATTGTGAGCAAGAAATTAAAACTTTTGATAATATCATTGTTCAATTTTACGAATCAATGTTTGATCATTGTTTTTTTGAAAGTGCTAATCGCTTTAGGAAAGATAAATCTATTTTGTCTTACAATAGATTAGAAAAAATACATTGGATAAAAGAAGCATTACAAGATCCAGAAGCAGTATTAAAAATTGGTTGGGATGCTAAAAGTAAATCGTACGACAATAGTCGAAGAATTGCTTTAGTAAAAAATAATTACGTTGTGGTTATTATTATTTTTTCTCCAACAAAAGCAAGATTTGTAACTGCGTATGAAGTAAATGAGGAAGAAAATTTAGTGAAAATTATGAAAAGTCCTAATTATAAGGCATAAAAAAAACGCTGATTAGCTGGTTCAGCGTTAAAAAACCTTTGTAGGTTCCAGACTCTAGGTAAAGAACACTGCAAATATATAAATTGTATTTCAAATTGTAATACTTTTTAACAAAATTTATAAACAAACCAAGCAGACAGAGCTTAGCAAAACGCTGAAAAGCGATTAAGAACAATGAATAACAACAACATTAGATATAAAAATACAAATAACGATTTCGTTCCTCAAATCCCTGAAAATTGGGAGTTTTTGAAGATGAGACACATCGGTAATTTATATAGTGGCTTAGCAGGAAAATCAGGAAAAGATTTTCAAATTGAAGCTTCAAAATATAAATATGTTCCGTTTACAAGTATTTCCAATGATATAAGAGTGAATTTGGATAAATTGGCGATGGTGAAAATGTCAGAAGGTGAAATTCAAAATCAGGTTAATAAAGATGATATTTTATTTTTAATGAGTTCTGAAACTCAAGAAGATATTGGTAAATGTGCGATAGTTCAGGAACAAATAGATAATTTGTTTTTAAATAGTTTTTGTAAAGGATTTAGAATTTCCAATGAAGAGGTAAATGCTAACTTCTTGATTTATGCTTTAAATTCTTTGAATTATAGAAACCACTTTATGATTGAAGGCAAAGGATTTACAAGAATTAATCTAAAACAGTTTTCTATAAAAAACTTAGCAATTGCTTTACCACCCCACGACGAGCAAATTGCAATTGCAAATTTCCTCGACAAAAAATGCGAGCAAATCAACCAATTTATCCAAGATAAAAAACAACTCATCAACCTGCTAAAAGAACAAAGACAAAGTGTGATTAATTCTCACGTAAATAGGTCAGAAAATGATGATAGTAATAATTGGGTGTCGCATAAACTTAAACATATTTCAGATATAAAATTTAGTAATGTCGATAAATTAACACATAAAGGCGAGGTTAAAGTTAGGCTTTGCAATTATGTTGATGTTTATAAAAACGATTATATCACAAACAAGATTGATTTTATGTTAGCGACAGCGACATTAGAAGAAATTGAAAAGTTCAAAGTTTTAAAAGGTGACATTATTATAACTAAAGATAGTGAATCAGCTAATGATATTGGAATCCCAGCTTTTGTATCTGAAGATATTGAGAATCTGGTTTGTGCCTACCATTTAGCAATGATTAGAGCAAATCAAGAGATAATAATTGATGAATTTTTATTTAGAAAAATAGAATCTAAGGAAGTAAATAGCCAATTTGAAGTTAATGCAACGGGAGTAACTCGCGTAGGTTTAAGTATTGCTGACATATCGAATGTTTTAATTTCCTATCCTAAAGATATTAATGTTCAAAAGGAAATTATCGCAAAGATTAAATCTGAAACCAAAACCATTGACGAAACTATTTTTAAAACCGAAGAAGAATTGCGCTTAGTAGCCGAATACAAAGAAGCTTTAATTAGCAATGCCGTAACAGGGCAATTAGCGATAGCGTAGTGGCTTAAAAAACGAATAACCAATACACCAAAACGAATAACGAAAGTATGAGCACCAACACCAAAGAAATAGGATTTGAAGAACATTTTACCAATTACCTTACCGATACTACCCACGGCAATGGCTACACCTTACGCCACCGTACCGATTTCGATAAAGAATATTTGGTAGATCAAGAACTACTGTTTCAATTCTTAGAAGCCACACAACCTAATGAAGTTGCCGCCTTAGACAAATCTACTGGGGGCGATTATAAACGGACTATTCTAAAGGAAATCAATCGTATGCTTTCGCAAATTAGTTTTGCTCGGGGTATGGCTGTTGGTGGCATTATCAATGCGTTGCGTAAAGAATTGGTGGTTAATAATATCAAGTTTCGTTTATTCTATGATAAGCCCAACCAAACCCTCAATCAAGAGTTGGTAGACTTATACCATCAAAATATCTTTTCGGTAATGCGTCAAGTGCCGTATTCTAAACACAACAACAATACCTTAGATATGGTGGTGTTCATCAATGGTTTACCGATTATTTCATTCGAACTTAAAAACGAATTTACCAACCAAACCGTAAAAGATGCTATAAAACAGTACAAACAAGACCGCGATCCCAAAGAACCATTATTCAAATTGGGACGTATGTTGGTGCATTTTGCCGTAGATACCGAGTTGGTGTATATGACAACTAATTTAAAAGCTGATAAATCTTTCTTTTTACCATTCAATAAAGGAAATAACAACGGTGCAGGTAATCCCGAGAATGGTGGGATTAAAGTTGATTATCTATGGAAAGACATCTTGCGTAAAGATACCTTAACAGATATTATCCAAAACTACGTGCAATTGTTTGAGGAAGAAGGCGAAAAAATTAACAAAGACGGTACTTTCGAAAAAACAAAATCACAGAAACTAATCTTTCCACGTTTTCATCAGTTAGATGCTGTCCGCGAATTATTAGCCGATGCTAAACAAAATGGTACAGGTCAAAAATATTTGGTGCAACATTCAGCAGGTTCAGGTAAATCAAATTCTATTTCGTGGTTAGCCCATCAATTGGCGTCGCTATACAATTCCAATAACGAAAATGTCTTCGATAGTATTATCATCGTAACGGATAGAAAAATATTAGACAGCCAAATCCAAAAAAACGTACTGCAATTCGAGAAAACGAAAGGCTTGGTAGAGCCTATTACAGATGGTTCTCGACAACTCAAAGAAGCCTTGAAGGATGGTAAGAAAATCATCATTTCTACCATTCAGAAATTCCCTGTTATTGCTGCCGAAATGGGAGAGTTGGCAACCAATAATTTTGCTATTATTATAGACGAGGCACACAGCAGTACCAGTGGTAATACGTTAAGAAAACTCAACGAAGCTTTGTTTAAAGAACTTACCGAAGAAACAGACGAGGAAGAACAAACTGTAGAAGATGACAATGCAGCATCCAATGATGCGTTATTACAAATGATTGCCAAATCGCGTAAATTGTTAGACAATGCCAGCTATTTTGCATTTACGGCTACACCTAAAAATAAAACCTTGCAATTATTCGGTCAACCATATGAAGTGGGCGATCAAACCAAGTACAAAGCATTTCATTTATATTCAATGAAACAGGCGATTGAAGAACGCTTTATTGAAGATGTGCTTAAAAGTTACACCACCTACAATAGTTTTTACAGCTTATTCAAAAAAGCGGAAGACGACCCAAAATTTGATAAACAAAGAGCACATAAAAAACTCAAACAATATGTAGAAAGTCATCCAGCTTCTATTGAAAAGAAAACGAAGATTATCATCAATCATTTTGTAGAAAATGTAATACATCAGCGTAAAATTAATGGTTTAGCCAAAGCTATGCTGGTAACTTCTAGCCGTCGTAATGCCGTGTTGTACAAACACGCATTCGATAAATATATGACAGAAAATAAGCTGCCATTCAAAGCAATTGTTGCTTTTTCAGGTGATATTGATGGAGAAACTGAAGCTTCATTAAACCATTTTTCGAGCAGCTTAATTGCCGATGAATTTAAGAAACCCGAATACCGCTTCTTAATTGTGGCAAGCAAATTCCAAACAGGATTCGACCAACCTTTATTGCATACCATGTATGTTGATAAAAAATTAGGTGGTGTCAATGCAGTACAAACGCTTTCACGATTAAATAGAACCACAGCAGGTAAAGAAGATACCTTTGTATTAGATTTTGCCAATACTGTAGAGGAAATTGAAAACTCTTTTAAACCCTTCTATGAAACAACTATTCTAGCAGATAAAACAGATCATCATAAATTGTTCGATTTGCAATCAATCTTAGATACTTATCAGATTTATGACCAAGAAGATGTCTATGCATTTACCAATGCTATTATAAAAAACAAGCCTTTAGATACTGTTCACGGCTATCTAAACAAAGCAGTGAAAGAATTTAATGAGGTATTAACAGAAGAAGAGCAAGAAGATTTTAGAGTAAAATGCAAATCATTTGTACGTCTTTATGTTTTTCTCTCTCAAATTGTGCCATTTGAAAGCGGCTATTTAGAAAGTTTGTATGTGTATCTTAACCATTTACAAAACAAAATTCAACGTCCTATGGGCGAAGATTTATCAAAAGGTGTTTTGGATAATATTGACATTGATAGTGTGAAATACCGTCTATTGCAAACAGAACGTATTTACTTACAGCAAGGCGACGAATTAAAACCGATTCCAACAGAAGTAAAAGGTGGGGTACTAGAACCTGAAATGGAATACTTATCAGAGATTGTATCTGAATTTAATACCCGTTTTGGTACCGAATTTACCAACGAAGACAAAGTGAGAAAATTAGCCGATGAACTAGTAAAAGATGTCGCGCAAGACCAAGCTTTTATTGATGCCTACAGTTATTCAGATGAGCAAAATGCTAAAATTACCTTTGATACTATACTCCAACAAAAACTAATGGAACATATAGATTCTAACTTTGAAGTGTTCAAAGAATTTAATGATAATCCAGAATTTAGAAATTTCTTTGCTAACACGCTCTACAAAATGATGGCAAATTCGTATCAAAACCTTAATACTAACAGGTAATTAAAAATAAAGGTCAAATAGTTAATTAGCTATTTGACCTTTATAATTTTCTGAAAATCATTTTGAAGTTCTTTTTTTGAAGTACCGCGAAGTATATTGACTGCATCTAAGTGACAGTTTTTTAGTTTTTTTTCTGATCCACAATAGCATTTATTGTTTCTACCTGGTTTTACAACAAGTAAATATTCACTTATGAATCGAATAATTATTTGCAAATTATTTGTGTTCAAAATTGTTTGATAAAACTCTAAAGTACCCTCGGTTTGATGAGCCCACTCAACAAGTTTTTCATTTTTACCATTTTGCTTTAGTAGTACCCAAGAAAAATATTTTGGAAAATAATATTCTATAAAATCAAATAATCGCAATCCGCCAGAGGCAATCTTATTAAGCTGATAATTATGATCAAAACAGATAATACCTTCTTTACTAATATGATTGTCATCAACTTTTTCGATTTCATTACCAGTCGAAATAACAATAGGTACAACATTTGGATAGTTTTTCAGAAGTATTATTTTGATATTAAAAGATTTTATCAACTTTCCTTCATCGTTCTTTAGATAATAATTGCCGCTAAAAAAATACACCCCGTCTTTTTTTTCTTCAAAGTGAAGTCCTGGGTTTCTATTTAAAACGGCAATTTTATCCTCTTCAAAATTTTTAATTTTGAAATCCCTATCCGAGGTAAGGTTTATATTGGTCAACATTTTTTTCAAGTTGCGGTATAAAAGAGTTAATATTAGTATTGTTCTGCCTAGAATTTCCACTTAATATCAAATTTCCATCTTCATCAGTAGTTATCAGTGGATGGTTTTTAAGGTAGCGCTCCCAATTAAAATCGTATTGCCTATATCTAAATCCCTCATCTGGTATTTCATAAACATAGTCTTTTTCAACACCATCTTTTTTGTATTTCTTGTAATTGAAATAATCCTCATGAGTGGGTTTTAATTGATATACATGATGACCTACTACAATTCCATTGCTCTCAGCCTGAGATTGCATTTTACTTGATAAACTTGTATGTAAACTAGTGGTCGTTACCTCACTACATTCACCAGCCCCTGTATCATGCCAAATAGTATCTTTATCATCACCAAAATCGATTCCTATTCGAGTGTAAATACGATTAACACCTTGTTCATCAAAAAGATTCTTTAGATCATTTTTTACGAAATAATTTACAAATGAGGCAGCTAACAATGCATTGTCTATTGCTTTTTGCTTAGTTATCCCTTTTCCTCCAAAATACACCATCAAACCATCACCTTGCAGCCTTTGAATATATCCGTCAAAGTACCAACAGGTATGTATTGCTGCTAACTGTATTGTTCTACAAATATTTGCTACAACTTCAGGTGTGTATTTTTTAAATAATCCTGTTGAATTTCGAACATCAATAAACATAGAAACAATGTAATGATGTTCCACCTTTTTAGTTCCTTTTAGGTTACTGAAGCTAGGGTGCGCACCTAGTTTTTCATGATACTTAGTATCGTATGAAGTTACTGTATCTAATGCGCTTAAACTCAAAAAATCTGCTTCGTTTTTTGTTCTGTCTAACCATCTAAGTTCAGTGTTTGATGAGAAATTTTCATTTAATCTTTCAGTACTAAATGATTTATTAATATCGTTTTTTTTACCCTGTCTCAAATATTGAGCGATATCATCAGCATAATTTTTGTAAAGTTTTTGATTCATATATTTTATGTTAAAATTTTTATTCCAATAATGATAATACATCCAAAGCATATACCTAATAAATAGGTTGCTATTCTTAATCTGCAGAATTTCATTTGCAAACCTCTGGCTAATAAGTGTGCTTGTTCTAAATAATCTTGATACAGTTTTTCGTCTGTTACTGTATCAAACATCTGTTTAAAGCTATTTAATGAAATATTTGCTACATTTCCGAAGCTTAGTTGTGATCCATTAATGCTATCTGCTTGTTTATTTAGATAGGGCATAATAGACCATAATGTGTAAAAAACACTAGCAAAACAGCTTATAAGTGCTATGGAAACAAAAAACATAATATCAAACTTTCCGTCAATACTTGTTTTGATACTATAGTATCCAGTAATAATACCACCCAATAAAAAAGTATTTAAGGTTAGAAATAAATTACCTTTATTATTGATACTATCGTAGTAATGGTCGTATCGATCAATACTATGTTTTAATGTTTCTATTTTCTTTTCATAATCCATATGATAATCTAGCCTTTAATATTTCTAGGGTCATTCCCATAACTATCCTTATCACGAATCCTGCCGTCAGGTCTATGAATTACCAATTCTGATTGCTGGTTTTTAGCAATTTCTCGTGCTATGTTGATAGCTTCTTTTTGAGTGTCCACAATTCTTGTGTTCTTTTCGTTTCCAGCACCTTTTACAGCCCATTTGTCACCATTTGGTACGACATGTTGATTTTTTCCCATGTGTTGTTAGTTTAAAAATTAATAATTAAGTTAAATCTTCAATTGTAGCTGTAGGCGCATTGCGTTTTACGCTATCAATACCATTGTCTCTTGCAGCAATAGAAGAATACATTTCACTTGTGCCTAAAACCTGATAGTTATTCGCTACCTGATTGAAATACGGTTGCCCTGCAGTAGAAGTCTTTTTATCGAAGTTTTTGTCCGCAATACAAACCTTACTACTTGCTACACCATCAAGGCATCCTTGCTTACTCACGTAGCTTTCGCTTGTGATTAATGTTTCTCCATTTGTCGCTTTCAATGTCCAGCGAAATTGACCATTACTGGTTCTTTTAATTTGGTACTTGCCCATAATAATATAAATTTGTTTTAGAAATGCATTCATTTGCATTCAAATACACAGTTACAAAATATATACCATTTTTAAAACTTGTCAATCAACATATGTCAACTGATGATTTGTTGTGGTTTCATGTCATAATGTCTTGTTATTTTTCATTTTGTGACAGTTTAAGCATGACATATATTAAACTATTATTGTTAAAATGGCATGATGTATGTGTTATGTAACTTAAAATTGTAACTTTGCACTTTAATTTAAGGAAAGATGGAGTCAAAATCACTATTTGCAGAGAGGTTTAAGTCTGCTCGTATGATGAATGGATTTTCATTGCAAGATGTTTCTGATGCTTTAGATGGTCAACTGTCTCGCCAAGCACTACATCGCTATGAGAAAGGAGAGGTAGTTCCTGATGTCGATAAGATTGAACAAATTAGTAGCGCGTTAAATGTTTCTAGTGAATTTTTCTTCCGAACTACCAAAATTGAGTTAGGCTCAATTGAATATCGAATAAATACCAAAATTTCGCAAAAGGACGAGGCGATAATAAATGAAACTACAAAAGAATACCTTTCTAGATATTTAGAACTTGAAGAAATATTAAGTATTAATACTGCATTTGAGAATCCTCTTCATAATTTTGAACAAGTTACAACTTATGATCAAGCTAATAATGCTGCTAATGAACTTCGTAAAGCTTGGTGTTTGGGGACAGGTGCTATATATAACGTTGTTGAATTACTAGAAGATCATAAAATTAAAGTTGTCAAACTAGATGTTTCTGAAGATTTTGAAGGTTTGCAAACGGAAGTAATTTATAATGATAACATCAAAATACCTGTTGTTGCTTACAATGTTAATAAAAGCAATAAACCTGACCG
Organism: Bacteroidota bacterium; assembly: GCA_023423715.1. Lineage (GTDB taxonomy): Bacteria > Bacteroidota > Bacteroidia > Flavobacteriales > Weeksellaceae > JAFAFC01. Next base: position 18,606 of record JAFAFC010000019.1, read on the forward strand.
AATTAGACTAACTCTTTTACATGAATTAGCCCATTTACTTTTAAAATTTGACAACGTTACACATGTACAAAAAGAGAAATTATGTTTTCAATTTGCTGGTGCAATGTTACTTCCTGATTCAACTTTAAAAATTGAACTTGGCAATCATAGAAATAAATTATCTATGAATGAACTTGGAAACATTAAGAAACAATATGGTATTTCTATGCAAGCAATTACAATGCGTGCTAAAGATTGCGGAATTATTAATGAACATTACACCAAACAATTTTTCTTTTTATTTAAACAAATGAACTGGAAAATTGACGAACCTTTTGATTATTTTGGGGTTGAAGAAAGCAATCGTTTTGAACAAATACTTTTTAGAGCACTAATCGAAAATCAAATCGATACAAAAAAAGCGGCATCATTAATAAATATGACAGAAATAGATTTTAAGAAAAAGTATCAATCTTTATTTTTATAGAAAATTAATGTCTATTGCTACATTTAGAGAAATTTTAAAAATTAGATGCAAAGTTAAAACTATCAAATTCCCCACGAAAATGAAAGTCTTTAAGTGTTTATATTTAGTTACTTAAAATTCAGGTTTATATTTATCATTTTCACTCAGCCAAATAAACTCCTCTAATAATACTGTAGTATTATGTTTTGTAGCATATGTAGTTGGTAGCATTTTTTGAACAATCGTATATTTTTGTATCAAATTTGTACCATAAATATGTAAATAATTGATTTTTAGAGTACTTTATTTTCGAAGAAGTAAAATAAGGTTTAACAACTTAAGCAATATAAAATCCCTTCACGAAAGTGAGGGGATTTTTTGTTGAAATAATTGTTTATTTTTAGCGCTATAAAAAACACATGTTTATGAAAAAAATGATTGTAGTTGCTGGGTTAATGATGTCCACATTTTATTTTTCGCAAATTACTCAAGTTACAGATGGTTTTTCAACAAACTTAACGAAGTCTGATTTAGACTTTTCGGGTGATCGAAAGTTGTATGCAACGGGACTTAACGATAAAACGTCCGTAAATTATTTGGTCGTTTCTAAAAATAAAGCGGGAGCCGAAAATGATGCTCTTTACGTCGATAAATTTCGTAAAAACGGCGATGGAAGTTTTACTAAAATACTTACCGAACGTTTCACGCATCCGATCAATAAATCGCTTTCTTTTGTGAATAATCGCATGATGTATAGTGATATTGACAAAGATGGAAATGGAGATTTTCTTTTTAATATAGAACAGAATGAAAATGGGGTAGAAAGTCCGCTAGAAAAAGCTTGGGGATTGGTTGTGTTCAATAATAAAACCTATAAAATTTGGAAAACTGCAGAAGATAATTTCGAAAAAACATCCACGGATGAAGAGTTTCAGAAGCTTCCAGAAGCGGTGAAAGCTAAATTTTTGGACTTTTTCAATAGCTTGTATTAAATTCAAATATCAGATAATCAATTTTTTACCCTTTAAATTTCAAATAAAATCTGTATTTTTGCACTCCGAAATTCAGAATGTATATATTTCTGAATTTATTTAAAATTAAGAAAAATGAAAAGAATTGGCGAGCACAGAAAACTTCTTGGAGTAGATAAAGATGTAACTCTTAAAGAGTTGAAAACCATTTACAGAAATACAATGAAGGATTCGCATCCTGATAAATTCGTCAATGATGAAGCTGGAAAACTAGAAGCTGAAGAAAAGAGTAAAACGGTAATTGAAGCCTATCATTTTTTAGTGAGCATCAACAAAGAAACTCAGGAAAAATACAAAGAAGAATACACCGAAACCATTTCTAAAAGCAATATTGAGGATTTTGATTACGAAAAATCAATCTTGAAAATTCAACACTTGAATGGTAAAATGTACGAGTACATCGGTGTTCCAAGAAATACATTTATCAAAATGGTGAACGCAGATTCGCCAAGTCGTTTTGCAAGAAGACATATCTACGGAAATTTCATTTATCGTAAATCTGGTGAAGCAATGGTTGATTGATTCAATTTTTTCGCAGAATTAGAATTTTAAAATAAAAACGAATCCCTTCACATAACGCGAAGGGATTCTCATTTTCATTCTTTGTGTTTTTTAGATATGAATATGTTAAATGTGCTTTTTAAAATAAATAGACCAATCCCAATTGGAAATTGTTCATCCTAAAATGGTCAACTGCTCCAACTCCTGTTTCGAAAAAAGGTGTAGTTAAACCAATATTGGCTCTGAAATTTGCGGCAAGATTTTCTGTTAAAAAATATCCGGCGCCAATTCCCCAAAAAAAAGTAGTATTTTTCGTGTCAGTCTTCCTAAAAACGATTTCACCGGTTTCTAGATCCTTATGTTTTGCGCTTAAATTAATACCGATTTCAGGACCAGTTTCTACATAAAATGTAGGAGAAAATTTATATTGAGCCATTACCGGAATTGAGATGTAATCTATATTCTCATTGTCTTTGAAAGGCTGTTTTCCTTCATGATTTTTAGCTTTTGACCCAATCAAATTGTAATACGCTTCACCTTGTAAAGAAAATGTCTTAGACAAAGGATATTTTGCAACGATCCCTCCAAAATAAGCAATTTTATTACTAAAAACATAATTGTAATCGTACCCACTGATTTTAGAAATGTTTCCACCTGCACGTATTCCAAATTGGATTTTTTGCGGAGATTTTTTTGTCGTTTTTTTCTTTTGTGCGTTTACCGAGAGCGTTCCCAGAAGTAAAGCACATACGAATAATTGTAGCTTTTTCATCTTATCTTATTTAAATAAATAAACTAATCCAAGTTGGAAATTATTCATCCTAAAGTGATCGACCGCGCCTTCTCCACCTTCAACAAAAGGCGTTGTAATTCCGATGTTTGCTCTAAAATTAACCGCTATATTTTCGTTGAAGTAATATCCCGTACCGATTCCCCAGAAGAAAGTTGTTGTTTTAGTGAAGTCTTTCATGTTGAACACCTCACCAGTACCTAAGTTCTCATTTTTTGAACTTAAATTAATAGCTATCTCAGGACCTGTTTCCACATAGAATTCAGGAGAAATTTTGTATTGAATCAAAATTGGAACCGATACATAAGTAATTTTGTTGTTGACCTTGAAGGCTTCTTTGTCTGGTTGATTTTTAGATTTTGATCCAATCATGTTGTAGTAAACTTCGCCTTGTAATGCGAACTCTCTGGATAATGGATATTTGGCAACAAGACCTCCAAAATAGCCAAACTTGCTACTAAAAATGTAATAATTATCATCTCCATTGATTTTAGAAATATTGGCACCAGCTCGTAATCCAAACTGAACTTTTTGAGGAGTTTTTTTAGTCGTTTTCTTCTTTTGCGCGTGTAAAGAAACCGTACTCAAAAGAAGTGCGCATAGTATGAATTGTACTTTTTTCATTACATTCGGTTTTTAAAGTTTACTTTCTGAACGAAAAAACAATGCTAGAGCCATTAGAACTCAAAGTCAATTGTAATGTCTGATTATTATCCAATAATTTGATCGGAAGTTGTTGCTGTTGCCCGTTTTCTGTATAATAATAGATGCCATCTTTTTTAGTCCATTCGTACGAATCTGATGAGTTTTGACAGCCGCCCGCATCCGTTGGAACAACTAAGGTGAATTTTGCATTCGTTTTATCGGCAACGAGAGTTGTTTCTTTCCAGCAAGCGGTGTTGGTTACATCTTGGCTTTGACCCTGATAGGTAAGTACTCGTAATTTCCAATTTCCAATAAAGGGATCAGATGAAGATCCGCCGCCGTTATCGTCTCTATCACTTTGACAAGCGGTAAGTCCAAAACCTAGTATAAGGAACAAGCTTACGACTTTAATAATTTTAGTAAAATTCATCGTGTTAATTTTTTATGGGTTGATTGTATTCCAAAAGTAGTTTCAGTAAAGGGTTTCCACAATCCTAGTAAAGATTGATTTTTTTCTCCCTGTTTTTAGGGAATTTATTTTCGGGTGTTTTTTACTACCTTAAAGCTTCCTATTTTTACGAAACAATTTTTCTTGAAATAATGAATTCAAAACGATTTCTACTTCTCTTTTTCGCCACGTTTTTTGTGATGGGCTTTTCACAAAAATCAACTGCTGATAGTTTAGAGTTGCGTTTTAAAATGGCTAAAAACAATCAAGAAAAGGCGTTAGCTCAGATGGAATTGTCCGATTATTGGTCGTATCGTGACACTGTGAAAGCGTTTCAACATCTTAAAAATGCAGATCAATTTGTAGGAAATAATGAGTATTTAAAAGGTGTTTCACTTTTTTATAAAGGAGGTGTTTATTTTGATCATAATGGCGATAAAGCACAAAATTTATACAAACAAGCAGATGAAAAACTGAAGCATGTTGAAACTCCAAAATCGTACGAATTTCGAGCACGATTATGGCATAATTACGCTGTTTTGCAGCAAATGAAAGATGATCACGGCGATTTTCTAGATATTACTTTAAAAAAATGTATTCCTTTTGCAGAGAAATCTGGTAACAAAAAACTTTTGGCAGGATACTTCGTTGATGTTGGACTTATTTTTAATAATTATCGAGAATTTCCCAAGGCGATTACCTACTACAATAAAGCGTTGGAGACTTTAAAAAACGTTGATAACAAAGATGAAACTGCGGCTTGGGTTTATTTAAATATGGCTGGAACGTATTTAGAAACCAAAGATTTGAAAGCCGTAAATAACGCATTGAGAAACGCCGATTTATATCTCGCTAGAATTCCAGAATCGCAGTATAATGTGGTTGCGTACCAGCAAAAATCTAAATATTACAACGCGATAGGAAACACGAAAGAAGCCTATGTTACCATCCAAAAAGGGATTGCTTTTGCAAAAAGCATGAATTTGGATTACGATTATTTTACGTTGAGTTACGAGTATTATCGACTTTTAAAAACGGATAAAAAATTTAGCGAAGCGAAAACAGTTTTACAAAATTTACTTCAAGACAATAAATTTTCTCAACGGAAACTGAATAAATTGGTGATTTTAAATGAACTTTCGGATGTTGAAAAAACATTGGGAAATTTCGAGTCGGCGCTTTCGTACAACGAGCAATTTCAAATGCTAAATGATACGGTTCAAAAAGAAAATGAAAAACTTCAAATTTTTAATCTTGAATCGGAATTCAAAACTAAAGAACAACAAAAATCGCTGCAACATTTAGAAAGTAAAAACAAGCAGCAAAAAATTATCAGCATTATTAGCTTAATCCTTCTATTGGTGGTGATTTCCTTTTTTGTTTATGCATTAAAACAGCGTAAAAAAGCCAACGAGCAAAAGTTGCTTACGATACAACAACAGCAAAAAAGCGAAGTAGAGCAAGCGCTTTACGAAGGCGAAATTATGGAGCGTGAACGTATCGCAAAAGACCTTCACGACGGAATTGGTGGGCGAATTACAGGGATAAAAATTCATCTTGAAAATTTAGCTCAGCAGAACAATAATTCAGATTTGCAGAATTTGACCAATCAATTGGAAATTTGTCTTTCGGAATTACGAAATACCGCTCGAAATCTTACGCCCGAAACGTTGAAGAAATTCGGTTTGGAGGAAGCTATCAAAGATTTTTGTCAGAATATGTCCTCGTCTTCAAGAACGATTTCATGCTATGTGAAAAATTTGAACCAAATTACGGATCAGAAAACGCAGATTCATATCTTTCATATTATTCAGGAAACGGTAAATAACGCTGTAAAACATTCGGAAGCCTCAAAAATACTGGTACAATGCACGTTTGAAGATCATTTGCTTTTGCTCGACATCGAAGACAACGGAAAGGGATTTGATGTGGAAAAAGTTTCTCGAGGTTTAGGATTGAATAATATTGAAAAAAGAGTACACGCTTTAAGCGGAAAATTGAATATACATTCATCCACCAATGCTGGAACGACGGTTAATATTGAAGCAAAAATTTAATTCAAAAAAACGCAAAAATGCCCAAAATACGAATCATAATTTGCGACGATCATCCAATTATTACGCAAGGCTTGCGCAATTTTTTGGATCAAAAAAAGAGTATGGAAGTTGTTGCTACAGCCAGTTCTGGAGCAGAACTTCTGCAAATTATTGAAAGCCAAGAAACCGATATTTTATTGCTAGATATTAATCTTCCCGATACAAGTGGAATCGCGTTGTGTGCCGAGATAAAAAAGAAATTTCCAGAAATTAAAATTATTGGATTTAGCAATAATAATGAGCGTAGTTTTATTGTAAGAATGCTAAGTAATAATGCGTCGGGATATTTGGTGAAAAGCGCTTCTGTAACCGAAATTGAGCAAGCGATCGAGCAAGTGTATCAAGGTGGAATTTATTTCGGAAACGATGCTCAAAAAGCTTTGGCTTCATTGGCATTGGATACGTCGGAGGAAATTCCGCCCATCACAAAACGCGAAAAAGAAGTTCTTTTGTTATTATCTCAAGGTTTATCTTCCATTGAAATCGCAAATAAAATTTTCGTGACATCACAAACCGTAGATAGCCATCGAAAAAATTTACTTTCAAAATTTTCTGTCAATAAAACGGTTACACTTCTTCAAAAAGCGAAGGATATGGGATTGTTGGAGGAATAAAAGTTTCTTTTAAAAGTCAACTGTTTTTTTTATAACTTCGATGTAGCTAAAAAACAGTACAATGAAAAAAATGAAAATTTTGACGCTCCTTATGGTTTTCGCAATGCAATTTATGTTTGCACAAGAGAATGCGAAAACTCTTATGGATAATTCTTTGAGCCAAGCCAAAAAAGAAAACAAGAACGTTCTTTTGGTGTTTCATGCATCTTGGTGCGGTTGGTGTAAGTTGATGGAAAAAAACATGAATCTTCCAGAAACAAAACCTATGTTTGAATCTAGTTTCGTAACAACCTATGTTGATGTTCAGGAAAGAGGTGAGAAGAAGAAGCTTGAAAATCCAGGCGGTCAGGAGTTGATGAACAAATATAAAGGCGAGACTGCAGGATTACCTTTTTGGGTGATACTTGCTCCAGACGGTAAGGTTTTAGCCGACTCTTTTGATAAAAATGGAGATAATTTGGGTTCACCAGCAACGCCAGAAGAAGTAGCTTCGTTTATTGAGAAGCTTCAAGTGGCATCTAAGATGAAAACCGAAGACTTTGCGGTGATTAAAAAGGTATTTATCAAAAATGATTAAAATAAAAAGTGCTAGAAAACTCTAGCACTTTTTTGTTTATTACTTATCCAAAGCTTCTTTCAGCTTTACAGCTTCCGGATTGCTAGGATCGTATTCTAGGGATTTTGCAATATTCTTTTTAGCTTCATCCTTATTGGTTTCAAACTGAGAGTACGCAATGAAAAAATGAGCGTAAGCCAAGTTCTTTTTGCTTGTTTCTAATTCTTCAGGTTTCACTAAACCAATATATTTTTGATAAGCCAATGTTGCGTTTGGAATATCTTTCATCGATTGATACACATATCCTTGGCTATAATAAGCGGGCGACCAATCGGGAAGTGCTACATTCACTTTTTTCCAAGTTTCAAGGGCATTTTTCCACTCTTTGTTTTCTTGATAAGCAGCGGCCAATTTTACGAGTGATTCATTATCCTTCGGATTTGCTTCTACTTGTTTTTTCAGCGCTTCAATCGCTGGTGTTGTCTGTGTTTGCGTTTGTACTTGTTCTGTCGTTGTTGTTTCCTGCGCATGTACAAAACTTGCCGAACCAAATAATAGCATTCCTAATACAAGGTGTTTCGAGCTCTTAATTTTAATCAATTTCATGTTGTTCTATTTTAATAATTAGTATTGGGTTGCACTTTTTTAGAAACAACAATAATTCCAGTAGGGTCAATTTGTTTAGATTTATTAGGCTTTTTGGTAAAAACTTAACGGGTTTTATTCAAGATTTATGAAAAGTTGTGATTTTAAAGTGTTTTTTACTGCGGAAAAAAATATTCCAAAAAAGAAAGAATTTCTCACTTTGATAAATTCTCTATTCATCGGTTTTTAAAGTTAAGTTGCTGATTTTAAAGTGAATTAGGGTGATTTTCCTATATTAAAATAAATTTTGATTTTATATTAATTGTAAATTTGAAGAAACTAAAAACAAATTAAACCATGAAACAGGAAATTTTACTTTTTAAATTGAGTATTTCGTAACCTCAATTATTTCAGGAGACTCAGTTTTCTGAAACATTTTCATTTTAACATTTTCGAAGTATCCTATAGGCAACTCAAAAATTGTATTTGTTGCGATGCTTTGAAGATTTGTAAAACTAAAAACATTCACTAATCATGAAAAACTTTACCATTTGGAACAAGGTGATATCTTTGGCTATCGTCATGTTCTTAAGTCTTATAAATGTAAATCAATTTCAAGCTCAAAATTCGTGTCAAGGAAAAACCTATACCATGGGTGGTTGGGGAGCGCCTAATCAAGGAACGCCCCAAACGAGTTATATGTATGCCCATTTTAATTCTGCATTTCCAACGGGATTAACAATAGGATGTCCTTCGGGATATCAACTAAAATTAACTAGCGCAGCGGATATTACTAACTTTTTACCTTCAGGTGGTACACCAGCAAAGCTGACTCAATCCTACACCAATCCTGCGGGTTCTTTATCTAACACATTGGCTGGGCAACTAGTTTCGGTGACTTTAGCCGTTGTTTTTGACGCTACAGATCCTAACTTCTCAGTATCAAATAGTACTTTGGGAAGCCACTATATTGTAGATACCAACAGTCCATTTTATTTGAAAACCGTAAATCAATTCTTGGCGTTGGCGAATGATTTTATTGGAGGATGCAGCAGCAGCTCATATACAGCTTCTCAATTTACAGAAGCGGCTGATAAAATTAATCAGAGTTATCACGAAGGTAGTGTTAACACTGGATTTTTGAATTGCTGTACATTGAAAATTGATGTAACGTATGATCCGATTTTATGTAACGGAGGTACAACTACAGTCCATGTACGCGCGATAAATGGTTCTAGTTCAACAAGTGGTGTTGGAGATTTCGTTGTTACAGCCGGAACATATACGTATGTAATTAGCGATGGAGATTGTAAAGATCAAGTGACTATTACAATAGGCGAACCAACCAAAGTTGATATTTCTGCCGTAGCTGGTACGATTTCTTGTTTTGGTGGAAATACAAGCGTAACACTTACTGCAACAGGTGGAACACCGCCTTACGATATCTATTTTAACGGAAGTTTGGTTTCTGATAACGATGCCGATGGTATTTTTGTCGTAACAGGAGTTGTTGCGGGTACGTATACGTATTCTGCTACGGACGCTAATACTTGTAGTGGAGCAGGAGAGAAAACAATTACCGTTATTGAGCCAACCAAGCTTAGCATCGCGGTGCCTTCAGTGACCGTATTGTGTTACAGTGAGAAAACGGATGTTACTGCAAATGTAACTGGCGGAACTCCTCCTTACACGGTAACTTGGTGGAAAGATGGTGTTCAAGTGGCTAGTGGACTTACCGCTAGTTTGGGTGTAGGACTATACACCGTTAAAGTTGTTGATGCTAATGGTTGTTCTACTGAGACAACAGCAGAGGTAAAAGTTCAAACATGTAATGGCTTTACAACAGTTACTCAAGGTGGTTGGGGAGCAAAAGCTGCAGGTAATAATTGGGGTGCTTATCGTGATAAAAATTTCGCAACAGCTTTCCCTACTGGATTAACAATAGGTTACGGAACACGTTTCTTGAAATTAACTTCGGCCGCTGCAGTAGATGCATTTTTACCTAGCGGAACAACCCCAAGAGCGTTAAATCCTGGTACGTTGACTAATCCAGGAGGTTCGTATAGCAATGTTCTAGCGGGTCAAGTGGTTGCATTAACAATGAATGTTGGCATGGATAATGCGATTGCAACGTTCTCTTCAAGCACAACGCCTTTACGCGATCTTATCGTCGTTTCTGGTCCAATGGCAGGGAAAACGGTTGGTAATGTTTTAGCAGAAGCAAACAAAGTTTTAGGTGGTGAAGCATCAGCATTTTCTCCATCGGATATCAATGGAATTGTCGATGCAATCAATAATAATTTTGATGGTGGAAAAGTGAATTTAGGATATTTAGCTTGTCCTTGCGCAAGTACTCCGCCGCCAACACCATGTCCAGATCCTAAAGAATCAGAACCTGTAGTCATGCCAGATTTAAATGATGTTATCCTTTTTCCAAATCCTAGTAAAGGTGAAGTTAATTTAACATTTGTGAAGCCTACAGGAGGTACTATGGAGATTCTGTTATACAATTCTACCGGAAAATTAATGGGTGATCTTTCTAAAAATGCTCAGATTTTAGGAGATAGAGTTGTTGTAAGATATGCCAATTATACACTTCTTGATGGAATTTATATTGTAAAAGTTCGTGCAAATGGCATTGAAAAATCATTAAAACTTATTATTAAAAAGTAAATGATATATAGTTGATTTCGTGTAAAAACCAAAATGAAGCCCAAAGATTTCTTTGGGCTTTTCGTTTTTGTAGCCCATAAAAAAATTGTATTTTCGTGTGCAAATAAATCTAAAAGAATGAGTAAATCAATCGGAGAGCTAAAGTCAATAGCTACGCAGGTTAGAAGGGATATTTTAAGAATGGTAAGTGCGGTGAATTCCGGACATCCAGGAGGTAGTTTAGGGTGTACAGAGTATTTCGTTGCACTTTATGGTAATGTAATGAACTACAAGCTTCCTTTCACCATGGAAGGAAAAGGAGAAGATCTTTTCTTTTTATCTAACGGACATATTTCCCCTGTGTTTTATTCGACGTTGGCAAGATTCGACTTTTTTCCAGTTTCAGAATTAGCTACCTTCAGAAAACTAGATTCTCGTTTGCAAGGTCACCCAACAACACATGAAGGGTTGCCTGGAATCAGAATGGCTTCTGGGTCTTTAGGACAAGGTCTTTCTGTAGGAATTGGTGCAGCTTTAGCTAAAAAAATGGATGGTGATACCAGTATGGTGTACACGCTTCATGGTGATGGAGAGTTGCAAGAAGGACAGATTTGGGAAGCTTTAATGTTTGCAGCCCATAATAAAGTAGATAACTTAATCTCTACGATTGACTTCAACAACAGACAGATTGATGGTGATGTTGATGATGTTCTTTCTCTAGGAAATCTTCATGCGAAATTAGAAGCTTTCGGATGGAGAGTTTTAGAAGAGAAAAACGGAAATGATATGGACGCTGTTGTGGCAATTCTTGGTAGAGCCAAAGAAGAAGCAGGACAAGGAAAACCTGTAGCAATTATCCTTCATACAGAAATGGGTAATGGTGTTGATTTCATGATGGGGACGCATGCTTGGCATGGTAAAGCGCCAAATGCAGATCAGCTAGCTAATGCGCTTTCGCAGTTAGAAATGGATGAAAAAGCAGATTATTAATCAATAATCTATGAAAAAGCTTTCGATCTTCTTCGTTGTTTTAGGTACTATTGGGGCGTTTGCGCAAAATAATACGGTTCAGTTTACAAAAAAACTGGAGTACGAATTGAATTTTAAAGGCACGCCGCATAGTGAATTTTCCGATTCTAAATTGGGAATTACTTCGTACACGAATGGGAAAGAATCCATTGCTGAAATCGCTGTCAACCAAAATTATAAAACCGTTTGGTTTTTTGATCAAAACGGAACGAGTTCAGTTTCGTATGGAATTGGAAACAAGCTGAGACCCGAACATGCAGGTTCGTATCGTGAGATTTATAGCGAAGGCGAGTTGGAGAATCAAAAGATTTCTGTAATTCCTTTGGACGTTAAAGAAACCATTTTGGGGTATTCGTGCGACCAGTTTTTGTTGAAACCAATTTTTGTAAATACGAATGAAAGTCGAAATGGAGATGGAAACTTTATTGTTTGCCTTTCTCAAGATTTGAAAATGGATAATACGAAATTGTACGAAACCATACTTCAACTTCCAAATCAAGTTCAGTATGTAGCGCCTTTTTCAGGAACGATTTTAAAATTTGGACCCGAGAAAGACTACAAAAAAGAACATATTGTCCTTACCAAAATTTCGGATACTAATGAATCAATTCAGTTCAATAACAAGCAGAATTTAATTGATGAGAAGAAGTATGTGGAGAAAATGCAAAAGGTCGTTAAAGAACAACTAAATGCAGCTGAAATAGATTCTACTATTGTAGATTCTGCCTACGCTGTTGCTGATTCTGTTGCGACTGCAGTTGCCATGGAAAGCTTCTTGGAAGGAATTGATGATTTGCCAGAATACGAGTCCACATTCAAAACGCCAAGCGAAGGAACCTTTGCGATTTCAAGTTTCGGAAAAGATTCTAAAATCTGGAGGATTCTTCCGAAGCATTGTCAAAACTTCGAAAAAGATCTTCCGAAATTAGATGATAAAAAATTGGAAGCGAGTTTACGAAATTATATGGGACAGGTTTGTGATTTGTATATTACCCAGCTTTCATACAATTCTGTGGACAAAAAAGTAACGGTTGATGAGCTGCGACGCGAGATTCTTCATATCCTAAACCAATGGGATAGCCTAAGCAAAGGAGATCGTAATAAGCTACTTAAATATTTAAATAAATTAGACTAATAAAAAGAAAAATATCAAAATGAAATATACGTATACTGAAAAGAAAGATACACGAAGCGGATTCGGAGCTGGATTGGCAGAATTAGCAGATACAAACCCGAATGTTGTGGCACTTTGTGCAGACCTTATTGGTTCTTTGAAAATGGAGAAATTCATTGAAAAAGCACCAGAACGTTTTATCCAAATGGGTATTGCAGAAGCAAATATGATGGGTGTTGCTGCTGGTTTAACAATCAACGGGAAAATTCCTTTTACCGGAACTTTCGCAAACTTTTCAACGGCGAGAGTGTATGATCAAATTCGTCAATCGATTGCGTATTCTGATAAAAACGTAAAAATCTGTGCGTCTCACGCGGGACTTACTTTAGGAGAAGATGGGGCAACGCACCAAACTTTGGAAGACATCGGTTTGATGAAAATGCTTCCAGGGATGACGGTAATTAACACATGTGACTTCAACCAAACAAAAGCGGCTACATTAGCAATTGCTGATTTTGAAGGTCCGGTTTATTTACGTTTTGGACGTCCAGTAGTTCCAGTTTTCATTCCTGAAGATATGCCTTTCGAAATTGGAAAAGGAATCTTGCTTCAAGAAGGAACGGATGTAACGATCGTTGCAACAGGTCACCTAGTTTGGGAATCTTTGGTTGCTGCAGATGAGTTGGAGAAAGAAGGTATTTCTTGTGAGGTGATTAACATTCACACCATTAAGCCTTTGGATGAAGAGATTATTTTGAAATCTGTAGAAAAAACGGGTAAAATTGTTACGGCTGAAGAGCATAACTATCTTGGTGGTCTAGGTGAATCGGTTGCGGGAATGTTGGCAAGAAAAAGACCAACGCCTCAAGAATTCGTAGCGGTAAATGATACGTTTGGTGAGTCTGGAACTCCAGAAGAATTAATGCATAAATACGGAATTGATTCTATCGCAGTAAAAGCTGCTGTAAAGAAAATCTTAGGAAAATAATTTTTCGAAAATAAATAGAAAAGCCATCTGAAAAGATGGCTTTTTTTATTGTTTAAACACGAAGTAAACGGCTAATATCAAACAGACGGCTGCGTAAAAATGATTCATGGAAAGCTCCATGTTTTTGAATGCAAATTTTGCGAATAACACAAAAATAATCAACGTGATGACTTCTTGGATCACCTTCAGCTGAAACAATGAAAATGGGCCACCATTTCCTTGAAATCCGACTTTATTTGCGGGAACTTGAAACATATATTCGAATAGCGCCATTCCCCAACTTAACATGATAATTGCAAAGATGCCGGTTTTCTTTAGCCAGCCCATTTGCTCCAATTTAAGATGGCCATACCACGCCATGGTCATGAAAATGTTGGCTACAACCAACATCACAATGGTGAAAAGTCCTTTACTCATTATTTATAAAATGGCCAACGCGGAACTACCGCTACCAAAATCAAGCAAAAATAAAGAAATAGTAAAAATAAATCGAAATATAAAAAGCTTGATAGGTAATAGTTGTGAGCTAAGAAGTGCACAAACACGGCAAGAGGAAAGGCGTAAACCCCAATCTTACGGTAAAAATAGATGAGAACTAAACCAGCAATCATCACTACATCCACTAAAAAAATCAAATAAAAATACCAAGTTGGAATATTAATCTCGTTACGTTGACTAAATTCTGTAAAATCAATATTGACTGAAAAGGTTGCAATGATGAAAGTGAATACCAATGCGGCTGTAAAAGCCAATGATCTTCCTTTGAAAGGTATAGGTTTGTTTTCCATGCTATAAAAATAAGAACTTTTGAAGTTACCCTCAAAAGTTCTTATATGATTCTTGTCGATAAATAGATTATACTGAAATCGCCTTGATCAGTCTGTTTTTATCAGATAAGTATTCTTCCATAGAAATCATACTCTCAGTGCGCATCACATCTTGGATGTCATCAATTTGGTAGATAATACGTTTTGCATCATCTGTATTACGTGCACGCACTTTACAGAAAATGTTGTATTTACCTGAAATTACACTTGCTTCAACCACGTTAGGGATAGAAGAAAGTTCTTTCAGTACATCTTGAGTACGGTTTGATTTTGTAAGTAAAATCCCGATGAATGCAGTAAAATGATAATCTAATTTACTGTAGTCTATAATTAAGGAAGAACCTTGGATAATACCAGCATCTTCCATTTTCTTTACCCGAACGTGAATAGTTCCTGCAGAAACATCCATTTGTTTTGCAATTTCGGTAAAAGGCATTCTGGTGTTTTCTACAAGAAAGTCCAGGATTTTTTTATCGATTTCGTCTAATTGGTAATTCATCTCTATTGAATTATTAAATTGTTAAAAAATAACTAACTTTTTTGCAAATTTAAGAAAAAAAATGAAAATTAAAAAATAACAGCTAAAATTAATAATTTTTAACATGTTTTACCAACTTTGTTCCATTATCATCATTTCTGAGGAGTGTTTTGTAAAGAATCTTTAGCAACTTTTATAGTATCCTGTTTTGCTTTTTTATTCTTTTTCTTAAATAATCGGTCAAAACTTTTACTATAAACAGCACCAACTCCGTAAGTTTGGTTCGCATAAGCGTTACCAGCACCAGCTACCAAACCGATATTGGATGGCTTAGAATACATACGTAGTAATCGGGTTCCGTCATTCTTTTTACTCCAATCGTATTCAATAATTCCTTCTCCAGAAAGGTAATCGTAGGTCGTGTTTTCAGATTTGGTAATCGGAACTCCTAATCCCGTTTTTATCGTTACTCTAGGCGAAAGCGCAATACTTACCGATGCATTGGCACGGTCACCTGTATTTGATCCTTGGTCTCCTTTTAGATAATTCAAATCCACTTGGAATTCGTTACTAATCGTATTTAATACCGAACCTAATTGTTTGAATAGCATATTGTATCCTTGAGATTCAAGTTGATTTCCGACATCAATATCAAACCCTCCACTATTGGAAACATTGAAGCTGTTCATCACTAAGATTGAACCGAACTGAACAACTTTTTCGTCTTCATTAGCCATTTTAATAGCCATAGTTTCTTTAACTTGAGATGATACATCAGGCGCTTTAACATCCAACGCAACTTTTGGAGCGTTCAAAGTTCCCGTGATGCCTACCGTCAAAACAACGTTTACTGGTGGGAGCGCTCCCATTCCTAAATACTGCCCTGTATTGGTAACCGTTCTTAAATAATTAGCACGAATATCCAATTGCGGGGTCATGGCATCTCCATCCCACTGGATACTTGATCCTTTCGAAATTTGGAAGGTTCGTTCCAGAACCGCTTTTGAAATAAAAGTTCCGCTATCTACAAAATAATCACCATTTAAGCTAATATTTCCTGTTCTCGCCATTTGGAAACGAAGTTCCTTTGATTCTCCACGAACGCTAATATCACCTACATCATCGCCCACAAGGACGTTCACCAAAGTTCCCTTATCAACAGAAACGGTGAAATCGACGTTCATATTGGCGCCGTGTTTTTTACGATCTTCCAAAACAATTTCACCTTGCTTATCTTCTTTTAAGAAACGAAGCATTTTAAATTCATCAACATTGCTGGTTGAACTGGAGTTAAAGGTAAATATCGAATTAGAAAGCGCTTTCATATTTGGTGTCGAAATATCCAATCCCGAAACAGGTCCCGAGATGAATAAATCGCCTTGTCCATAAACACGTCCCCAGAAAAGGTCGTTTTCTTTTTGGGTAGAATTTAGAACGATTAAGTTATCTGCTCTGATGATGAGGTTGACCCCCATAGAAGCTAACGTTTCAAACTGAATGAAACCTGAAATTGATCCTGCAGAATTGCTTCGTCCGTCTTTTAATTTAATGTCATTTAATGCCGCAAATCCTTTAGAAATAGGAATCGTAGTATCCTCGAATTGATAATCAACTCCCGTGAAAAGAAGTTTCAAACCAAATCCTTTTAAACCGATATCACCGCTATAATCAATGTTATTAAGCGGGCCAGAAATGGAAAGAACGCCGTTTGCTTTTCCACGCATATTTCCGAAAACGGCAGTCACAAATTGTTGTGTAAAAGCCAAGTCGAAATCATTCATTTCGGCTTTTATATCAAGCGTAGGTGACGACGTATTGTTGTTTACCGTTCCTTGAACATGAAGATTGTTGTTCCCCAAGAATCCTGCGGAAACGATTTTTGCATCAATGTCGAAAACATTCGGTGTTGAACTGTTTTTGGCTGTAACAATGAGCTCGCCCATGTCTTTGTCGCCCATTTTCATTTCTTTCACCGTTAAATCAATAATCGGTGCTAGAATTTTTTCTTGCATTTTGATATGCAAATTTCCATTAGCAACTCCTTTGAAATCCATCGTGTTGCCACTTTGAGTCATGTCAAAGAGTTTGGAAATTTGTAAATTAGTAACTTCTGCATCGAGCTCAAAATCACTTCCTGATTTGAAATGCCCTTCCTTAACCAAAAGTGAGGAGTCATCCGAATATAATCGAAGGTTTTCAATCACAAAATCGCCTTGCTTTTTACGATAAACAACGGAATGATTTAAGTTTGGATCCGAATCAATATGCCAAATCGTTTTGTTGAATTCAAGCTGCGTTGGTTCAAATTGGAAAGCGTAATCGCCTGCCGCATTTGTACTTTGATTCAAGTTAATAGCGTACGATTTCAGTTTATTTTCAAGATCGTTTTCTTTGGTTCCGTGTAAAAAATTGGCTGCAATATGTAGTTTTTCGTTATTTTCATTGACACCAGTCAACGAAATATCTCGGAAAACGTTGTTCCCAAATTCTGCTTTTGCAATTTGAGCGTTAATTTGTTCGTCGCGATTCGCGGTATTGATTTTTACAACGATGTTTTCTACCGTTGCACTATCTTGTTCCACATTTTCAGGAAGAAGTTGATAATCGGGATTCAGTTTTGCTAATGCTTTTTCAGCTTCCGTAATATCATTTCGTTTCTTCATGATGTAAATCAAACGCTGAACTTCTGCATTTAAAACAAGATTATTAGAGTCGCCATCGTAATTTCCACTCACATGAGCACCTTCTGGAATTCTCAAATCAGGCATAAAATACGCCATCAAACCTTGGTTTACGGTGAAATCTAAATCGAAATTTTGTCCGCGATACAGTTTTCGAGGTTCGGGACCCACTAAGATTTTTCCTAATCCATTTTGAACCATTCCTGCCAAATCTCCAAGATTATATTTTCCTGAGATTTTTCCTACCGCTGCGCCCGGAGCATTGACATCAATAGTTCTTTCGCCATTAGCAATAAAGGATTTTACATCCGCATTTGGAATGTTAATCGTTTGCCCACCAGAAGTGAATTTTACACTTTTAATATTAGCATCTAAAGTAAGATCGTTGATGTTGGTCATGGAGAATTTTCCATCAATATTTCCGCTTACGATTTGGCTTTCTTTAGAGTTGGTGAAGTAGCTTAAATTCAGTCGATCGATATCTGCAACTACGTCGGCCGCAAGTCGGCTCGTGCTGAAATCAATTAAACCATTCACTTTTCCTTGCATTTGCGGGTCGTTTACAACAATCAATCCGCTGTATTTACGATGATTCAGTGTTCCGTCCAAATACGCGTTGTGTAAAGGTTTTCCCATGATTTCGATGCTCGAAATTTTCGATTGCGTTTCAATAATCATGGTGTTTACGTCGAAACTTTGACCTTTAACTATGAAATCTCCAGAAATCAACCCAACTTGTGGACTTTTCGTAATTACCGTCGTATTTAGATTTTTTACATTAAAATGACCACGATATTTTGGAACGTGCGTGCTGAAATCTTCCAAATAAAAATTCTGAATGTCGGCTTGACCAATTCCTGTAATTAAACTTCCTTTCTGTACATAGACTTGTTTTGGGCTTACACTGACGTTTCCGTTGTATTTTAATCGTCCAAAATCATCGGCGAAATTTTTCATTTTATCCGAAACGAATTTCGGCATCATCGCCTTTAAATCTTTGTAGGTGAAATCTGTGTTTAACGATTGGGATTGAATTAAAAAATTACCGCGCAACAAGTTGGTGAAATCCATTTTGGTGGTGTGAATATTCACTTGACGATTTCCTAATTTAAAATCTGTTAAAGTAAATTTATTTAAAGGACCTTGCATAGAACCCGAAAAATTCATGGGTTTGTAATTGTCCCAGTTGGTCACAAAATAGCTGATATCATATCCAGAAAGCTGACTTCCTGGTTTCAAATTCATGTCCCAAGAAACTTTATTGGTGAAATCTTGCCATCCTGTTTCTTTATTCAAATTGAATTTCAAATCTCCTTGAAGCAAGGAATGATCTGTATTGAATGTTAAATCTTTTAATGATAGAAAATCGTTGGTCATGGAAATTTCCCCCGAAAAAGTATCTATAAAATGCTTTTTGCCCCAACGTTCGGTATAAAATGAAAGGTTATTTAGTTGAGCATAAACGTTTGCACCATTAACTTTTACCGATGGTGCACGAAGGTTGACATGTTCGCCTTTTAACCAATTTCCAGCGTCACCTTTATGATTTCTATTGACGATAGAAACTTTAGAATCAATTAGCTCTACTCGAGAATCTAATTGGAAAGGAGGTTTATTTGGATCACGAGGTTTTCCATTGTCGAATAAACCAATGTATCGAATGAAATTGGAAATGGAATCGTTTTCGTAGGTGATGACTTTAATATCCGCATTGGTTAATTGGATTCCGTTAAAACTCAATGAGTTGCTTTTTCCCGTAATAGCATTTCGCGCCAAGCGAATCCAATCCGAATTAGCTCGAAGTTGTCTTACTTTAATGAATTCTAAACCTTTATAATCTTTAATTCGAAGTCCTTTGATCGTAACATCACCGAAATAATCCACATCAACACTTTCCGTAGTCATCTCCGATTTGAAATCTTCGTTAAGAATTCCAAGAGCTTGATTGGCAGCCCATTCTTTGGTGACGTTCAAGTTGATTGTAATGAATAAGGCGACCGCTAAAAACAAACCCGTGTAGAAAAGATAGAGTAGTGCTTTTGCCCACCATTTTACTTTTTGTACGTCTTTGGCTGCTTGTTTTCCGAATTCTTGAGCCGTTTCCACAGGATGCGCCACCGCATCGGAAGCTAGTTCTGTAGCTTCTTTTACGGTTTTCTGCACATTTTCGACTCCTTTTTGTACAGAGTCTTCTAATTTATCGGAAACCGATTTTTTGTTTTCAGAATCGTTATTATTCTCTAAATTTGCCATGTTATGAGCGAGCCAATTATTTTAGGGATTGAATCTTCCTGCGATGATACATCTGCTGCGGTTATTAACGGAAACAAAATCCTTTCCAATATAGCCGCCAACCAAAAAATTCACATTGAATATGGAGGCGTTGTTCCTGAACTGGCTTCCAGAGCACATCAGCAGAACATCATACCCGTGGTTCATCAATCACTACGTGTAGCAAATATACAACAAAATGAGATTTCTGCGATAGCTTTTACACGCGGACCAGGCTTACTGGGTTCCTTGCTGGTTGGAACTTCGTTTGCTAAGTCTTTAGCAATGAGTTTACAAGTGCCTTTAATTGAGGTGAATCATTTGCAAGCACACATTTTAGCTCATTTTATTGAAGATGCAAATCCGAATCCACCCAAGTTTCCATTTTTATGTTTAACAGTAAGCGGTGGTCATACGTTGATTGTTTTGGTTCGAGATTATTTCGATATGGAAATCGTCGGCAGAACCATTGATGATGCAGCAGGAGAAGCTTTTGATAAAACGGGAAAAATTTTAAATTTGGATTATCCAGCGGGTCCAATTATTGATAAATTGGCGAAAGAAGGAAACCCAAAAGCATTTCAATTCAACAAACCCAAGATGGATGGATTTGATTATTCGTTCAGTGGTTTGAAAACCTCAATTCTCTATTTTATTCAAAAAGAAGAGAAGAAGAATCCTAATTTTATTGAAGAAAACCTAAATGATATTTGTGCTTCTGTCCAGAAAACTATTATTGATATTTTGATGGATAAATTGGAAAAAGCTGCGGTAGAATATAACGTTAAGGAAATTGCCATTGCCGGCGGAGTTTCGGCAAATTCAGGTTTACGAGAAGCGATGAATGAGCGCGTTGAAACTTTAGGTTGGAACGTGTATATCCCAAAATTTGAATATACCACGGACAATGCTGCGATGATTGCTATGGTGGCAAAATTAAAATACGATCGCAAAGAATTTTCGGATCTTTCGGTTGCTGCAACAGCGCGTTACGATATTGTTGAAGATTTAGAAAAGAACTAGTATGAAGCTGTTTTACGGAAGTATATCTCCAGAAGTTTTGATTGATCCCGATGAGCAAATGCATATCATTAAGGTTTTGCGGATGAAAGACGGTGATGAAATTTTCCTTACTGATGGAGAGGGTCAACTAGTAAAAGGAAATCTTTTGATAGAAGGAAAAAAAGTTTCGCTTCAAAATATAGAGATTCAACCTCAAAAACAAAATTTCCAACCAAGTCTTCATATTGCGATTGCTCCAACTAAAAATATGGACCGCATTGAATTCTTTATCGAAAAAGCAACCGAAATGGGAATTTCAGAAATCACATTTTTGCAAACCGATAATTCCGAACGTAAAAATTTGAATTTGGATAAAATTCAGAAACAAGTTGTAGGAGCTTCAAAACAAAGTTTGCGAACGTATTTTCCGAAAGTTAACGACTTAATTAAGTTCAAAGATTTTATTAAAACGATCGATCCAGAAACATCTTTTGTTGCGCATTGCGACGAATCTTTGGAGCGAATCCGAATTCAAGATCTTGAAATTCCTGAGAAATGGACGGTTTTTATCGGTCCAGAAGGTGATTTCTCCAAAAGTGAAATTCAACAGCTTTCCGAACTTGGCATAAAAGCGATTACTTTAGGCGAGCAACGACTCCGCACCGAAACAGCTGGGATTTACGTCGCTTCCTGGAATTATTCGAAGATGTAATTTAATTTAAAATAAAAAAAAACACCGTATGAATGGTGTTTTTTATACTCCAAAATTCGGAAATTGCTTTTTAATTAATCCATAAAAATAATGATAGGGGAAGAACATTAGTACAATTCCGTATTTCATTATCTTTAGATCAGCAATAACAAATATCTTCGTATAAAAGTGAAATGTAAATAAGAAGATTAGTGTAAATGTTAAGTATTTTCTATTAAAAGCTCCTAGTGCACAAAGTGTTTGAAATAATATTCCAATTACCGTTAGAACAACCCAAAATTCGGTATTGCTATACAATTGTTGCATCCAAATTGGTAATGGAAGGTCAATCATATAGAAGTTTACTTCTGAATTTATTCTAGCAGCATCAGGTTCTAGCCACGATATGTCGGGATTTTTTGTCAAAGTATCTCTAGCCATAGAAAAAACCTTCCATAATCCCGCTGCAGAATAGGTTGCTAAAAGTCCAAAATTTACATATTGAACAAGTTTGTAATCGGTCGTAACCAATTTATTTGGTAGTAGGAAGATCGTTAAAAAGTAAAATAGTATAAGTACATGATTTGTATGACTCAAACCAAAATAACCATTTATTGGAAGATTGATAAGTGCGGTAGTTAGAAAAATTAGAACGTTACTAATGTAATTGGGTTTAAAAATACTCCATAGTAGATTTACAACTAAAATTATACAAAGCGCAATGAAGTATAGGCTTGAAGGAAATTCTGACTGCAAGTATTTTTGAAAGTCGGTTACAGGGTTATAGAAAAGTTGGGGCCTCTCCGAGTTAATTTTGAAAAACTGATACTGTTCACCTACCCAAAACAACGTAAATATGCGAAAAACGTAATATGTAATTTGATAATTAAAAACGGTCAATTTTTGATATCCTAGTTTCATTTAAGCCGAATTAGTAGTTTTTTTGAATATTTGAATTCTTTCGTTCCAAGTTTAGTAGGATCAAAAGATTCTTGAAAAAGATAATAGTGATCGTAATTTGGATTGGTTAATTCCATTAAAGTCAAGAGCTTTCTTTTGTTGAGTTCTACGTTTTTATCTTCTTCAAGTTCTTTTCCAGCTTTTTTTAATACTGAAAATTGATCATTTCCATCAAATAACTTAGAGTCATTGTTTGCAATTCGTATCGTGTCGCCATTTTTAACTGCGTAAATTTTATAAAAAATTTCTTGGCCACTTCCGCCACTTGGTCTTGTGAAAAGTTTCCATGTAAAAAATGGATAGATTTCTGCGCCTCCATTACTCATTTTTATAATGGATAAAACAGACATAAGCAAGCTGAAAATAACAAGATACAATGTATACTTTTTCATAGGTTACTTGTTTTCAAGAAGGAATTTTTCAAGAATTTGTTCACCACTTTTTACAGAACTTAGTGCCCATCGGATTTTCAATCGCAAGAGTTTTTCCTCTTGTAAATAATGTGATATTCCAGATTTGATGAGTTTTTGCTTCAATTCGTAAAAGCAAATCGCCGCTGCAACCGATACGTTGAAACTTTGAGTAAAACCATACATTGGAATCGCTAAAGTTTCATCAGCAAAATCCAAAATATCTTCAGTTACGCCTTCCCATTCAGTTCCAAAGGTGAGAGCGATGGGTTCTGTAATTTTAAAATCCGGGAGTGAGGTAGCATTTTTTTCTGGGGAAACCGCAACAATTTTATAACCCGATTTTTTAATCTTCTTAAGCGACTCCAATTCAGCTGGAACTTTTTCAATTTCTACCCACGTATCAGCACCTTTAGTCAAATCAAGATTCGGATTGAAAACGTTGATTTTTTCCATAGCTACAATTTTATGGAATCCACAACCTTCCGCACTTCGAACAATGGCAGCAGCATTTCGGAACTGATAAACGTCTTCCATAACAGGTAAGATGAAGTCTGAACTTGTTTTCGAAAAATGCTCGATTTTCTCTAACCTATTTTCAGTTAAAAATTGAGAAATATATTGGTAAAATGGCTCTAATTGATTGTCTTGAAGCATTGGACAAAATTGATGAAAAATTCGGAAAAATCTACTATTTAAATCCACTTTCTGATGAATTGTGAACTAGTAATGTCATATATTTTATTATTTGGGTGTACAAATTTCGGTTTTGATTTCTAAATTCGAAGGAAAGCCTTACTTTTAAAGCATGAAACGAAAAGTTCTCTTGATATATACAGGTGGCACCATCGGTATGGAAAAAGATTATAAAACAGGAAGTCTGAAACCTTTCAATTTCGAAAATATTTTTAGGAAAATTCCGGAAATGAAATTGTTGGAATGTGAAGTGAAGCTGTATGCCTTTGAAAAGCCTTTAGATTCCTCTGACATAGGACCAGATGAATGGCGTAGAGTTGCCACCGTAATTGGAGAAAATTACGAGGCTTTTGATGGTTTTTTGATTTTGCATGGTACCGATACAATGTCGTACACGGCTTCTGCATTAAGTTTTATGCTGAAAGGTTTGCGTAAACCAGTAATTCTTTCGGGATCACAATTGCCAATTGGAGACTTGCGAACTGATGCAAAAGAAAATCTGCTTACAAGTTTGTATTATGCCAGTTTGTACGAAAATAATGAAGCGGTTATTCAGGAAGTGGCGGTATATTTTGAATATAAACTGCTGCGTGGTAATCGAACACTAAAGTATTCTGCAGAATATTTTGATGCATATCAAAGCCCAAACTATCCTTTGTTAGGGCAGTCTGGAGTTCATTTAACTGTAATCAATGAAAATTTATATCGGGCGCCAAAGGAGCAAAAATTTGAAGTTGATTTGCACATGTCTCAAGAAGTTCTTTTTTGGAGGATTTTCCCAGGAATGACCAATAATTACTTTAAAGATCTTCCTGTCGCTAAGGTTTTAATACTTCAAGTTTTTGGTTCAGGAACTATTTTCAATACGGAAACGGCGAATAAAGTTTTAGAAAATATCCGAAAAAACGGGACCGAAATCGTTATTATCAGCCAATGCGTTTCAGGTAAAGTTTCGTTTGGGAAGTATTCCAATTCTAATATTTTTTCTAGAATTGGCGCCATTAGTGGACATGATCTTACTGCTGAAGCGGCTTTAACGAAAGCGATGCATTTAATTGACAACCCAACCTATACAGGTGAATTTTCTGTTCTATTTGAACAAGATTTACGTGGTGAAGTAAGTTTGGAACAATAAATTTTGATGTTCCATGTTTTTCTAGTATTTTTGCACACCTAATTAGAGAGGTGTCCGAGTGGTTGAAGGAGCTACCCTGGAAAGGTAGTATGCGGGTAACTGTATCGAGGGTTCGAATCCCTTCCTCTCTGCATTAAATGTTGATTTTCAACACATTATCAATTTAACACCCAAAAACACACCCAACTATTTTTTAGTTGGGTTATTCTTTTTCAATTCTACGTTACCCATCTTTCTAAAATGGAGAACGGACATCTTCTGCCAAGTATTGATATTGTACAACGCTTAATGAAAGTGTTTGCTATTAGTGCAGATCATCTTCTAAATGACAATGAAAGTTCTGCATTAGAATCTGAAACTCTAAAAAGAAGAAAAAAGGAATATTACAAAAGAAAATTAATCGAAACCTAATTTGTTTTCTTTTTAAAAGCAAAAACTAAACTTTAAATTCTATATTTGAAAACCGAAAACACTATCAAAGGAAAAGTCTACTTTCTTTTGACGACATACAATTATTATATTCTATGTCTCTTTTAAAGAGATATGTTTAAGGTAACCTAACATCTACATCTAGGAAACTGATTTTTTATAGTAAAGGGGAAAATTTGAATTTTAAATTTTATATTTGAATCCTTAAAATACGATCTAATAAAAGGCTCATACTATCAAAATATTTCTGCTTTTATTCATGGCAGAACTAATAATACTTTAGATCATTTTTGCTTTTATTTATAAAAATTTTCACTTACTATATAATAAATAATCATGTCAAAATTCAAGTATTTTTTCATTCTATTTTATATTCTAAATTCGAATGCTTTAGCTCAAAATATTAGCAAAAAAGAGGTTGATGATATACTGTTTAATAAAATTACATTGCTTAATAAAAATGGGAAATATCAAGAAGCATATAAATTAGGTATTTCTGCAGAAAGTATCTCTCATAATATTGGTTATTTAAAAGGTGAAGCATGGAGTGATTATAGAATAGGAAATTCTTTAATTGATTTTGAAAAATATCCAGAAGCATTGAAATATCTAAAAAAAAGTTTTAAACTGAATGAAAAGCTAAAAGATAAACAGCTTGAAATAGGCTTAAAAATAAGTTTCGGAAGGTATTAAAATGAGTATAAACTCTCTTCTTCTCTTGCAGTAAAAGAATTCAAGTCAGCTTTAGAAGATATTAACGGAATTTCTAAAAATAAGCAAGAACAATGGGAAATTACTACATATAAACATCTAATTTCAACTTATTCTAATCTTAATAAACCTGATTCTGTTTATTATTATGCCCATAAAGCCAATTTTTTATCTTCGGACACCTATACATTAGCGGCATTAGAATATTATCATTTTGAATATTCTAAAAATAAAGACTCTGTTTTGTTTTATTTAAATAAAACTGAAAAATTTCTTAGAAGTAATAATTATCCAATTTATGAAAATGCCATTCTTAGAAATCAATGGGGCGATTACTACCTTTGGCAAAGAGATTTATTAAATGCTGAAAATGAATATAAAAAAGGTGCAATATTAGCAAAGAAAAGTACTACAACCGATGAGGAAATAAAGGCCTATCAAAATCTTTCAAAAGTTTATTTACTTAAAGGTGATCAACAAAAATCTAAGCATTATAAAGAAAAATATATGTCAATGAAAGACAGTTTAAATAATGCATTGATTAAAAATTTGGATACTTCTATAAATGAAATCGCTGACATAAAAAAAATTCAAGAATCTCAAAGAATAAATAAATATATTTGGTTTAGTATTATAGCTTTATGTTCTTCAGGCTTAATTATAGGTGTTGTACAAATAAAGAATAGAAGGAAAATTAAAGAAAAAGAGATTTTATTAAAATCTAAAGAAGAACTTATTTTACAACATGAAAAAAGTGTAGAAGAACTCGAAGGGAAAATTTCTACGCCAATTGAAGAAATAATCGAATTGGCAAAAAAAAATAATCCTCTGTTTTATTCAAAATTTTTACTAGCGAATCCCAATTTTCAAAATAATCTTTTGAAAATTAATTCTGATTTGAATGTTTCTGAACTTACTTTCTGTGCATATCTGTTTTTAGGTTTTCAAACAAAAGAAATTGCAAACTACACTTTCAAATCTATCAAGACAATTCAAAATCGAAAAAATTCAATCCGTAAACGATTAAATATTCCTTCGAGTGCAGATATAAATATCTGGATTCAAGAGCATGTGGTTTAGTTTTTATATGATTGATTTTTAATATTTTATGCTTGTTAGGGTATCTTTTGGGTATCTAATTATTTGTTAATAGAGAAACTACAATTACTAGTTCTATTAAATAGATAATAAAATGATGAAATTATTTTTTCTCGAGTAACACTGATCTTTTTTTACATAGGTATTTATAGGGTGAGTGTTTATTTGCTATTAAAGACAATGAATGATAGTTTTGTCTAATCAAAAAAAACACAAATGAGGAAAATAATATTTTTTATTTTATTAATAGTAACAATTCCAATTTTTGCACAAACGCCAGTTACTTTTACTGTTTCTCCTACAGTATCCGAAATTAATTCGAGTCTCGCAGGGTCAAATATTACAATAACTGGAGGTGTGATAAAATTTGGGAAATCTACTCAAATAGCAACTTTTACACAAGGTTTGGGTGCAAATTTGCAAATGGACAAAGGTGTTTATTTTTCAACAGGTTCTGCATCCAATGATCTTACAAAAATGAATACCTATGGTGGCACAAGTAACAGTCCCGCTGGCGGCGTTACTTACAGCGATATAGATTTAGTTAATATTGATGCAAATGCAATTCATGATGTTATTTCGTATGAATTTAATATTACTTTAGCAAATACTGTTTCTGGAGTTAACATTGCATATCAATTTGGTTCCGAAGAATATCCTGATTATGCTGGATCTATTTATAATGACACATTTGGATTTTTTATTTCAGGTCCGGGACTTAGTGGAAATGTAAATCTTGCTAAGTTACCAAATGGAAAAGATACTAATGTCAACACAATAAACGCCGGTATTCGTGGTTTTTTAGGTGATTTTTATCCTAATACTGCTTTTGACCCGTCGCAGGCTTCAAATTATATTAATAACGGACATACAACTCAGACCTATGTTAGCAATGGGATTACTTATTATTATGAGAACCCGGAACCTCAACCTGGTCCAAGAGTGGTATATACTGAACATAACGGTATTTCAAAGCTAATTAGTTACTCTATTCGTAATCTAAACCCTGGTTCTACTTATACTTTTAAAATTATTATTGCTGATTCGGGTGATGAACAACGTGATTCTGGAGTGTATATTAAGGACATAAGTGCTTTTGCAGATTTAAATGCAGCTGATGACTCTTATACAGTTAATCAAGGCTATAATGTAACTTCTTCAATTCTTAATAATGATACATCTAATGGTACGGCTGTCACCAGTTCATTAGTTAGTATTACTTCATCTAATCTTCCAGCAGGTTTCTCTATTGATTCAGAAGGAAAAATAATCATTCAAAATACAGTTAGTCCAGGTATATATCAATTCAATTATACAATATGTGATCAATCCAATCCAATATATTGTAAATCTGCAATAGTAACAGTAACAGTAATTGCACCTGTTAAATGTTATAAATCTGCATCAACTACTGGAACTGTAATGGAAAGCTTACATGGAATAACATCACTTGGAAGAGCAGGAGAAAATGGGGATAACTGGCCAATGGTTAGAAAAGGTGCTCATACAGTTTTAGAAGCTAAAACAAAGGGTTTTGTTCTTAATAGGATGACAACGATTCAAAAAAATAATCTAATTCCAACAATAGGAATGGCAGTCTTTGACACAGATTTGAATTGCCTAAGTATCTTTAATGGAGCGCAATGGAAATGTTTCAATACACAAACATGTGATAACTAAAAATACAAATGATGAAAAAAATTATTTATTTACTTTGTGTAGTACCGATATTAGGTTATTCTCAAGTAATTATAGGAAAGGGAAAAACTACACTAACAAATCTATCAGTTTCTTTAGAATTTGGTACAGAGCCAAAAGGGCTTGCACTTCCAATGGTGACGTCAGCAGTAAACACAGATGCAGCAGGTGCAGTTCCGGGAACTCTTGTTTTTGATACTTCTGATATGAAGATGAAGCTTAAACTCTCAAATCAATGGTATGATTATACCGTAGATACAACAGGAAAAGCAGATCTTACTATTCAGAATAAATATTCAGAAGTACAAGAAGCAAAAGTTGCTATTGGGAAACTTTCCCAAACACCTGGAATCTTAGTATTAGAAGATTCTGATAAAGCTATGATTTTGCCATTAGTAAATACTTATAAGGATATTCAGTCTCCAACATCCGGTTTGATAGTTTTTGATACCACTCTTAAATTATTATGTACTTATAATGGAACTGTTTGGAGCTTCTGGAAAGCTTCCTAAAAGTTTATATTTGAAGTATTTAATTGTTAAATAAAAATAAAATAATTATACGTTTTATGATTTCGAGTAATTGGAAAATGTATATCTTTTGAAGAGTTAGTGATAAGATAGCTATCAATAAACATAAATCTTTACATATTTTCTCTACTTTGTAAATCGTCAGCAAAAAGTGTACTGATTTAGTTCAGAACTAAGATAGTGTTTTCATAATAAACAGAACAAAGAAATAATTAAATTTGATTTATTATGACAGCCAAAAAACCAATCAGTAATCCTGAAAATTATTTAAAAGACATCCGCAGAAAAACCAGAAGGATTTTCACTGCGTAACAAAAAATCCTCATTGTGATGGAAGCCCTTCGGGCTGAAACCTCCATAGCCGAACTCTGTCGCAAGCACGCTATTCAGGAATCTACCTTCTACAAATGGAATAAGGAGTTCATTGAAGCCGGTAAAAAGCAGCTCTCCGGAGATACTCTTCGCCAGGCAACCTCCGAAGAAGTCTCTCAGCTTCGGGAAGAAAACCGCAAACTCAAAGAGACGGTTGCCGACCTTGTCATCCGCTACGACATCGTAAAAAAAAGTTTGGAAATTC
>JAFAFC010000024.1 GCA_023423715.1 Bacteroidota bacterium
TTCCTTACTTGGTTGTATATTGTATATTTCAATGATCTCCTCTCTTCTCGCTTTAACCAAACTACTTTCTGTCTTTTCGTCCGATTTGCGTGTGCAAAAGTAATAACTTATTTTGATATGACCAAATATTTTTTGAAAAAATATTTTCTAATTTGATCTTCGAAAATTTAATTGTGACTTCTGCTCTTTTTCGTGACGACAAAGGTACATTAACACAACGTTACAAAACAAATCGGATTTCTCTTTTTGAGTTGAAAATACGGTTAATGTGCAAAACTAATCACTGAAAACCAATCAATTAAACAATAAACACAAACTTATCCACAATGCGAAATTTGTAGAATGGGTTTAAAAATACTTTGCGAAGGAATTACGTAACAGCTTGTAAATAAGGTATCCTAATAAGAAACCGATAGAATCGGCAATGACATCAAAAAATTCCAATGATCTTCCAAGTCCCATTTCGTCTTGAAGAATTTCAGTGATTAATGCATAAATAAGCATTATATATATATAGTATAGAAATTTGATTTTAGGAAAGGTTGCTAAAAAGCAAAAGCCTAGAAAGGCGAAGATAGAAAAATGGAGCAACTTGTCTATCCCAGGAAACATGAACCAGTATTCTTTGTTCTCCACTCCTGGCTTAAGAAGCATATAAGTAAGAAATGCCCAATAAATGGGCAAGATCTTACTAAATATGTTTTGGATTTTATCCAATCACTTCTTGATATTGTTCTGCAGTAAGCAATTCTGAATGATCTGCATCTGCACTTAGTTCTAATTTAATAATCCACCCTTTTCCATAAGGATCTGAGTTTACTAATTCTGGCTCATCTTCTAAAGCCTCATTCATTTCAAGTACTTTCCCAGAAAGTGGCAAGAATAAGTCTGAAACTGTTTTCACTGCTTCAACACTTCCGAAAACATCACCTGAAGCAAGGTCTTCATCAACCGTATCAATATCGATAAAAACGATATCTCCTAACTCTCCTTGAGCAAAATCTGTAATACCAATTGTTGCGACATTACCTTCAATCTTGATCCACTCGTGATCTTTTGTGTACTTTAATTCTGATGGTGTATTCATTATTAATAATTTATCTTCCAAATTTAGCTTAATTCCCGATACGCTCCAAAAAAATATGATTAGAATCCGCTAGAACCTCCAAAATTAAAGGTTGCCGAGATCCCTGCTCGTATTGTTGATAATGGAAACGCTGTGGAAATCTTATATTTTGTCATTAACTGATCGTAGAAAATTCGAATATTCAAATTCTCAGACATATTATAATCTGCCGAAAGTTTGATTCCAATTAACGTTTGACCACCGGTTACTTGAGAGTCATTCAATAAAATGTTACGAATGGTTGTTTTACTATCGCGGATGGACAAGTCTCCTTTAATATTAAGATCACTCTTAATCGTTCTTGATTTCCCACCGATATTCATTCGCATCTTGAAGTCTTTAATAATATAGCCAAACCCAACGATGTATTCTTTAGAATTGTCTTCGGTAAGCGTATTATTCACCAATCCTAATAAGAAGGTACGGTCTTTATTCATTTGGGCACGAAGCTGCATGTTGTTACGCATCGTCATATCTACCCCAACAAGCGGTGCAAAAGATTCTACATAACCAACTTGGCTAAATGTATATGGATTGTAGCGATTTCCGTTAAGGTCTAATGCATCGGTCACATTCAAATTATTAAAATAGTCTACACTTGTCTGGATCCCCGCCCCAGTATACGTTGATGTATAGGTATGAAGAATATCAAACTTAGAGAACTGACTATTCACAATCGGAATGTTTTTAAACCCAGAATACGTTAATTTCCAATTCGGCATTGGGATTCCTACTTTTTTCGGATTCGAAAGTTGCTTCGGAGATTTCCCTTCAACCGCCGCTTGGAATGCAGGAATTAAAACATACGCATTCGAAATTTTATATCCTTTCGTATATCCATCTGCATCGGTTGTTGCTGGATCACCCAATTGTTGCGATAACGCTTGCGCATTCACAATCATTTTTTGATAAACAGCATCGGTATTTTTGAATGCGGTTTTGAACATCCAAGCCGAACGTGAATACGTTACCATTTCATTTGCAAATGCATCACGATAGCCAACATAATTTGCATCTCGGAAATTATATCCCGATTGCGAGAAATTGCTATTGAAACGCTTCATCCACATAAAGTCAATTCGTAAATCATTAATTGGATTGAACTGAAGATTCGCATCCAAAGTCTGAGATTTGTTAATAACATACGGATCAATTAGTAAATCTGAATTCGAAATCCAACCATTTTCAACGGCCAATCTTCGGATATCCGCTTGCGATCCCATCAAGAAACCAAACGTTGGACCTCCTATTCCTTGACCATAACCGTAGAAGTTCGGTGATGCAAGTACACCTGGCAAAATCGTTCCGCCTGTTTCATTGTAATCAATATCCAATTGTTTGAACGATGTCAACGCATACGCAACACTTTGGAACGGATTCAATTTATTTTTGAAATGATAGGATTTAAACTTAAATCGGTTATCTGGTTTCTCACTTTGCTTTGTAAATACGTTATTCAACGAATCAATTTCTGCACGACGTTTCGTCATCGTTTCATTGATTTTTTGGAAGTATTTAAATTTCGAGAAGAATTTCGGAATATCCATCGATCCCGTCGCCCGCATCGTTCTTGTGTTTTGAGCGATGTGACCTAAGTTTCCGCTTGGGTTATTCATTAACACTGTCGATCGCGCATTCCAATTATACTGGAAACCATACGCCGCTTCCGCCGTCATAAAATCCAAATACGGTAAAAGCGCAAATGGGAATTGATAACTTAACTGAACTCGGTGATTATACAATACTGGTCTTCCCGCTCGGAATGGATTATTGAAAATCGATTTTGAATCCATTGAGCTCGCATCCAAATGATCGTTCAATGTTCGTGTTGCTGAGTTAATATCCAACTTCAACGATTTTGTAAAGTTGAATCCTAAATTATACTGCCATCCGAAATAGAAATTACGGTTTCGAATAACATCAAATTCGCTTCCTGAATTTCCGTTAAGAATAGCTTCGATATTACGATATTGAAGTTCATTGTAATTACGATCAATCTCCGTTCTAAATGAAAAACGCGTCGGAATTGGATTGAAATTAAATTCTTTCACCCAACGTAAATATTTAAATGACTTCGCCGTGTCGCTAATCATTTTATTGAAAGGCTTCAAGTTCCACGATTTGAAATTGTAGCTGTAATCAATATTTCCACGTAAATACTGCGTCAAATTCTTGCTCGTATAAATATCTCGAGAATAATCATCGTTATAAACCGCCGTCACCGAAAGGTTTTCTACATCATAGAATTTCTGCTTTTTCTCAGGATTCATTCGCTCTTTACGCATTCCTACAACACCAATACTTCGTTGTTGCGTGTATGTTCTAGCCACTTTTTTAAGTTCCCCATGATTCGCTGCCTCACTAAACTTCACATCATTATCAATCGGATTGTATTTCGGATCCTCAATGGTTTGCGTGTATGAATAGTTCAACGGAATTTTCATTCCCGATTTTTCAGGTAAAAATTTGTCAACATTTACGGTTGTGTTGATGTTGAACGCCAAGTTATCCGATTGCAAACGCTCGGAAGGTTTTTGATCAATATTTCCAAATCCTACCGTTGCTAAAGACGCATTGGCATTCACCAAAGCAAAATCTCCA
This sequence comes from Bacteroidota bacterium, assembly GCA_023423715.1. Taxonomy (GTDB): domain Bacteria; phylum Bacteroidota; class Bacteroidia; order Flavobacteriales; family Weeksellaceae; genus JAFAFC01. Next base: position 3,728 of record JAFAFC010000024.1, read on the forward strand.
AGGTTGAAATCTAAACTCGCGTTTCCTGCATATCCGCCTTTATTATCAATTCCCGACATTCGAATTTCATTCACCCAAAGAACTAAATCTTTAGATGTTCCTGAATAGTTTCGAACCCCGATCACAATCGTTGTAATATTTCCTAAACTCGGACGTCCTTTCACATAGATTTTCTTGTTATCATCACCGAAATCTGCATATTGATAACGGTACTGCATCCAACGAGAATCACCTGTTTTGTCTCGAGCCGTTTTTGCATCAATAAAACTTTGAAGCTCAAGATTCACCGTATTTTCTAGCGGCCAAATTTCCATTGGCGAACGCGCACTGTTTGGTGTATATTTTAAAGAAGCTTCGTATTCATAATAGTTATCGGTAACATCGCTACCAAAACGGATGAAGAAACGGTTGTTCGGGTCAACTTGACTCACCGGCATTGCATTTCTCAAATCTTCCGCATGAACAAATAATTCAAGCTTTTTGTAACGACGCATATCCAAATTCGTGTTTTTCACAACACCTTTTGCATCGTTGCTGAAATTGTTTACCTTCATAAAAAGTGAAGCTTCATTCTGACGTTGAGAACCTGCGTTACCACTAAGAACTTGTCTATCGATCCCTGGAGGAAGGACATACGGCGGTGCTCCCATTCCGTTTTCTTCCAAATTAACACTTCCAATAAAGAAATCGGTGTTATCTGCTAAATCAACACCTTCATTGGTTGCCCCTTCTGGAATCGCAGGTGACGTCACCGAAAGTTTTTTCGTGTATTTTCTCCAATCCGAACGTACCAAATCTAAAGACCCGAAACGTAACGTTGAAGTTTCATCAAATCCGTCTACGATTAATCTCATGAAACGAACGTTGTTCAAAATACTTTCAGAAGCACCATCGATATCTTGATCGAACTGCGCCACAGGAACTCTAAACAAATACCATTTGCTCTTTCCGTTTTGTCCATTTTCGAAGCGAACATTCACCTCTTTTTCATCAACAATGAAGTTTTGGTTTAATGCTAAACTCGTTTTATCTAAATTAATCGTGTACTGATTGTAGTTTTCGTTTTGATCTAAATTGAAATCTCGGTTGATATCTTCTGCATCTGGTGTTTGAGACGAAACTTCTAACGTATTTGATCTATTGTTTCCATCTGGATTTCTGAAATAACGATATCTTCCCGTAACCGAACTCGCTAAATTCCCAGTAAATTTATCCGATAAATAGAATAGGAAATCATCCGCCGCTGGGTCATTTTCACCCGTAACCGGATTGATAAAAGTTGTCCCAAACTTGTCAAATTCTTGAGAATTATTCAACCCATCCAAACCAGTATCTTGCGCTTCACGATCTTCGCCTTCCGTAGAAAATGCGTACAAAATCGGAAACTGATTCGGCTGAACTCCCCAATTTGTAGTTGATGTTGAATTCATCTGATTTGGCGTAGGCAAACCATTTTCATATTGTAGTTTTCCGTCTTTCAAAACATCTTCGGAAACGTTTCCTAATTGAAGTTTTAATTTTGGATTTGAACCTAAATTATTTCCATCCGCATACGGATCCATCATCCAGAATTCAACATACTCAATATTCGAATTCACGAAATTACTTACGGTAATTCCACGCATCAAACCAGCCCAACGTTCCGCTGTTGATTCTTGCGTTGGATTCAAGTTATATGGTCCACGTTCCTCAGGATAATACGTAATATCAAAGGTATTGGTGAATGTTTGTTCACCCGCAACAAAGTCTCTGTTATTCAACAATTCCGAGGTACGAACTCGTCTACTTGCATGATTCGAAACCGCTTGTGCGTTAATTCCTGAAGGTGTTTTACCACCAACGCCATAAAAACGAGGGTCAATCGTGTACCAAGAAAGCAAACCACGCCCGAATCCATTTCGGATATCGTTATCCATTCCAGCAGTCGCGTACAATGGATCGTTGACATTTCGTTCCGGCTTCGACGCCAAACTCCACATCGCAGGATCTTTCAACGAAATTTTACTTGATGTTTGTTCGAAATCATCAACATAGGATTGATCGTTAATTCCTTTATTTTGGCCAGGAAGTAAATACGCCGCTTCCATTTTGAAATTCAAATTAGAAGGAGCTTCTGTATTTACCAACGGGATTTTATCCGTTAATCGCGTTAAGAACGGCAATTCATTATTATACATTAAATTGAATCCCGCCATGGTGTTGTTCACCGCTTCTTGTCCGAAATTCACTTTTTGGGTCAATGGACGCTCAGAGTAATTCACCAAAGTAGCTCCAACCAATAAATTTTCGTTGAATTTACGTTCCAAATTCAATCCTAAGAAACGCTTTCTTTGAGTGTTAAACATCATTTGGTTTTCCATCGCAATGTTGATGGCTTGACCCGAGTTTTTCACTTGCTCGTTAATGATATTCACCGTTCCAAGCATATAATCTACGGTATAATCAACTCCTTCCGTAAGTTGAACACCGTTTGCCGTAACTTTTACTGATCCTTGCGGAACATTAATCGCATTCAACGAAATTCCTGTTCCTTGAGAACCTTGGTAACGACCTTCAATCGTATATCGTTGCGCTAGATTCGAGTTTTTCTGAACGACATCCTTCAATTGTGTGTAGAGTTCAGAAAAAACATATTGCGGATCGGTACTTCCTAAAACGTTCACCAAGTGATTTCCAAATGGCTGCGCCTTGGTGAAAATCAATTTTCCATTTTCGGGATCAATCGTAATTCCTGGCACAAAGTCGAACAAACCGTCACCCAAAGTTCCGCCACCTCCGGCATCACCTTGCATATCGTTGTTTCTGTTCAATCGATCCCAATTCATCACCTTCAACAAAATTTCATCTTGAACGTTCGTATTTGGAAGATAATTGACTTTTCCATTTTGTGGACTACGATAATAGACATTCAACATGAAGTTTTCGGGTGAAATTTGATTAGCATCCATTGGATAGATGTTTTTCATCATCAAATCCCACATTGGAGACGTTGTTTTCACCACGTTATTCGGCTTCAAAAGCTTGGTAATAACAACTGGACTTTCTTCCGAAAACTCCCCTACTTTATACACTTTACTAGCATCGCCATTCACCGTATAGGAATACGAAACCGCTAAAAGTTGATTGTCATTCAATCGTTGATTCAAGGAAATGTATCCTAATTGCGACTGAAATTTGTATTCGTTGCTTGATAATCGACGAGCTCTACGATAAAAAATAAATTGTTCCCCATCCTGATAGGTTTCGGGAACGTTGTTCGCATTTGGGAATTGCTGTCTGTTAATTGCATTATACGTTGTCGTTGGATCACGCAAAGCCGGACCCAAATTCGTAACAGAATTGTACAATCCGTTTTGGCTATTTTGAGGGTAACCCGAAATCCCTTCCCCTAAATCTCGAATCCCTAAAATACTTTTCTGCTCCGAAAGGTTTCCAGAACCTTGTTCTAAAATCCAAACTTCTAAACGCGTAATATTAACTTTAGAATTGACTAGTGGATATTGAGCCAATGCGTTATCGTAATTATTCAAGAAGTAATGCCCTAAATAATAGTGTTGATTGTCTTCATAATCGGAAGCTGCAATTTTAAACGACTGCAAAGCGCCACCACCTTGGACAACAATATTTCGAGCCTCACCTTGTTGTTGCGAAAACACCAATGTTCCCGTTGTTTTTCCTAATTGGAATTCCGTTTTTAAACCGAAAAGAGATTCGGAACCACGAATCAAGCTTGTCGAAAGCGGCATATTTACATTACCGAATTCTACTCGCTTGATAATTTTATCTTCACCACCTTCAATTGGGCTGTTCAACCCTTTTTGCTGAAGATCTTTCCAAGTTCCTTTTGCTTGCCAAACCAAGTTCATTCGGTTTTCAAAAGCAAAACCACTTTGTGTATCGTAATTTGCTCGAAGTTGTAAGTTTTCTCCCACTTTTCCTAGCAAACTCAACTGCATTCTTTGTTGAATATTGAATGCAAAACTGGTTCTGTTTTGAGGAAGAACCATCGGATTGTCAATTTTCTGGTATAAACCACCTAAGTCGAAAGAAGCAAAACCTTGAGGAATAATCTCAATTTTGTTGCTTCCAAAAATGGTTTCGAAGATTTTATTTTTAATTTGTAGCGCTGGAAAAAGTCCTTTCTTTTTTGCATCCGTTTGATCTTTTCTAAAAATCAAACTTTTGTTATCGGATTTTTCGCGATAATACGATGAAAGCGCATTCGAAAGTGTGTATCTTTTATATTCTGCAGGAGTCATTGCAATAGGCGCGCCTACGACCGTATTTCCGATTTTTGGATAAAGGTAATACATCCCAGAGCCCACATCATAATACGCTTCGTACTGAGTTGGGTCTGGCAACTGATACTCTTTCCTTATATTGAGCGTATCCGATGGATTTTCTTGCGCAAAAGCACTTCCGAAAAAACAAAAAAATACGATAGTGATATATGCTTTTAAGCAGATAAATTTATTTTTCACTAAATGTTAAATGTTTTTTAAAATTTGTTTCACCAATTCCTCAACATTCAGGTCTGGACTTTGTTTCAAAATTTTGTCCGCGATCTTCTCACTCGTCTTCCTAGGAATTCCTAAAACTTCTAAAGCAGTTAACGATTCTTCTTTGATTTTAGTATTTATAGAAGTAGAAATATTTTCTTGGGCAATACCGAATTTTTGTACTTTATCACGAAGATCGATGATAATTCGCTCAGCTGTTTTTGCTCCAATTCCCTTTACTTTTTGAAGTAACAAAGCTTGACCATTCAGGATAGCACCTGCGATTTCCTCAATCGTTAACGAAGACAACATTATTAACGCCGAAACGGGACCTACTCCATTAACACTAATTAAGAGATTGAAGAGTTCTTTTTCTAAAAAAGTGTTAAAACCAAACAACAACTGAGCGTCTTCGCGAAAAATTTGCTGTGTATAAATCATCGTTTCTTTACCTACTTGTAGATGTTGCGAGGTTTGCAAACTGATCCCAACATAGTATCCAACGCCTTGAACTTGGATCACTGCATAGGTCGGAGAAAGCTCCTGAACCGTTCCTGTTAATGAGTAAATCATGCTTTTATATCAAGTTTCAAATATAACAAATTGGCTTGTACAAAAAAAGCAGCCTAGAAAGGCTGCTTAATTTATATTCAATACAGATATTACTTCTGCTCTTCTCGTCTTTGCGCGTCTAAAACGGCAATCGTTGCAAGATTCACAATTTCGTCTACGCTTGATCTCATTTGCAATACGTGAACTGGCTGCTTGAAGCCCATCAAAATTGGCCCAACCACTTGCGCCATCTTCATTCCGCGAATGATTTTATAGGAAAGATTCGCACTTTCAAGATTCGGGAATACAAAAACGTTTGCCGGTTCTGTTCCTAATTTTGAGAATGGATAATCACTTAAATGATCGCTATTCATTGCAAAATCGGGTTGAATTTCCCCATCAACAATCATTTTAGGGAATTTTTCGTGCAAAATGCTGACAGCTTTAGCTACTTTTTTCGATGTTTCTGAAATTCCAGCGAAATTTTCAAATGAAAGCATTGCTAATCTTGGCTCAATCGCAAATGATTTCACCGTGATTTCTGCCATTCGAGCAATATTCACTAAATCTTCTGAAGTAGGATTCTGGTTAATTGATGTATCTGCAAAGAAAATTGGTTTCTTCTCCGTTAGAATCATCATCATTCCCGCAACTTTATCAACACCTTTTTCTTTTTCAACCACTTCTAAAACGGGCTTCAAAACACTAGAGTAGTTTTTGGAAAAACCAACAACTAAAGCATCCGTATCACCATGTCTCAACATTAACGGTCCAAAATAATCTCTTTGACGAACGAAACGTTTTGCTTTGTATTCGTTCATCCCCTTACGTTGACGAAGTTTCCACAACGTTTCACGATATTCTTTACGTTTGTCTTCTTGATCGGCATCCGTAGGATCAACAATTGGAACATCCATGACGATGTTGTATTTTTCCATTTGTTCTTTGATAAATTTCTTATCTCCTAACAAAATTGGTTTCGCAATTCCTTCTTCATAAACGATTTGTGCTGCTTTAAGAACATTATATTCTTCCGCATTACCGAATGTAACTCTTTTTGGATTCGAGCGGGCGCGATTTTGCATCATACGAATCAAACGCTCGTCTTTACCCATACGGTCTAGAAGTGAGTTTTCGTAAGCTTCAAAATCTTCAATTGGCGCATTTGCAATTCCACTTTCAATCGCTGCTTTTGCTACTGCAATAGAAACACGTGTAATTAATCTGCTATCAAAAGGTTTTGGAATAAAATAATCTCTACTGAAGCTTAAACTCTTCAAATTATATGCAAGAATCACCGCTTCTGGAACGGGTTCTTTTGCAAGATCGGCAATTGCTTTAACAGCTGCCATCTTCATTTCTTCGTTAATCCCCGTCGCTTGAACGTCCAACGCTCCTCTAAAAATATATGGAAAACCAAGAACGTTGTTCACTTGGTTAGGATAATCACTTCGTCCAGTCGCCATGATGACATCTTTACGAGTTTCGTAAGCCAATTCGTAAGCGATTTCAGGATTTGGATTTGCTAAACCAAAAACAATTGGGTTTTCTGTCATCGACAACAACATCTCAGGAGACATGACATTTCCTTTGGAAAGTCCGATAAACACGTCTGCTCCTTCAACAGCTTCTTCTAAAGTTGATTTCGTTGTTTTTGCAATAAAATCTAGCTTTTCTGGAGTTAAGTTTTCACGAGAATCGTTGATAACTCCTTTACTATCACACATTAGGACATTATCTTTGTTCAACCCTAAAGCGATATATAGTTTTGTACAAGCAATTGCCGCGGCTCCCGCACCGTTTACAACAACTTTTACATCTTCAATTTTCTTGTTAGCAATTTCCAAAGCATTGATTAAAGCCGCTGCAGAAATAATTGCCGTTCCGTGCTGATCATCGTGCATCAACGGAATATTCAACTCTTCTTTCAGTCTTTGTTCAATATAAAATGCTTCTGGAGCCTTAATATCTTCTAAGTTAATTCCACCAAACGTTGGTGCAATTCCTTTTACAATCTCAATAAATTTATCTGGATCTTTTTCATCAATTTCAATATCAAAAACGTTGATATCTGCAAAAATTTTGAAAAGCAATCCTTTTCCTTCCATTACGGGTTTTGATGCTTCGGCACCGATATCACCCAAACCTAAAACGGCTGTACCATTAGATATTACAGCAACTAAGTTTCCTTTTCCTGTATAATCGTAAACTGTTTCAGGATTTTTTTCAATCTCCAAACATGGAATAGCCACACCTGGTGAATATGCTAAGGATAAATCTCTTTGTGATGAATGTGGTTTTGATGGTTTAACTTCAATCTTCCCTTTCGGTTCTGCTTTGTGATAATCCAAAGCCGCTTGGTTAAAGTTTTTTTCGTCTCTATGAGTATTTGACATATGTTTTTTTTCTAAATAATAAAATTTCTTTTGTGGGCTGCAAATTTAGGCTTAATCTAAATTCGGAATGATATAATTTCTATGATATTCTACCAGACTTTCAATTGGCTTTTGTACAATTTTCCCAATATTTAAATGATATTCTGCCGCGGCAGCTCTTAAAATATCTTCGTAATAATAAGCGATAGAACCTATGAAGTTGATTTCACACGATTTACTTTCTTCGTAAGGTAAAACTTGATAATCTAAGAAGTTTTTCAACTCATTAAAAACTAAATGCTGCAAAAAAGGATGTTCTTTACGATCGATAATGAATTTTGAAAAATCAGCTAAATAAGCGTTAGCACGAGGATTATGGTACATATTACGAATCAATTCATCAATACCCAAATTGTAAGTTCTTTCAAATTCTTCATGCAAATCTGGCGGAAGCTTCTTCATAAAATAATTCTTCAGAATAATTTTTCCCAAAGCACAACCGCTTCCGTCATCACCGATCAAAAATCCTAGGGAAGGAAGCTCTAAGCGAATATCTGTACCATCAAAAAAACAGGAATTAGACCCTGTTCCCAAAATACAAACGATGGCTGGTTTGCCCGTATAAGCCGAATATGCAGCCGCCGTAAGATCTTCTTTCGCGACCACATTAGCGTGTACGAAAAATTTCTTCAGAGCAGCTTCTACCTTGTTGCGGTTTTCTTCGACACCGCAACCAGATCCGTAAAAAAATACATGCTTGATCGTATATTTATGATCTTTAAGTTCGTTGTTGTTTTCCAGTTCTGTAGGAACTTTTTCAACATCGATTATATTGGGATTGAACCCAATAGTTTGAGTTTTAGAGTGAAACTCTCCTGCATCGTTCAGCAGTACCCAATCGCATTTCGTCGATCCACCATCAACAATAACAATCATATTCTAGCTAGTTTAATATGCTAAAATAGGAATAATCTCTGAAACTCGTATTCAAAATTTAATCTTTAGAATCATGCTCACCTTTCAGCCAATCCGAAATTTCATCTTCTAAATAATCGGATTGCAGTTGTAAAGCATTATAAAAGTCGTCTGGGAAGGTATTTTCTTTGGCAGTATCCAAATCCCATAACTCGTCATTGATATTTTCGTACTCGGAAAATATTCTTTTAAATCGACTATTCGATTTTTCTAATTCCTCTATCTTTTGCTGTTGAGGCTTAAATTTACGATATCTTTTCTCTGGTCTCACGGGGTTAATTTAATAAAAGGGTTGCGTAAAATATGTGATAGACAATTCTGTCGTGCCTCAAGACTAAAAAACCCTACACGCAAGTATAAGATTGATAATCAGGTTTCTATTCTTCCTAATGGGAGATTAAAATTAGAAATAATTTTGAAACGAAAAAATAATTTAACAGAATTTTTAGCAATTAACATTAAATTATAAATTTGCAGCAATATTATATAAATGCTACACCTCGTTCTAAAACAAAAGCAAATTCTATTTTTCATTCTTGCTGGTGCACTTAGCGCCGTTGTCGAGGTGGGAAGTTTTAAAATATTCTCTGTTTATCTTCCTTCAATTTTTAGTTTTGAGAAAGATTTGTACGGTATACACTTCCCTTTAAGTAACATATTTTCTACTTCGCTAGGGATTATCACGAATTATTTTTTGAGTATTTGGTTTGTATTTGAACGTGGAAAACACTCTAAAAGAAGGGAGTTTGCTTACTTTATGGGCGTTTCTGTTCTTTCAACTATTTTAAGCTTGGCTATTTTCCAAATTTTCTTCCGTTATGTTTTCAAAGATGTACTCAATGTAGGTTTCTTTGTATTTAGCCCTGAGATGATTAGTAAAATTGCAGCAATCGTTGTCGTTTCCTTCCTAAACTACACCATCAAAAAAAGAATAATTTTTAACGGATAGTCAATTCTATTTTTTTAGTACTTTTGGCTTTTTATGATGAAAATAGTAAAATGACCAAAGTTTTGAATTATGTATGGAGAGGCTGGCTCGTGATTTTGGGCTTTGTTTTCACCTTACTATTTTTTTTTCCAGTTTACCTACTTTCCATTCGGAAATCCCATTTTAAATACGCATACTTTTTTATGCGAATTTGGTGCTATATCATCTTTTTTGGTATGGGCTTCCGATATGAGCTTATTAAAAAGACGCAAAAGAAAATTGACAAAAACCAGCAATACGTTATTATCGCGAACCATACGTCTATTATGGACATTATGCTTCCGGTAATCTTGTTTCCGCACCACCCTATTTGTTTTGTTGGCAAGAAAGAATTGGTGAAAATTCCACTTTTTGGGACGATCTATAAACGTCTTTGCGTTATGGTTGACCGTACTTCTGCAAGAAGTCGTGCCGATGTGTACAGACGCTGCGCAGAACGAATGCAAGAAGGCGACAGCGTTGTAATTTTTCCTGAAGGCGGCGTACCGGATGATACCAACATTTTACTTGATACATTTAAAGACGGAGCATTCATACTTGCTTCCAAACATCAGTTTCCTATTGCTGTTTTTACATTTGGAGGTTTAAAGGAAATGTTTCCTTTCGACAATGGTAAAGGATATCCAGGTAAGGTTTCGGTTTTTTTCAATGACATTCTGCAACCTAACCAAACAGCCGAGGAGCTGAAGTCATTATCTCATCATGAGATAAAAAATACTTTGGAAACCTTTTATAATAGGAAAAATTAAATATATTTGTTTTAAGAAAACTTAACATCTTTATGTCAAACAATTCAAACCAGACTAATTGGGCGCAGTTTGTTCCGTTAGTTACCGTATTTTTCTTCTGGGGATTCGTTGCTGCTAGTAACGATATTTTGATTCCCGTTTTTAAAGAAGCTTTTAATCTTACACAAGGGCAAAGTCAGCTAGTTTCATTAGCTTTCTACATTGCGTACACTGTAGGTTCGTTGATTTACATGTTTATTTCAAAATCAATGAGACAAGATTTAATTAACAAAATCGGATATAAAAACGGTTTGATTGTCGGTTTATTAATTTCCGCAGTTGGAACTTTATTATTCTACCCTGCAGCAAATTCTGGATCATTTACATTAATGATTTCAGGTTTATTTATCGTAGGTCTAGGATTTTCACTTCAACAAATTGTAGCAAACCCACTAGCAATCGCTTTAGGTCCTGTAAAAACAGGTTCTCAAAGATTAACTTTAGCTGGAGGTATTAATAATTTAGGAACTACGATTGGACCACTAATCGTTTCTTTCGCAATTTTTGGTTCTGCAACTTCAGGAAATACAGAAGCTAGTATTGAATCGGTGAAAATCCCATATTTAATTCTAGGAGCAGTTTTCGTATTGGTTGCTATTTTCTTGAAATTCTCAAAAATCCCGCAAGTAACTGAAACCAATTCTCAAGATACAGATGACGATGTACAAGGACACCACAGAACTAGCGCATTCCAATATCCTCAATTAATTTTAGGGATGATCGCGATTTTCCTTTATGTAGGTGTAGAAGTTGCTACTGCAAGTAATCTACCTGCTTATATGGAAACTTCTTTAGGTTTTGCAACAAAAGATGTTGCTCCTTACGTTTCTTTATACTGGGCATCAATGATGATTGGTCGTTGGACTGGAGCGGTTGAAGCTTTTGACGTTAATGCAGGAATGCAAAAAATCTTACGTTTTGTTGCTCCGTATTTAGCGTTTGCTGTATTCTTATTTGTAAACGCTGTAGCCCAACACGATCTTAAACCATTCTATATCTACGCAGTATTCATCCTAGTAATGATTCTCGCAGATATGGCAAGCAAAGGAAATCCAGCAAGAATGCTCCTTATCTTTTCATCATTAGGAATTATTGCACTTCTAATAGGAATGTTTACAACAGGAATGGTTTCTGTGTACGCTATTACTAGTGTTGGTTTATTTTGTTCAACGTTGTGGCCATGTATTTTTGCACTAGCAATTAATGGTCTAGGAAAACACACCAATGAAGGTTCTGGTTTCTTAATTATGATGATTATGGGAGGTGGAATTATCAGTTGGCTACAAGGTTATGTTGCCGATATTGTGAATATCCATTTTAGCTACATCGTTGGGGTATTATGTTTTGCTTATTTAGTATTCTACGCGTTACGAGTTACTAAAATTTTGAAATCTCAAGGTATTGATCTTGATAAAATAAAATCGGAAGGTGGACATTAGTAAGTTTAATGGCATATTAACGAAGAAAAGGATTTGGGCAGGTGTTTTACTTGCCCAATTTCTTTTATTTTATATCCTCTCAAAATCAGAAAAGGCGGTCTCTTTTTTTGAATGGTTTTTTGAAAAACAAAAAAACGCACACACCTTTCTACCTTCTCGAATTTCATTTTCAATAGGCGATGCTTTTTATACGCTATTATCTCTATTTATCATCTTTAAATTAATCCAAATCTTTAGAAGAAAAACGAGGAAAAAAGCAGTATTTCAATTATTGGTTTTAGCCAATGTATTTTATTTTGTTTATCAAATATTTTGGGGAATGCTCTATTTCCAAAAACCAATAAAGGAGAAGTTAAAACCTGCAGAAATCAACAACCAAATTTTAAAGGAATTAGCGATAAAAGAATTAGAAATTTGTAAAAAGCTACGAGAACAACTTCATGAAAACGAAAAAGGAATTTTCACATTAGTTGATGTTAAAAAAATTCAATTAGAAGTTCTACAAAATCAAAGTAAAATTCCGCTTGAAATTTCTAAAAAAAAGCCAATTATATACAACAATATAAAACCAAGCTTATTTAGCTTTATCGAAGGTTATACAGGCATTTTGGGCTATTATAATCCTTTTACTTCGGAAGCACAATACAATCAATATTTGCCCGACACATATATCCCATTCACCATAGCTCATGAAAGCGCTCATCAATTAGGCTTTGCACGAGAACAAGAAGCCAATTTTATAGCTTATATGCTTGGTAAAAACAGTACGGACATTTCACTGAAGTACGCAACTCATTATTTTACTCTTAGAAGTTTAATTAATGCCCTATCCTACAGTGATGAAGTTACTGCAAAGAAAATGTTAGACTCCTATTCTGAAGCAATGAAACGGGATCGAAATTATGAATTAGCTTTTAGAGAAAAACATTCGGGAAAAGTGGATGCGTTTTTCGGATTTACAAACGATCTGTTTTTAAAGACAAATCAGCAGGAAGGTGCAATCACCTATTCCTATTTTGTAGAATTACTTGTTCAATATGAGAATCAAAATAAGTCGCATTAGTACAAAAAAAATGAATCGCGTTTCACAACGCGATTCCAAAAACACAAATGATGAAAAAAAATTTATTGCTTTCTAGAACAGTGCTCTATCAAGCGGTTCAAAGATACTACTATTTTACAATTTTGCAAAAATAAAAGTGTTTATTTTTCATAATTTTTGAAAATAATTATATTATTCAACGGAATCAATTATCAAGTGTTTCATTTACAAGCATTTTCTCATAATTGAAAATATTTTTAAGTTTGAAATGACAGGAGCAATTGAAAAATATTACTTACAATTTATATAATCGCAAATATTAATTACCAAAATGACAAGTTTCAGTTTAAAACATAAAAAAACCCTTTCGATTTGAAAGGGTTTCTTGTAGCGAAGACGGGAATTGAACCCGTGACCTCAGGGTTATGAATCCTGCGCTCTAACCATCTGAGCTACCTCGCCGTTTTGGTGGTGCAAATATAGAAAATATCTTTTTACCACCAAATTATTTTACACCTAAAAATTCTAAAACATCTTTAGACATATTAGGCTTCGCAATTATTTTGTTATTCGCATCCAAAACAAAATAGCTTGGGGTAGCGTGTACGTTGTATTTATCTACATAACTGCTGTACCAGCCTTTCAGCTCAGAGCTGCTGATCCAAGGATAATTTTTCGCTTTATTTTGATAAGCCGACTGCTCAGAATCTAAGGAAAAACCTACAATTTCGATATTAGCTGCTTTCAATTTTTGATACACCGGAATAAAGTTTGGTAAATCTGTCTCGCAATGCGAACAAGTTGATGACCAAAATACAATGACTTTCTTAGCCGCTTTTAAATCATGTAATGACTTAGCTGTCGTATTAATTGCATTGTCAAGATTAGAATTTGTAAATACCGCTCCTACGTTAACACTTTCGTTAGTTTGAATCGTACTCGTTAATCTAGAATTGATTTCACACTTTAAATTCTTCGCTTGATTAAGATACTTCTCCTTTAAAGTATTCATAGAATACACATCAAAAATATCAATAAATTCAGATAAAACAGTTTGTCCTCTAGAAGTTTCAACATTAACTGCAGTCAATAATTTGTCAACTTTAGCATCGTTGTTTTCCGCACCCTTTGTATTTAAATAGCGCAATAAAACAGGTCTTAGCAAGGAAGAGGTTTCCAAAAGCTCATTCGAATTTGAAATAAACTTAATTAAATCCTGATCAGAAACCGCAGAATTAGCAGATTCTTCAACGTACTTTCCGTAATTCGTTACGTAGTATGAAACAAAAGGATTTTGCTCAGAATTAATTGTCGTTTTCGCATCTGATAATCCTTTAACCTCTTTTTCCATTGCCGTATAAAACACATCTGAAGGTTTATAATACTCCATGATTTGATACAAAGCTGGAAGAATATATTGTTTCTTACGTTCTTTATCCTGAACATCGTTCATTAGTCGGTTACTAGCATCGTTATACACGATTTCGCTTACTTTATCTCCAGAAACTTTAACATCCAAATTAACATCTTTGTTTTCCGAAATGAAGTTAATAGCATAATTCGTTTTAGGAAAAAAGAGCTTCATCATTCCAACATAACGATTCGGAACTTTATATTTAAATGAATCTCCTGTAAGACTTAGTTTTGACACCAAAATGTCTTTTGATCCATCTAAAGAATATAAATACGCCTCATTTCCGACAGAACCTCCCGAGACCTTCGCTGTGACATTAAATTGAGCAGAAATACCAATTGAAGCAAACAACAATGGCATCCATAAAAAATTTTTATTTTTCATATAATTAGTTTTAAAAAAAGAAACTCACTGCTTAGCAGTGAGTTTGCAATTTATATCTTAATACTTGATTACGCAACTTTTGATTGTTTTTTTCTAACAAAATAAACGACCATTGAAATTGCAACTACAATCAGAGCTATTAAATAACCATCGATTGGAGATGCCTGACTACCTAAGTCTTCTGGTGGTGGCGGATCCCCTCCTTCAAATTGAGCTGAAATAGGCAAATACGAAAAAAAAGCAATTAGAACACCTAATATAAATTTAATTTTATTTTTCATCTTACTTTGTGTTATTTAGTTGTTTTTAAAGTTCTAACCTCTCCATTGTCATATGTAACCTTTACAACAAAGACACCTTGACTCGTTAAAGGTAGGACATAATCCGTACTTGTAGATACATTTGTAGCAGAGTTCAACAATCTACCACTCATATCATATACTTCAAGACTTGCCTTATTAGATACTTTTTCGAATTTCACCTTTCTAAGGTCACTATCTCTGTATACTATAGTTTTTCCATTATTTAGATCAACATTTTCTTGACCTAATGTACTATCCGGTACATTTTGCCAAAACATAACAAAACGATTATTTACATTTTGTAAATCCGCATCTGAATTAATAGTGAAAGCATAGGATTTATCCGCACTTACAATTTCACTTTTATTCGTTGCAGCATCAAAGATATAAAACTTCGCATCGCTCAAATTCTTAACTCTGTTAAAAATTGAACCTTCATATAAATTGAATTTCAATTCATAAGTAGAACCAATTTTCAAATCTTTAAATCCTACTCCTAAAGGTTTTGCTATATAATCAATTGAATTAAAAGTGTTGAAGTCTTTCTGACTTGTTGATACTACTTGTCCGTTTGCATTTCCTAAAACAAACAATTTTCTATTTGATACTGCAGCATCAGCAGACTCCTTTTCATAATTGGTACCCACCAAATAAACTGGTTGCTCAATAATAGCATTATTTTCTGTCAAGAAAATTTCTGCTTGATAAAACCCATCACTATTAGAAACTGGTGTACTCGTTGTCTTTGCACTCTTTGACTCAGTCGATACGGAATTAGAAACCATTTTACTACCATAAGGTACTGTTCCAGCTATAGGTGTAATACCTGGAGCATATTCAAACGTTTTATGGTTATCATTGAAAGAAACTTCAACGTCAACAATCCTTGTACCACCTAAAGTAGTTGGATTAACTTTAGCGAAATTTAAATTAAATGTTTCAAAAGGTCTAATTAATAAAGCTTCAGGACTACCAACCCATGTAGTACCATTGTACATTGCTTTAACATAATCTGCATTAGCACTAGTACTACCAGTTGACGGATTCCAAATCACATCGTAAGCTTGAGTTCTCTTAGAAACATAAAAATCTTGAATCATTTGTGCATCCGTAGCTCCTTTTATCGTTCGAGATCCTCCTGCATTCATAATTTTCAACCATGCATTAGCACCATCATAAGCACTTAAATCAAGATTGGATGTATACGGATTTCCGAAACGATATACATTCTTTCCTGTAACTTTACTTGTTGAAGAAATTCTCCCCATATAGGATTGGTATTCCTCATTATAGGGGTTTACTTTAGTTTTCCATTGATCATATGTGAAATCAGAGAACTGAGCCTCAGTAAAATTAGCAATCACCGATTTACCCTTTGCTACATAAGCACCAGGAGAGGGCATACCTTTATAACCAACGATACCAGTCATGACAGACTGCATATCTCCTTTTCTAAGATTTAATAAGTAATAGTCTCCAGCTACAATTGGCACTCCAACTTGAATTGGATCGTTATGAACTTTACTATTATTCCACTTATGCAAAGACATATTGTAAAAATTAGGTCCACAATTCGCATTTAATGCACAAGTACCAATAAAATCACTTTCATTTTTACCAAAAGACTTCATCAAATAAGTCGCAGCATCTTTATAGGGAAAACTAATTGGGAAAGATCCATTGTAATATGTAGATGGCGCAGCTGGCCTTTGTACTGTCATTCTAGCGTCAGTAGCACTAGCTGTATTTTGGATAATTACTTGTCCATAGTCATTTTGAGAAGTATAAACATTAAGAAACTCCTGCCCATCAGTAGCTGCATTTGCAACAGTTGTTCCTTTTTTATAATCTCCTACGATTATAATATTACCTTTATTCTCAACCGTTTGTGCGACAGCTGAATTCACAGCCATATCACCTCCACTATAAACTAATGCCCCGCTGGACACATAGAATTTAGCTCCATCGCCCACATAGGTTAACACCTGCGCGTGCGCAGAATATGCCAACAATAGTAAACCTACAGTTAATAAATTTTTTTTCATGTGTATATTATTTGTGTTTTAAACAAAACTATTTAAGTTGCAAATTTATAATTATTTTCCTTAATTACAAATTTAATTTCATGTATTACGAACATTTATAATTGGATATCTTTCTGATCACCAATATTAAACATATAATCCTCCAATCGCTTTTCTGTTGTACCACGAAGGCCACGCGCTCCCAATCCCTTCTCCATTGTTTCTTCTACGATACTCTTAATTGCTTTTTCAGAAAAACTTAATTTAATTCCATCCATTTTAAATAACTCAACAAATTGATTGACGATCGAGTTTTTCGGCTCCGTCATAATTCGCATCATGGTCTCTTTAGTTAGCTTGTCCAAATAGGTAATAATCGGAAAACGACCCAATAATTCAGGAATTAAACCGAAACGTTTCAAATCCAACGCATTAATCTGACTTAAAATATCATCTTCCTTATCTACTTTATTTAGTTTATCAGCGCTAAATCCAATCGCTTGCTTATTTAGACGTCTTTCGATAATGTCTTTCATCCCATCAAAAGCTCCACCTGCGATGAACAAAATATTCTGCGTGTTGACTTGAATATACTTTTGATCTGGATGCTTTCTACCTCCCTGAGGCGGAACATTCACAATACTTCCTTCCAAAAGCTTCAACAATCCTTGCTGAACACCTTCTCCTGAAACATCACGTGTAATACTTGGGTTATCCGATTTTCTAGCGATTTTATCGATTTCGTCAATAAAAACGATACCTCTTTCTGCTTTTTGAACATCATAATCTGCCACCATTAACAAACGTGAAAGGATACTTTCTACATCTTCACCAACATAACCAGCTTCGGTAAGAATTGTTGCATCAACAATACAAAAAGGAACATTTAATTCTCGAGCAATGGTTTTTGCTAATAACGTTTTTCCAGTTCCCGTCTCACCAATCATGATGATATTTGACTTTTCGATTTCCACCTCACGGTTTTCATCTTCCGAGTGCAACAACCTTTTGTAATGGTTATAAACCGCTATGGATAATTGCTTCTTCGCTTGATCTTGACCAATAACATATTGATCTAGGAAGGTTTTAATTTCCTTTGGTTTTTTTAATTCTTCAAGATTTGCTGCTGGCCCTCCAGTAACCGATCCTGTTCCGTTATCTTTTACAATAGCATGCGCTTGCTCGATACAATTTTCGCAAATAAACCCATTTTGCCCAGAAACCAGCATTTGTACTTCATTTCTATTTCTACCACAAAACGAACATTGGTTAGGATTCATATAGTATTGTCTCTTTTTATATTAGGTATAAAAAAACTTTGTCAAAGTAAATTACCTTGACAAAGTCTATTTAAGCATTTTTAATTTTTCCAAGAATTTGATTGTATTCTTCTTGACTGAACTTCAAACGTTCATTTCTAAAATTCATATCCTCCATTTTTGAAATTGGAATTAAGTGAATATGCGCATGCGGAACTTCTAGTCCGACCACGGCCACTGCTATTCTTTTATCGGGATATGCTCTTTTCATTTTTTGAGCGACTTGCTGTGCAAATGCCCACAATTCTTTATATTCTTCAGAATCAATATCAAAAATAAAATCTACTTCCTTTTTAGGAATCACTAAAGTATGTCCTTCTACTAAAGGCATCGCATCCAAAAATGATAAAAACTGATCATTTTCAGCTACTTTATACGCTGGAATTTCTCCGTTGACAATCTTTGTGAATATAGAGCTCATTTTTCTTGATTTTAAAGGAACAAATTTAAAGCGAAATTTCTAAAACTTCAAATGAAAGTTTGTTACCATTTGGCAAAACAACGTCAGCTACTTCTCCAACAGTTTTTCCTAAAAGCCCTTTAGCAATAGGTGTATTTACAGAAATTTTTCCTGTTTTCAGATCGCTTTCGTTATCAGGAACAAGTGTAAATTTTTGTTCTTGATTGGTCGTTTTATTCTTAAGACGCACCGTCATTAAAATCGAAACTTTGGATGTATCCAATTGAGACTCGTCTATCACTTTAGAAGAAGCAATCGCGTCTTTCAATTTAGAAATTTTCATTTCTAGCATCCCTTGAGCCTCTTTGGCAGCATCATATTCCGCATTTTCCGAAAGATCACCTTTATCTCTCGCTTCTGCAATTTGCTGCGTAATTTTTGGTCTTTCTATGGTTTCCAACAACTCGAGTTCGGCCTTCATTTTTTCGAGGCCCTCATTTGTAACATACGTTGCCATAATTTTTGAGTTTTAACGTTAGTATAAAAAAATAATCCGACATTTGCCGGACAATGTTTCTGTTTGTGAATTAGTAACACAAAGATATAAAATAATTTTCATATGCGACACAAGATTCTTTCGAAGTTTTTCACAATATTCCTTACTTTCAGCCTTTTAACCATTGTTTTTTCATGCTCAGAAAGAGAACAAACCGTGGACTGCTTTCCTAAGACAGGAATTAGCGTTCAACTAGACCTTAAACTTCCTGCGTATCAAAAATTGCAATATACCGGAGGCTGGATATACGTTAATGAGCAAGGTTCTGGAACTCGAGGATTAATTGTCGTGCGAACTTCCAATGGTTTTAAAGTGTACGATAGAAATGCGCCTCACATTTGCCCTGGAGCCAACACAACATTGGAGGTTACTGAAGACATCAAAATAACGTGCAAAGCGGATAATTCGGAATGGATTTTATTGACAGGCCAACCAACAAAAGTTGCGAAAATTGCCCCTAAAACCTATTTTACCAATTACGATTCTGGATCTCAAATTTTAGCGATTTATAATTAAATAGTTCAAAATAAATATGTAAATTACCTTCATGAAAGTAGTTATACAAAGGGTTTCTGAAGCCCATGTTAAAGTAGATGAAAATATTGTTGGCCAAATTCAAAGTGGATTCATGCTACTTGTTGGCATTCAGGAAGATGATGAAAAAGAAGATGCAGATTGGCTTGCTCAAAAAATATTAAATCTTCGAATTTTTGGTGACGAAGATGGAAAACTGAATCTTTCTATCCAAGAAAGTAAAGGTAAAATTCTTTGTATTAGCCAGTTTACATTGATTGCAGATTATAAAAAGGGAAATCGACCTTCCTTTATTAAAGCGGCCAAACCTGATAAAGCCATTCCTTTATTTGATTATTTCAAAACAGAATTAGGAAAATCAGGAACACCAGTTGAAAGTGGAATTTTCGGCGCAGATATGAAAGTTTCTTTGATCAATGACGGCCCCGCAACGATAGTCATGGACTCGAAAACCAAAGCATAGAAAAAATAAATGAGACTCCGTAGAGTCTCATTTTTAGTTTAATTAATAATTCCCCAAAAATTAGTTAAACTAGTTATAAAAACTTACTAAGAAAGTGATTATTCAATGTTTACTGTAAAATGGCCTTTTGCGTCGCCCGATGCCATATTACTTTTTGCAATAATTATCTGGACTTTTCCTTTTTCGGAAACATGATATTCTTGCACTTCCCTACCAAAAGGTCCATCTTGTTCGCCGTTTGGCAGAATAATTTGATTAACTCGAATATTCATTGTGGGTTTCTCCGGATTTACTTTTACGTTAATCGCTTTTCCCGCAAAATTAGTAATATTCAAAACTAATCTTTGATTCTCTGATGAAAATTCTTCTCCTACTTTTATCGGAAGCATGCTTGCATCCAAATCTCTCACAATTTCACCATCTTCATTGCTTCTCATGACACCGTTTTTCAAAACTTCTTTTGTTTTCGGCGCATTATTAATTAGTGAATCTCGTAAAGCTACTGAATCAATAACCATTGTATTCATCGAGTCTTCCGTAATTTGTAACGAATCTTTTGATGATGATTCTGTGGTTATTTTATCCTCTTTACAGGCTACAATAATTAAGGGCAGAAGTAACAAAAGTTTTTTCATATAGGCAACGTTTTTTTAGAATAATTGCAAAAACAATACAAAACCTGCACCAAACCAAGATTTTTACAAATTCTTACTTGGAATGTTCTTGAAATCGAACGGTTTCATAGTATAAAACTTTCGACAAAAATTGGCTCCTTTGTTTGTTTTTAATTTTGTGTATGACTTCGTTTTCCAATAATTTATTATCATGCTGCTGCGCATAATCTAATAAATCTTTCTCGTTGAGATGAACTTCATTTAGAAGATAGTTTAAATCAAAATCAGATTGTTTCAAGTTGTATTGGGTGACAATTCCGCCCCAATTAAGCCAACTGCAAACCAAAATCATCCCGTAAACCGACCAAATCATTGTATTAAATAAGAATACATTCGTCTTTTTTGCAGAAATCTTGTACCACGTGAAAACCAATCCCAGTAAGCTCAATATAAGGAATGCGTAAACGCCCAATCTTTTATAGGTTAATCCAAAATGGTACACATATTCTGTATTTTTAACCATTGTGGAGAGAACCAAAATTGCATTCAACAAAATCCAAGCATAAGCGGCAATCTTCAATAATTTAGCATTTGAATCAAAGTTAAATCCAGATTTAAAATAAAACATAATCACCACAATTGCCATTGCAATACTCATAATCACCGCTGCAACGCGTTCGTGCGTTTCTTCGGACAAAGTAGAATCATTTATCCGCTCACCAAATTGTTCATAATTGAATGTGAAAATAAAAATCACCAATAAAATAGAAAGTGCGAAAAACGTAACAACGCCGCTTAAACGTTCGAAATCTAAACTTAGAAAAGAAAAACTGGGCTTGTTCGAAATGCGTTTTGCATCAAAATCGTTGTTCAAATATCTGTTGCTTTCATAAATCGAACGTAATACAACGAAATTCCAATAATTGAACGCCAAAAAGAAACCCAAAACGAGTAATGCAAAGAAATGTAGAAAATTAAAATTCCATTCCCAATCCACAAAAAGGTTTGCAAAATGATCGCTTCCGTACGTATAAATCGCGAAAAACAAGCTTAAGAACACAAACGGAATTAAAATAACGGCGATCATTTGTTGCCAAGATTTCCCTTCGTTAGATTTGGGAAGCCACTTATCAAAATCAAAAACTCGGCAAATAAACGTGCACGCATTGGTTACAGCGATGGGAATAACCATTAGAGGCTTTAGATTTCTCGCTTTAGCTTTCAAATTCAAGAGTAAAAGTGAAGAAATAATCGCGATAAACGAAGGTCCATCATTAAACCAAATAAAGGCGAAACTGGACAAAATTGCACAAACAAACAGTGTAATAAACAATCTTGTCTTATTTTTTTCAGGCGCCAAATACCATGCAAAAACCGCATTAAACAAGCCAAAAAGCCCGAAGTTGAGTGCAAAATATTCGTCATAAAAAATAACCACAAAGAATAAAGTTGCAAGCAAAATAATCTGATACTTTTTCATAATTTCTAAGTTTTAAAATAAAACGGGAGTTGATTTTTGATGAATGAAATCCTTCAATTGATGAAAATTTTGCTGAAGTAAACTTTCAAAATCCAAATGATAAAAGCGACGCATATTTTTTCCCTTTTCATAGGCCTTGCAATATGTTTTTAGATGTTCTGGAAAAACCAAAGTTCCTAAAATCAAAACGCCTAACAAGTACGCCGACTTTTTTCCATTTCCAAAAAGTAAATACTGCATAGAAATCTCGTCAATCATATTGGTACTATACTCGGAAATCAAATGGTAGACATCATGGTTTTCCATCTGCGAAATCATTCGGAATCCGTGCTCTTTGTAGAATTCGCCTAGTGTTCGCCCTAAAGAATCTTCCTTAAATTGAAGCAATTGTTCTTCGGTAAAAACCCACTTTCGCTTTTTACGTTTAAAAAAACGACGGTAATTCTTTTGAGAAATCTGATACATGAACAGTAAAAACTGCACTCGAAAATTTTTCATAAAATCGTATTATTAACTTATAAATCAACTATATATTCACTATTTAAGAACCAGCGAAAGGACTTCCGAAAATTCCGACAGCCAATTCTACCCAAACCAAAAGTAGAAGAATAATTAGTACACAAATCATCCAAATTCGTTGCGATTTTGTCGTAACGGATCGCAAAACCATTTCTACTGGAATCACCGTTCCTAAAAGGATAATCGAAGCGATGGCAAAATCAAATGCTGACCAAGAAACGTCGTTTGTAAACTGCATCGCTACTAATGGAATTAGCAATAAACTTGCAGCTGCTCCTAGCAAAATCAGCAATCGAGTGTTTTTAAAATTTGTTTTCATATTTATTTTATTTATGTTGAACTTTTTTATTATTTGATAAAAATTCATGAAGTCAAATTATGCTCTAGCTAAGGTGAAAACCGTTATTTCGGGACGCACCAAAAAACGGACTTGAAAAGAATGACCAATTGCCCGATTGATATACAGCAACCTACCGTCCATCAAATCAATTTCGCCACTTGTATATTTTTTATTTTTAACGGGAATAATAGGAGGTCCAAAAACGGGTACGCTTACTTGCCCTCCATGTGTATGTCCACTTAAAATCCATCCTTGATACCCGTTCCAAACATCAAGATCACATGCATCTGGATTATGACAAAGAACCAAATTGGCTTGAGTCGAATCATAATTTTTCAATGCTTCGGAAGGATTGAAATTTGGTGACCACAAATCTTCAAAACCGTAAACATGAAGTCCATCAATAATCGTTTTAGCGTTGTTCAGCATTTGAATTCCGTTATCTTCCAGAACTTGACAGATTTTGTGAGAAACATCAACTTCCATCCAATTTTTACCATAATCATGATTCCCCAATATCCCCAAAGTTGCAAGTTTTCCTTTTACAGATTGAGCCATCACTTCGGAGAGTTGATCAAGTTGTTGTTCACTTTCCCAGTTCACAAAATCGCCGGTGTAAACCACAATATCTGGTTGAAAAGCCTTGGCTTCCTTAAATGAATCAATAAGAAAATGCCAATCGAACCTGTTTCCTACATGCAAATCCGATATTTGCATTACAATCTTACCAATGAGACTTTCAGGCAAATTTTTAATCGGCATTTTTTTCTGCACAAAATCCACCCAAAAAGGCTCTACTTGCCAAGAATAAAAACCTGGAATTGCAGCTATAGCCGTTATTTGTCCAATTTTCTTTAAAAATGATTTCCGATTCATCTTTATTTTTATTTAAAGTACTTTGCGTTTCAAAGTTAAAGTTCAAAAAAAAGAGTCTAGCGAGACAACAATTTTTCTAAAGCTTGTAAATGGTCTTCAAAAGCCTTTCTTCCTTCTAAAGTTACTCGATACGACGTTTTGGGTTTCTTTCCTACAAACTCTTTTTTGATCTCAATAAATCCTGATTTTTCTAATGAAGAAGAGTGACTGGCCAAATTACCGTCTGTAACTTCCAAAAGCTTTTTCATTTCATTAAAATCCACCCAATCGTTTACCATCAACACAGACATAATGCCGAGTCGAACGCGACTTTCAAATTCCTTATTCAATTGATGGATGTTCATGAGATTCGTAACTTCTATTCTATTTCTATTAACTATTAATTACTAAAATATTAATGATATTTTCTATGCATTACGAGTCCGTAAACAATATGTAAAACCCCGAAACCAACGATCCAGGCAAGAAAACCCCAACCTAGAAAGAATAAAGAAAGTATCCCCAATAAAATCTCACAAAGTCCCAAATATTTTACATCTGACAAGGTATATCGTTCCGCACTAACTAACGCTAAACCATAAAAAATCAAAGTCATGGGAGCAACAAAAACCAACATATCATGATAAAGGAGCGCCAAACAAACCAACCCACCTGTGATTAATGGAATCACAAAGGCGACTAGCAATTTCT
Source organism: Bacteroidota bacterium (assembly GCA_023423715.1). Taxonomy (GTDB): domain Bacteria; phylum Bacteroidota; class Bacteroidia; order Flavobacteriales; family Weeksellaceae; genus JAFAFC01. The sequence goes on from JAFAFC010000024.1 coordinate 28,301, forward strand.
TCGTCGTTGCATCCCACATCGAAACTTGGTTCTTTTTGCTTTTTCGAACTGTAAAAACGTAACCTAATGTAATGGCAACTAATAAGATCACCAAACCAGTAATGACCAATTCGGTAATTAATCCTTTGGTAAAACTAATATGTTGACCATCAAAATACGAAATCCCTTCCCTCTGCATTAGGTAGTAAGCGTATGCAGAACCAACAAGCGCAGTGATGCCCGCAAAAACGCCAGACAAGCCGCTAAGAGAAAGAAATCTGCTGCTTCGTTCCATCATAGAACGAATATGAGACAGATCATCATGGTAATTTTTATCTTCCATAAAAAGCACTTTGAATTGCAAAGTTAAAAATTGATTTGAATCAAACAAGATTTTTTTTAGATTTTTTGAAAAAAATTATGGCATCTGTTTTAAGTCGAGAGCATTTGAAGAAAAAAATTGTAAAAAGTTCGAGCGGTGGCAAAGTCACCGCTCGAATTCAAATATTATTAAAAAAAACTATTTCGCTCGAAGACGTTCTTTAATTTTTGCAATATTCTGCTTAGCTGAATTTTCTAAAATCAAACTCGCACTCATATGAATTCGGGCAGGCATCAAATCGTTAAAATGTTCGGTTCCTTCCCAAGAAACTTGTTTAATTAAAGCCAAAGCATCATCACTTCGTCCCGAAAGCGTTTTCAAAAACGTTTCAATTTTCTCGTCCATTTCCTCAATGGAACCGGAAACGGAATGATAAATATTATGCTGCTCTGCCCATTCCGCACTTCTAAAATCGGCATCAATAGCCATAGCACCAAATTGAGACTTCCCGATTTTGCGTTCTACATAAGGACCAATAACAAAAGGGCCAATTCCTAAATTTAATTCGGTTAATGCCAAAGCCGAATCTTGAGTTGCAAAGCAATAATCTGCTCCACACGCAATGCCAACGCCTCCGCCAGTTGTTTTTCCCTGCACACGCACAATGACAATTTTCCCACAAGTACGCATGGCGTTTAAAACTTTTGCAAAACCTCCAAAAAATTTCTTTGATGTTTCTAAATCTTCAATTTCCAGCAACTCATCAAAACTAGCTCCCGCACAAAACGCTTTTTCGCCTTCACTTTTCAACAAGATTGCTTTCACTTCCAACTTAGAACCTTCACTTAAAATAGTCTGGGCTAGATTTTCTAATATTTCTCCTGGCAACGAGTTGCTTTTAGCGGTTCCAAAAGTAATTTCTGCAATGCTATTTTTTATCTCCGATTTAACGAAATCTGTCATAGTAAGGTTTTCAAATTGATTTGACCAAAAATACTAAAATTACAGTAATTCCCTTTAAAAACTCCATTTCTAAACCATATTTATTGTTAAATTGAACAAAAAGAGTAATTTTAGAAACTTAAAATAAGAACTATTTTGCACCTCTATACTCGGATTCTACTTTTCGTCTCTCTTGTTATTTCCGCATGTGCTTTTTCACAAAAGCTAACGGCAAAACAGTTGCTTGATATTTGGTCAATTTCCGATAAAACACAAACCATAGAAGCGTTAAAAGCTCAAGATGATCTATCAAATAATTACGATCCAAAGAAATACAATGCGATTATAGAAGAAATTAAAAGGAGTAAAAAAATCAAAAAGAATGTCCGCCTTCAATCACGATTCATTCTTTATGAAGCAAATGCCGAAATGTTTCTTCAAAAAAAACTAGATCCAGAACTAAAAAAACAACTTGAAGAGTCGATAAAATCAGCATTAATTCTAAATGACGAACAATTATTAACGGAAATCTACTCACTTTTCTACGAGCAAGGTTTCGGCGATCCTAATGAAAAGCTTTATTATATCAGCAAAACGGTGGAAATGCAGGAGAAAATTGGCGCACAATATTTTCCAAAACTTTTCTTCCGCTACTATAATTTAAGTTTAGGCTATTATTTAGCACACGAATATAATGCGAGCATTCAAAAAGGGTTAAAAGGTCTGAAACACATTCCTTCACCAAAAGACTATTTAGACTATTACTGTTTCTTTTTGGATATTTTGGGCACTAATTATTATCAAATTGGAAATTACTCGCAAAGTGAGCATTATTATTCATTATTAAAGACCACTTTAAGTAGATACAAAAAAGATTATTCAACATACAAAGGTCGATTTTCAGTGTATGACAAACAATTCGTGGAAATCTGGGAAGGAATAGCTGCGGGTGGACTTGCACGAGTAGCCATTGAGAAAAAGGAATATCCAAAAGCAAAAGAATTGTTGGAGCAAAACCTGATTGCGGCAGAGAAATATCGATTAGATAATGACATTGCAAAAGTGCATTATTTATTGGGGAAAATAGAAACGAAACAAAATCGCCCCGCAAATGCCCTAGATTATTACAAAAAATCGCTTGATTTTGCTCAACGTGTCAACGATGAACCCAATATTACGAAATCATTATTAGGGATTTCTGAAAGTTATCGGGATTTAAAACAGTTTGAAAACGCTTACAAATTTAACGTTCACTACAACGCTAAAAAGGCAGAAATTGAAAAAGATTTGAGTTTCCGACGTTACAGTACGATCAGTGAAAAACTGAAACAAGAAAACCTTCGAAACTCCATCCGGAAAGCAGATGCCACGATAAAAAGACAAAATACAATACGTAATATGACGATTTTACTATGTGTCATCGTAATATTAGGAATTGGAGTGGCTTACAGAATGTTTTACTTTAAACAAAAACTTAAATACAGTATATCCGAAAACCAACGTTTACAAGTTGAAAAACAACTTGAGGACAGCCAAAAAGAATCTGAAATTGCAGAATTACAACTAGAACAGTTCCGACAAAAACTTGCGCGAAATCAAAAAATTATTGAAGCTATTGGAACCGAAAATAGCACGACTACCAAACTGAACAAACTCAAAGAAACAACCATCCTTACAACAGAAGATTGGATGGAGTTCAAAAAGCAATTTGAAAAAGCTTTTCCCAATTTTTTAACCGACCTAAAGGAAACGAATTCTGAACTTACTCAAAGTGAATTACGCTTTCTTTGTTTAGCCCAATTAGGTTTAAATAATTCAGAAATTGCATCCGCCTTGGGTGTTTCCCCCGCTTCGTTACGCGTTACAAAACACAGAATTCGAAAAAAAACAGGTGCAAAAGAGGAAGATTTCCCTTTTAATCTGGTTCAAATCCATGATTAATTAGAAATAGCAAAGCTTATAATTAATCACAAGTTATTGAAAATCAACACATTTCATCTTGTAACGCTTTTGTAACGCGTTGTACTCGACAAAATCCTAAAAAAAATCCCAATTTCGTGTCAACAAAAATGAAAAAAAGTTTATTGAATAAACATTAAAAAAAACTAATAACCATGGAAGCTTAATGTTTTTTCAAAATCAAATTAAGCGATTCGGATTCGGATCGCTTTTTTTTATAGATTTTTTTAAACTCTCATTTCATTTTTTAGCGCGTCCACGTATGCAAATGTTTAATCTGAATATTCGATTTTAGAATATTTTTAAATCTGAGCTTTAACAAGATTTTTCGTCCTTCTATTGTTCGGGTAAATATCAGATTTGTTTTTCCGAATTTCTCTTGCCATTCACCAGCAAAATAAGTTGCTGTTCTTTTGTTTTTACCCAAAGCTTCGGGAACTTGATAATAGCGACTGCTCTTACTCAAAAAACCATATTTTTCTTCCAACAAATATCTTGGATTATCAATCGGCGAAACGACCTCTTGTAAATTCTGAATAAATTGAGATTTTTCGTATTGGTTACCACCATGAAGATGACATCCCAACTCCCCTTCTTTTGAGTATGAAGTTACCACAGTTAAATCAGCCAAAGGCGTTCTCACAATTCGTTCAAAAACTAAGGTTTTCAAAAGAATTTTTCCGATCGTTAAAATATGAGATTGAATGTGTCGATATCGTAAGAATAATCGAAACGACTTAAAAAAACGAATTCCATAAACTAAGATTCCACAAACTCCGGCGAACAAAAACGCTTGCGAAAGCAGAGGATTATAAAAATTCTTAATCAATGAAGAGAGCAATTCACCACCAAAAGCAAACAAGGTGGATAACGAAATCATGGCGAAATGACCAGCAGATTTCCCAGCATAGACCACCTTTCGCTCTTGGTATTCTTTCCCAATTTCCGTGGGAAGAACGATTTCCTCAACCATCGTGTTCCCACGTTTTAAAGCTTCTTGCCAACGAGTTTTAATTGAGGTACGACTCGTAGCCCAATTTTCGGTTATCTGATTGATATTTTCAATTTGCGCAGTATTCTCAATAGTTTCAGGAATCCCCAAACGTTGCATTGAATTTTGAATTAAAGTTGCGTCCGTGTTAGATATTCCGACAAAAGTTTTAAATCTACGATTCAAAGTAACCCAATCGTTTCCACCATCAAACGAATGTTCATTAAACGTGGCTATATGCCATATATTCGACGATTTATTAGGGTTATCCTTATCGATTCGAATGGCTCGACCTCGCATTTGATTCGACAAAACAAAAGACCCAACGGTTGAAGCAAGAATTAAAGAATTAATTTTCGGTGCATCCCAACCTTCACCAAGAAGCGATTTTGTACCCACTAAAATCGTTAAACCACCCTTCTGAAACAAATCTGTAATGGTTTTAACAATTTGGGATCTATTTTGGGAATTCAACTTTACAATACAATAGCGCGTATCATAATCCAAATCTTCAACCTCAAAAACAGCTGTCGAATTCGCATTCTTCAAATCAAATTCTAAACTTTTCGGAACAATAACAAGACTTCCAGTAAGCATTCCAACCAGAAAATGATTAGAATTATTTCTTCTAAGTAATTCGAAAATAGGAACGGCTCCAATTTTCGACAGATCCAACTTGGCATCGAGAAAATCCTTTCGAATATAATCCGTTAAAATCACCATTCGCAAATCGCTCTGCAATTGTTGATGTTCCAACTGAACAATTTTCAAAATTGAGCTGAGTTTCCCTACACTGGAGTTCAAAATTTGAGAAGCCGTTTTATTTTGAAGAAAATTAACCGTTTTATGTTCTAGAAAACCACCATGACGCAATTTATTTTCCCATTGTTCCAAATGAGTTTCAATTTCAATAAAACTTTTTCGATCAACAAAAAGCATTAAATCCAACAATTCTTCTAACCAAAAGAAACTAAACTCGGGTATAAATTGTTGTGAATCGCCCAAAATTTCAAAGTGAATGGGGTTGATCTCTATTTTTTTGTGATTCAGAAAAACCAATCCGGAAGAATACGACGAAGTACGATCATAAATCCAATCAAACGACAAACTTGGATTTTGATAAACCGAATAGTTCTTTAATGCCTCCAAAACGACTTCATCATCCAAAAATTCTTCCCAATACTTTTGTGCACGTTCTTGAATCTTTTCAAGTTTTTCGTTTTCCTCCATCGATGGCAAAGAAATATGCACCAAATCTTGATGCGGACATAAATCGCCTTCAATCATCAATTCGGGAACAGAAATTTCCGCATCCACGTGGCCATTCAACGAAATATAGCGCTGCCATTCTAAGGGAGAAACATCATAAGGAGGCGTCGCCGTTAAAGCGACCAAAACAGGATCAAGCTCGTTTTTAATATCCGTGAGTGATGCCCACCACGCCTTTTTCAAATGATGCGCTTCATCCAAAATTATGGTCTTAACGCCAGTTTTTTTGAGTTTAGAAATAACTTGCGAAAGCTCTTTGGAATTGACTTTTTCATCAGAAACCGTTTCCTCTGCCTCTTCTTCACTCTCCTCCATATCTTTCGCTAGCGAAACGGCTGCATGAATTCCCTGGTACGTAACGACCGTCATGAATTTCGGTTCACGAATCGAAGTGGAAATCCACTCAGGCACCTCATATTGCTGTAAAAACAATTCGCATAAACGTTGAATCCATTGCTCACGAATAGCAATCGTAGGGGCGACAATTAATGTTGGTGTATTCAATCGAAGCATGATTTCTAGTCCAAGTACCGTTTTTCCAGAACCTGGAGGCGCGACAACGTGCAAATGACGATCCGTAAAATAACCATCCAAACCGTCTAAAAACTGCTGTTGGTATTTACGCCAAGGATATTTGAATTGAATTCCGTCTGGGAAATTTTTCATTTCTACAAATTACAATTTCTACGCTTTTCTCCCATACATCAACAATCTTTTGAATGAATAAATTGCTGGAAAAGATTTGAATTTTTGAGCAATTCGATTTTTAAACTCAGTTGTAAAAACGTCTTGTTGTTCTTCATTCAAACGTTCCAAATATGGAATTAAAGCTGAACCAGAAATAAAGTTGAACAAAGTGTCCACATCATTCGCAATAATTGGATAAACACGAACTGAAATGTTCAAATCTTGCAGGTTAGCATTGAATAAAATTTCAGCATATTCATCAACTGTTAATAAAGGCGAAATCCTATTGAATCCATTCAATTGAGTTTTAAAAGGCTCTTCTGATGCCAATTGAACTAAAATTTGATTGAGAATATTTTGAGACTGCATCGGCATTTGAACAGCAAATTGACCATTTTCTGAAAGCTTCGAAAGTAAAGTGGGAAACAACCTCTCATGATTATCTGACCATTGCAAAGCCGCATTGCTAAAGATTAAATCATACTTTGAATCGTCTTGAATAAAATCCTCAACGCTTTTGATTTCAAAATGAAGATTTTGCTTTTCAAATTCTTTCGATTTCGCTAACATTTCTTTTGAAGTATCAATTCCGGTAAAATGAGTATTTGTAAATTTTTCGGACAAAATTTTAGTTTGCTCACCTGTTCCGCAACCGATGTCAACTGCGTTCGTTAAGTTTTCTTCAGAAATCAAACTCATTAAATCAAAAAATGGTTGATAACGAATGACTTTAAATTGATTATAAATTTCAGGGTTCCATTTCATTTTTGAAATTTAAGAAAAATGATAAGGTATCTGATACTTTTAATCTGGTTCTTTCCTTTTCAAATTCTTTCAATGTTAGCTTTTTAGGTTCTTTAGGCTCAAATCTCGTTGTAAATATCGATGTATTCATCTTTCCAATAGAGTCTTTTCCACTATTAGTCTTAATTACATTTGCATAATTAACTGTATCTACTTTTTGTTTGAATTTCAATTTCTCCTCCCTAACTTCCATTAAATTAACTATATAGTAATTTGTAATGGTTGTATCCATTTGATTCTTATGCCATGGATGTTGTTTTAAAATTATAAAATTTTCATCATATCCGATTGCATAAACTGTTTGAGTAACTAAAATTCCTCCACCTTTATTATCATCTCCACGATAGATGAGCTTTAATTCTTTCGCAGCATCTAATGCAGTTAAGTAAAAGCCATCAGAAATTTTCACCTCATACGCTAATCCGTATCCACCTGGTACACAGTTCATAAACAGAAAAATAAGATAAATAAACCAGTTTTTCTTGAACTCTAGATTCTTATGTATTTTTTTTACCATGGAGAGCTAAAATATATTTATCAATATACAAATCTTTCTCTTTTGATTTGTATTGTTGGATGTATCGCGGATGCTCCAAAACCGTCATTTTATTGAAAAAATGTTCTTCTTTATTGATTTTTGTAAGAAAGTCAGCGTTTTTCTTTCCCAAAACAAAAACCTCCGAAGTATCCAAACCAAGTGCAATGTGCTTTTTCAAAGACTCAATCATAAAAGGTTTTACATCTTCAAAAAGCGCTTTGTCATCATAATAATTGGCGTTTAAATCTCCATTTTTAGTCTTTTTCACAATTGCTAATGGAAAAGGCGAATTAATATAAAACTCGGAATAGAACTTTTCAACACCGCCAAAAGCGTCAATCATATCATACATGAAAACAGAAGAAATTTCGTGCGTGTGAGCTGATTTCATTTCAATTCCGCATTCAGATTTCAAACGTTTGGTGTCGGTAAACGGAACTCCAGTAACGCCAGCGCCTTTTCGACTTGGATTAATCCCAATAATGAATTTCCTTCGGTTATTATCATTGTAAAATTTCCGATAGAATTCTTTCATAACAACCATCGTTTCAGGATTATCAAAAAAAGGATTCAAAACATCAAAACTTTCTGGAAGTTTTCCGTTGTATTTTAGATTTTTATTGAAATTCACTATTTGATCTGCCAAACTCATAGATACCGTTTTTCTTATGCAAGATACACGTTTCAGAAAAAATAAACTGATATCAACATTCTAAATAAAGGTTAAAAATATGTTTTTCAGAACCTAAAATTGGGTGTTTCGAATAATTCAATTATCTTTGTTTTTATTTATTCTAAATAAATTGAACAAAGTTTTACTATACATACTCTTACTACTCGTCTGCATTGCGTCTTTATTTGTTGGTGTTAAGGAAATTTCCATTCAAAACCTCATTTTATTTTCAGAGGAAGAGCTTTTCGTCCTGTTCAAAAGTAGAGTTCCACGAACGATTGCGTTAGTCTTAACAGGAGTTGGGCTAAGTATCTCTGGATTTATTATGCAGCAAATTTCACAAAACAAATTTGTTTCTCCATCAACAGCGGGAACTTTAGATGCTGCAAAACTTGGAATCTTGTTCAGTATTCTTTGGTTTCCATTGGGAAGCGCTTTAGAAAAAACACTTTTCGCATTGGTTTTCACTTTAGCGGCAAGTATGATTTTTATAACAATGGTTCGAAAAATCCAAATTAAAAATGTGATTTTAGTTCCGCTTATCGGGATCATGTTTGGAAGTATTTTAAATGCTATTGCGACATTTTTCGCGTACAAAAACAATATTGTCCAGAACGTTCAAGGTTGGTTGTTGGGCGATTTTTCAGGAATTCTGGAAGGAAATTACGAAGCTGTTTATTTTATTCTACCCGCAGTAATTCTATCCTATATCTATGCAAATCAGTTTGTAATTGTAGGCATGGGCGAAAGTTTTTCAAAAAATCTCGGTCTCAATTACAACGCGATCGTGGGTATTGGTTTATTCTGTATTTCGTTAACAGTAAGTGTGACGGTGGTTACGGTGGGTGCGATCCCTTTTTTAGGGTTGATTATTCCCAATATGGTAAGTATGATTTATGGGGACAATCTTAAGAAAACACTTCCCTATACCGCATTGATTGGTGCAATTTTCATTGTGTGTTGTGATATTTTAGGCAGACTTATTCTTTACCCTTACGAAATCCCAATTGGTTTAACGGTGGGCATTCTTGGTGGAATTTTCTTCTTTTATCTCATTTTTAAACGTAAGTAGCATGAGTAAAGAAGTGAAAAATAGAATTTGGATTTTAGCTGGCATCTTGGTGATTGTCGCAACTTTTTTCATGTTGTACAACACAGGAAGCAATTTGGATTACGTATTACCTAAACGATTGATACGATTAGGAACCATAGTATTGGTGGGCGTTAGTGTTGGTTATTCTTCATTAATTTTTCAAACAATCACAAACAACAGGATTTTAACGCCTTCCATTATGGGTTACGAAGCGGTTTTCGTACTCTTTCAAACCGTATTGGTGTTTATTTATGGGGACAAAACCTTTAAAGTACTGAATTCAACGGAAAACTTTTTTGTTGCGCTATTCTTCATGCTTTTGTTTTCATTTTTAATGTATTTCATCCTTTTCAAAAAAGGCAAAAACAACATCTATCACCTTCTATTAACGGGATTGGTTCTCGGAATTCTATTTGAAACCTTCGGCAAATTTCTACAAATCATCATTGATCCGAACGAATTTTCCATGGTAGAATCGTACATTTTTGCGTCTTTCAATAAAATAAATTCCAATTTACTTTTGGTGTCAGGAATTATTACGATGATTACTTTAATTGCAGGACAACCGTATTTGAAATACCTCAACATCATCGCATTGGGACGCGAACAAGCGATTAACTTAGGACTTAATTACAATCGACTTATACAGATTTATTTACTCATCATTTCCATTTTGGTTTCCGTTTCTACCGCTTTGGTTGGTCCGCTTACCTTTATAGGAATCTTGGTAACGAATCTTACCTATCAACTTTTTAAAACCTACAAACATCAATATACCGTTTGGATCTGCAGCGCAATTGCGTGCGTTGCCTTATTTGTTGGGCAAACTTTTGTGGAACATTTTTTCAATTTTTCAACAACGGTGAGCATTGTAATCAATTTTATTGGTGGCTTGTATTTTATTTATTTGATTTTAAAATCAACTCAAAAGAAATGATCAAAGTAGAAAATCTTCATAAAAAAATTGGGACTAAAATCATCCTTGAAGACCTTTCGGTAGAAATTCCGACAGGCAAAATCACGTCGCTTATTGGCGCCAACGGTTCTGGAAAAAGCACACTTTTATCGATTATCTCGAGACTTCTGGAGCGTGATAACGGAAGCATTTATCTTCAAGATCAAGAATTGAGTTCGTTTAAAAGTAAAAATTTAGCTAAGAAAATTTCGATTTTAAAGCAAAGCAATCAAATGGATTTGAAATTAACCATTGAAGAATTGGTTGCTTTCGGACGTTTTCCGCATTCTCAAGGACGATTGAACGAAATCGATAAAGAAAAAATAAATCAAGCGTTGGACTTCTGCTCTTTGACGGAAATTAAAGACGCGTATTTGGATGAATTGAGTGGTGGCCAGCGTCAGCGCGCTTTTTTAGCGATGGTTATCGCACAAGACACCGATTACATTTTACTAGACGAACCTTTGAACAATCTCGATATGAAGCTTTCTGTACAAATTGTGAACACGCTTCAACGATTGGTGACGGAACTCAACAAAACCGTGATTATTGTGATTCATGAAGTGAATTTCGCTTCTATTTATTCCGATTACATTATCGCTTTGAAAGACAAAAAAGTAGCCCATTTTGGGGAAACACATACCATTATTACTCCAGAAATTCTTAAAAATATTTTCGATTTGGAATTTGAAATCATAGAAAAAGACGGAAAAAAATTCTGCAATTATTTTAAAGTTTAATTTAATCAATAAATCTTATGAAAAAGACCATCAACATTATCTCCGTATTCATTTTTATGGCTTTTACAGCATGTAACGGCGATAAGAAAAACGACACCGCTACATCAAGCGAAAAAATAGAAATTACCCACGAACTTGGTAAAACAAGTTTGGTAGAAAACCCACAAAAAATAGTTGTTTTCGATATGGGAACGCTAGAAACCCTTGATGAATTGGGAATCAAAGTAGCAGGTTTACCGAAGAAAAACCTACCGAGTCACCTGAAAAAATACGCAGAAGACCCAAATATCGTGGATATTGGAACGATGCAAGAACCCAATTTTGAAAAAATAAATGCACTAAATCCAGACGCAATCTTCATATCCAACCGTCAGCAAGCGGTTTATGGAGAATTGAACAAAATAGCGCCAACTGTGTATTTCAACACGTACGATAAAGATTACATGAGCGCCTTGGAAACCAATATGAAAACTTTGGGGCAGGTTTTCCAAAAAGAAGATGAGTTAAATGCAAAACTAGCGCAATTAAAAAAAGAAATTGAAACTTCAAATGCAGAAATTTCAAAATCAGATAAGAAAGGACTAATTCTATTGTACAACAAAGGAAAATTTAGTGCTTACGGGAAAGGATCACGTTTTGGCTTCATCCACGATGTAATGGGCGTAAAACCTGCCATTAATGATTTGGAAGTTGCTACGCACGGACAACCCGTTTCGAATGAGCTAATTTTAAAAACCAATCCGGATTACATTTTTATTGTTGATAGAAATGCAGCTGTAGAAAGCATCCCGACCAATAAAGCCGAAATTGAAAACGTGATGATTCAAAAAACAAACGCGTTCAAAAATGGAAAAATCGCCTATTTGGATGCTGGATATTGGTATCTTTCTGGCGGTGGAACAGCTTCTACGCAGCAAATGATTAAAGATGTTCAACAAACCGTAAACTAAAATGAGCGACGTTAAAATTTTAAGAAATCTATTTCGCCTAGCCAAACGCGAGTATATTACGCCGAATTTCATTCGTTTGACTCTCCAAGGTGATGATATGAAACCCTATGAAGTTTGCACGATTGGCGTGAATAACAAAATCCTACTTCCGAGACCTGGAAGCAAAAAAGTGCATCTTCCGAAATTTGATGAGGAAACCCAAGATTGGATTTTTCCCGAAGATCATTTAAAACCGATTATCCGAACCTATACCTACCGTGGAGTTGATTTCGATAAAAATCAAATGATTATTGATTTTGTACATCATGGCGATAACGGACCTGCTTCTGCGTGGGCAATTCAAGCGGACGAAGGTGATGAAATCGGCGTGGCGATGAAATTAAAAGAATCTCAACTTTACCCTGAATCTGATTGGTATTTTCTCATTGGTGATGCAACGGCGATTCCCGTTATCAGCGTTATTTTAGAAGATTTACCAAAGGATAAAAAAGGAGTTGCTCTAATTGAAGTTCCAACCGAAGAAGACGAACAAAATCTGGTAAAACCTGATGATTTTGAAATCATATGGATTCATAATTCGCATCCTGAAAATGGAAGTGAATTGGCTGATAAAGTCAAGGAAATTCAAATTCCGAATGGTGAAAAATTCGCTTATGTTGCCGCAGAATTTTCAACGGTAAAAGAATTACGAAACTACTTCCGAAAAGAATTAGCTTGGACAAAAGACGAACTTTACGCATATTCCTATTGGAAAGCCGGTGTTGCGGAAGATCAATCGGCATCCGACAGACAAAAGGAAAAAGCCGAAAACTAATTAAAAAAAGCTGCAAATTATTGCAGCTTTTATTTTTTTATAGCAATCTAAATTGCTCAAAATGGTGAGTGAAATGCTTTCTATTAAACAATTCCATCATTTCCTTATTCAACATTCCAAATCGTGGATGAAAATGCTCAGCTTTCGGATTTTCTCGATAATAGACTAAAAATTCTTTCAAGCCTTCGAGTAATTTTGTTTTGGCTTCATCCAGACTCTTATATTTTGGTTGAAGCTCTTCCCCTTCTTTCAGCAACGGATATTTTGCACCTGGCTGAATTTCTTTTGTCGTATACAACCAATCTTGCAATTTTTCCAAATGTTCTGCAGGAATTTCAGGGAAATCTTCAGCTTTCAAACCACCAAAACCATTTCTAACGACTTCCTCCAAATGCTCAACCATCAATTGCGGAGTCATAGTTCCGAACTTTTTTTCTGAATTTTCACTTAGATTATTAAGTAATTTCTCAACGTTTTTTAATTTTAATTCAATAAATGGAGATTTCTTTGCAACTAAAGTCAAAATTGTTGCCACACAAACCACTTCATCACGCTGATTAACCACTTCTACCAACCATTTTACAACACCAGACGGAATATTTCTTCCTTTAACGCCACGATTTATTTTCTCTTTCGCAGTTAAATAAACGGTAATCGTGTCTCCTGCGTAAACTGGCTTAAAGAACGAGCATTCTTCCAATCCGTAATTGGCGATAACAGGACCTTTTTTGCCTGAAACGAACAATCCTGCCGCCGCTGAAAGAATGAAATAGCCATGCGCCACTTTCTCATCGAAAATAGTTCCCGAAAGCGAAGTTGCATCGGTATGCGCATAGAAATGATCCCAAGAAACATTAGAGAAATTAACGATATCCGTTTCAGTAACCGTTCTTCCTGCTGTTTCCAAAGAATCGCCAACTTCGACTTCTTCAAAGAATTTTTGGAAAGGATGTTTGTCGGAATATTTTTTCTCTGCGCCTTGCGTATACACTTTTGTTATCGCCGTTAAAACATCTGGCGAACCTTGAATAGCGGTTTTTTGAAGAAAAAAATGAAGACCATTCAATCCACCCATTTCTTCTCCACCTCCTGCTCTACCAGGACCACCATGCATCAACGTTGGCAACGGAGAACCGTGACCTGTACTTTCTTTAGCATTATCTCTATTCAGAACGAAAATTCTACCGTGTTGAGAAGCGATTTTCCAAGCGGTTTCTGCAATAAATTTTTCGTCGTGAGAAATGATAGATGAAACCAAACTTCCTTTTCCACGTTTTGCCAATGCTGCAGCTTCCTCCGCATCTTTGTACGGCATAATTGTAGAAACTGGACCGAAAGCCTCAACATCGTGAGAAATGTTTTTGGTGAACGGAGAATCGTTTAAGAACAATTTCGGAGTCATAAACGCTCCCGAATCAAACGAAGCATCGATTAATTCTTGTTTTCCGTCGTAAACAAGCTCGGTTTCTGATTTTAAAATATCGATTTTTCTTTGAACCTCATCGTATTGTTGCTTTCCAACCAAAGAACCCATGCGGGTTTCACGAGAAAGTGGATTTCCGATTTTTACTTGGTCTAAAGCTTTTGACAAGGCATTCTGAACATCACCTACCAAATGTTCTGGAACGATAATTCTACGAATAGCAGTACATTTTTGTCCCGCTTTTGTTGTCATTTCATTTCGAACTTCTTTAATGAATAAATCGAATTCTGGAGTTCCTGGTTTAGCTTCTAATCCTAAAATTGAAGCGTTTAATGAATCCGCTTCCATATTGAAACGAACGGCTCCACCAGCGATATTCGGAAGTGATTTTAATTTTCTACCCGTTCCAGCAGAACCTGTAAATAATACAGAGTCGCCATCTTGAATATAGTCTAAAATATTTCCTGGCTCACCGCAAACCAATTGAATTGCTCCCTCCGGAAGGAAACCGCTTTCAATCATGTCTTTGAACACCTCGTAGGTTAAATATGAACCGAAAGGTGAAGGTTTTACCACACTCGGAACTCCGGCTAACAACGAAGTTGACAGTTTCTCCAACATTCCCCAAACTGGAAAATTATACGCGTTAATTTGAACTGAAACCCCTTCTGAAGGCGTCAAAATATGCGTTCCTAAATGCGTTCCGTTTGCGGAAATCTTTTGTACATCGCCATCTACCCAAAACGTCGTATTCGGTAACATTCTTTTTGCTAAGCCTGAATACGTGAAAAACGTTCCGAAACCGCCTTCGATATCCACCCAAGAGTCTACATGCGTGGCTCCCGTTTTGTAGGAAAGTTCATAATATTTTTTCTTTCTTTCTAAAAGGTAAAGCGCTACTTTCTTCAACATTTGACCTCTGTCATAAAACGTCATTGATGAAAGGTTTTTGTAGCCTAAAGTTCTACCATATTCTAAAGCTTGCTCGAAGTTCAATCCTTCGGTATCTGAAGTTGCGACCACTTCGCCATTAACAGCGTTGTACAACGGAATTCCGGCTCCGTTGCCTTCTACCCACTGTCCTGCGATATAGTTTTTTAATTTTTGCATGTGCTAAAAAACTTTATTATTTAAAAATTACAAATTATTTTACCCTTGTTTTTCCTTACCAAAAAGCTGCCTCCATGTTATGTTTTTATTTCCCAAGAATAAGAAAACAGTAAAATAAATACAACCACGAACGACATTTTGTGAAAAGCTAATTGGGTCATCAAAAATAACATCAACCAATATTGCAAACAGAACAAGTGCAGCCGCACTCAACAAGGCTCTTGAAATATTATTTAAGTTGAAAATCTTATTCATACTAAGGATTTCTAAAAAATTCCTCTAATATAACAATTCTTACGCAGCCCGGATTGAACGATTTGTCTGAGCTCTTTTTCAATAATTAGGATTTGCGGCGGCAGAGCC
>JAFAFC010000027.1 GCA_023423715.1 Bacteroidota bacterium
AAACGACCCCCAACCTCCGGTGGCGCGACTTTTTAATTTGTTAAGCTTATAAATATTTTTTAGCTCGTTCTTTTTTCTTTTTACGTTCGTAGATAACTTCTGTAATTTTCCCCCCGATCCACGCAAATGGAAAAAACGTCAAGAAAATACATATCTTATAAAACGTAGGATGATACGGGAAGATAATCACATCCAACATCGCAATAAAAAGCAAAATAAAACCAATTAAAATTGCATAGGCAACTTTAGCATATTTTACAATAATTGCGGTAACAACACCTCCTACAGAAGCTGCAATGCCTGAAATAAACAATAAAAAAACATAGAATTGTTCATCATGTTGAACGGATTTTAGAAACTTTTCCCAAGTCTGAAATGGTGAAAAATAATCATAGTTTACCCATTCAGGATTCAAGCGAACTCCTAAAGAGATAATCAATCCAGCAATCGCTAGACCTACAATAACACCGATACAGTTTCGTAAAAAATTCATTTCTATGCGTCCTGATGAGCAATCATAGAGATTTCTACATCAACATTTTTTGGTAAACAAGAAACCTGAACCGTTTCTCTCGCTGGATACGCATCTGAATCTAAATACGATGCGTAAATATCATTCATCACCGCAAAATCATCCATATTCTTAAGAAATATAGTTGCTTTCACTACGTTTCTGAATGTCATCCCGGCAGCTTCTAAAACCGCCGATAAGTTCTTCATCACTTGATGTGTACTCTTTTCTACACCTTCTGCAATCTTTCCTGTTGCAGGATCAATGGGAATTTGGCCCGAAATGTACAAAACTCCGTTTGCCATGTTCGCTTGAGCGTAAGGCCCAATTGCTGCTGGCGCCTGATCTGTGGAAATAATCTTTTTCATATACGTTGTTTATCCGTAGCAAATATAAAATTAAGTATGTAAAATAAAAATTAGAATGGTGCATTTGGTTGTGTAAAACTTCGATCTTTGTATTTTAAAGCATCTGAAAGGATATTTGCTTTAATACCAATTAAGAAATCATACACTTTATATTGTCCAAAAGGCACCCAATTGAAATTGATTGAGAAACTTCGTTGATCTCGTGAGAAACCAATTCTCGTTAAACCCAAATCTTTATTAATAACGTCGTAATACGTACTTGCTGTCAAATTCCAGTAGGGCGTCAGTTTTAAGTTTCCATTCAAACCAACAGAAGCCACTTGCGTCCCAAACATATTGGATGTATTTTTCATATAAGCGTAGTTCGCAGTAATGTTAAGCGACCACGGTTGTGTAAAACGAGCGTACATATCGTCATCAAAGAAGTAATTCTCGTTACGAATCTCACCTTTGGTTTTGTACTTGTTTTCAATTTTCTCTGCATCTTTTGATGCGAATGTATCGTTGTTTAAAGGAAATGACATTTGAACGTTAAATCCTTGCACCCCGAAATTTCCTAGCTTTTCGGTTCGCGTTCCTACTCCATTAGCATCATAAACCGTTTTGTACGGATCAATCACCAAACTCGTGTTTACGCTCATTTTATTATCGAAAAATGAAGTTTGACCGTTGATGTTAATCATCGAAAACTTGTGCGAATCTGCCGCAAAATTGTAACCTCCAGAAATATTTAAACTTTCGAAAATCTTCACTTTCTTAATTCCGGTAGAATCTGTTTTCGAGCGAACTTTCATCTCAATATTGTTCCCAATATTAAAACCAACCGACTGCGTTAAACCTGTTGAAGGACTTCCAAAAACACCACCATCGAAGATGGAATAAGGCGTCATTGCTCCGTTTGCATCGTAATAATTTCTGTAATAACCCCAATTTTTTGTTCCAAAATCAGGCGTATATGTGAAACTAAAACTCGGGGTAATCATATGTCGAATCGCTTTGATGAAAAATTTATCACCAAAATCTCTATTTCCGTAGATCGTTGTTTGAACACTCGCTCCAGTAGAGAATGTTGAAAATCCGTTAACTCCTTTATTGTAACTCGTCACCAATTCATTTGCGATAGGATCGTATCTTTTTTCAACCGTTTTCGTCGTTAAAACATTGTTGGCATTAGCCGAAAGTGAGAAGGTGAAAAACTTAGCAAACGTTGTATTCGTCGCAATAGCGATATTGTTTTGAAGCCCCGTTTGCATCTCGTCCCACATTCCGTCTTTAAACAATTGATCTTGTTTCGTGTTTACATAATTCGAAAAATTCAAACCGGTATTCACGGTAATATTTTCCAATAAACCTTCTCGAATCACGCCATTACTTGGCTTGAAAAGATAGAATTGATTCACCGCCACATTCATTTGTGGAAGTCTCAAATTCACCGTTCCATTGCTGAAGTTCTGCGAATACGAAGCCGAACCGGTAATCGTCATGGGAAGTTTTAAAAAACGCTTCGTTACTGAAATACTCGAGTTCTGTTGCGTATTTAAAACGTTCTCGTTGAAGATATAATTATTGTTGATTGAGTTATTGTAAAACGTATTGCTATTTACAATATCTACCGAAGTCGAAAAAGAAAAATACGGATTGGCTTTTGCATCTTGCGTATGACGCCATGCAATTCGATAGTTTTTCGATTTTTGATAATCATCCAAACCTTTGATACCACGCACTACTGTCCCAAAATCGGCAGAAAAGTTTCCGTTATATCGGTAATTCTTTCGATAATTGACTTCTGGACGGAAATTCCAACTTCCCTTGGTGTACATATCCATGAGGACTTTCACATCAAAATGCTCGCCTAAAGGCTGATAATATCCAAGTCCATTCAAATAAAAACCAACCGATTCTCGCTCTCCAAAACTTGGAATAATAAGCCCCGCAGAACGTTTTTCTGAAAAAGGAAGTACTGCAAACGGAAGAACCAACGGCGTCGGAACGCGTTCGATGTACATTTGTATTGGCCCAGTGATAATTTGCGAGCTATTTTTCCCTTTTTGCAACTTCATATTAGGTGCCAAAAGGTAATAATCTGCTAGCGTATCTTTTTTCTGTATAAAATACTCGTCGGTTGTATATTTTCCGCGAGCAAAATAAAAGATGGAATCATTTACTTTCTTCGTTTTTTCGGCAACAATAACACCACCCGATTCTTCGGTTCTAGCATTATAAGCAATAGCTTGTCGAGTTTTGAAATTAAAGTTAAACTGATCGGTTTCGTAGGTCTTTCCACCTTGAGTGGCAACAACAGGCTCTTTAATTTTACCTTTAGTATCAAGTAAACCTCGTGCAAAAATATTCCCCGTACTCCAATCAATGGTGATGTAATCCGCAGCAATATCCATGTCGAGATAGTTGATTTTTGCTGTGGTATTTAGAAACGACATTTTCTTCGGAATATCATTCCGAATATTATCCGCAGAATATTTGACAACTCCCTCCAATGGCTCTTTTTTCACCAAAGTGTCTCTTCGGGAAATACTGTCATTAACCCCCTCTTTTTTTACCGTATTTTGTGCATTTACATTTGCTAAAAAACTGTTAAAAATTAGGATAATTAAAATTTGTAATCTATTTTTGGAACTTAGTCTGATTCTTGAAAAATTAAAAATTATCGGGGTCAAAATTAATACATTTTAAAATTCCTATGAGTATTAAAACACATTCTTTCAAAAAATATTTCACATTCGCCTTTTTATTTCTGTTAATTTTTGCTTCTGCACAAAAGAAATTTATCCTTGTATTAGACGCAGGACACGGAGGTGGAGACCATGGAACTAATAGAAATTATGGCGACTTAGGCTATGTTGCTGAAAAAGATATTACTTTATCGGTAACTTTGAAATTGGGCAAAATGCTTGAGCGAAATAACGACTTTAAAGTAATTTACACCCGAAAAACGGATATCTATCCATCTTTAACAGAGCGAACCAACCTTGCGAATCGTAGCAAAGCGGATCTTTTTATTTCGATTCACGTGAATGGTGTTAAAAATACGTCCGCTTATGGAACCGAAACGTTTGTACAAGGTCCCGATCAAAACAGAGAAAACTTAGAAGTTGCCAAAGCGGAAAATGATGTAATCTTTTTAGATGAACAGGATAAGCAAACTTTTGCATCATACGATCCTTCGTCACCAGAATCATTAATTGCATTAAAAATACAACAAAGTAAGTATTTGGAACGCAGTTTAATTTTCGGTGGTTTTGTTGAAGAAAACTTTGTAAAAAAAGACAAACGACTTTCCCGTGGTGTAAAACAACAAAACTTACACATTTTAAGAAGAAGTTCCATGCCTTCGGTACTAGTCGAAATGGGATTTGTGAGTAATCCTGATGAAGCCCATTATATTGCTTCGGATAAAGGACAAAATGAAATTGCAGAAAGTATTTACAATTCTATTATTTCGTATAAAAAAGTAATGGATAAACGTGGTGGTGGAAAATATGCTGATAATGATGATGTAAAACCTGAACCTGTAAAACCTACAGAAGTTCCGTTAAAGAATGATTTCCGAATCTTATTAATGAGTACACCAACTCGATATATTGGTAACGATCCTGCGTTAAAAGGTTTAAATTATATTTTAACGGTAAAAGAAGGAAATCAATACAAATACTATTACGCAACCACCAATTTGGCTTCTGTACGTGACAGCAATCTAAAAACAGCAAAAGACGCTGGTTTCCGAAATGCGATTTCCGTAGGATTTGTTCCGAATCAAAAATTAGCCAGTGGTTATTATACACTCGAATTAGCAGCAACGAAGGATAAATTAAGCTCCAACTCGTTTATGCTACAAACATTGAAAAATGTAGAACGTAAGAAGGATAATGGTATCTTCTACTATACTTATGGTAAATACAACTCCCTAGAAGATGTTGTAAAAGCACAAAAAGAGCTTGAGGATAAAGGCATTAAGAATACCGTCGTACAAAAAGTGGCAAGATAGTTTGTAGGTTCAGAAAACATCACTATATTTGCACCTCCAAAATCGGCCTATTCGTCTAGTGGTTAGGACTCAAGGTTTTCATCCTTGCAACAGGGGTTCGATTCCCCTATAGGCTACAGTCTTTTTTTAAAGATTGAAGCTTGAGAAGGAAGGTCGGAATTTGGAAAGTGAAAAAAAATGAAAAATTTTTGAGAAAAAATTTGGAGTTAATAAAAAATAATATATCTTTGCACCCACATTTGAGAAGCAATTATGGCAAATCATAAATCAGCATTAAAGAGAATCAGACAGAACGCAGTAAAGAGATTGCGTAACAGATACTACCATAAGACTGCAAGAACAGCTATGAAAGTATTAAGAACAGAGGAGAACAAAACGGCAGCTCAGGAGCAATTGCCAAAGGTTATTTCTTTGCTTGATAAATTGGCTAAGAAAAACATTATCCACAAGAACAAAGCTGCTAACTTAAAGAGCAAGTTAACGAAACACGTTAGCAAGTTAGCGTAAGAAAATATTTGGCCCGTTCGTCTATCGGTTAGGACCTCAGATTTTCATTCTGGTAAGAGGGGTTCGATTCCCCTACGGGCTACGAAAGCTCCCAAAGTTTAACTTTGGGAGTTTTTTTGTGTGTATTCACACTATCAGTAGATTATTTTAGCTCTAGTTATCTTAGCGTAAGAAATAACTTCATTTGACTAATAAGGACATAGAAATAGTAATATTGCACTGGTTTAAAAAAAAATACAACCTCCGCTGCTAACGTTAATTATAAGTATCGATGTTGGCTTCGAAAGAAATGATTTGACACGAACAAAGTACAAATAGCTAAAAAAGCGTATACAAAAGATTCATTTCTATGGATAATTTAATACATTATTCCTTCCAAAAACACAACTTAACACTTTAATTAATAACTTTAACCAAGTCTTTAACACTAATTTTTATTCCCCATGAAAATGAAAATATCATATCTTATTCTTTTTTTATTTTTTCAATCATGTCTTTCGTCCAAGAATGGAACTGCAAACAATTTTTATATAGAGTCCTCTTCGATTGTTAATAATAATAAATATACTGGTTTCAGCTACAACAGTAATACTGGCGAGATATTAAAAAATGGTTGTGAATTTATTATTAAAATAAATGAAGCTGAGAAAAGAAAAATTATAAAATATTATACAAAAATAAAAAATAGTAATAAGTCATCATTTGTAAAATATATGTTTGAAGATAACATTAATATTATTTTGGTAAACATTGGAAATGAGAACGCAAAAATGATTAATAGCTTTAGTGAAAAGAATTCTGTTGATAATCAACTTTTATTTTATTTTTTTGTCTTACGCCATTTAATGAAAAAGAAGGAATATGAAGAACATTTCCCACAAGAATTTTTAGAATACTGAGGTTATATTCATAACAAAACCGAATAATGATTACTCCTCCCGTTTCTTCGCTTCCGCTTCTAGCCTTTGTTGGTCATGATACAATTTCGTAGCAGACCATTTTGCATGTTTTGAAGGAGCAATATAGAAACCCTTCTTGTAAGAATATATTTTGGTGAATTCGGCGCCAAAGAAGATAAGCATGCAAGAGTAATTAATCCACATCATAATCAAGATTACAGTTCCTGCTGCGCCAAATGCCGAAGTCGGTTTCATTTCGCCGAAATACAGACTTAGTAGAAACTTTCCGATGGTAAACAATACAGACGTAAGAAAAGCGCCTGACCATACCGATTTCCAACTAATTTCAACATCTGGTAAAACTTTAAACATAAAGGCAAAAACCATCATCACCAAAAGGAAGCCCATTGAAAAATTCACCACTTCCATTAAATAGTAGGTTTCCCAACCTAATTGTGAGGTGATGAAATTATTAAATAAGCTAATCATCGATGAAAGAACCATGGTAATCATCAAGAGAAAGCCAAGAATCAAAATCATTCCTAAGGAATTGGCTCGATCCAAAAGAAATTTCACCAAGGCTTTTTTCGGTGCTGGCTGAATATCCCAAAGTTCATTCAATGCTTGTTGTAGTTGAAAGAATATCGTTGTTGCCCCAAAGACCAACGAGAAAACACCCACCGTTTTCATAAACACATTATCCTTATCAATCAAGGCACCAGCAATCATCTGCTCGATACTTTTAGCGACTTCACTGCCCATGATTTGACCAATTTGTTTGCTAATTTCACCTTGAATGGCATCTTGACCAAAAAAATAACCCGCAATCCAAATGATAATAATAAGTAAACCTGGAATTGAAAAGATCGCGTAATATGCCAAGCTAGCCGAATATTTCGAAGCCGGCGAGCTGTTCCACTCTTTGAATGTATCTACAAGACATTCCCATAAAAACTGGATCCTTTTCAACATGGTTTTTGAGTTTAAATTAGAACGGATATCCGATGGCGATATTCAGCATCAAATTATCACGACGCCATTGCTTGTCTCCAAAATTAATTTTATCAAACATCCAACGGTCACCTTTATCATAATACGGAGTTCGAATTGGAATGGCAAAGTCCAAACGTAAAATCAAAATACTAAAGTCCAAACGCAAACCAACTCCAGCGCCAACGGCAATTTCCGATAAGAAATTCTTAGAAAACTTCCCACCTGGTCTCTCTGGATCTTCATTGATTAACCATATATTTCCTGCATCGGCAAAAGCAGCAACGTTTAAAAATTTGTAAAGATTCGCTCGGTATTCTGCATTCAATTCTAGCTTCACATCACCCGATTGGTCAAAAAAGAAATTGGCTCGCTGATTCCGTGGATCGTAACTTCCAGGACCTAAAGTTCTCGCTCTAAATGCACGAACCGAGTTGCTTCCACCAACAAAAAATTGTCTCGAAAATGGCACGTTATCCGAATTTCCATACGGATACGCAATTCCTCCAATAAAACGTGTCGCAATCGAAGATTTTTCATTCAGCTTATGATAAAAACGGAAATCATGTTCCATCTTCGCAAATTGACTAAATGGAATATTAAAAATTTCTTTTTGCTTTCCTTTTTCAACATTCGCTCCCATTAATAAACCCGTTAAATTTCCAGAAAAATCAACTGATCCTTTATAGTAAACCGTATTTTTCTTCGGAAGCATCGTCGTTGTGTAGGTATAACTATAGGTTGGGCCAAAAATCAATTGCTTGGCAACGGCACGTGCTGCCACTTGCGAACTATCCATTTGAGCTTGATATTCTGGTGTAATTTTTTCAGGATAAACCAACGTCGCACTGAATATTTTCAGATCATGTTCTTTCCGAATATTCTCCTTCCAAACGTATCCAAACGACGTGTTGAAATTGTGCAAGGTGTATAATTTAGTTCGGCTTTGATATTCATAACCAATGTTGATATTGGTTCTCGGAACATACGCACTCGACGACTGGAAGCGGAATGGCGCTACAATTCGTGGAATGGAAAGTTGGGCATTGGCTCCGGCTCGGAAAAGATTATTGGCATCTTTTGGTCCACCCAATTGAACATCAAATGCACCATACAAAGCGGCTTTCAATTGTTCTGCACCTTTAAAGAAATTACGATGTGTCCAATTCAAATTAAGTTCACCACCACCGTAATTCGCCGAATTCGTTCTTCCCAAAACTTCAAATCGCAAGGACTGAATTTCTCGAGGCGTTAATAAATAATACGCATCAAACTGATGTT
Organism: Bacteroidota bacterium; assembly: GCA_023423715.1. Classification (GTDB taxonomy): domain Bacteria; phylum Bacteroidota; class Bacteroidia; order Flavobacteriales; family Weeksellaceae; genus JAFAFC01. The sequence goes on from JAFAFC010000027.1 coordinate 8,560, forward strand.
TCAACGAATCGGAAACTCGGAAATCATTTTTTACAAATTTGAAAACACCTAAACTAATCAACCGATTTAAGGATAAATTATGCTCGGTTCGATTGTAGATATCGCCTTTATTCACATACATCGCACGATCAAAAATCTTTGGCTTGAAGCGTTTTTCAGGATCGATAATGTACATATCGTTATACTTATATTGCTCTAAAGTGTCTTTATTCACGGGAATTGAATACAATCCACGACGCGCATCTCGAAGGTTATAATTCGGGAAAATAATAACATCATTAATGGTAAATTGTTCTTTCGCTTCTTCGGGCGTGTTCTTTTTCAATTTAACGAAAAGCTCTACTTTTTGATTTTTCGCAACGGTAGAATCTGCTTGAACAATAATATTATCGGGATGAAAATAATAAAAACCGCGTTCTTTCATTCGAGCATCGATTCGTTCGCGTTCCATTTTAATCACATCCAAATCAAAATAATCTCCTGTCTTCAAAAGAGTTTTATCCTTGATCGCTTGAATTTCCGAATTCACCAAAGAAGAATCCGTTGGGAAATTCACCTGACTAATCTGATAGCGTTGTCCAGGTTTCACTTTATAAATAACCTGCGCTTTTTTGTTTTTCGACAAGGTATCGCTTGACGCCTTTGCATTGAAATACCCTTTGTTTTCTGAATAATTAACGATGATATTCTCGTTGAATTCTCGATCAACATCGCCTAATAAAACGGGCTTTTCCCCCAATTTGTATTTCATCCAATATTTAAACCCTTTATCTTTTTTAGGTTCGTCTGTGATGTTGTAGAAATACAATTTTGGTCTCAATCCTAAAATACTGGAATTCGGTTTTGGACGAAGATTTTCTTGATACGCAGATTTCAAATCAGACTTTTCCTTTTTTGAAAGGGAATCGCCAATGATGTCAATTTTTGCACCCGTGTACAGTAATTCGCCTTCTTTTAAATATTTCGTGTTGCTACATCCAGCTAAGGCGAAAATCACCAAAACTAAAAAGCTCGTTTTAATATAATCAATCCACTTCATGATTTACTTATTAAAATTTTGGGTTCTGTTTCGTCTGTACTCACGATTACGTTTCGATTTTTCAAAGATTTCTTTAAACTTATCGTAATCCAACGTAATGATAAAACCAACCCCTGTTTCAACAATTTGTCCTTGTAGAGCCACTTGATATTCATTTTTACGATAGGCTCTCAACATATATCGCCCATCTCGAGACAAACTATAATCCATGCTAATATCACCCGCGATATTCGTCATTTGTTCGTTTTGACGTGCGTCTCCTTCAATACCGAAATTACTTCCCACCGTAACTTTCAGTCGATCGTTTAATAACTTTTTACTGATATCAACACTTAAATCCGTACGGTTCATACGCTCACCCGTTGAATAATCTTCCGAAGCATCCAAACCAAAATTAATATCAACTCCTGAAATAAGGTCCGCCGCCAAATTGTTAAGCTGTTGCGACAAAATACTACTCACACTTTGTCTTGCAATGGTTCCTGCGGAAAGTCCCGCTTGACTTTGGAACGGATTCTCACCAATAAAACGATTCAGCAATAACAATGCAAAAACTTGCTTGTTCATTTCCGTTTCTTCGTTTCGAATTTGGTCGAGTTTTGCTTTCGTTTCGTCAATAACAACCGTTGGTACCGATGGATTTTCATCATCCATCGTGATATTGAATTTAATTTCTGGTTTCAATAATTCGCCTTTCAAAACTAATAAGGTATTGAATGGAATTCGTTGTTTGAACATATTCAATTCCGAAGCAGATTTGGCCCCTAATTGCTGCTGAACTAAATCTATCGGAGCCGCTTCAGTTTTATAAACGGCCGTTATATCGAGTTGAGCCGTTGTTGGTTCGCCCGTCCACGTTATTGTTGATCCTTTTTGAATATCGAATTTTCGTTTCAACATACTTACCGAAAGTTCATACGCTCCTTGATCAACCTCATAGACCCCAACAAGTGTGGTTTTTCCCGAAGGATCGATGCCGCCTGTAAGATTTGCTTCCCCTTGAAGTTTCACAAAATCACCATTAGCTTTATCAATAATAATGGAAAGTTTCGCTTCTTTGGTCAACTCAATATTCACGTTCACATCCATTCCTTTGATATCCGTTTTCGAGTCAATAGAATCCGCAACTACTGTTTCTTGCAAAGCCACTTGATCCTGATCAATAAACTCCACAATGCCTTCTCGTTCTTGCAATTGAGGCGAAGATTGCGGAAGTACAAACGTGAAGTCTGTATTATCCGTTACCGCTAAACGTCCATCAACTTTGGGTAAATCTAGATCACCACGTATTTGAAGATTAGCGTCCACAGCCAAAATACCGTACATTAAAGCATCGTTGTTTTTCTCGGAATTCACCACTTTAAAATCACGTGCAACTGCATCTAAATTAAATGCATAATCACGATAATCTTGTGTAAGAATTTGACCATTCAACGTCAAAGAATTGCCGTCTGTGTCGTTAATTTTGAATCGATTCAACTCAATTCCTCGGTTTGTGAAATCAATGGCGTCATTAAGATTCTTGAAGTGACTTCCTGTTTGGGTAATCCCAAATCCGACATCATTAAACTTCAATTTTCCTAGAATAGAAGGTTTTTCAACCGTTCCATTAATTTTTAAATCACCAGACAAGTAGCCTTCGGCTTTTTGAATAGCGTTCATGGAAAAAGCTTGCGCCGTTAGCATTTCTAAACGATTCACATCCAAATCTAGATCAAAGGAAGAATTCGAGGTATGATAATCTCCGAAAAGTCGAACATCGTTGTTATTTCCTGTTAAATTAACATCCGCATTGATCGTCTGAGCAGAAGTATTTTTCACTTTGGCATCAAGATTTCCAACAGGATTTCCGAAGACAATTAAATCCGTAACTGCTAAATCAGAATTGAACGTCATATTCTTTTGTAAATCCCGAATTTGAGCCGTTCCATTAATAGTCCCTTTAGCTAAAAGCGTATCTTTTTTAATCAATTCGGTGATGGTTTCGATTTTAAAATCTTTGATCGTCACATTGAGTGGACTATTCGCAGCCGTCGTTTCAGATTGCAGTAAAATTTCACTTCCATTATTAGAAAGTTTGAAATTATCAGCCCAAATTCCTTTGCTACTCAACTGAATTTTATTGCCTTCGCCAACTTGCCAATCATCGTAATTCAATTTTAAACCGTTTGGATTTAAACTAATTTCTGTGATATCATTCAAGCTTTTGGCTTGTCCTGCAACTAAAAATTGAGTAACATCCTTCGCATCTTTCGTTGTCACATCGTAGCGAATCACATTATCTACTATATCGCCTTGGGCATTGATTTTATTTAACGCAAAACTTTCGCTTTTCAAAGAGCCTGCACTTAATTGATACTGCAATGCTTCGGCGGAATTGCTAATATCTAAGACGGCATTATCAATCACATTGCTTCCATAAGTCAACTGCGGAATCTGTCCGTGAACTTCCAATTGACGAGAATCTGCGTTAAAATTTCCGTTCAGAGTGATGGTTTCAAAGCTTTTCAAATCGGGAACAAAACGTCTAATTAAATCGTCATTTTTAATTTGTGCATTCAACGTAAAATACTGTCCTGGAGTAATTTTAGCGGCTGCGCTTGGCTTTTGAAATTGATAATATTGATTGATTGTCGAAGCTAACGCTCCAAAAATCTGAGTTAATTTATATTTACCCACCAAATCTACATCCGCTATTTGCGATTTTAAGATCAATGAATTCTGATCGGCTGTAGAAACGGCTTCCAAAATAACCTCCTGCATAGGGAAAACGTCCTTGGTATTGGAAAGCGCAAAGTTGGTTAAATACAAATGTCCATTCAACGCGTCAGGGTCCAAATTCGAGAAATCACCATCCAAATTACCTGCAATAATCATCGGTTCATTGTAAAAACCAAGTTTATGCAAATCCAATTTGAAAACACTTCCCTTCACTTTTACAGTCGGTTTAGTTTCATTATAAACTCCCGAAGCGACCAAATTTAATCGTGCATTCGGATCTTTAGAATTCAAATGAACATCATACAAACCACGATTCAAACTACCTTTTACATCAACATTCGAATATTGATAACCGTTGTAACCCATGGAATTTATATGTCCCGTAAGCGCCGCATTTCCGTTTTTGAAATCAAAACTTTGACCTTTAGCAGCGATTTGTCCAGTGACTGAGCCAACATCTTTGTTACCAATTAAGGTTCCTACTTGTAGGTTTTGAAGATTGGCTTTGACATTATATGTTTCACGATTTTTCTTACGCATGTCCACAACCGCTTGTACAACGGCATTTCCGAGCGTTGATTTTAAGTTCAGATTGGTATTAACTTGTTTCGTTGTTCCTTTTGCCGTTCCTTTAATAGACATGTGCGATGGCAACGTGACATTACTCGGAATGGTGTTTTTAGGAAGGAAATTGTAAATCGTTTTTGAATTGGAAGACAGTTCTCGAATCTTCAAATCATAATACAATTGATCAGGATTCATCGCGTTTTTCACCGTTCCAGAAGCCGCAACGCGAAGTTTGTCAATCCCCGAAAGTTCCAAATTGGAAATTTGAAGATTGTTCACTTTTCCTTTCAAGCGGGTATTTACGTTCAGAATTGCGTTTGGATATTTGTTGAACGGCGCGGTATTTCGCAGCGTAGGAACTAAATTTAAAATATCTGAAAATCCAATTTTTGAATTTTTAATATTGGCTAAAACTTCTACTTCACCAGGATTGGCTGTAAGCTGTTCTACAGAAGCATAATTAAGAATTAATTCGTCTCGTAAAATTGTTTTTGGCGTTTGTAGATACAGATTTTTAAGATACGCTTGCTTGTCATTATACACGAAATCCGTGTTCACTTTTTGGACATTTAGACCTCGCTGTTCTTGAATTTCTCCACTTTTAATGGAGCCTTCAAACGTAGAACCCAACATTTTAAAATCTCGTAAATCCAGATTTAACTTCGAGAAATTAAGATGATTAAAGTCCATTCCTTGGCGCGTTGGTGCAACTGCCGTATTGTTATACGCAATTTGAACATCATCAAAAACGGCTTTTCCAAGCAAAATCTGCATCAATTCTTCTTGCTTATCGGTTGCTTTTTCTGCTTTTGAATTTGTTGATTTTGGATTGGAAGGCAAGTATAAATTCGCTTGAATCTTCGCACCAGAAAGCAAAACATCTTCAATATCGTATTTTGATTTGTCCAAATCCAGCGCATTGATTTGGGTACTTAGTTCTTTAAAATTAACCTTAGCAAAGGTTTTGGTACGATCATCACCATAATCAATATCAAAATTGGTGAGTTTGATTTTGTTCAAATCAATCTGCATCGGTTTTTTATCGTTCAAAGAATCTACTTTCTGCTCCACATTATCTGCCACTTCTTCTAGTAAATCCTGCTTTAGTTTCAACTTTAAACCATCCATAAGAATATCTCCTATAGCATATTTATTTTTCTCAAGATCAAAGGTTTTAATTCGGGTGTGAAAATCTTTGAAATAGGCGTTGATATTATTCCCTCCTTGCTGATCAATAAAGGAAACTCCGATATCTTTTAAATCAATTTTATCAAGTGAAATAATAAACGGTTTTGACTCTTTATCTGCTTCTTTATCGGTTGTTGCAAAGGCATTGATGATGTAATCAAAATTAAACGTTCCATCTTTTTTTCGAACAACATTTGCACGAAGGGTTTTTAAATCAATGGAAGTAATATCGGCTTTGTTTTTGAGTAAATTGGGGATATTAAGACCAACATCGAGATTTTTTGCATACAGTAATGTATCCACGTCTTGACCTTGTAAATACAAATTTTCCATGACCAAACTGCTCGGAAAATCGATATAGACTTTATCCAAGGAAACTTTGGTTTTCACCTTGTCTTCGAGGTACGTAACCAATCGGTTTTTGACAAAATTTTGAACGGCTGGAAGTCTTAAACTCAAAACCAAAAGCACCAAAAGCACTACAATGGAAAGAAGTGTAATTCCAGAAATTTTAAAAATCTTCTTGAAGTTAACTTTCAAAACGTGTTTTTTACAAAAATACTAATCCCTATTTCCGTCTGTTTATAACTTTTAGTGGAAGCATTATATAATTTTATAAGGAAAATAAGGACTGGCAAACGATTATTAAACTGAATTCTATAAATTTACACTATAAAAATACACAAACATTTTTCCTAAGACGCATTTCTATGAGAATATTATTGTTAAATGGACCTAATCTTAACCTTTTAGGAACTCGCGAACCCGAAATTTATGGAACAACTTCCATGGAAGATTGTTTAACGGCAATTAAAAACCAATTTCCGCAAACTGAAATTCTGTTTTTTCAATCGAATGTGGAAGGTGAAATTATCAACCGACTTCAAGAAGTTGATTTTGATGCGCTGGTGATTAATCCAGGAGCATTTACCCATTATTCATACGCTATTGCTGATTGTTTAAAAAACATTTCGAAACCAAAAATCGAAGTGCACATAAGCAACATTTACAAGCGTGAAGAATTTCGTCAAAAATCCGTTACAGCGGCGTTTACTGATGGTTTGATTTCTGGATTTGGAATGAACGGATACGGATTAGCTGTTTCCAGTTTGGTCTCTAACTAATAGCAGATTTAATAGGAATAAAAAAAGGCGCCGCCACAAATTGTTGCGGCGCCTTCCATATAGTGATCAATAAGTTGACTAAATCTGAGGACCAGCGTTTACTAATCTTTGCCCTTCTTCTGTATCTGCATACTGTTTGAAGTTCTCGATGTATTTTGCCGCTAAATCCTTTGCTTTTCCTTCCCAAACTGAAGCTTCAGAATACGTGTCTCTTGGGTCAAGGATTGCCGTATTTACGTTAGGAAGTTCTGTTGGAACTTCTAAGTTCAAGATAGGAATATGTTGTTTTGGCGCTTTTTCAATACTTCCGTCAAGGATTGCATCAATAATTGCTCTCGTATCTTTCAATGAAATTCTCTTTCCAGTACCATTCCAGCCTGTGTTTACCAAATAGGCTTTCGCACCGTGTTCTTTCATTTTACCGATTAAGGTTTTAGAATACATCGTTGGGTGCAATGTTAAGAAAGCTTCTCCAAATGCTGGTGAGAACGAAGGAGTTGGTTCTGTAATTCCTCTTTCTGTACCTGCTAATTTAGATGTATATCCGCACAAGAAATGATATTGTGCTTGGTCATCATCTAAGATAGAAACTGGAGGAAGTACCCCAAATGCATCAGCAGAAAGATAAATAATCTTCTTAGCATGACCTGCTTTTGATGGAAGTACAATTTTATTAATATGGTAGATTGGATACGAAACTCTCGTGTTTTCTGTGATGGATCCATCCATAAAATCTACTTCACCATATTCGTTTACTACAACGTTTTCTAATAAAGCGTCTCTCTTGATTGCTCTATAAATATCTGGTTCTTTTTCTTCTGTCAAGTCAATAACTTTCGCATAGCAACCTCCTTCGTAGTTGAAAACTCCATTATCATCCCATCCGTGCTCATCGTCACCGATTAGATATCTTTTCGGATCTGCAGAAAGAGTTGTTTTACCCGTTCCTGACAAACCGAAGAACAATGCTACATCTCCTTCTTCACCAACGTTTGCAGAACAGTGCATAGATGCCATTCCTTTTAATGGTAAGAAGTAGTTCATGATGGCGAACATTCCTTTCTTCATTTCTCCACCATACCAAGTTCCTCCAATGATTTGGATTCTCTCTGTAAAGTTGAACATCACGAAGTTTTCAGAATTAAGACCTTGAGCTTCCCAATCTGGGTTTACCGCTTTAGAACCGTTCATTACAACGAAATCTGGCTTCCCGAAATGTTCCAGTTCATAATGCGAAGGTCTAATGAACATATTGCTTACAAAATGTGCTTGCCAAGCCACTTCTACAACGAATCTTACTTTTAAACGTGTATCTGGATTGGTTCCACAAAATGCATCAACAACATATAGTCTTTTTGATTTAGATAATTGCTCTAAAACCAAATTTTTACAATGTGTAAATGTGTCTTGAGTCGTTGGGAAATTTACTTTTCCGTCCCAACAAATAGTGTCTTTAGTAACATCATCCTCTACGATGTATCTGTCTTTAGGTGAACGCCCGGTAAAAATTCCCGTTTTTACTGCCACAGCTCCTAGATCTGTAAGAGCGCCCTTCTCGAAACCTTGATTTTTGGTAGACATCTCAGCCTTAAAAAGTTCTTCATAAGTAGGGTTGTAAACTACTTCACTATAGCCTGTAATCCCTAGTTCATGTAACTCTTGGATGATTTTGATGTTCTTCATAGTGCCTTGTTTTCTTTAGTGTTTGAATTTGTTTGTCAAATTTAGAGATTCCTTATCCTAAAAAGCGTGGAAAAGATAATGATATTCGTCAGAAAAACAAATAAAGGGAATTTGACTTTTAACTAATTAAAAATCAATAAATTAAATCACTCCAAGAGAAGATTGTTGGAAATCCACGATGCGAAAACCAATCTTCATAACCATCAAATTTTGATGCCATGATAAAATCGCCACCCCAAGCACCCAAACTTTTGATGAATGAAGGGCAGTCTTGGAAATATTTTTCTTTCGCAGTTGGGATTCCAAGAAAATTAGAAACTTTAGCCTCATGAACGCACATCAAATCAGAAAAATTTTCTAAATCTTTGGCTTGAACAATTTCACCTGTTAAAGCGGAAAATTCAGCAAGTAAGTCAAGTGATTTTTCTTTGGATTTGTATAGTCGAATTCCTTCGCGGCTGTCCTGTTTTTGATTGAGATGAATGAAAATCAAATCGTCTTTAAACGATGGTTGATACAACAATTTTTCAAATTGACGAATGGGTTTATTTTGATACAAAACCGCCGATTTGGATTGAGCAACGGCAATATCATAGCCACTTCCACCCAAACTGACTTCATTTAAAACAAAAGGATCAATATTCGCCCAAGCACCTAAATTCGCCATCAACGTTGAGCTACTTCCCAATCCATAATCCGATGGAAACTGCAAATTGGTTTTTAAATAATAGGAAATATCCGATTGAAAAACTTCCGAAGACATTTTTTGAACATTCTGCAAAACCTTTATGATAAAGGCGGCAGATTCTGGAAGATTGGTTTCTAGAATAGACCAATCGGTGTATTTTATTTTGGCGTTGAGCCAAAGTTTATTTTGATGATAGGCTTCCCAAACAACGATAGCTTGTCCGTTGGCCTCTTTTTCAAAAAAAAACTCTTGTCCTAGTTGGGTAGGCACCGCTAGAACAAGAGCTCCGTCTATAGCGAAATATTCCGATGTGAGCATTAATTTGCCCGGCGAAACTATTTGGCTCATAGAAATTTACACTGCAGATGAAACATTTACAGAAGCATCAATCTTTTTAATCAATCCTTGTAATGTTTTACCAGGACCAACTTCAATAAATTGTTGCGCTCCGTCTTTAATCATATTCTGAACTGATTGCGTCCACTTTACAGGTCCTGTAAGCTGAGCAATAAGGTTCTTTTTGATTTCTTGAGGATCATTAACTGCCGTTGTTGTAATATTTTGATAAACAGGCATTGTTGCCTTTCTGAAATTCGCTTTGTTAATCGCCTCTGCCAAACGTTCTTGAGCGGGTTGCATCAATGGTGAGTGGAATGCTCCGTTTACAGGAAGTAACAACGCTCTTTTCGCACCCGCTTCTTTCAACTTTGCGCAAGCTTCTTCAACCGCTGCAGTCTCTCCAGAAATAACCAATTGACCAGGACAGTTGTAATTCGCAGGAACTACAATTCCGTTGATGGAAGCGCAAACGTCTTCTACCACTTGATCTTCAAGACCAAGGATCGCTGCCATAGAACTAGGATTAGCATCACAAGCTTCTTGCATTGCTTTCGCACGTTCTGCTACCAATTTTAGTCCGTCCTCAAACGAAAGTACGCCGTTCGCTACCAAAGAAGAAAACTCTCCCAAAGAATGTCCAGCAACCATGGTTGCTCCAAGTGCATCAATTGCTTTTACTGCAGCAACCGAATGAATAAAAATCGCAGGTTGCGTTACGCTTGTTTGTTTTAACTCTTCATCCGTTCCTTTGAACATGATGGATAGAATATCAAATCCTAAGATTTCGTTAGCAAACTCCATCAAATCTTTGATGTCTTTACGGGAGTCGTACAATTCTTGTCCCATCCCGACAAATTGAGAGCCTTGCCCAGGAAATACTAGTGCCTTCATATATTATTGAATAAGTTTAAATTAGAAACTTATCATTTGTGTGTTTGTTTCTTATTGCGGAAGGAGTCTGATAACTCTGTATCCTGTATTGACAAATGCTCCGTTATTTTTCACGCGAACGTATTCAAACTTGGTTGCCAATTGTGTTTGGGTTTTCCCCATATTTTTCAAAACCTCGCCTTTTTTGTTCTCACGAGAAAGAATATCGTTTACAATATCAAACCCGATGATCGCATATTTTGGAGGTGTTTTGCAATATTTTTCTTTATAATCTGCAATGATTTCTTTCTCGAAACTTCCATCCGTATCAATTTTTCTATCCATTAGATAGACCAAATTGGCTTGTGAAAGTTCATCAACATTTTTTTCAAAAGTTGAATGGTAATACAAACTATACGCTTTCAAACCATTCGTATCTTTAGAAAGATCGATAACGCGTTTTGCAAAAGCATTTCCAACAGCATCGTTATTAGAAGCTAAAACCGCAATAATAGGCGCTTCTTGACCGGTCATCATGTTTTTATCCAAAACGATTTCACTAGCTGAAGTCACAACATTTACTTCTGCATTTTTTAAAGACTTGCTCAAACCAGCTTTCACTGCATTAGCCATGGTCTTATCTGTATCGGAAAGAATATAGATTTTCTGGTTGTTATATCCTTGTGAAACTTCTTTTACAATGCGATCTGCATAGACATTATCAGCCGTTTCCATAATAATCAAGTTACCATAATCGTACAAATCTTCCGAGTTTGCGAATGGCGCCACAACAGGAATTTTCTTCTTTCCAACGAAGTTAAGAACTTCTGTAACACTTGATTTGAAGAATGGACCGATAATTAAATCCGTATTATCTTGATTAATTTGTGACAACGAGTTTTTGAAACTGCTTTCATTTCCCGCATCAACCACTTTAATATCTAGTTTTAAACCTTTTTGAACGTTGCGTTCAATAGCTAATTTGGCTCCTGTTAAGAAATCTGCAGACATCGTTCTGTACTTGCTGTCATTGGAATCAAATCCGAAAGGAAGCATCATCACAACATTAAGTGCGTCACCTGATTTTTTTACATAAGCCGCATCCACAGCTTTAATTTTGATAACCATTCCCGCTTTCAAACCATTTGTAATGCTTGGGTTCAGTTCTAACAATTGATCTAAACCAATTCCGAAACGATTTAAAATTCCGAAAACCGTATCGCCACTTTGTACCGTATACGTCACGAAATCATCACTAGTTGATGTATTTGAAGACGTACTTGTTGGAGTTGACGTTTTTACCGGTTCTTGACTGGCAACCTCAGGAGTAGAATCTAAAGATTTCACTTTAATAACGTCACCAGGTTTCAATCCACGATCTTCTAAACCAGGATTCATCGCAAAAAGTTGCGATTGAGTAACACCGAATTTTCGTGTAACTCGGTAATAATTGTCTTTATCTTGAACGACATAACTTCCTTCATCTACCTTCGTTGAAGATGATGTTTGCGCTGTCGCATTTGGAATCGTCGTTGGAGGTGCTACACTTACTGGAGCCGAATTTACGGATGCTCCCGCATCAGCATATTTCTGAATATTTTCAATAGGAAGAGTGATCACTTCACCGATTTGCATTTGCAAATTTGGATTTAGTTTTCTAATATCAGCTTCAGTGAGGTGATATTGCTTGGTAATCCCGTAAAGCGTTTGTTTCGGTTGCAACATGATGGTTCCTGTTTTACCAGAAACTTTGGTTGTTGAAGCCGCAGAAGCCGTCGTACTCGCTGTTGCTTTTCCTTTTACAGAAAGAACATCCCCAATATTGAGAACACCTTCTTTAACTTTAGGATTGAGACGATACAACTCGTCCAAAGACATCCCATATTTTTTAGAAATATTGTACGGATTGTCTCCCTTAACAACGGTATGTTTTTGTTGAGCGAAAGAACTCACGAAAACTGCCAAACTTGATAAAACCAAAAACTTTTTAATCATCCTATTGTTTATAAAATACAAAAATAAAGTTTTAAAATTAAATCGTCATTATGATAATGCCCGATTTTTCCACGTCCATATTTTGGTAACAATTATGAAGCCATTCTGCCCCATGATCACTATAAAAAACGCTAAAATTAAAGATTCGTTCCTGCCAAATTTTTCCAGGATGAATTTCTAAAAATAAGGTTTCTATACGTTCAATTTTTTCTTGATGCTTAATTTTTTCGGCTTTCAACAGACGTTTTTGCATTCTGTCAAACGCTTTTAATTGACGCGTTTCTTCAGCGGAAACCAAATTTCCAAACGTAACATCCGTTTGTGAAGAAACCTTTTTCATCGCATCAAAAATGGATTGTAATTTAAGTTTTTGATTATCTAATTCCGCTTGAATAGGACTATCTTTCAATAATTTAGAATGAATAATTTGAGCAAAATTCCCGAAGAAATCGGTCAACTTCAAATCCAATCTATCCATTTTCGACATCGTTTTTTCTGAAAGGAACAACATCGAATTTCTTGGAATTAAAATCGGAAAAGGCAATTGAATTTCAGCAAAATAAGGTGTCAATTCTAGCCAATACATGATTTCTGCATTTCCTCCAACATACGCAATATTGGGCAAAACTGTTTCTTGATAGACCGGTCTCAACAATGCATTTGGACTGAATTTTTCAGGAAACTGATGCAATTCTTCAAGAATTTCCGTTTCACTGAATTTCAAATCTTTATCAACGATAAAATAATCAGAACCGCGCTTTTCAATTCGATTTCGAGTCTCCGAAAGATAAAATAAATTGATTTCACGCGGATTTACTTGAACTTTTCCGTACGTTTTCTCCAAATACGAAATCCGTTCTTTTGTTGCGTTAAAGACTTTTTCATCAACCAATTCTTGTTGAAACGTTGGAATAATCAATTGTTTCAACTGCGCATCATCACCGTCCAAACAAAGCAGACCATAATCTGAAAACAAACGCTGAACTAACGTGCGAATCGCCAAAGACAATGAATTTCCTTCCGTGTACGCTTCTTTCATCCAACGAATTAATTCCGTTCCGTAAATCGTGTCTCGGAATTCCTTTTCAAATTCGTGAATAAAAAACTGATCTTGAACTTCAATTCGACCAACCGGACCGCCAGCTTGCGCTTTGAATTCGTAAAAGTGCTCCTTCGTTCTGAAATGGTTGATTTCATCAAAATCATGATCTTCACTCGCCATCCAAAAAACGGGAACGAAGTCCGCATTGGGAAATTTTTCTTTTAAAAACTCCGCTGTTTTTATGGTTTGAAGAATCTTATACACAAAAAATACAGGCCCAGAAAAGAGATTCAATTGGTGTCCTGTAACGATCGTAAACGTTTGCTTCTTTTGTAAAGAATCAATATTTTTTTGTTGCTTTTCCGAAAGTGTAAATCCCGCATATTGCTTTTGAAAAACCTCGGAAATCAGCATTCTTTTATCTGAAGAAAAGTACGTTTCCTTTTCATTCATGCTCTTTTCCACATTTTTCAAATTGAAAAAAGCGGTTTCGCTTTCCGGAACTTGTTGTTGGAGAAAATCCTTTATCAGTTTCGGAATGCTATCGATATCAAGAAAAGAAATTTGTTGTGCTTCCATTAGTGAAATAAATTCCAAAGTATCCCAATATTCAATCTGAAGTCATACAACGGGTAATACGGCGCTGCAAACGATTTGTTTTGCATAATCGGCGTCGTAACGTTCTGTGCTTCTATATAAAATTGCATCGTTTTCACTTTCATGTTGACGTAAACTTCTGCAATTGGCTGACCACCGATCTCGTAGCCACGGCTCGAAGGCAACATGAACTCACTTAGAAGTGGTGAATATTCTCGAGAATTGAATTTGGTAAAATAATATAATTTGATCCCCGCCATTATATCAGCCGCCTTTTTGAACGCTGGCGATTTCCAATACAAATTGGCTCTACCAATGAAATTCGGCGCAGGAAATAAGTCTTTGTTTGTTAGATTGGATTGAAATTGAACTCGTGTATTCAAATTCCATTTATTGTATTTAAACGTTGCTTCACCTCCAACTTGGGAGATATTCAACGAGTTTGAACTTTGATTGGGCTGTCCTTCTTGATTGATGTACGTGTAATTGTCTATACGATAAACATTGGCAAAAACTTGCGCATCAAACCACTTCAAGCCCGCTTTACCTCCAATTTTCAACATGCTTTCATTACTGAAATTCATGAAATTAAAATTGTACGTAAGCACAGAAGAGTAGTTTAACAAGTAATTAAAACTCGGCGCTGCGCTTTGAAAAACCACGTCGGCATCGACAAAGAAATCTTTAATAGGCTCAAAACGCAGTTGGTTATCAGAAAGAACATAGGTTCCAAATCGTTTTCCGTTGGAGAACTCTAGTTTTGATTTCAAATCTAATTTATCCCAAAGGTTGATTCGCAAATTCCCAACGGCACCAATTCTGTTTTCATCATATTCTTGGAAATAATCACCCTCACTCAAAGATCGTCGAGCGCCTAAAATCAAGCGTTGATGACGAACTCCGGCATCCAAATAAAAATTAGGCTTATCAAAAACCAAACTCAAGGTGTTGCTTAAATCTTTCGAATATTTTTTAGTTCTATTTGTTCCATCATCGTAAAATGCTTCGTAATACGCACCATCGGCCGCACCTAAATTCAACCAATATTTGTTGGTTTGATAATACAAAGCATGCTTAATCTTGAAAGGCATTTTTTCTTGATTAAACGGCAAAAAGCTTTGACTTAAATAATATCGACGGTAGAAAAAACGAGAATCAGTATCTGCAAAATTAACCGGAACATTCGCTCGATTATTAAAACGGCTATCGCCACCTAGAAACAAATCCAAATCTTTGATTCCGCCATTCTCTTCATTGTTTACATTTTGGTGCAAATAATGTGCGTAAAGCTGGTAACGCCCATTTTTTGAATCGTAACGTCCAGAAAATAACGTATTGTTATTTGCCGCTAAATTATTGTTGTAAAATCCCATTGAACGTAGTCCCATATACTCCACCGCGAAATTAAATCGCTTCCCAAAGTTTTGGGTATATCTGGAATTCAAGGCTGCTCCATTTCGCATCGCCGTGTGATACAAAAACGACGTCGTTGGCGTTTTTACATCGTAATACTTAACATCGTCAATACCGATAATAAAATGGGATTTATTTGTTGGAAGTAACGTCAATGTTTGATTGGGATTCCAACGATACATCAAGTCTTGAAAACCAGCACCAATATTTGCAAACTGGATT
The DNA here is from genome assembly GCA_023423715.1 of Bacteroidota bacterium. Taxonomy (GTDB): domain Bacteria; phylum Bacteroidota; class Bacteroidia; order Flavobacteriales; family Weeksellaceae; genus JAFAFC01. Next base: position 24,048 of record JAFAFC010000027.1, read on the forward strand.
TTTCCAAAATTATCACGGTTGTTGTACTGCGTATATTCGTACGAATGCTGAGCCGTAAACGTCGTATCTATCGTTCTATACTCCGAATTTTCTGTTTTGAAATGGTAATCGTTAATCGTAGGCTTGAAAACCTTCAACGAATCCTTTTTTCCGTTGTCGATGACCAAAGTATCTCCTGCATTAGTAATAGAATCCTTTTTAACAATGGCCTTTCGCAGCGTTTGCGCCTGAACCAACCCAGAAAAGAATAAAAGAAAAAGTACGTACCTCATAGCGTATTTTGTGGTACAAATGTAAGAAAAAAGCAAAACTCTATTGTCGATTTTTAAGCATTATCCAACCTTTTAGGGATTGAAGACCCTCTCCATCGTTCCATGTAATAATATACCAATAGTTTCCTGTAGGTAAGGATTTGCCATTTGTCTTGCCATCCCAAAGCAATTTATTTTTATCATTTACAGATTCAAAAACAGCGTGACCAAATCGGTTGAGGATTTTAATAGAGTAATCATTCTTGCTTCCAAATTCTGAAAAATCAACCGTATCATTGAGTCCATCCCCATTTGGAGTTATTACATTGGAAAGGGTGTTAATAAAAATTTCTTTAGAAACACTTGGACAACCATTCTCGGATTTTACATGGATCTTGTAAAAACCAGATGTCAGATTTGTGAACACATTATTTGGCGTAAAATCACCATCATTTAAGGCAAACAAAAATGGTCCATCGCCAGAAATGATATTCACGGTAGCCATATCTTTCTGCACAGAAACGTCAAATTTAGGAATTTGACCTACTGTAAAATCAAGCATTATAGCCTCCAAACAGCCATTTGCATTTTTTCGTTTTCCATAGAAAATTACATTCTGATTGACACGTTGGATATTCGAAATGGCGTTGATTTCCTGCGCAGCATCATTTTGACTTGCATAGAAAATAAAATCAGATGCATTTGTATAGTCACTTAATTTAATCTCAAGCTCTTTTTCTCCGTTAAGACACAAAGAAAATTCCTTCTCAACAGTAGGTAAAGATTGCAAAGCTTCTAATTCTACTTTCACAATCGTAAAACATGAAAATTTGGAAATTATTCTTGCATAAACATCCCCAGATTTTTCATAGGAATAAGGGTTTGCAATTTTACTTATATTATCAACAGCATCACCGTAGCTTTCATAAAAATAGATAACATTACCTTGATCTTGTCCAAAACTGATATCGCTAAGATTAAAAATTGGCGATGAGGAATTGGCCGTGCAGAGCGTTATCTTCTGATCTTGATAATCTAGTTTTTCAACTTTTATTTTAAATGAAATAACTTGTGTTTTCGGATCAGGACCATACCCATAAATTCGAATACTAAAATCATCGTTGTAAGACAAGGGTTGGTTAGGATCCGGAAAGTATTCAATGGTATTTCCAGCCAGGGTAACATTTCCTTTTAACGGGTTCAAAATCAATTTTGTTTGACTAAAATCAACAGCTTCATTAGAGTCCGGAAATTTAATCGTCCATAAAAATGAATTACAATCTCCAATTTCTTCTTCTATAATGATCCCATCCAAACACCTTGAATAAACGTATGCTTCCGTTTTCAAATAAGGGCATGTTCCGTTTCGCACTTCAGCAACATAACTTCCTGAGCCATATTTTTCAGGATCAAGCGTGTTTTTTGTTTCGTTAGCCAATAAAACCCCGTCTTTATACCAACGGTATTCTTCGTAGGAATCATCCACAACCAACTGTACATTCGTTTCGCAACTTCCTAATTTTGAGATTGCAGGCATCGAGCTGAATCCTGCAAAATAGCCCCCAAATTGTCGATTGGAAAACAGACCTAATGTCACCGTATTATCTGATTCAATGGTAAGATGATCGTTTTCTGCAAAGTAGCCATAATTAATCCACTCTTGTGTTCCTTTCACCAATTCGGGACCATACGAACTATCTAATTCAACCCCATTAACTCTAACTTTTGAGCCTTTCAGTGTTAATATGTTCAACTTGGTATTTTGGCTTCCTGAAATTGAATAACCTACTTGATCTATGGTTTTGGGCAAATAGCAGTTTAGAGGAGGGACCAGCATATAACTTCCTTTAGGATAACTTCCACCAGGATTTCCTGTATCGGAACTTGTAGAAATTTGATAGGTATACACTTTTTTTGTACTTGAGATATACATAGAATACATTCCGACTCGTTGAAAACTGTATTTAGAAGAAGGAATTACCGCATGTTGACCTTTATTTAAAGTCACAAAGGGAGTTGTTTCGTCATTTAAAAACACTTGCGTATTAGCTTCCGTAGCCATAACTAAAACTTTCTCACCATCAAGAATACTCCCAAAACCACGCATGACAACAAACTTATCCCCAAGCCTATTAATAGGAACCGCTTGGTCAATCATAATTTGACCAGAAAATAGTGATTCTTGACTCGCATTCGGAAAATACTGTCCATTGAAAGCACCGTTGGTAATAGAAATTGCTTTCGTAGCATTAATTTCGGCACCAATAAATCCCTTAAGATTTGCTGCTTCTAGTGTACTTCCAGAAATAATATACGACTGCCCTTTATTCAACTTAATCGAAATAGAATTTCTTTGCGTACCATCCGAAAAGCGCACATTGGCATCAAATCCCGAAATGGAAACCTCCGTATTATCTTCGGTAGCAATTATAGAAGTTTGAAAATATAAACTTGAATGATTAATGCTAAAAGGCATATGTGATGACAAGAACTTTTGCCCTACACCAGCAAGGCCTTTTGAGTTAATCATTGCTGAGCCAACTTGGCTGAAGATTCTAAGATTCGCAAATATTCGCGATGTAGCTATAATATGAAGTCCTTTATTAGAGACTGTCATAACATCTTCATTCTGATTGGTTATAATTAACGCATCAGGAATGGGTACAATCAAAGGATTATTCTTGGAAATCGTTACTTTTTTAAACAATGTTGGTCCAGAATAGATTTCTACATCCACCCCATTAACATCTCCCGTAGATAAATACAAAGAGGTTGTACCATCACCAATAGCTTGTCCAGAATACATTGGTGCAAACCAATGCTCTTGATCATATTGGGAATATACATTGAGATATAAGAACAAAAAGAAAATAAGGAAAAATCTCATGATTCTGAATGTTTACGAATTTACTAAAAAAAAAAGCGGAACAAAAATTTGTTCCGCTAAGGTTTTAAAGTATTCTTATCGAATAATTAAGGATTAGAAACCTCTTTATTCGCATCTAATTCTTTTTGAGGAATGTCGAAATAGAATCTCTTATCCGATGCAGGAATATTCAGCTGTCCAAATGCAGCATGGTTGCTTCCTGTGTAGATTCTTGTAAGATCTTCTTTGTTTCTCTTCATTTCCCACCATTCTCCACCTTCACCCCAAAGTTCAATTTTTCTTTGAGTTCTGATTTCGCTTAATAAAGCAGCTCCAGAGTTAGTAGATGTTACGTATTGTGGGTCTCTTGTTTTTGCAAACGTTGCAAGAACTGCTTTAGCACCCGCTTCGTTTCCTGATCTAGCTAAAGCTTCAGCCTCGATTAAATAAAATTCTGATGCTCTCATGTATACTAAGTCAGCTTCAAAGAATGTATCATCATAGAATTTAACGTTAGCATATTTAGGCAATCCACCTTGAGCAGCTCCTAAAAACCAGTTCTTTCTAATATCTGAATCAGAAATTTTTGAATACAATCTAGAATCGATATTTCTGTAGATTTTTAATAATCCTGCGTATCCATCGTTCAAGTTACTCATGTGAGAGAAGAAAGATGCATAAAGATTGGTTGTAGAAGCGTTAATATCAGCTCCCCACATCCACTCTGGGTTAGAAATAAATTGGAAACCATCTTCTAATTGCGCTTCGTTCATCAATGGGAAACCTTGCTTAGCCAAATTAGCATATTGAGCCGCTTTTGCATAGTTACCAGTCCACATGTAAGCTCTTGCTAACATACCAGCAACAACGTTTTTGTTTACAAACTCTTTAGATGTTCTTCCGTAACCATCAAGTAAAGTATATGCTTTTTCTAGATCGCTAGTTACATATCCCCAAACTTCAGTTGTAGGAACTCTTTCAGCCTTAGAGATTACGTTATCTCCTTCAGAATAGTAAGGGATACCTTGCTCACCTACTGCATAAGTACGGATAAGGTCCATGTATGCATTTGCTCTAACAGCTAATGCTCTACCTTTCACAAAATTCTGATCTCCTTCTGCATCAGCAGGAATAAGTTTCAAAACTTCGTTCATGTTGTACACTACTTTGTAGTTGAATCTCCAAACCATTTCATTTCTTGTATGGTTTACATTTCTTGCAAGGTAGTTATAGTACGTATTAAACCAGTGAGAACTTGTCATCACTAAGTCGTTAGTCATGTGATCTAAACCTGCCAAAACTGACATATAACCGAAATCATCATGAGCTCCTTGTCCGTTTGTATTAAACTGGATCAAGTAGTTATTGTTTCCCGCTTCTGCTCCTGAAAGAACTGAAAGTGATTTTTCAGGGAACGTTTTCAATAATTCTTGAATTTGGTTTGAAGATACATTCCCTTGCGGTTCTGTATCCAACAAACTGTCTTCATTTGAACAGCTCCAAAGCGTTGCTGCTGCTAAAAATGTGAAAATATATTTTTTCATTGTTTTAAATATTACGAAGATTAGAATGAAATGTTTGCTCCAAATGAAATAGTTCTAATTGGAGAGTAGTTACTCTGAGAAGCTCCTGTAAGACTCATTCTCGGGTCGTAACCTTTTCTCTTAGACCAAACATTTACGTTATCAGCAAGAACGTAAAGTCTTAATGAATTAATTCCTGCAAATTCGATTAAGTCTTTGTTAAACGTATATCCTAAAGATACATTTTGTAATGAAATGTAATCACTCTTAATAAGACCTAATGTAGATTGTGCATAGTATAATTTCGGATCATCAGCCATCATTACAGGTAGAGATGCATCTGTATTATTTGCATTCCAAGACTTGTAATAATCTTTGTGGAAGTTTTCTCCTAGACCACTACCCATTAATCCCATCCAGTTACTGTCGTAACCCATACCTCCAAATTGGTAAGCGAAACCAGCTGTGAAATCAATGTTCTTATAACGAATATCCAAACCGAAACCACCATAAACATCTGCTAACGCTGTGATACCTGTATCCAATAACGTTGCATCAGCATAAACTGAAGTTGTTGATTTAGCACCTGTTGCAGCGTCAACTTTCGTCCACAATGCTGCTCCATTAGTAGGATCCACTCCTGCAAACTCTCTCAATCTGTACGTGTACATAGAGTTTCCTGGCTTCAAGATGTATGCTCCTGTAACGATTTCATTTTCTGGTAAGCTAAGGATCTCATTCTTGTAGAATGTTGCGTTACCATTCAAGCTTACATTAAAGTTTTCTGTTTTAATAACATCTAAACCTAAAGTTACTTCAACCCCTCTGTTTTCGATATCACCAATATTCCATGGCATACTTTCAAAACCTTGAGATAATGGAAGTGGCTTCATGAATAACAAGTCATTCGTACGCTTCTTAAAGTATTCCGCATCAATAGTAATTCTATTATTGAATAAACCTAACTCTAAACCTGCGTTGAAGTTTTTATTCTTTTCCCATGTAATATCTGGGTTTCCTTTAAATACTTGGTTGTAAGAGATTACATCCGAAGTTTGTGTTGTTTGTACAACTTCGTAAAGATCTAGGTATGGGAAACTATAACCTAAGTTATCGTTACCAACTTCACCGTAAGATGCTTTAAGTTTCAAGAAGTTTACAACGTTATTCTGGAAGAAATCTTCTTTTGATACGATCCAAGATCCACCAACTGAGTAGAAATTACCCCATCTGTTATCTGGGTGGAATCTAGAAGAACCATCTCTTCTCGCACTACCTGTTAAGAAATATTTCCCTTGGTAATCCAAGTTTAATCTACCGAACCATGACTCTAAAGTGTAAGGAACTCCGTAGTTAGAACTTTCTACTAAAGTTGCATACATATCACCATATACACTATTTGTCAACAATCCATTTACGTGGTGTGTTTCCAAATAATCTTGGTTTCTCTTATATGTTTCATGTGCTGCAAGCACGTTCAAGCTAAATCCACCAAATTTCTTGTTATATTCTAACAATTGTTGTTGGTTCAGAGACGAAATGTTATTGTTCCAGTTGTACAATCTACCATTTGGATTCACAGCATCACCATATAATGGTGTATCAAAAGAGTTAGCTCTTTGATTGTAGAATTCTCCAGTTAGTTTGTAAGTAAAATCAAGACCATCTAAAATTGTGAATGTACCGAAACCTCCTGCGAAGATTTGATTAATTTTTCTTTTCTTGATATCATACAATGCCGTAGCATATGGATTCTGCAATGCTCCATATCTTCTTACGTTAGGTGCAATTGTTCCTGTACCATCATCATAAGCTACGTCACCGTTTGCTCTATATAATAAATTACCGTTGTTATCGTAAGCGTGCACTGGGTAAATTGGCGCTACATATCTAGACCATTGGAAAGGGTTAGAGTATGCTGTAGAACCATCAAATCCGTCAGGTGCATTTTGCTCCATGAATGAATACCCTAAGTTACCACCGAATTTCAAACGATCTCCTAACTTAGATTCAACTTTCATTCTACCTGTAATCTTTTCCCATCTTGAATTCACCATATATGAATCATTAGATTCATACCCTAATGAATAGAAGTATGTACTATTGTCTGATGCACCAGAAGCACTAAAGTGTGTATTACTGTAGAATCCTTCTTTGAATAAGAAATCCTTCCAGTCTTCTTGATACATAATTTTTGCATCTGGATTAAAGTTACCGTTAGCGTCAATCAATTGAGAGTTTGCTACGTTAGTAACGTTATATCCTAAACCTTGATCTCCAGAAATCAACCCCGCTAAAGCTTTTGTGTGAGCTTGAGCTTGAGTAGAACCTCCATCAACGAAACCGTTCTTTAAGATATTGTAATAATACTGGTAGTATTCTGAAGGACTATTCGAAATGTTGTATTCCGGAATACCTCTCATCGCAACCCCAGCTTTAAGGTCTAGGTTGTATTGCGCTCTACCTTTCTTACCTTTTTTAGTTGTAATGATCACAACTCCGTTTGCCGCTCTGTTACCATAAAGTGAACTCGCCGCAGCATCTTTTAGGAAAGAGATAGACTCAATATCCTGATTGTTAATCGCAGATACACTTCCTGTAAAAGGAACACCATCTACTACATAAAGAGGATCTGAAACCCCGTTAATAGAACCAATACCTCTAAATCTTACTGTTGGATTTGTTCCTGGTAAACCGTTATTACTCATAACTTGTACCCCAGCAACTTTACCTGTAAGACCTTGAACTACGTTTGCAGCTGTAATTTCCTTAATTTCTTTAGCTTTTACTTCTGCAACTGAACCTGTTAGAGACTCTTTCTTTTGAGTTCCATAAGCAACAACTACTACCTCTTCAATTTCTTTTACAGAAGTTGTATCAGTAGTTGTGTTTTGAGCAAGTACTACACTTTGTCCTAAGAAAAACAAAGCACCAGCACTCAGCACTCTTAATTTTACATTCATATTAACACTTTTTTAGTTAAACTCGTGCAAATATGTTAATTTTTATTAATACAGCCAAATTAATTAGCAAAATAATAATGTTAAATCTTCACTTTGAAGCTAAAAAAAACACCATTATACGCATTTAAACAATGTTTTTATTGTCAAAACCTCAACAAAACAGCTCTTATTTGAAAATATATAAAAATCGTATTTTTAATATTATTATTACGAATTCAATATTATTACTTTATTTTAATGACCGTTTCATCAATTTTTCTCTTAAAACAATACGAATAATAACCTTGATTTACGAAATCATCTATTGAAATCGCAATCTTAATACACAGCATCAATAGGTGTCGATTTACAATAGAACTGTTGATATTTTAAATTTTCTTAAATATTGAAATTAAAACGAAAAAAAACCCTCAAAAGAGGGTTTTCGTTTAATCTAAAATGATATTAATTAAGAAATTAATTATAAAGGATTTTGTTTAACTTCTGGATTCGTATTAATTTCCTGTCTTGGAATTAACCAGTTCCATCGATTATCATTTGCATCAACTTTATACAAGTTGTTAATTACAGAAGTAACATAATTTCCAGCTTTAGTTCTATCTAAAGGAAGATTCATTCTCTTCAAATCAAAAAATCTAAAACCTTCACCCCAAAGCTCAATTCTTCTACTCAAAAGAATCTCTTGCAACAATGCATCTCCAGAAGCAGTTGTCGTTACATAAGAAGGGTTTCTATTCTTTTCTAGCAAAGCGAATACCGTTCTTGCTTCAGCATCTTTACCTTGTCTAGCCAATGCTTCTGCTTCAGTAAGGTACATTTCTGCAGACCTCATGTACGGTGTATCCGCAGCAACTAAACCTTGAGCAGCTCCTGCAATAAGGAATTTCATTGTTGTATATGGGAACTTAGAGTATCCAGCTGCCGGAAAAACATAACCTGTATGTTCCCCAGTAGGATCAACTAATTGTTTTCTTACATCAGTCGCAGGGAAAGCTTCGTACAACGCTTTGTTCATCGTTTTAGGAGCCTGTCTTACGTTTGTAGATAAGGCATTTCTAGCCATATACGAATGAAACATTGCAAACGCTTCAGACTGATCTTCCTGGCTTTTTGTTCCCCAAATCCACTCTGAGTTGTCACTATTATTGAAACCTGACTTATATTGCGCATTTGTCATCAACGCATAACCATTTTTAGCTTCAGCTGCCGCTGCAGATGCTTTTGCCCAATCTCCTTGAGTTAAAGCTACTCTAGCCTGAATTCCTTTTACTGTATTATAATTAAAGTGAGAAGCATTTAATTTAGTTTTACCTTTTAAATATTTTTCAGCCTCAGCTAAGTCGCTCCAAATTTGAGCATACACCTCTTCAACTGAAGAACGCCCTAGTGGTGAAATATCATTAGGATCCAAACGAATCACAACACCTGGCTGTGTATTCCCTCCACCTTTAATATATCTACTACCATATACTTGAACCATTTGGAACATCCCATGCGCTCTATACGCATATGCCTCACCTAATGCCTGCTCTTTTTTCGTTTGATCCCCACCTGCAGCTGGTCCGAACTTTATAATCGCGTTAGCATTCTTAATTAATTGATACCAAAACTCCCATGGAAATGCCACCTGAGTAGACGCCTCATTAACAACACCTGTCCAACGTTGCTCACTAACATACCAACCATTACCCTGATGCGGCCAAACCACATCATCAGCCATAGCCTCCATAGTAATCATATGTCCAGAAATACCATAGGTACCCTGATTATAATAACGTCCAGTATTAGCCCTACGGTGCATACCATTAATCGCTGTTAATAGGTTTTCACCACTTGAATAGATCGTTTGCTCACCCACAGAAGTCGTAGGCGTTGTATCTAAGAAATCATTATTACACGACTGCACCGCTACAAGCGACAAGCACGCTAATGATGTTTTAATAATTGTATTTCTAATTTTCATTGTATTAATTTTTAAAAAGAAGCATTTAAACCAACTGTGATAATTCTTGAAGGAATATATCTGTATGATGTACCACCTCCAAATGATTGTGCTGGCTCTAAACCTTGGATCGCTGTTTTAGCCCATAAGTTTTCTCCACTCACATACATTCTTAATCCAGTCATTCCTAAATCCTTGATGATATCACCATTAAACTTATATCCAACAGTTACACTTCTCAAGCTAACGTAATCTGAACTTCTCAACCAACGAGTTGAAGCAGCAGTCGCGAAACTCGTGTTTACCGTAGTAAGCTTAGGTACATTCGTGATATCCCCTGGTTTTTGCCAAGCATTTAACATATCAATATGCGCAGCATTTCCATTTGGATTAGCAGACATTAACGTCGCATAGTTACCATCATATACTTTTCCACCCCATTGGTAAGTTACCAATGCATCTAGGTAAAAACCTTTGAAATCAAAATTATTTGTAATACTTCCGTACGCCTTTGGCAACGAAGACCCAGAGTAAGCATACATCGCTTTTGATGGGTTGATATTCATCTTAACCCCATCAATCGTTCTTGTATTCGCATCATCCGTTGCAGTTGGATCTTGGATATACAATGCTGAACCATCAGATGGATCTACACCATAATACTGTCTCAACCAATAATCATAAAACGATTTACCAACTTCCAATCTATAGTTTCCACTAGTTTGAACTTGCTGAGTTGGAGGCATCTTCGTCATTTTATTTTTGTATGATGAGATGTTCGCTGATAAATTCCAAGTAAAGTTCTTGTTTTTAACAATACCAAAATTCATTGTCGCTTCGTATCCTTCATTTTGAGAATCTCCATTATTCATATAAATACCAGAAATACCAGCTGATTGCATAATAGGAACATAGAAGATCATATCTGAAGTCGTACGCTTATAATACTCTAATGAACCTGAAATCCTGTTACTCCATAGACCGAAATCCAAACCAACATCAAATTGCTGATTCGACTCCCACTTCAATTCTGGATTTCCAATTTGACTGATTAAAACTCCATTTTCTGCAGCATTATTCCATCCTAATGAATATAAATTCAAATCCGCATTATATCCTGGACTCGAGTCAATACCTCCATCATTACCTACTTCACCGTATGAAGCTCTCAATTTCAATTGATTGAAAATAGAGTTTTGCATAAAGTTTTCGTTTGCAATATTCCATCCCGCTCCAACAGACCAGAAGATACCCACATTGTTATTTGGATCAAATCTTGAAGACGCGTCTCTTCTAATAGATCCCGAAAGGATATATTTATTGCTATAATCATAATTCACACGTCCGAAGTACGATTCTTTTGCCAATACAGAAGAACTACCAGAAGAACCATTAATAGTATTGAAATTGATAATCTCATAAATACCATTCATAATCTGGCCCTTTCTCGACGTCCCCATTTCTTCAGACAAATAATTGAAAGATTCATGTCCAGCAATCGCTTCTAAAGAGTGTACTCCAAGTTTCTTAGAATAATTTAAGATCTGGTTGAAGGTAACTGTCTGATAACGGTTTGCATCCACATATAAATCTCCAGCTGGAGCCCCATCACCTACGATTGGGTTACGATAGTTCTTATAACGGTAATTTTGAACATCATAAGTCAAATTCGAAATAAATTTCAAATCCTTTGTTAAGTTCACTTCACCGTTGATTCTTGCGTTAATTACATCTCTTTTCGTCGTATTTTGATTAAGCAAGGTCTCTTGAATAACGTTTCTTCCAGAACCGTTAATTCTCCCTCTCGTGATAAGACCGTCGTAAATATAATTACCATTAACATCTTTTACCCTCTGCCCATTTGCATCATAATAATATGGCGAATAAATTGGAGCCATTGTACGACCAATATAGAACGGGTTGATATATGATGAACCACCACCACTATCCGCATTCAAAGTAGATACTCTACTTCCGGAAATATTACCACCTAGCTTTAACCAATTAGTCACCTTACTATTTACATCCACACGCATGTTGTAACGCTCCATTTCAGATCTAATTACATATCCTTCCTCTTTATTATATCCCATGGAAGCATAATACGTCGTTCTATCATCTCCACCACCATAATTGATGTTGTATTTTTGAACCATCCCAACTCTTTGAACATACTTATTCCAATCAAAGTCATTGAAAAGTAAGCTAGCGTTCGGATTTAATACACCATCGATTACAACTTGATTATTCGGCACATTATATACGTTGTTCAATAAAGTTGGAATCAACTGATTAGACGCATACGTACTTGCTGCTGCAGGTGTCGGATTCGGGTTCGTTGCAGATGGAACTAAATACCCATTATACAAAGCTCTCCATTGCGCTTCGTAATACTGTCCTGTATTTAGCTTCTCATACTCCTTATAAGCTCTATCTACAAAACCTGTAGAAGCAGAAAACTCAAACTTTGAACGACCTTTTCTACCACTTTTGGTTGTAATCATTACAACACCATTCGCTGCAGAAGCACCATACAATGATGTAGAAGCTGCATCTTTCAACACAGTCATCGTTGCAATATCCGAAGGATCTAGATCACTTAATCCCCCTGTATAAACAGCCCCATCCACGATGTATAGCGGCGAGTTGGAAAGCTGAATTGAAGAAAGCCCTCTAATCCTTACACTAATCCCACTTCCTGGCTGACCACTTGAAGTCGCAATTTGCACCCCCGCACCAATACCATCTAAAGCTTTAGTTACATTGGCATTTGCACGATCTGCAATCTGTTCTGAGTTTAGAGATACAGTTGAACCAACAAAAGTTTCTTTCTTTTGCTTACCATAAGCAACAACGACTACCTCCTCAATGTTTTTCACATCTGCCGTATCCGTCTTTTTCGTTTGAGCGAGTACAAGACCCTGCCCTAAGAAGAACAATGCTCCAACACTAAGCACCTTTAAATTTACATTCATATCAACACTATTTGTTTTAGTTTTGACAAAAATGTTAAAAAAAATTAACATACACAAATAAATTAATACTATTCGCTAAAATTTATAAATTCGATAATTTTAACGAATATATAGTGTGTAATTTTTAATTATTTGTAAAATTTTACGCATTTTCAGCCAATATTGATTAATGATATTTTTAACATTTTGTTAAATTACCTTAATACCCAACTAATAATTATCCAAAAAACTGACTTTCATCAGCTTTTTTTTATCAATTTTTATTTTTTTATAGTGAAAATATAATTTTACAATGCTTTTTTAAGGAATAAAAATTTAACATTTCAATATAGAACAACAAAAAGAGCCACCATATGGTAGCCCTTTTTAATTTGATATGAATGTGGAATTAATATCCAGGATTTTGTTGACCAGCCAGCACAGGGTTTGCTGAGGTCTCTCTTGTTGGTATTGGCCAAAGGAACTTATCACTAGAATAAGGAATCTGTTGAAGATCCGTTGGTTTAATTACGTAAGGAGTTCCTATAACATAATCCGCCTCTTTTGGAGACGCTCCACTGATGTATTTAGCTGGAATACCATCCACTTGCGCCAAATCATCTTTTTGCAAACGGTGAATATCACCCCAACGTATACCCTCTGCCAAAAATTCAATTCTCTTTTCTTTAAGAATTGCTTGCACAGCTTCTTTCGGAGTAGCAAATGCAGTATATGCCTGAGTTGCAGGATTAGCCAATGATCTATTTCTAACCGCATTCAAGTCAGCCAAGTAGGTTGCGTCTCCAACTCTTGCTTTTGCTTCTGCTCTGTTTAAAAGAATTTCTGCATAACGGATAATTGGTGAAGCATCAGACCTTGTTGATGTATCCTTATATTTAAAAGTATACAAAGCGGTTCCTGATTTTTTAACCATCTCATCCATCGTTCTTCTCTTATCATCTTTCAACCACTTTGGGTCATTCCAAATAATTGGGCTAATTGCGATAAGCTGTCTTCCCAAATACTGAGAAGCTAAAGCCGCATTAACATCCGGGTTATTTGTCGCAGAGTTTTCTAATGAGAAAACACTTTCTGTATTTGCATAATTCCCAGCAAATGGTCCATTTGGAGAAGCTGTTAATGTATATAATCCGTTAAGCTTATTAGCTTCAGTAATTACATCATTCCATCTTCTCATGTTCAAATAAACTCTTGTTTTAATGGAAATAACTGCTTCTTTAGTTGCATATACGATACCTTCTTTAACAGAACCACGTTGACCTTTAGATTTAATCATAGCTTCCGCTTGATTCAAATCATCAATAATCTGCTTGTAGTTTTCAGCCACACTTGTTCTTCCCAATTTTGAATTTTCTTCAATTGTTGCTGGAGAAGAACTTCCTTTCGTACGATACACAACACCCATATGAGATGCATCTGCTGTATGGTTGTATGGTCTTGAAAAATGTTTTAGTAATTCTAAATGCGTCATCGCTCTAAAGAATAGTGCTTGACCGATATAATCGTCACCGATATCTTTCGTAATTACATTATTTTCTACAGCTCTAGTTACACCTTCAATAACCAAGTTTGCTCTGTTGATTAATCGATACGAATCTAACCAATAATGAATATTATTTGCCGTACCCGAAGCATCCCAAGTTGATGTATAAGTATATGCGTAGAAAGCTGCTGTATTTACCATATCTTCTCCTCTCATATCATTTTGTTGGAAGTATGCCGCTCCAAAAGGATATCCTCTTGGCGCTCCATCATACCAACCTAATTGAGCAGCTTGGTACATACCATTTAATGATAAAGTAACTGCAGAAGGAGTAGAGAATGCTGAATTTTCACTTAACTGATTGTACGGCTCTAAATCAATCACATTTTCTTCTGAACAACTATAAGAAAAAGTTGCTGCAATAGCCGAAAAAAGCAATGCTTTTATTGTTATATTAAATTTTTTCATGTTGTAAATAATTAAAATGATGCGTTAAGACCAATAGACACAGTACGTTGACGTGGAACAGTGTTGTAATCCATACCCCAGTTATCCAATTCCGGATCTAAACCTTTGTATTTTGTAAAGATAAATGCATTCTGCACTACTGCGTAAACTCTTAATTTACTCAACTTAATAGTACTAATCAAATCTTTATCAAAAGAGTAACCTAATGTAATATTGTCAATTTTCACAAAATCACCTTTTTCAACAAAACGAGATGTCGCTTGTCCTTCTAAGTTGATAAATGAACCTCTGTTTGCCCAAAGCATTGGCGTAATACCATCACCTGGCTTATCCGCACTTTGCCATCTGCCCAAAATTTCTGTACCGTTATTGTAGAAGTCCATCGTTAACTGCTCTCTTCTCGAAACGTTGAAAATCTTGTTTCCTCCACTGAATCTTGCCATAACAGACAAGTCGAAGTTATTATATTTCCAAGTTGAGTTTATAGCACCAAAATAAGTAGGTAAAGAGTTTCCTAAAATCCTCTTATCTGCCTCAGTTAAAGATGAAGACGCTCCCAAAACTCCTGGATTAGAAGGATCGAATGCATAATAGCTTTGGTTTGCAACGTTTCCTTGTACTAATGAACCATCAGCCTTATAATAAACTGGGTTACCATTCGCTTTGTTTACTCCCCAATATTGAAATCCAAATAAAGAACGAAGAGATTCACCTTCTCTAATTAAATAAGCAGATTGGTTATTGATTACCGGTTTAATATCATTTCCTCCAACTAAAGCCAATACCTTATTATCGATTAATGATAGGTTACCATTAACATTCCAGCTAAATCCGTCTTTCTTAATGATATCAGCTCCAACAGTAAATTCAAAACCTTTGTTCTCCATATCCCCAATGTTCATATTGATTGAGTTATTAGGAACCCCAAGTGATGGAGAAACTGGAACCGCCAAGATTAATCCATTATTCTTGTTGATGAAATAATCTGCTGACAATGTTAATCTTCTATTAAAGAAGCCTAAATCTGCACCGTAGTTATATTTAATATTCGTCTCCCACTTCAACTGATCGTTTCCTGCTTGAGCGAAACCGATACCGTTGGTATCTGCATACTTATAGTTTCCGTATAGTCCTAAATATGGATAATCTCCAATTTCGCTATTACCCACTTTACCGTAAGACGCTCTTAATTTCAATTCAGAAATTACTTTACTGTCTTTCAAAAAGTCTTCGTTAGAAACTGTCCATCCAATAGATGCTCCAGGGAATGTACCCCATTTGTTTGCTTCAGGTAGTGATGACAAACCATCTCTTCTGATCGTTCCTGAGATAAAATATTTATCCGAGAAGTTATAGTTTAATCTAGCTGCATAGGACATAATTCCGTTTTCAGCGCGAGACCCTCCAGACGTTTGTACTGCGTACGATCCTGAAATTAAACCTCCTCCAAAGAAATCATCCGATAAACCTTGACCTCCTCCAAAGAAATATCTCATCGTTTTCTTTTGGTATTCATTAACCAAAACAACATTTACATTATGTCTATCGAAACTCTTTTGGAAGTTCAAAATATTTTGAATATTCCAATTCAGTCTATTCAAATAGTTATTCTCAATAAGTCCTTTTCTTGAAAACCCATCTCCATGTACTTTATTCCAATACTGCAAACCAGTAGTTACAGATCTCTCCATACCTGCTTGCAATTTGTAGTCTAACCAAGATGTAATTTTCACGTCTCCAGAAACGCTACCTAAGAATCTTGTTAGGTCCGAAGTATACGAGTTATGATTTACGATATATGCAATATTCGTAAGGTCACTGGTAATTGGAATGTTATTTTCCCATTGCCCAACTCTACTTACTGTTCCTGTTGGGTTTGTATAAATATTATACCCCGTTGGAGAACTCGGATCGTAGATTGGCGTGTTCGGCAATTGTCTAACTGCACTAAACATCGCTCCTGAAATGGAGTTTACTCCATTATTTAAACCTTGATAATTAGTTTCTGAATACGCTAAGTTTGCTGAAATTTTAAACCAATCTGTAACTTTTTGATCAGCATTCAATTTAGTTGTAAATCTCTGCATTGCGTTTGGTCTAATAATACCTTCTTGGTATGTATAACCCAAAGACGCATAATAGTTACCTTGTCCTAAGCCTCCAGAAAAAGACACAAAGTGATCTTGCTGAGAAGCCGTTCTTAGAACCGCATCTTGCCAATCTGTATCATATTGACTTCCTTTTGCCCAAACTGCATTTGCTTTAGCAGCTTTTTCGTTAGCAATAACCAAAAAGTCTTTAGTTCCTAAAAGGTCAAATGTTTTTACAGGCTCTGCAACACTAAACTGATTGTTGTAGTTCACTGTAAATCTACCACCTCTTCCTTTCTTAGTTGTAATCAAGATAACACCATTTGCAGCTCTAGATCCGTAGATCGCTGTTGCAGCACCATCTTTTAGAACCGTCATCGTTTCAATATCTTCAGGGTTAATATCCCCCAAAGCGTTCGCTCCAGCGTAACCACCTCCTGTATCACCAGAAATCATCGGCATACCGTCAATTACATATAGCGGACTCGTTCCTGAAGAAATGGAGTTCACCCCACGAATTCTAACAACAGGCGCACTACCAATAACCCCAGAGTTATTTACAACTTGAACCCCCGAAGCTCGACCCGCCAATTGCGATTCGAATGACGGTGTGTTAAGATCTGCAATTGCATCTCCTTTCACAGTTGTAACCGAAGACGTAACATCCGTTTTCTTCTGAGTACCATAACCAACAACAACAACTTCCTCAATCTGCCTTTCAGTAGAAGCTGTATCTGTCTTTTGCGCTGAAAGACTTTGTCCAATAAAGAACACAGCCCCAGCAGTTAATACTTTAAATTTTACATTCATATTAAACACATTTTGATTGTTGCGGCAAATATGTTAAAATGTTTTAACATACACAATAGTTTATTATTTTTATTTTTTAACACATAACTTGCAATTATTTTATCACTTAATAGTTAAAACTATAACACTTTTCTAAAAAAAATAGCAAATATGAAAATATCAATAAACATTTATGTTAACATTAAATTTAAAATGTCTTTAACACAAAAAAAGTCGGCTCCTGCAAATGC
>JAFAFC010000009.1 GCA_023423715.1 Bacteroidota bacterium
CCCCCCCCCCCCCCCCCCCCCCGA
The DNA here is from genome assembly GCA_023423715.1 of Bacteroidota bacterium. GTDB lineage: Bacteria > Bacteroidota > Bacteroidia > Flavobacteriales > Weeksellaceae > JAFAFC01. The sequence continues at coordinate 25 of JAFAFC010000009.1, forward strand.
AATTTATTCCAACAAAGAAATCAATCTATTTTTGATTTCTCAATGTTTCTTCCATTTTCTGAGTTGCCGACATAGAAACCACTAAGTCATTCAACATAGAACTTGCTGCTGTTGGCGAATTCGGTAATAAAACCAAATTACTTCTGTTGTTTGCTCCAATTGAATTTAATGTATCATAATGCTGCGTAACAACGATTAATGCTGAAGCTTCTTGCGCATTGATATTGGCCGCGTTTAGCATTTTCACAGATTCTTCCAAACCACGCGCAATCTCACGTCTTTGATCTGCGATACCTTGACCTTGAAGTTTTTTAGATTCCGCTTCTGCTTTTGCAACCGCAACAATACGGATTCTTTGTGCTTCAGATTCGTATTCAGCTGCTGTTTTTTCACGTTCAGCTGCGTTAATTCTGTTCATCGCATGTTTCACTTGCTCATCTGGATCAATATCCGTTACCAACGCCTTTACAATATCATAACCATACGAGTTCATCGCTTCTTGAAGTTCTCCTTTTACGGCTACTGCAATATCATCTTTACGCACAAAAACGTCATCCAATTTCAATTTTGGAACTTCCGCTCTAACCACGTCAAAAACGAATGATGTAATCTGATTTTCAGGATTTTCCAAACGATAATAAGCATCACCAACTTGTGTACGAATTACTTGATACTGTACCGAAACTTTCATCTTGATAAATACGTTGTCCAAGGTTTTGGTATCAATCATCACATCCAATTGTTGAATTCTCAAATTCAATCTTTTAGAAATTTGGTCGATGATCGGAATTTTAAGATGCAATCCCGAATGACGAACGGAATGGAATTTCCCAAAACGCTCAACAATAGCTGCAGTCTCTTGTTTTACAACGAAAAACGAAGCAAAAAGTAAAATAAGGCCGAAAAAAATAATAGGTCCTAAAAAAATCATAATTTATATTTTAACATTTTCAATGGGTAAGATACGATTTTACATGGTCATTCCAATATCAATTCCTTTGATTTTTCGATAAATATCGGTTGCGTAATTATCCGTCATCCCCGAAACAAAATCAAGAACACCTAAAACCTTTTGGTACGAACTTCCATCAGCGTAAACGAACTGTTCTGGAAGTAGCTTCAAAGCCATTTTATCATACGATTTTATTTCACTTGATTCTTTTAAAACTGGAAATACAAAATGGTTTAAAAGTTCATACATGACGTTATACCCTGCATTTTCAATCTCAACAACCGCTTTATGATTGTAGATTTTTGCAATCGAAAAACTTTCGATTTCTTGAAGTGATGGATTTTCTTTTTGATACATCGAAAGCAGCGCTTGATCTAATTCACCATGTAAAATCGCATCAAAATTGGATTGATACAACTCGATGGCTTTTACAATTAAGGAATTAATCACTTTCGCTCTCAAATACGAAATACGCTCATTTTTGTTCGTTAAACTCGGTAATTTTCGCTCTACCCTTTCGGTGGAAGAATCCACAGAACGAATCAAATCAAAAAACAAATTCTCACAATCGGAAGTCGATACAATTCCCAAACGATGGGCATCTTCCATATCGATAATATTGTAGCAAATATCGTCTGCAGCTTCCACCAGCCAAACAAACGGGTTTCGTTTAAAAATCACCGGATCTTTACTTTCTTGAATCATTCCCGTTTCTTTCGCAATGTCCAAAAACGTTTCTTTTTCATTTTGGAAAAACCCAAATTTCTTACGATGCAAAACACCTTTTTTCTTTGCTACGGCTTCACACGGATATTTTGCAATACTCGCCAAAGTTGAATACGTTAATTGCGCACCACCCTGATCTTTTCCTTTTTGCTGATGCGTTAAAACTCGCATCGCATTGGCATTTCCTTCAAAATTGAGCAAATCTGCCCATTCTTTTTCGTTGAATTTGGATTTCAAATCAGATTCATTTCTTTCGAAAAATGAAGCAATTGCGTCTTCTCCGGAATGTCCAAAAGCAGGATTCCCAATATCATGGCATAAACAAGCAGCCGCAACCACTTCTTTCAGATGATGTAAATAAAATTCTTGCGAGGCTGTAGCTAAATTAGATTTTTGAGAATCGACAATAAATTCCCCAATAGCACTTCCTAAACTACGACCAACAGAAGAAACTTCCAAAGAATGCGTCAACCGATTGTGCACAAAAACACTTCCTGGCAAAGGAAAAACTTGTGTTTTGTTCTGAAGTCTTCTAAAAGCCGATGAAAAGATAATTCGGTCGTAATCGCGTTGAAAATCGGTTCTCGAAGCTGCCGTTGCAGAATGATTTCCGGTTCTTTTATTGGTAAAAAGTGTATTTATATCCATAGATTTTCAAAATTACGCTATTTTTATATTTATAAAAGAATTTCTAGCCACTTCGTTATGGAAACTATAAAAAACAATCAGAGCGCAAACAATCGCAGTGATGAACCCAAAGTAAATCTTGCTAATTTGAGTCAGCATTTTTTTGATTTTATCAAACAAAAACATCCCGAATACACCGTTGAATCTCAACTTCCAGTTTCCGAGATTAACATTCTTAGAAACGAATATCTTTCCTCAATTCTTACCGAAGAATTGGGCGAACTTTCGGAAGATGAAAAAGAAGTCATTCAATCAATTTCGCAAAAAACGATCTTGAGCGGAAAATTGGATGACGAAACGGATGATGTTTTGAAAAAGGAAGGTTTTGGTGCTCGTTTAGCGGATAAAGTTGCTAGTTTCGGGGGAAGCTGGAAATTTATTATCATTTTTTCAACGTTACTCGCCGCTTGGATTATTCTCAATGTTTACGTTTTTAAAGACAAAGGTTTTGATCCCTATCCCTTTATCTTATTGAATCTTTTCCTTTCCTGCATTGCAGCAATTCAAGCTCCAATTATTATGATGAGCCAAAATCGTCAAGAGGAAAAAGACCGTCAAAGAGCCAAAAAGGATTACATGATTAATCTGAAAAGTGAATTCGAAATCCGCTCCTTACATGAAAAACTCGATCACTTGATTATACTACAACAGCAAAAAATGATTGAAATTGAGCAGAATCAAATTAAAAGAATGGAACAAATTTTAAGTGAGATTCAAAATAGAAAATAAGATATTAGAACTTAATTTTATTTGATATTCTTCAAGTCGTCGCTTTCGTTTTGTTCTCTATATTTAGGATTGGAAAGGACAAAACTGACGATATCACCTACGACTTTCATCATCAAAAAATAGCCTGAAAACATCGCGATTAATGGAATTAGAAATTTGAAAAGCGGAACAGCAACAAGATTCGACACATGGGTATTGGAATAGATTAATCGCTTTTTATTGTCTCGATAATACATAATTCCGTTCGCTACCGCCCAAACGGAGGAGGCCAAATCCGACCATTGAAATACAAAAACACCTTCATTTTTCCACAAATTAAGCACATAAAAAGCGCAAGCCATAAACACGGAAATAAAACAAGCCATGATTAAAAACAAAGTCGCCGTAATAGAATCACCAGATTCGTCTTTTTCAATATAAGAACCGTATTCTTTTTTATTTTTATCGGTTTTCTTACGGGTTCTATTCAATCGGTATTTTTTCTTTAGATACGTGATCGGTGTATTTCGAAGCAAAAAATAATGTGCAACAAGCAAAGAAAACGTTTGTATTATTTGAATGACAGCGAGATTGTATAAGTAATCAATGCTCGTTCCGTATTTGTAAATGACAAAAAGATTGAGCATTAGAACACTCCAAAACAAAGGATCTCGATAAATTTTATCCAAAGAAATTGTTGACTTTGCCATTCCTGAAATTAGTGATTGAAAGATACTATTTAAACCTAAAAAAACAGCAGCAAAACTAAATTTGCTGCTGTCTGTATTTAAATTATTCGATTGAAAAATGAATTACATATAACTTTCAATTGGTGCACATGTACAAACTAAGTTTCTGTCTCCATAGGCTTCATCTACACGAGAAACCGATGCGAAGAACTTGTTGTGACGCACCCAATCCAATGGATATGCCGCTTTTTCTCTGCTGTACGGCTTGTCCCAAGAATCCGAAATTACCACTTGTTCTGTGTGAGGTGCATTTTTCAATACGTTATTTTCAGCATCCGCTTCACCATTTGCAATCTCATCAATTTCATGTTTGATGCTGATTAATGCCGAAGCAAAACGATCGATTTCAGCTTTACTTTCAGATTCCGTTGGCTCAATCATCAACGTTCCTGCCACTGGGAAAGAAACCGTTGGTGCGTGGAAACCGTAATCCATTAAACGCTTCGCAACATCAGCTACTTCAATTCCTAAAGACTTGAACTGACGGAAATCCACGATACATTCGTGAGCTACTCTTCCGATTTCGTTTGCGTATAAAATTGGGAAATGCTCCGCCAATACTTCTTTCAAGTAATTCGCATTCAAAATTGCATGTTCCGTCGCTTTTTTCAAACCTGGAGTTCCCAACATTTTGATGTAGGCGTATGAAATATTCAATACCAATCCAGAACCGTAAGGCGCTGAAGAAATGGCATCGATAGAATCTTTACCCCCAATTTTAATATTCGGGTTGCTAGGCAAGAAAGGTGCTAAATGCGCCGCAACACAAATAGGACCAACTCCTGGACCACCACCACCGTGAGGAATCGCAAATGTTTTATGTAAGTTTAGGTGACAAACGTCGGCACCGATATTTCCTGGACTTGTAAATCCTACCTGCGCGTTCATGTTTGCTCCATCCATATAGACTTGACCACCATGATCGTGAATCAACTTCGTGATTTCTTTAATGTTCGCATCAAAAAATCCGTATGTTGAAGGATACGTAATCATTACTGCTGCAAGGTTTTCTGAATGTTGCTCTGCTTTTGCTTTCAAATCTTCGAAATCGATTTCTCCGTTTTCTAAATTCTTAACAACAACAACTTTCATCCCTGCCATAACTGCTGATGCAGGATTCGTTCCGTGCGCAGATTGCGGAATTAAAGCGATATTTCTATGATGATCTCCTCTTGATTTGTGGTACTCACGAATCACCATTAAACCAGCGTATTCTCCTTGAGCACCTGAATTTGGTTGAAGTGATGTTTTTGCAAAACCTGTAATTTCTGCTAAATCTTGTTCCAAACTTTGAATCATGGTTTGATATCCTTTTGCTTGTGCTAAAGGAACAAACGGGTGTAAACCTCCCCATTCTGCCCAAGAAAGTGGCAACATTTCTGCTGCTGCGTTCAATTTCATCGTACAAGAACCTAACGAAATCATGGAGTGAACCAAAGAAAGGTCTTTTCGTTCCAATCCTTTGATATATCGCATCAATTCTGTTTCCGTGTGGTATTTGTTGAATACCTCATCAGACAAAATATCATCTGTTCTTAATAACGAAGTAGGAATAGAATATTCTTCTTTCAACTCAATTTTAAATGCTTGTTTCTGCAAGTTACTTGCTAAAGCATCCACTAATTTTTGAATTTTCTCTAATGTAGAAGTTTCATCAATTGAAATGGAAACAATACCTTCTGAGAAATAGTTCAAGTTGATTTTCTGATCTTGAAGAATTCGTTGTAAATTCGCTTTATCGTTCTCGTGAATTCTAATTTTCACGGTATCAAAAACCGGTTCATCAACAACATCATATCCAAATACTTTCAAAGCTTGTCTTAATGCATTTGCTTTGTAGTGAATTTGATCTGCAATAAATCTCAATCCATCAGGACCGTGATAAACAGCGTACATCCCAGCCATTACTGATAATAAAACCTGAGCTGTACAAATATTTGATGTTGCTTTTTCACGCTTAATGTGCTGTTCACGCGTTTGAAGCGCCATACGTAACGCTCTTTTTCCGTACGCATCTTGAGAAACTCCAATAATTCTTCCTGGAATATCTCTCTTGTATTCGTCTTTACAAGCAAAATACGCTGCGTGAGGACCACCGTAACCCATCGGAATACCGAAACGTTGCGTAGTTCCTACCGCACAATCCGCTCCCATAGAAGCTGGAGATTTTAGACGCACTAATGATAAAATATCACAAGCCATCGCTACTTGCATATTCACATCTTTCATAGTTTGAATAAGCTCCGTATAATCGATTACGATTCCGTTTTTCCCAGGATATTGCAATAATGCCCCGAAATACGAATCGTTAAACTGATGTTCTTGGTGATTTCCAACAATCACGTCAATTCCTAAACCGTCTGCTTTGGTTTTAAGAACCGCAATTGTTTGAGGATATACTAAATCTGAAATGAAGAATTTCGTTGCTTCACCTTTCTTTTGCTCTTTCGTTCTACTTTCAAAGAACATGTGCATTGCTTCTGCAGCCGCTGTTCCTTCATCCAACAAAGACGCGTTTGCTAAAGGAAACCCTGATAAGTTGGTTACCACCGTTTGGTAGTTCAACAAAGCTTCTAATCTTCCTTGAGCAATTTCCGCTTGGTACGGTGTGTACGCCGTGTACCATCCTGGATTTTCGAAAATATTTCTTTGAATTGGCGATGGAAGAACCGTTCCGTAATATCCAAAACCAATGTAGTTATCAAATAATTTGTTTTGAGAAGCTAAGTCTTTTGAATGTTGAAGCAATTCAAACTCCGATAAAGCTTCCGAAATGTCCAAATCCTTTTCCAAACGAATGCTTGAAGGAATAGTTTGATTGATCAACTCTTCGATGGTAGACACCCCAATTTTGGCCAACATTTCTTGCTTATCCTTTTCATTAAGCGAAATGTGACGATTCACAAACTGCGTTGTATTCATATATTTTACTAGATTTATTTGTCGAAAAATAGAATGGTAAATTTAGTGATTATTAAGCGAATCACAAAACGTGACAAATGTCAGTATTTTCCAAATCAAAAATTCGAAAAACCTCTATTTCACGTGTAAAGCGAACTAAAAAAGCTTCAAATATTCGTATTCAAATCGAGTAATTAAGAATTTAACCTATTAAAAATCAATCAATTGGTAATTCGATTCTAAATAAGATTATTATTTAAATTTATTCTAAATTAATTTATATATTTGCGACATGAATGCGAACATCATCCCTTTTAAAGTGGCTCCATTAATGCCTGCAAGTAGCATCCAAGAAGAAATGTATTGTGGTAAGAAAAACTGCTGCAAGAAATTTAAGAAAGGAAAGCGTTGCAAGAAGTGTCCAGGACGCTTGAAAATGGCATAATTAGCTTGTAAAAAAGTAAATAGCCAACGCTACCAAAATAGCAATAACCAAAAACGGAACAAGTTTTTTGGTGAAGCCTAAGTCTTCTTTTTCAGAAATCGATTGTTTCGGTTTCAAGATTTCTTCAATATCATTCGGGTTTTGAGCTTTCTCGCTCTCCGAAATCTCCGTTAGTGAAATTCCTTTTACTATTGTCTTATTCAGAAACGAATTATTCGCTTGCAAAAGCAATTGAAATTTTCCGTCAACAAATTCTGTTATTTTAATTCGTTTTTCTCCGAAAGGTTTCATCAAGCCAAAAGGCATAATTTTCACGACATCCGCATTCAACGTGTTCCACGTAATAATAATTTCTTCACCTTTTACAACACGAACTTTATTCACATGAAACGATTTGATAACGGGTGGTAACGCCGAACGCATATTGGATAGTTGCGAATTGAAAATAAGATCGTACGCCTTTTTCTTCACCGAATCGCCCAATGTATCGTAGGCTTCCTGAACTTCTCGAAATCGATTTTCAAAAAAAGCATCATCGTCGTTTTTATCAGGATGGTATTTCACACTCAACTTTCTATACGCCTTACGAATGTCCTCCTCAGAAGCATCCGAAGCTACGCCTAGAAAATAATAGTAATCTTTCAAGAAATTGTTTTTGACTAATGAAATGCAAAAATACTTAAAATAAAAAAAAGCAGTGCTAATTACACTGCTTTTATCGTATTAGTCTTGATTTTTTTTACACATTGAAGCGTATTTCGATTTGAACATTTCCTTGAACTTTTCATGCGAAGTACAATCTTGTTCAGGATTTGGTCCGCAGGATTCATTGGCTTGTTTCCATTTGTGAAATCCACCGTGGAAACCTCCGAAAAGAATTTTGCATAACAACATCAAGCCCATCGCTTGCCAATAGGAAATACTTTTGAATCCAGTTACATCGGGCACAACGGCGTTCCACAAAAGCATAACAATTGCCGACAACCCAAACACGATGAGTGGGATAATGAATAGTAAACAAAAAACTTTATTACAACGTTTTTTCATGATTTTATGCTCCATTAATAGGCCAATTCTTGATACAATCGGCTTAATTTTTTTCTTAAATATTTTACTGCGTATTGCTTTCTGCTGATGATGGTTTTTAGGTTTTCACCCTGTTCATCGGCAATATCTTGCAAAGTACGGTCATTAATTTCGTTTTCCACAAAAACATAGCTTTGTTTTTCTGGCAACTCTTCTAAAGCTGCAAATAAAGTACGCCAGAATTCATCTTGAAACAGTTTCAGTTCAGGACTATTTGCTGTATCCATCAATAAAATTTCCTTTATTGAAAAGCTTCCATCTTCATCTTCATACATAAAATCCTCCAGTGATTCCGACTTTTTCTTTCGATACGAATCGGTGATTTTATTTGCGGAAACCCGATACAGCCAGCTTCCGACATTCACAATTTCTGAAATATTGGAGAGATTACTAAATTGATACCATACTTCCTGCATAATATCTTCGGCATCCTGAGACGATTTCACCTTCGGACGAATATACGACATTAACCGGCTTCCGTATTGGGAAACCACGCTGGAAATCAGGTTTTCTTTCTCTAGATCTGACATGTGAATTGGTACAATCGCATCCATATACCTCCTAAGACGATTGGATTTCCGATTTACTTTAAACTTTTTTAAAAAATTTTAAATGCTCTTTTGGGAAGCAAAAAAAATACCGAACTCCAAGCTCGGCATTTCATTTATTGTTCGGCTAAACGTTTGACTTCTTTTATTGCAAAATCAAATCCTTTATCCATCATTTCTTCGTATTCAGGAAAAGTTTGCACTTCCATTTGTAATTTCACCAAACCTCCATCCAAAGGCGTAATAAAATACTTTTCTTGCAGCCCAATCCAATCCACAACTGCTTTTGAATTTCGATCAGCAACTCCATTTTCGAGCATACCCAAATGCTTAAAAACAACTTCAAACGGTTTGTTCAAACTAGAAATTGTAGCGATCATTCCGTTTTTCTCGGTTTTATCGAGGAAATAGGTTTCGCCATCGATTTTCCAATCGGATTTCATCACACAATCTGGTTGAAATGCGTGCGTCCATTTCGAATACGTTTCTGGATTCCACAAAATATCCCAAATTTTTTCTGGCGTAGCCTTAATATCGGTTACATAAGATAATGTTCTCATAGATTTAAAATTTTATAATTACCCTTCTTGATGTGCCGCTTCAATCTTTGCAATATCAATTTTCTGCATGCCCATCATGGCTTGAATTACTTTATTTACTTTTTCAGGATGATCAACATCGTTCATCAACTCAATGAGTTTTTTCGGAACAATCTGCCAACTCACCCCGTATTTATCCTTCAACCAACCGCACATACTTTCTCGCCCGCCATCAGCGGTAAGCGCGTTCCATAAATAATCGGTTTCGGTTTGGTTATCTGTCATTTTCACAATGGAAATCGCTTCGTTGAAATCAAATGGATGATTTATCGACGAATCCATACAGAAAAACGTATACGAACTCAAATTAAAATCCGCATGCTGAACGTGGTCTCCTGGTTCACCATTGTTTTCACCACCGTTTTTATATTCTAAAACACCACCAATTTCTGAATTTGGGAAAATCTGCGTGTAAAACTCCATTGCTGCTTTTGCTTTGCCGTTGTTTTCATGCATAAACATCAAATTCGGGACGAAGCGCTGTGCATTTTCGGGCGTTTCACCAAAGTAAAATTGCCATGTAACCCCGTATTTATCACGAATCCAGCCATACAACTCGCTCCAAGGATACGAATCTAAAGGCATTAACGCGATTCCACCATCCAACATCGCATCCCAATACGTGTGAATTTCTTCTTTCGAATGGCAAATCACCATAAACGAAATCGACGCATTTTTCACAAATTGAGGCCCCGCATTAAGGATCATCACGCGTTGACCGAAAAGGTCTAAATTAAGAACCATTGGTGTATCAACATCGATTTTACCATCAAAAAGTGTAGTGTAAAAATCGGCTGCTTCTTTTCCATTCCCATCAAACCAAAGGCATGGAAATATATCATTATTCATAAAAATCAATTTACGGTTACAAAAAAAGCTTGGACAATCCATCCAAGCTTGGTATTTATCTACGAATGGTTAGTGATTTTCAACGTATTTATGGAAATTATTCAAAATACTGTACCAACCTTCACGCTGCATTTCTAATGTATTTTCGGTTTCTGGCTCGAAAATCTGAATAACCTTCGTGGTATTTTCATCTATTTTTTCAAATAAAACATCCACTTTACGGTTGTCGTCTAATCGATACTGAATCTTATCAAAAGGCGTAATTTCTTCGAACTTTCCTGAAAAATCAAAACCAAAGGATTTGTCTTTAGCCTCCATACGGTAGCTAAATTTTCCACCTTCTTTAAAATCACTTTCTGCTTTCGGGCACTGCCAACTTTCGTGGGCAAAGTTCCATTTGGTGATATGTTTCGGATCAATAAAATAATCCCAAACTTTCTTCACTGGTTCTAAAATGGTAATGTCTATTTTGATCGGATTCATAACTAAAATTTTACTAAAGATACTAAATTTTTCTTTCCATCACGCGATGATTCTCATCAGAATGTCGTGATTTACGATAAGTCCGTGTCTTAAAAATTCTATTTCAACTAGCGTTTTACTTCAAAGAATGCAGTCCAATCATATTTCCTTCAGTATCGGTAACCAACGACATAAAACCGAATTCGCCAATACCCATTTTAGGTTTAAAAACCTTACCTCCGGCCGCTTCTACTCTACTTTCTTCCACCGAACAATCATCACAAGCGAAATAAACAATCGTGCTATTTCCACCACTTGGAACGCCTTGCATCTGAACCAACGACCCAGAAGCGCCAGGAAGAAATTCGTCGCCACCTTCCATTGGGAAGCCCACCATTTTCATACTTTCGTCCGTAGGATCAGTCATTTGAATCATTTTAACCTGTAAAACGTCTTCATAAAACTTTTGAGCTTTGCTCATATCTTGAACATAGATCTCAAACCAGCATACTGGATTTATTTTCGTATTTTCCATCGTATTTAATTTTTTATTTTAGATTTTCTTCATTATAATTAATCATCCATCCGATGCCGAATTTATCTTGGAAACATCCAAAATAATCGCCCCAGAACTGATCTTCCAAAGGCATTTCGATAACACCGCCTTCAGAAAGCCCTTTGAATAGTGTATTGGCTTCTTCTCGCGAATCAGGAAAAACGGAAATATAATTGTGATTTCCTTTGACTAAAGTTTGTCCAAATTCTGGGATAATATCCGATGCCATTAAAAGATCGCCACCAATCGGAAGCGCGATGTGCATCACTCTGTTTTTCGAATCTTCGGAAATATTTTCCGTTCCTGGAGCATTCCCCATTCTGTGGATTCCGCCAACGAAATCACCACCAAAAATGGATTTATAAAAAGTGAATGCTTCTTCTGCTTGACCATCAAAATTGAGGTACGAATTTAATTTTGCCATACTATTTTGTTTTAAAGTTTTACTTTTTGTTTAAAGTTAGGAGTTTAGCGCACTGAATTTCCATTCTTGTTCCTAACCTGGAAACTTGGACATATCCGAATAGATAACTTCCCATTGATGTCCATCAACATCTGAAAATGAACGTTGGTACATCCATCCGTAATCTCTGGTTTCGTTATACGATTCGCCGCCATTTTCGAATGCCGTTTGTATCATTTTATCCACACTTTCTTTTGAAGCTAATTCAATACAAAGTAACGTTTGCGTTGTATCACCTTTGGCAACAGGTCTGTTTGTAAAGGTTTGAAAGAACTCTTCTAATAAAAACATTACATAGATTTGTCCTTCTTTCAATACAACCATAATTGCTTTATCATCGGAGAATTGTTCATTGATAACAAATCCCAGCTTCGTCCAAAAAGCTCTTGTTTTTGTAAGATCCTTCACAGGGAGGTTTACATAAATTTGACTAATCTGCATATTTTTATTCTTTTTTGTATTCAACATTTTAATTTTCGGATTCTACATAGGTTTTAAACTTCTCTAAAACCTCTTTGCAGAACTCTTCTTGTACATCATCGGGAATTGTATCAACTCCTTCAAAGGTTTCAGTAAGTACGACACCTCCGTCAGTAGTTTCAAAATTAATCCAAGACTTTCTTCCATCATCGAGTAGGATTTCTAGGCTTTTCTTAGGCTTCACATCGATGTACTCGCCACTGTAATCGAAACCATCTTTACCATCAATTCGTTCCATACGATAGAAAAAAACTCCACCGGTAACGGCATCATTTTCAGCTCGCGGACAAGTCCATTCTTCCGACGGTAAATTCCATTGTTTAATATCATTTGGGGCTGTCCATTTTTCCCATACTTTATCAATATTCGAACTAATTTTTACTGAAGTTTTAAGTAATTTCATACATCAAAAATTATCGTGTTAATTACGCAATAAGCTGCATAATTTTTTCTTTACTATCAACTAAAATCCAAATTTCAATTAAGAAAAGTACGCCTGCAATTACCAATCCTTCAGGCATGAAAGTCGCGTTATGAACAAGAATCCCGATTAAAACAGGAAAAATCATCAACGCACCTAGAGTTCTCGTTTTTGGAAAAATAATAAGTAACCCCGAAACGAGCTCAATGAAACCTGCCAATGGAATAATCCATTTTATTGTTCCAATTGCTTCGCCAACTTTTTGCAACACTGCACTCATTGGCGGAACCGGCATGTAATGCAAAAATTTATCTAAACCTGCATTAATAAAAACTAATGCGAATAGAATAAACAAGATATTTTTAAAGATTTTCATAGTATATATTTTTTTATTTGATTGCTACTTTAAATTGAAATCAAAGGATGTTTTCTTTTTTGAATATTGATAACTCAAAGTTAGAAAGCTGATTTTCAAATCCACTTCGCATAAGACAAGTTTTCGCAGAAAACAAAAAAACTTGTCCTAGGACAAGTTTATATTCTATTTATGAGAGACGATTTCTTTTCGAATTCTACTGAGCGAAGTGTCCGTAATTCCTAAAAATGAAGCGATAAATTTTAGCGGAACCGTTTGCAGAATCTGAGGTTTTTCTTTGGATAATTTTAAATATCGGCTCGTTGCGCTTATTGTAATCATGTCCAAAGAACGTTGTTTCAATGTGAATAATTGATACGTAAACCACAATCTTCCCCATTCAGCAAAACCTGGAATGGAACGAAAAACTTCCTGAAAATCGTCGTATTTAATTTCCCAAACTTCGCAATCCGTCACGGCTTGTAAGCTTTCTTGAGAAGGAATTTGCTGGAATAAAGAACTCGGAATAATCACAATATCGCCATCAATAAAAAATTCGGTGGTGATGTCATTGTTATCCATATCATTTACAAACGCCCTAACTACGCCTTTTTCCAAAAGATAATACGATTCTAAAACCTGATCTTTTGCAAGAATTAGTTCATCTTTTGCAAAGGTTCTTTTCTTGTGAAACGAAGCAATCTGATTGATATCTTCTTCGCTCAAAAGAAAGTGTTGGTAGGTATTTTGAAAGATTTCAGAATTCAAAATTGGAAAAATTAATGTTTGATAATTTCTTTGACAATTCCGCCTTGAGGCTCACGAACCGTTGATGTAAAAATAAAGGCTTTGGGATCTATTTCGTGAACAATATTTCGAAGTTTACGAACTTCTAACCTAGTCACAATCGTGAAAATAATATCCACATCCGCACTTTGTTCAAACGATTCTTTCATAAAACCTCTTTCGCCTTTGTAAACGGTAATTCCACGATTCAAAGTTAAAACCAAAGCTTTTTTCACCGCTTCTGGATTGCTGGAAACAATGGTAACTCCCGTGTAGGCTTCGATTCCTTCAATCACATATTTCGTCATTTGACCTGCGATAACGTAAGTTAAAATCGCATACAAAGCCGTTTCTACTTTTAAAAATAAAGCAGCGATGATGAAAATAATGATGTTCATCCCCAGAATAATTTCGGTGATGCTAAAGCTGCTTCGTTTTAAAGTCAACAAAGCTAAAACTTCCATTCCATCGAATGTTCCGCCACCCCGCATCGATAATCCAATTCCAATTCCGAGGAAAAATCCGCCAAACATCGCAACCAATAATTTGTCGTGCGTTAATTCTGGAAAAGGTATAAAATGCAGTGTTAATGCAATTAAAACAATCGTTAAGGCTGAACGAATCGCAAAATGTTTTGAAACTTTAAAATACGCCAAAGCGATAAATGGAATGTTCAATAAAATAAGAATCAAACCTAAGTTCCAGCCTTGAACTTCATGAAATAAAAGTGAAATTCCTGTTACACCACCATCCAAAAAATGGTTGGGAACAAGGAAACTTTTAAGTGCAAAACTTGCGGACAAAACGCCCAAAATAAGATAAATAATATCAGAAAGTGTAAATAATGGATGATTCTGATGCGTTCCTGCCTGCATTGTTCGGTTGTAATTTTATAGTTTAGATTTGATGATCGCTAGATTTTCTGCTTTTTTAGCTGCACGATTTTCGATCGCGGTTTTGGTAAAATAATGGTGATTTTCGAGGAAACGTTCTTGCAGAAGATTCCAATCTCGCTCGCTGGAAATCATCCCAAACATCGCTAATTCTTCGTACAATTTATCACCAATGGTAAAGAAATCATCACGTCCGAGATAATCCAAATCGGCATCAGCAAGGATTTCTTCAAAATGATTGTTTGGAGATTGCGGAATTTTCGTCGCCATAATCATTCCTTTTATCAAATCGATTTTTTCTTGAGAATAACCGTGATTTGGTAAGTATTCCTGGGCGATTTCGCACGATTTTTCTTCATGATCTTTGGATCCATACAAGAATCCCGTATCGTGGAAAAGCGCCGCCGTTTCTAGCAAAACTAAATCTTCCTCCGAAAGACCTTCGGCAACACCGATTTCTCGCGAAGCCTGAATCACATCCTCGATGTGCGACACGCTATGATACGACAAATGTTTCGGCAACTTGTTCTGAAGCTCCGACAGAATTATGTTTTTTACCTCCTGATAATTCATATGTCAAATATAATTGAAATTGTGACTAAATACTATGCTTCAACAAAATACATTTCCTGTTCGCCTTTTCCTTTCACGGAAATCTTTCCGCGATAAATCGTTTGGAAGTCGTCTTTTACCAATTCGTATGTATTTTTTGAAATATTGATTTTTCCTTTTTCGCCCGCTTGTTCCATTCTCGCCGCCGTATTTACGGTATCGCCCCAAATGTCGTAAGCGAATTTCTTAACGCCAATAATTCCCGCAATCAAAGAACCTGAATTAATTCCGATCCTGATATCCAATGCATGCTGACTTTCTTTTTTTCGATTTTCAATAAAATTAAGAATATCAATAGCAGCTAAAATGGCATTTTGAGCATGTCTAGGATCTTCTTGTGGCAATCCACTTACCGACAAATACGCATCGCCAATGGTTTTTATTTTCTCTAAATTATGTTTTTCCATGATCATATCAAATGCGGTAAAACATTCATTTAATTCCTTCAACATGGCTTCTGGGCCAATTTCTTCTGATTTTCGTGTGAAACTCACAAAATCGGTAAACAAAACCGAAACTTCATCGTAATAATGTGCCTTTGAACTTCCCTTTTCTTTAAGCTCTTCTGCGACTTCTTGCGGCAAAATATTTAATAATAAATTCTCGGATTTTTGTCTTTCTAATCGCAATTCTGCCGTTCTATCCTCCACTTTTCTTTCAAGAATTTCATTTTGATTTTGAAGAATACTTTGCTTTTCTTGTTCTTGTTGTATTGTTAAATCTGAAAGACGATTGACCTCCACCAATTGTTTAGTTAAACCAGTATTGGTTGCTGCAAATTGCCATCCTAAATATGCCGAAATCGAAATTGGAAAACTAAACAAAATCAAAAAAAGGACATACTTGAAATTAACGCCAAGAAAACCCGATTGAACACTGTAATTTCCACCTCCTAAAATAATACCTATGATAAAAATAACTATAACCGAAAAGAAAACAAGGATTCCACCGCCAACAATAAAAGCGGATTTTTCTTTCCTCAGCATCGCTCGAACAATTAGAATAAAAGATTCGAAGCCTACAAAAACCATATATGAAATGAGAATTACACCTGACCAATTGGTTTCTTTAAAAACCAAGAGACAAATGATTCCGATAACAGGAAAAATGGATGATATATAAAACCGACGGATTTTTTTACCAAAAAGTGAATTGACAAATGCAGTTAAAGAAAAACAAAATGCTATAAAACTTACATAAAACCAAAAAACATAATCCTCAACTTTATTTGGATCTTCGATTTGATAAAATAAGCCAACCAAATAGCTCATCACAGCTATAGAAAGGTTGTATATCCCAAAATATAAATTGTAAATCGCTTTACGATAAAATAAAAAAAGTAATAAATGGATAAAGCCTAATGCCAAGAAGATTCCTGAAATAAGCATGGTAAATGAGAAAAAACTTTTGTTTTGTTTCATTTTTTCAGCCACACGCTCATTCGCATCATTAAAAAACATGGAAAAACCACTCCCGAAATTTACAAAAGAGCTTTTTTCATCATTGTTCACCTCCTGAAAACGAACAGCGACAACGTGGGTTAACGTATCCGAAATCGTTATAATCTTAGGTACGATTTTTCTGATTTGATACACGGGTTTCATAGAGTCAACTTTGCCCAGAGTTTCAAACTTTTTTCCATCTAAATAAATTTCTGATGCGCCGTTTTGGTTTACTTCAAGAGTAATTGGCTTACTCGCCATCGAAGGTGTTAATTTGAAATAGTAACGCAACCAATATATTTTTGGAAGTGTATCCGATTCTTCATCCGATAGATACTTCCAAGAACTATCATCAAAATCTGTCTTTGCATATTCTGGACGATCATCTGGATTATACTTCCAAACCTTTTCTTTCAGCATTGCTGCCCATTCATTATTGACAGAACCGTCTATAATTTCAGGTTTATCTTTATTGTTTTGTGCAAAAACAAAACCCTGAAAAAGAAGCATTAACACCATAATACTTCCTTTAAAAAATCTATAAAATCCGAATGTTCTTTCCAAAATTGTAAATCAAAAAATAAATTAAGCTTTTTCTACAAAATACATTTCCTGCTCGCCTTTTCCTTTTACAGAAATCTTCCCACGATACGTGGTTACGAAATCGTCTTTTACCAATTCGTACGTATTTTTTGAAATATTGATTTTTCCTTTTTCACCCGCTTGTTCCATTCGCGCCGCTGTATTTACGGTGTCGCCCCAAATGTCGTACGCAAATTTCTTCACCCCAACAATTCCCGCAATCACGTGTCCAGAATGAATTCCGATACGCAAATCCAAGGCGTTTGGACTTATTTTTTTACGTTCTTCGATAAATTTTAGAATTTCTTGACTCGCCGCAATAGCATTT
This sequence comes from Bacteroidota bacterium, assembly GCA_023423715.1. Classification (GTDB taxonomy): domain Bacteria; phylum Bacteroidota; class Bacteroidia; order Flavobacteriales; family Weeksellaceae; genus JAFAFC01. Next base: position 17,655 of record JAFAFC010000009.1, read on the forward strand.
TTAGCGTGATCTTTATTTACAGTTGGTAGTCCGCTCACCGCAAGATAGGCATCACCGATGGTTTTGATTTTTTCCAAACCATGTCTGCCCATAATGTTATCAAACTCGGTAAAGCAAACGTTGAGTTCTTCTAATAATTCTTGAACACCAATTTTTTCAGAAGTCGCTGTGAAATTTACAAAATCGGTGAATAAAACCGAAACCTCATCGTAGTATTTCGCATCGGATTTTCCATTTTCCTTAAGCTCTTGCGCTACTTCTTGCGGAAGAATATTCAACAACAAATCTTCGGATTTCTTTTTCTCCGCCGCGATTTTAATTCCGTCTTTTCGTTTCTGATTGTACGACCAACCTGCAAAACCTAAAAGCAGCAAAGCCGTCACAGCGCCTCCAATAGACATATTTCGGATATTCTTCGATTTTGAAAGTTCGGCTTTCGATTCGGCATCTTTCTTTTCTTGCTCTGCTTTGGCAACTTTCTTTTCTTGAGCATATTTTAATGCGACAGCTTTTTGCTCTTCATCGTACTTAATGCTAATTTCACGTCGCTTATGCTCTTCTTCTAACAACAATCTTTGACGTTCTTCTTCTGTCTTAGCCGCAGCTTGCTTTTTGTCAAATTCGTAACGCATAGCTTTTAGTTCCAATTCTTTTTGAAGCTGAATCCGTTTTGTTTCTTCTTCGAATCTGATTTTTAATTTTTGTTCCGTTAGAGACCGTTCAGATTGAACCTCTTCAACACCACGAATATTTTCGGCGCTTATAGTCTCATTTTCAATTTCTTTATACTTTTTATAATATGAAAAAGCCGATTCGTAATCGCCCAACATTTCATCTATTTTAGCATAATATTCCCAAGTTTGCTGATCGTACTCCTTATTGTGAACAATTTCTGAAGCTAAAATAGAATTATAGGTATCTTCAATATCTTTTCTTACACTTTTTAAACTCTCCCTTTTCTCTGCATAATTGTCGAAGTTAATTTTGTCATCTTCAATTTCATCCACTCTTAACATATTCAATTGCTGCTTTGCACGGGCTTTTACTTGATACATATCCTTTTCGGGCGCTAATTCGTAAGCTTTTTGTGCATAGTCTCTAGATTGCTTATAGTCTTTATCTTTTTGATAAATCTGAGAAAATAATAAATAAAATTTCGGAAAAGCTTGTTTAGTGTCTGCTTTTTTAGTGATGTTAAAAGCATTTGTTGCATATTCTTTAGCTTTGGAAATATTCTTTAATTCTAAGTAAGCTGAAGAACGCATCATATCTATATCAGACAAAGAAGCCTGATTGCTTGCAGGTAATAATGCCACACTCTTATCTAAAGCTTCAATAGACTTCTGGTAGTTTTTCATAGCATATTGTACAAATCCAATAAAGTATAATGGTAAATAAGAATTTTCTTTATCATTCTTATTCATATAATCCAAATACATCAAGGCTCTTTTATATGCTTCTGGAAGTCTATTTTGCATATAGTAGTTAGAAATACTCATTTGATAAATATTGGACATATAACCACTTGGTACTTTTTCTTTTTTCTCATTTTCAAGCTTTACGATTTGATCTAAAACTTCTCCTGCATCAACTATTTTTCCGTTAACTGCCAAATCCTGTGCTTTGGCCAATAAAGACAAATAATTACTAGGTGATTTGTCGGACATCTTAAAATACTCTTGCGCCTCTTGTCGATATTTTTCGGCATTTACTTTATCACCAGATGTTAGATATATCGTATTTATTGTCATATACAATCGACCAACATCTTCAAATTTTTGATTTTTCTTCAAATAGTCAGCGACCTGTAATGAGCGAACAATTGCGCTGTCATTTTTACCTTCTTTTAAAAATTGATTAATCATATCAACCTTTAGGTTATTACGACTTTTTTCATCTTTAGCATCTTTAAATTTTTCGCGAAGTTCTGTGATGACATTAGAATCTTGTGCGTAGGAAAATTGGGTACCTAAAAATGTAAATATAAAGGCGAAGAGAATATGTGCGTATAGATTTTTCAAACTGTAGTTTTTCTGAAAACAAAAATAAAAATTTCAAGCAAGTAGGCACTATATTAATTCAAATAGTTTAAAAAACAAAAAAAAGCATCTTCCCAAAGGAAAGATGCTTTTATAAATTTTATGTAATCTACTATTTTACAGCCGCTAATGCATCTGCGTAGTTTGGCTCTTGACCAATTTCTGGAACTTGCTCTGTATAAACCACTTTTCCATTCTCGTCCAAAACGACAACCGCACGGCTCAAAAGCCCATGAAGTGGCGAATCTTCTAAAGTTACCCCATAATCTTCACCAAAACTTCCTCTAAAATCTGAAAGTACATCAACATTATCAAGACCTTCTGCAGCGCAAAAACGACTCAATGCAAATGGTAAATCACGAGAAACATTAACAACAACTGTATTCTCTAATGACGTTGCATCTTGATTAAAATGTCTTGCAGACGCCGCACAAACACCCGTGTCAATACTTGGAAAAATATTCAAAACAACTTTTTTCCCTTGATAATCTGATAGTTTTTTCTCAGATAAATCCGAATTAACTAACGTGAACTCTTTTGCTTGCGTACCTACTTCTGGGAGATTTCCAACTGTATGGATAGGATTTCCTTTAAATGTAATATTTGCCATATTTTCTTTGTTTTTTAATTGTATAAAAATAAAAAAAGATTCACGAAAAAACTCCTAAATCTTTTGTAAATCTTTGTTAATATGTTGCAGAATTTCGTGCTAAAATTTATAAACTCGCTTCTTCCGTCTTGCTAGAATCACCAATCAAATCGTTGAGTTCTTTCATCTCCGCTTTCGATAATTCCCTGAATTTACCATAAGGAACATCAAGTTGAATACTCATAATTCGGATTCGTTTTAACTTGGTTACTTCGTAATCCAAATATTCGCACATTCTTCGAATTTGACGGTTCAAACCTTGTGTTAAAATAATTCGGAACACAAATTTGGAAAGCTGTTCTACTTCACATTTATTGGTCATAGTATCCAAAATCGGAATTCCATTTCCCATTCGCTTAATAAAACGCTCTGTTATTGGCTTGTCCACCGTAACAATATATTCTTTTTCATGATTATTTCGAGCACGAAGAATTTTATTGACAATATCGCCATCGTTGGTCATGATAATCAAACCTTCGCTAGCTTTATCTAATCTTCCAACAGGAAAAATTCGTTTTGGATAATTCATATAATCCACGATGTTTTTCTTGACTTTCGGGTTGGTTGTACATTCAATTCCGACGGGTTTATTTAATGCGATATAAACAAAATCCTCTTTCGGCTCTGTAATTAATTTTCCATCAACCGTAACTTCGTCATTGGGGCCAACTTTTGTTCCCATTTCAGGGACTTTCCCGTTAATTTTTACTTTCCCAGCTTCGATTAAACGATCGGCCTCGCGGCGCGAACAAAATCCCGACTCGCTTAGAAATTTATTTACTCTTTTTAATTGCTCTTCCATAATTACGAAACAAAGGTAGCCATAAATCTGTTTTATTGATAAAAAATGATTGCAACCTTATTCTTAAATCAAGCTCTTTTTTGAATCATTATTCTTAAATTTGTAGAACGTAGAATTTATATAAATTAAATATCATATAATGTCAGGAAAATCAAAAATCTATTACACCCTTACGGATGAAGCGCCAATGCTGGCAACGCACTCGTTTTTACCTATTGTAAAAGCCTTTACCCATTCTGCAGATATCGAAATTGCCGTACCGGACATTTCTCTTTCAGGAAGAATTTTGGCTAATTTTCCAGAATTTTTAAAAGAAGATCAGCGTATTGCTGATGCATTAGGCGAGCTTGGACAGTTGGCAACGCAACCTGATGCAAACATCATTAAGCTTCCGAACATTTCAGCTTCTGTTCCACAGTTGGATGAAGCGATTGCGGAACTTCAAGCTAAAGGTTTTGCCGTACCAAACTACCCAGCGGAGCCTAAAAATGACGACGAAAAAGCAATTAAAGCAAAATACGCTAAAGTTTTAGGATCTGCTGTAAACCCAGTTTTACGTGAAGGAAACTCGGACAGACGTGCTCCAAAAGCGGTAAAAAATTACGCAAAAGCAAATCCTCACAAAATGGGAGATTGGGCTTCGGATAGCAAAACCGATGTTGCAAACATGACGGAAGGCGATTTTTACGGAACTGAAACTTCTACTACTCTAGAAAATGCAACAAAATTTAGAATCGTTTTCAAAGGAAATGATGGTTCTGAACAAGTTTTGAAAGATTTTGCTGCGTTACAAGCGGGTGAAGTTATTGATTCTTCTGTAATGAATCTAAACGCTTTAAAAGCATTTGTGCAAACCGCAATTCAAGAAGCGAAAGACAAAAACGTACTACTTTCTGCACACTTGAAAGCAACCATGATGAAGGTTTCTGATCCAATTATTTTTGGTGCGATTGTAGAAACGTACTTCAAAGATGTTTTTGCAAACTATGGTGAACTTTTCAAATCACTAGATATTAACCCGAACAACGGTTTGGCTGATTTATTTGAAAAAATCAAAGGTCAACCTCAAGAAGCAGAAATTACAACTGCAATCAACGCAGCGATTGAAAATGGACCAAGATTGGCGATGGTAAATTCTGATAAAGGAATTACCAATTTCCACGTTCCATCGGATGTTATCGTTGATGCTTCTATGGCGGCTTTAGTTCGTGGTGGCGGAAAAATGTGGAACAAAGATGGTGCAGAAGAAGATACGATTGCGATTATTCCAGATCGTTCGTATTCTGGTTTCTATGAAGCGGTTGTGAACGATATGAAAGCAAACGGAAAATTAGATCCAACAACGATGGGATCTGTTCCAAACGTAGGATTGATGGCTCAAAAAGCGGAAGAATATGGTTCGCACGATAAAACATTCCAAATGACAGCGGACGGAACGGTTGAAGTTCAAGATGAAGCAGGAAACGTTCTTCTTTCTCAAAAAGTAGAGAACAGCGACATTTTCAGAATGTGTCAAACGAAAGATGCTCCAATTCAAGATTGGGTAAAATTAGCGGTTAACAGAGCAAGATTGTCTGATACTCCTGCAATTTTCTGGTTAGATAAAGGAAGAGCACACGATAGAGAAATCATCAAAAAAGTAGAAAAATACTTAGCAGATCACGATACGGCAGGTCTTGACATCCGAATTTTAGATGTTAAAGATGCAATGACGGAAACATTGAAAAGAGCTAGAGAAGGAAAAGATACGATTTCGGTTTCTGGAAATGTATTGAGAGATTACCTTACCGACCTTTTCCCAATTGTGGAATTAGGAACATCGGCTAAAATGCTTTCCATCGTTCCATTAATGAATGGTGGTGGTTTGTTCGAAACGGGAGCAGGAGGTTCGGCACCAAAACACATCGAGCAATTCTTAGAAGAAGGTTATTTACGTTGGGATTCTTTAGGAGAGTTCTTGGCGCTTCAAGCTTCTTTAGAGCATTTAGCACAAACACAGAACAATCCTAAATCTCAAGTTTTAGCGGATGCTTTAGATGAAGCGAATGCGAAATTCTTAGCAACGGATAAATCTCCAGGAAGAAAGCTTGGAACAATCGATAACCGAGGTTCTCACTTCTATTTGGCGATGTATTGGGCAGAAGCTTTAGGAGCTCAAACAAAAGACGCGGATATCGCGGCGAAGTTTGCTCCAATTGCAAAAGCATTGCAAGAAAACGAAGCTAAAATCAATGAAGAATTGATCGCTGCACAAGGAAAAGCGCAAAACATCGATGGTTATTACAGACCTGATGAAAACAAAACTTACGCAGCAATGCGTCCAAGTTTGACATTAGATACGATTATCAACGGAATCTAACCAAACGTATACCAAATCGAAAAGGCTCTCAAATTGAGAGCCTTTTCTTTTTTAGATCATCATTTGTGTTTTCAGATCGTTTGTGTTTTTGTATCCTATGGAACTTGTGTTTTTTGGATATTGCTATCCCATCATTTGTAAGACAAAGATAGCCTGCTTCTCCATTCAACAACAGAAAATGAAATCGATATTTATCGAATCTCTTGTAGATATTTATCTACAAAAAGACAAGGAGATTGATAAGATTAGTATGAATTGGATTTTAGAAGCTCGATTAATTCGACTAGATTTTCGATTTCTAATTTCTCGAAAATTCTTTTTTTAACGGTACTTACGGTGTTTTGTTTCAGGTCAAGTTGATTGGCTATTTCTAAATTTCCAAGACCTTGTGCGTAAAGATTTGCAATTTCTAATTCTCTTTCTGATAACAAAGAAACTGGATTGGTCGATTTAGGGTTTCGAATGGAATTCAGTAATAAAGATTTGGTTTTGTCGGAAAGGTACTCACCTTCAAAAATAACTTTCTGAATCGCCGTTTTCACTTCCTCTTCTTCTGAAAGTTTGCTTACAAAACCGTTTACACCAGCATTTAGAAACTTCAAAGCATAAGTCCCTTCTTCCAAACCGCTGAAAACCAAAATTTTTAAATCCGGTTTTGATTCTTTCAGTTTTGAAATAATGGAAAGACTGTTTCCATCGGGGAAATGCGCATCTGTAATCAGAATATCAATAGGAAGCGCTTCAATTTTTTCTTGAACTTGTAGCAACGAATTGGCTTGATTCAACTCACAATTAATTTCCAAATCTTCAATAAGAAAAATAACGCCTTGCCTCATCAAACTGTGATCGTCAGCAATTAAAAAAGTGATGGCTTTTTCCAAAAATTAGTTTTTTACGTCCATTAGAAGAGTAAATTTCACAGTCGTGCCCTTCCCTATTTGGCTGTTTGCAGAAATATTTCCGTCATACAAAGCTACAATTTCCTTACATAAACTCAAACCTAAACCTGCTCCCAAATTTTCAACGTCGTTAGACAAAACACCTTGATAATATGGTTCGAAAATACTTTTCAAATCTGTTTCTGAAATTCCAGCGCCTGTATCGATTACTTCTGTTTCCAGCGAAATGGTTTTAGAATCAACCGGAATCACTTTAGAAATCACCGAAATTTTTCCGTTTTCTGTGAATTTATTTGCGTTGCCGATGATATTCATAAAAAGTTGATTCAACTTCGTTCGATCCGAATTCACAACCAAACTTGGGTTAATCGTTTCTGAAATGGAAAATTGATTATTTCGAGTTTCAATATACGGTTCAATTGATTTCAAAATTGACGAAACCTCATCCTTTAGATTAAAGTTTTCTTTAACCAATTTGTTTTCAACTTCCTGATTCTTGGTATATTCTAAGATTTGATTGGCTTGCATAAGCAAAGAATTACTCGTAAAGCTGATGCTTTTAAGATTTTCCTTAATCCCCTCGTCAGCCGTTTTCTTGGTAATTCGATTAGCGAATATTCCGATAATTTTTAAAGGTGAACGAAGTTCGTGACTCAACATCCCAAGAATTCGATTTTTAAACTTTAAATTTTCTTTATTCAGTTGGTCTGCTTCACGCAATTTCTCCTCGTAAAAGAAAGCCAAACGTGTAAAATACAACATTAAAATGGACACGATAAACATAAAAACCAAAGCCGCAATAATAAAATTCAAACGGCGTTTATCATTTTTCTCGCGCTGATTTTCCAACTCATTTTCAAGTTTGGATTTCGCTAAATGAATATTGGTATCGTAAAAATCCATTAAATCATTGCTGTAATTAATCACTTTTTCGAAAATCTGCAACTCGTCCGAATTATGGGTATTTTTCGCTAATTCATTTTTCTGAATGGTGACTTGTACATTTTTAATTTGCTTGGTATAATGGTGATCTGCCGCCGTCATCAAACTATCTAAAATCTTGTGAGAACGTTCTGCATTTTCAGCAACGATTTCCTTCATTTTGACAACCGTACTGTCTTTACGCACATTTTCTTTACCCGAAATGGCATCTTTCAACCTCCCGAAAAGCTTCTTTTTTTGGATGGTATCGGTGTAGGTTTCCGTTTCAACATTAATCTCAGGGACTTTGTACTCGTAATCATACTTCTTTACAGTAGGTAGCTTTTCAACTTTAGCCGCAGCCGTCGGTTTAGCGATATTCTGCGTAACCGAATCAATGATCGTACGAAGTTTTTCCGTTTTCGGGAACTCACGTTCTTTGCTAAGAATTGCTTTTTTAAGATTCTGATTTTTATTCGAAAAATAGCTAAGCGTGTCAAAACTTTTTGTCAAGTTTCCAACAGATTGATAATAGGCATTTAAATCATCCGAATTTCGACTTGCAAGATAATTTTGAAAATTTCGCTGAACATCGTAAAAATTGGATTTTGACTTTTTTGTGAATTGATCAAGGTAAGCAACCTCTTTTAGCTGATTTTCGACGAAGGAAACATCCTTTCGATTTTTTATTTCGCTAATGATAAAAGCAGCAATAAACACCTGAATTATCAGAATGCAAATAAACAGAGAATACTGTATAACTTTCCTTTTTCTAAGGTTCAAAAATTGATCCGATGCCATTATTCAACGAATAACAATGTTATTACTTAAATTAAAAATCCGACAAAGATAAACAAATGTTAATTAGTACGAAACACTCCTTTTTCCTCATAAAAAATAAACAAATTAATTATTTGTAAAACAGAGTTTTTACGACAGAACGCATCAAATAATTTGTACTTTTGGAATAATAAAATGATCCTTGTTTATGAAAAAATACGCTCTATTGTTACTATTTACGTTAGTAAGTTTAAGTAGTAACGCCCAAATTCTCAACGCTCTTAAAGATAAACTAAAAGAAAAAGCAACGGAAAAGGCAACCAATCTCGTTGGTGCAAATGCCAAAGGCCTTATCACTTCTGAAGCCATCACAACCAATTTCAAAGATTGTGATAAAACCGATATTAAAGATCCTAGTTATGGAAAAGATGCAAAATATACAAGTCTTTGCAGCGCCGACTTCACGGAAAAAGGATATGTACTAAAACCTGGCTATTACGAATTGAAAGTTAAAAGCTTTTGTTTGAAAGCCGGAACTCACGCGCCAAGCAAAGGCGATGGCTACCTATACGCTCCATTAAAAGGTCCGAAAAAAGAAATTGTTGACAAGCTAGTTAAAAATTGGTCTAATCATCCTGAAATCAAACAATCGGATGTACAGGCTTTGCTTTGGGCAATTATTGCGAAAGCTAATTTTAAAAATTTAGGGCCCGAACTTCAACTTGCTGCTTCTAAGTTACTAGAACCGAAAGATTTGCTAAATCTTAGTAAAATGGGATTGGATTTCATTCCACAAAGCACGATGTCTGATGTGAAAAACAGCCTTCCGAAATCGGTACAATTGGTTCTTGATGCTGAAAACAAGATGAGACAGCTCTTCACTTCGCCATCCTACAACTATTCTGAGCTGGAAAAATACGCGATGCTTGCTGGATTTAACACAGAAAAATCTGAAATCGAATACGGAACTTGGGGATTACATCCAAACGGCTTTTGGATTTCGTATTTACCAAGTGGTTACAGCCATATGACGGTACGAATTTATGTTCCAGAAACGTTGAAAACCGCTTATTATAGACCTTCTGACGATGTTGCCGTTCCCGCAAATACATCTAGCCAACGTCTAATGCTAAGCGACGTTAAGGATTGTATGTAGCCGAAAAATACGATACAAAGCAAAAAAGCCTCAACAGAGGCTTTTTTTATTAAATACTAATTTGACATCATCACTCCCAAGTAACCTATTGTAAAGCCTGCAATAAAAGCAAGTACAACAAGTGTTATAAATCCTGCGAAAAACCAGAAAATATAGTTGTACCACAAACCTGAGTTACCAAACTTACGCTCGAAGAAATTTCGAGTTTTCATAAACGGTTTAAATTTCACTTCTGATTGTAATGACTTTCTATCATAGACAAAATCATCCTTTTCTTCCGTTAACTGCATAACCAAGTCGGAAATTTCAATAATGTATTTCCCGTAGAATTCTCGCAACCAAAGCTTTCCTAAAAAGTACATCGAGATTGACGCAGCTAACGTGATAGACATTATAAAGATAAAATGCGACATCGTCTCATCTCGAACACCGTAGATAATAAAATACGCACAAAAAATGATCGGAATGTAACTGATATAATAGGATTTATACAATTCTGTATTCAAAACCAACTCGTATCGTAAATTCAATAATTGATGAAAGGTTGAAAATTTTTGGGTATTGATTTTCTGATACAACGTATTGAACTTCATAAAATAATAAATGGCAATCGCCATCGAAATCACTAAAAGTGCAACGATCATTTTCCATTGTTCCATACCTTGAGCAAAGAAATAAATAATCACAGCCAACATCGGGTATGACAAGATGGTATACCAAAACTCAATTCGCATATTCTTACGGATTTTCTCCAAAGGCGAATGAATTTCGTTTTGTTTTTCTAAAGAAACTTCTGGTGTTTCTTTTATATCTTCTTTATTCCAAAGGTCTTTTAATTCGTTAAGGTCCATAGCACAAAGGAGTTTTAGTTAGTTTGACCAGCAATAAGCTGCTTTAGTTTTTCTTTAGCACGATTCAGTTTTACTCGCGCATTCACTTCGGTAATTCCTAGTTGCTCAGCCATTTCTTTACCCGAAACGTCTTCCAAATAATAGAAAATTAAGGCTTTGTCAATCGGATTCAGTTGATTAATCGCTTGGTACATCGTTTTCAACTTCTGCTCGTCTTCCCAATTGTAGTCTTCCGACTTAATGTTGAAATTCTCCAATTCATTATTCTGAATTAAATCACGTTTCCGCTTTTCACTTTTCAAAAAAACAATGGCAGTATTCAATGCGATACGATATAACCATGTTGAAAACTCACTTTTTCCTTCAAAACTGGAATACGATTTCCAAACTTGATAGGTTATTTCCTGAAAAAGATCGCGCTGATCGTCCGGATGATCCATGTACATCCTGGAAATCTTGAAAATCACACCTTTGTGTTTTTCAATTCTAGCGACAAATTCCTCTTCCAACGTGCTCATTAAGCGAGTTTCTGATTGGTTAGTAGTAGATCTAAAAAAATGTTACAAAAATGACCCTTCTAATTTTCAGAAAGGTTGTATTTTTCACCAATACAAAGCAAAAAACAAATCATATATTCCTAAAAAAAATGAAAAAATCGAGTTTTTATATTTTAATTCTTTTAATCATCACAATTTCGTGCGAAAAATCTACAAATGTTGAAAAATTAACGCCACAAGAAGATAGCTTGAAAGCATCTATGTCAGCACGTTTTACAACTGAAGAAATCAATGCGAAATATGAAGAAAGGCTTCAAACCAAATTACTTCCTGATAGTGTTTTGGCGCAAGCTTTTCCTACTGAAATGCTTGGTATGAAACGCGATACCATTAGTGTTATTTTCGAAAATCACACCCCGAATTCTGAATTCAAAGGTACCGTGTTATGGGCTTCGTACAAAAAAGGGAATTCTTCTGTAAAAATAGGTTTTAGCGACTGTTCTGATAAATTTTCTAGTTTAACCATGAAAACAACCATGATTATGGAAACCGAATACGTGAACAAAATTTTAGAAAATGGTTTTCTAAAATCGCAAGTTTATAAAGGTCACATCCTAAGAACGAAACAAACGACCGAAAATGGACAAGTACAATCCAATATTAAAATGCAGTTTAAAGAACGATATTTCGTTGACATCTATGGAACTAATATTTCAGTTGAAAAATTAATGCCTGTGATTTCAGAAATCAAGTATCAAGATCTTCCTGATTAAAAAAAAACCTCACAAGCAATAAGTTTGTGAGGTTTTGTATTTAGATTATTTTAAATTTTACTTCAAATCATATCTGTCTGCATTCATCATTTTAACCCAAGCAGCAACGAAATCCTTTGCAAATTTCTCTTTGTTGTCGTCTTGCGCATAAACTTCAGCGTACGATCTTAAAATTGAATTAGATCCGAAAACCAAATCCACACGTGTCGCCGTCCATTTTGTAGAACCAGAATTGCGATCCACAATATTGTACAAATCATCTCCTGTTGGAATCCATTTGTTGTTCATGTCGGTTAAGTTCACGAAGAAATCGTTCGTTAAAATACCTTCTCTATCTGTGAAAACGCCATGTTTTGTCCCCCCATAATTAGTTCCCAAAACGCGCATCCCACCGATTAAAGCCACCATTTCTGGAGCTGTTAATCCCATTAATTGCGTTCTGTCTAATAATAATTCTTCGGCTTTAACATCGTAATTTTGTTTCAAGAAATTTCGGTAACCGTCGTAAAGTGGTTCTAAATATTCAAAAGATTCGATGTCGGTTTGTTCTTGAGTTGCATCACCACGACCTGCAGCAAACGGAACTGTAATGTTCACACCCGCTTCTTGAGCTGCTTTTTCAACAGCTGCGGTTCCTCCCAAAACAATTAAATCTGCAATAGAAACTTTTTTCGCCAATCTAGCCTGAATTTCTTCCAATTTTGCTAAAACTTTATTCAATCTTTCAGGCTCGTTGGCAACCCAATTTCTTTGAGGTTCTAGTCTAATTCTCGCCCCATTTGCGCCACCACGGTAATCAGAACCTCTCCATGTTCTGGCAGAATCCCAAGCCGTGTTAATTAATTCCGTTCTTGAAAGTCCAGAATTTAACAAAGTTTGTTTTAAATCAGCAATCTCAGAATCGCTTAAAGTATAATCAACTTTTGGAATTGGATCTTGCCAAATCAAATCTTCGGCAGGAACATCAGCTCCCAAATAACGATTTTTTGGTCCCATATCACGGTGCGTCAACTTGAACCAAGCTCTTGCGAAAACGTCCGCTAATTTATCTGGATTATTTAAGAAGTTTAAAGAAATTTCTCTGTAGATAGGATCAAATTTCATCGCCATATCAGCATCCGTCATCATTGGATTCCGCTTCACATTCGGATTGAATGCATCAACTGGCATATCTTCTTCCGCGATATTAACTGGTTCGTATTGATTTGCTCCAGCTGGAGATTTCGTCAATTGCCAATCGTATTTGAAAAGCAACGTCAGGAATTCGTTATCCCAACGCGTCGGATTGGTTGTCCAAGCGCCTTCAATCCCCGAAACCATCGTGTTATCACGATTTCCAGTTCCTACCGAATTATGCCATCCCAAACCTTGTTCGTTTACATCAGCGCCTTCTGGATCAGGACCTAAATTCTCGGCTTTTCCGTTTCCGTGAGATTTTCCAATTGTGTGACCACCAACCGTTAATGCAACCGTTTCCTCATCGTCCATTCCCATTCTTTTGAAGGTTACACGAATGTCTTGCCCTGTTTTAATTGGATCAGGATTTCCGTCCACACCTTCAGGATTTACATAAATTAATCCCATTTGTACCGCTGCCAAAGGATTTTCTAGCGTATCACGGTTTTCATCATCGCCATAACGATGCTTTGTAGAGTCTAACCATTTTTTCTCGGAACCCCAATAAACATCTTTTTCTGGAGCCCAAATATCTAGACGACCACCGCCATAACCGAATGTTTTCAAACCAACAGCTTCATAAGCAACCGTTCCTGCAAGGATAATTAAGTCACCCCAAGAAATTTTATTTCCATATTTCTTTTTAATTGGCCAAAGCAAACGTCGACCTTTGTCCGTATTTACGTTATCTGGCCAAGAATTTAACGGTGCAAAACGTTGATTTCCTGTGTTCGCACCACCACGACCGTCCATTGCACGGTAACTACCCGCCATGTGCCAAGCCGTACGCACAAACATTCCAGCGTAGTTTCCGTAATCAGCTGGCCACCAATCTTGACTGTCCGTTAATAAAGTTTTTATATCATTTTTAACCGCTTCTAAATCCAGTTTTTTGAATTCTTCGGCATAATTAAAATCTTCACCAAAAGGATTTGTTTTTTGGTCGTGTTGCGCCAAAATATCCAAATTGAGCGCATTTGGCCACCAATCCATCACCGATTCGTTGTTGGAAGTAAGTCCACCATGAATTACGGGGCATTTTCCTGAATTAGAATTCGTTTCTTGAGTTGGTTGTGGTGAAGTTTCACCGTGATTAAAAGGACATTTGCCTTCTCCGTTTTCTGTGTTCATATGAGTTTGATTTTTATGTTATCTATATTGAATGAAACAAAACTAGCCGTTTCATTTCACTGAAAACTGTATTTTTGATGCAATGAAAAAATAGTTATTATTTGAAATATCTATTGAATTTTAAATTTCAATTTAATTCATCTATATAAACTCTTTTTGGACTTACTAAAATTATGAAATATTTTCTATTCTTTTGCACCGTTCTGATTTGTATTTCGTGTACAAGTGTTTCGAAGTATAATGAGCAATTGAAAACCCAGATTTCAGTTGAAAAACTTCATCAGGACGTAGATTATTCGTACACGCAGCTTCAAAAATTTCACCCTGATTTGTATGGATACATCACAAAAGACAGCTTGGATTCGGTTTTTAAAATGGTGAAAAATGATATTCAGAAACCGCTAACACCTGCAGAATTATTTCAAAAACTTGCCCCTGCAATTTCACAAGTCCGCCAAGGACATCTCGCCTTGAGATCTCCCTTTCAGAGATTCACAAAAAAAGAAACCAAAAGATTAGAATTGCAAAAAGGACTTTTGGCACGTATGGGTTATGTAGTGGATGGAGACCGACTTTTCGTTAAAAATAATGCCGAGAAATTTGCCAATATTAAGGTAGGAACCGAAATCTTAAAAATTGGAGATGTACCTGCAAAAACAATCTTAAACGATTATCGAAAATATATAACAGGAGATGGTTGGAACAGAACTTATCCTAAATACAGTCTTGCTCGCCGCTGGCCTGATCTATACACCTTAGAACATGGTTTTTTGGATAGTGTAAAACTTGAAACGAAATATCAAAATGTAATTCACTCATTTTATATTAAACGTGAATTTCAAACGAAAGAAGAAAAGAAAGAGGAAACTAAAAAAGTATCGGTTTTGAAAACGGATCCTCAGAAAAAAACATTGGATTACAACCCAAAAACGAAGTTGTATAACCGATCCATGCAATATTTAGGGAAAGATAGCACGATTGCCTACATGAAAATCAATTCTTTTTCAGGAACTTTTTCTTCCAAGTTTTACAAAGAAAGTTTTGCAAGGCTTCAACAAAATAAAACCAACTATCTTATCCTTGACGTTCGCGATAATTTGGGCGGATCTTTATCTGAAATTCATAATCTATACTCGTATTTAGCAAAAGAAGAATTTCAATTTATCAAAGATATTGAAGTTACCCGAAGATCATCTATGACGCATGCCAACTATTTTTCTGAAATTCCTACTATAGCAAAACCAATTGCGGGAATCACATATCCGTTGTACTATATGGGAAGCTTACTCAGCGTTAAGAAAAGAAATAACCATTTTTACCTGAAAAACAATACAATTTTCACGCTGAAAAAACCAAAAAAAACCGCATTTCAAGGAACTGTTTACGTTTTAATAAATGGGAGTAGTTTTTCGGCTTCATCAATACTGAGTTCCAAATTAAAATATGAGAAAAGGGCAACTCTCGTGGGTGAAGAAACAGGTGGCGCTAATGACGGAACAGTCGCAGGACGGTATCACACCATAAAGCTTCCAAACTCGAAACTCGTTTTACCAATCGGCTTAATGCTAATTCAACCTGATATTGAACCTACACACTCTAAAAAAGGTGTTATTCCAGATCATCAAATCATCCCAACATTACAAGAGAATCTTGGTAAAAAAGATGTTGCGCTACAATGGATTTTGAAAGACATTGGGGTGGTTAGAGAGTAATAACTAAATAAAAAACATTTTTGATACCTATCCATCAATAATATTGCTATAAATAAATTGATTGTATCGATTTTAAGAGATTAAATATCATTTTAGTTATTTTTTATATATATATTTAAATGTAAATATTGACTTATTTAAATACCATAAAAAAACACACTATGATTAAAAAATCAACCTTATTATTCACTTTTTTTACAATCATATCTTTTGTCCAGATTGAAGGGCAAAACAAATTGAATGATGCGATTAAAACTTTAGAAGAGAAATATGCCCAAGAAAAAGTGTATTTACTTTTCGATAAACAACATTATATTTCAGGCGAAAACATTGGTTTCAAGGCTTATGTATTTGAGGGATACTCCCGATCAAACCTATCAAAAACTTTGTTTGTTGAACTTTATGATAAAGAGAAAAACTTAATTGATCAAAAAACTATTTTGCTCAATAATGGTGAAGGAGATGGAAGTTTACAAATTAAAAATAACTTAAAAGAAGATGTCTATTTTGTCAGAGCTCACACTCCTTGGATGGAAAATTTTTCGCAAGAATTTAACTATATAAAGCCAATTCCAATCTATAATCCAGCTTCTTCGCAAAGATTGACAAAGGAATCTACCTCTGCATGGTCTGTCAGCGCTAGTCCTGAAGGCGGAAATCTTATAAATAATGTTCCTACAAATATTGCCGTTCGTGTACTGAGCGAAAACCAAATAACAAAAAATTGGAATGGGTACTTAATTGATTCAGCCAATCCTAATGAAAAGGTTACCAACTTTACAGCTTTGGATGAAAATGTTGCTCTTTTTAATTTTACACCAAAAAAAGGGCATAATTATCAGGTTGTCGTCCAGAATGTTAACGGAGAAACGCAAACAACAAATCTTCCAGCCATTTTAGAATCAGGAACAAGCATTGCAATTAAGAATACGGATAACGGAATTAATTACACAATAAAAGGAACAAACTCTATTACAGGTCTTAAAGGCTATAAAGTAGTAGGAACAGTAGGAAACGCTCTTGTTTATCAGGCGAATCTCAATAGTAACTCAAGAGAAATATCAAGTAGCATTTCTTCTAAGGTGAATGATGAAAATAACGGAGTGTTGCAGATCGCCGTTTTTGATGATAAAGACAATTTAGTTGCTCAAAGATTAAGTTTTATAAAACCAAAAGGTAATTTTATTGGTAAACCCGAATTAAAGGAAATGAGACTCAGTTCAAAGCCGAGATCTATAAATAGTTTTAACATTCTCCCAAATGAAAGTTTAAAGGAATACACAGTTGTCGTTCGTGACCACAATAATATAGATGAAAAGAATACTCAAAATGAAAACTTTATTAGCGCATTATGGCTTACGGAAGATTTCAAAAACCCCATTCAAGCACCTTATCAATATTTTACAGCCAATGCAGATCCAAAGGCTTTGGATGCTCTGATGATTTCAGAAAAATGGACTCGATTTAATTGGAACTCAATTCTCTCAGGTAGTACAACAGGTAGTACTTCTCAACCTCAAAAATATCTATCGTATAAAGGCAGATTAGCCATTAATAGTAGACCGCTTCCAAATACGGATGTTAATTTAATACTAAAAACAGACGATGAGAATGCTTCTTCATTACTACAACTTACTTCAGACCTATCCGGAGATATATATTTAAATGAAGTTACTATAAATAGACCAATAACCATTTATTACTATCTTAATCCAGAAAATAAAAATAACAAAGAATCTGTCCCTGATAATTTAACATTAAATTTTACATCACAGATCACTCCTTCAAAATTCAAAGGAGAGCTACCAAAAACGAATTACGTCCTTTCTTCAGCCAAAGTAAAAAATTCTGAAGCCATTACAAATGCAATTATAAACAAGAGAAATAAAGAATTAATTAACAAAGATGAAATTCAAATTGCGGAAGTCGTTATAAAAGCAAAAAAACAAGACTTGAAGCAGAAGCTAGATTACGAACTATCTTCAGGGCAATTCAGAGATATAAACTCGACGGTTTTTGATTTCGTTAATGAAAATCAAAATGCGGTTACATATTCTAGTATCCTGCAATGGTTGCAAGGGCGTGTAGCAGGATTAACAATCCAGATTGCTCCCAACGGAACTTTAGTTCCCTTTATGAGAGGAGAAAAAGCGGGCGTATATATTGACGAGATATCTATTGATGCTGCTTCGCTAAACACTGTTAATATTAGTGATATTGCCATGGTAAAAATAATCCATGGAGGCGGTTTAGTTGGAAATGCCATAGCCGTGTATTTAAGAAAAGGAAACATGGGCTCAATGAATGTTGATAAAAAAAATGACAGAAACAATAAAACACAGCTTATAGCCTACAACGAACCTTATTCATACGATGCGCCCGATTATTCAAAAGATTTGTATCGAAAAATATCCAATGACACAAGAGAACTTTTATATTTCAATCCAACTGTTACCAAAACCTCGAATACGCCAATCCAAATTAAATTTTACAATAATGATCATGCAAAAGCGTACGATGTAACTATAATTGGAATCGACAAGAATGATACCCCCGTATTCTTCAATGAAGTAATCACACCTTAAAAATCAATTTTTTTTTAATAATAAAAAGATTCAAAACCATAAAAAAAGTCCTCAATTGAGGACTTTTACATTTTATATCGAGTTATTTTTTACTTTTCAGTAAGCTCAAAATCACCTTTGATGCGAACTAAATCACTAATAACAGCCTCAGGAAATTTCGGTCCAACGCCGTAATCCGATCTTTTTAAAGTCCCTAAAACTTGATAGGAATATGTTTTTGCTTTACTCATTGGATTCACGGTAGAACCTCTATAAACTAAAACCACAGTTGCAGGTTTTGTAACCCCATGCATCGTAAGATTTCCGTTTAGTTTGTAGTAGTTTTTTTGTTTTCCTTTTTGAATTGATGTGGACACAAATACAATTTTTGGATTGTTTGCTGCATCAAAGAAATCTGCGCTTTTCAAATGCGTATCTCTTGCTTCGATATGCGTATCGATTGAATTAATATCTGCCGAAAAAGTAAATGATGAGTTTAAGAAATTCTTTTCATCAGCCTTAATTTGTAAATCTGCTGTATTGAAGTTTCCTGTAATATCATTAATTCCTAAGTGCGTCACCACAAATTGGATTCTAGAATGCGCAGGGTCTGAAGCTAAATTTTTTACTTGAGCGAATGTAGAAATAGAAAATAGCACTACAGCGAACAAGGATAGTAATTTTTTCATAAGTATATAAATTTTAAATTTTCTATGGCAAAGGTAGGTCAGCAGCAGAACCTGCACATTGACCTATGATAAGAAATGGTTTTCATACTACTCCAGCTACTTTCCAAGGGCTTCTTTTTGAAATATATCAGGGAAAATGGCTGACAATGCGAAATAACCGATAATCATAACAATTAAGAGGATTATCGCAATGAGTACGCCTTTTGGAGGGGTATTTTTTTTAGATTCCATCTTTTTACATTTAGTTTTATAAAGTTAGAGCAATTAAAAAAAAGAATGTTATACATTCTAATTTTATCCTTTCATTTTTATAACGTAAATTTGAAACTCTAGAAATACTAACACAAAAAAAAGTAAATCATATGTCTAAAGCAATTTCTCAAGTTCCTTTCGCAGTAAATGAGCCGGTAAATTCGTACGCACCAGGAACACCAGAGGTGAAAAGTTTAATCTCGACCTACAAAACAATGTGGAAAGAGAAAATGGAAATCCCAATGGTTATTGGTGGTAAAGATGTAACAACAAAAAAGAAAACAAAACTACAATCTCCACAAGATCATAAGCATGATTTAGGTTTTTACTATGAAGGTGACATGAGTCATGTAGATCAAGCTATTGAAGCAGCTTTAGCTGCTAAAGAAAAGTGGAATGCATTAGGTTGGGAACAAAGAGCTGCTATCTTTTTAAAAGCGGCAGATCTTGTTGCTGGTCCTTATAGAGATAGATTAAATGCTGCAACCATGATTGGGCAATCGAAAAATGTGCACCAAGCAGAAATCGATGCAGCTTGTGAGTTTATTGATTTCCTACGTTTCAACGTAGAATTCATGACAGAAATGTATGCAGAACAACCGGTTTCTGATGCTGGAATTTGGAATCGTGTCGAATACAGACCGCTTGAAGGTTTTTGTTTTGCCGTAACTCCATTTAACTTTACAGCAATTTCAGGAAACTTACCTTCTTGTATGGCGATGATGGGTAACGTTGTTGTTTGGAAACCTTCAGACAAGCAAGTATATTCGGCTCACGTGTTAATGGAAGTTTTCAGAGAAGCGGGGCTTCCTGATGGTGTAATCAACATGATTTTCACAGATGGTAAAGAAACAGCGGAAAAAGTATTAGCTCATAGAGATTTCGCGGGATTGCATTTTACAGGATCTACACGAGTTTTCCAAGGAATGTGGAAAATGATTGGTGATAATATCCATAACTACAGAACGTATCCAAGAATTGTTGGTGAAACAGGAGGAAAAGACTTCGTAATGGTTCACCCAAGTGCGAATGTTGAAGCGGTAGCCACTGCTTTGGTAAGAGGTGCTTTCGAATATCAAGGTCAGAAATGTTCTGCAGCTTCTAGAGCTTACATCCCTGTTTCTCTTTGGGACGATGTGAAAGCGGTTATGGAAGCTCAAATGAAAACTATTAAAGTTGGTTCTCCAGAAGATACTTCGAACTTTGTAAATGCGGTTATCGACAAAAACTCATTCGAAAAATGTAAAGGCTACATCGAAAGAGCGAAAAAAGCGAAAGATGCAGAGGTTGTGATTGGTGGAAAATGCGATGATAAAAAAGGATGGTTTGTTCATCCAACGGTAATTAAAACAACAAACCCTCAATACGAAAGTATGGTTGAAGAAATCTTCGGACCTGTACTTACTTTATATGTTTACGAAGATAAAAACTGGGCAGAAACATTGAAATTGGTTGATGAAACGTCTCCATATTCATTAACAGGATCTATCTTCTCACAATGCAGATATGCAATTGACGAAGCGTACAAAGCATTAGAAAATGCATCTGGAAACTTCTACATCAACGATAAGCCAACAGGCGCTGTTGTTGGTCAACAACCATTTGGTGGTGGTAGAGCTTCAGGAACTAACGATAAAGCTGGTTCTAAAATGAACTTACTACGTTGGGTTTCTGTACGTTCAATTAAAGAAACGTTTGTTTCTCCAAAAGACTATAAATATCCATATTTAGGGTAATTCGGAATTTCAATCCAATAAAATTAACAACGGGCTTCTTTTAGGAGCCCGTTGTTGCTTTAAATAGGAAATTTAATCACTTAATTATCAGTGGATTAAATATTAATTGCAACTTTTATTAAAATTTTTTAGGAAAAACTGTAACCTTTTTGGGGAAAGCGTGTCTATTAGTATAGAAAACAAAACTGTGGGAATCGTAATAGGAAATAAAAATGAGGATTTGCTCAAGCGACTGGTTCGGCAAGAATCGGCTGCTCAGAAAATATACTACGAAAAAAACGTTGGTAAATTTTTAAGCATCAGTCGTTCATATATCAACGATATTTTTCATGCCGAAGACTGTGTTATCAAAGCATTTTGTAAGATATTCAAGAGTATTGAAACCTATCGTAGTGAGGGAAATTTTGATGGATGGGCACGACGAATTGTCGTAAATGAATGTTTGAATTTTCTAAAAACTCGTAAAAATATCTTTTACATCGACGATACTCAATATGAGTTTGTTGCTGAAGCCGAAGAATCCTACGAAGTTGAAGAAATCATTGACGTTCAAGCTTTATTAGATGAACTTCCAGAAGCGTATCGAATGGTTTTTAACCTCCATGTTTTAGAAGAATATTCGCATCAGGAAATCGCAGAAATGCTCCAAATTAGTGTTAATGCAAGTAAAACACAGCTTTTTAGAGCAAAGCAAAAACTAAAAACCATCTACTACAACCAAAAAGAAAAACAAAATGAAGCCCAATAATATCGAAAGCCAAATAAAAAACCACTTGGAAAATCGCGAGATCGCCCCAAGTCGAAACCTTTGGGATGCCATTGAGCAAGGAAATCTTGCTACTGAACCTACGAAAAAGAAAAACACGTATTGGATGGGTATTGCAGCATCTTTTGTGCTCCTATTTTCAGCGGGTTGGTTTTTGCTAAACTCGAAATTGGATGACCCCAAAATAGCTCAAAAAGAAACTTCAAAAGTTCGCACTGCACCTCAAAATTCGGTTGAAAAAACAACACAAGAACCAGCAGCACCAATTGCCCTTCAAAAAATTGAATCCAAAGAAAAAGAACCAGCAAAGTTTTTAGCAACGAATAAGGAAACGCAAACTGTAGTGAAAGAAGATGCAACGACGTCACCATCTAAAATAACCATCAACGTTGATGCATTGAAAAAAGAACAGGAAGCTATTTCCAAAAACGTTCTTGCAAAAACAGATTCAGCGAAAATAAAACCAGCCGTTCAAAAGAAAAAATATACCGACGCAAATGCGCTTTTATTTTCGGTAGAAAACAAAAACATAATCAAGCAAACCCGCGACGGATCCAACGTTGCGACCATTGAGCTGGAAAAAAAATAAATCCATTTTTTAGAAATTAAATTATTTAGATATGATAAAGAAAATTATTGTAGCAGGAGCATTATGCTTTGTTGCAGCGCAAGTTGAGGCTCAAGTTAATTTGAAAATTAACATTCCGCAAAAGGAATCCACTTCGGTAAGTCCGATTGTTAAAGAGAAAATCGAAAATTACGCTAATGAAATCAACACCATTATCCAAACTGAAAAAGCAAAAATGGAAGGTGAAATTACAACAGTTAATGAAAAATTAAACGCTGGGACAATTACACAAAGTGAAGCCAACGCTCAGAAAGCCGCTATTGCAGATCGATATTCTGCAGCTATTGATGAAAAAATCACCTCTCTTGGTTTTGATTTGGATGATGTCGTTTCAAAACAAGTACGTTATTCGCTTTTGAATGAGGATGCAAATTCTGAAAAAGAACTTAAAGATAAACTTGTAAAACGTTATAAACCCGCTCGAAGCGTAACGACTTATATTTCTTACGGCGCCATGATTTTAGACAAAAGCAATGAAGAGACTTTAGATCAGCATAAAGGTTTTGCTAATAATTTGGAAGTAGGCTTTAAACTTAATTATCAATTTTCACAAACCAGCCCTTGGGCATTAACTTCGGGACTAGCCTTTTCTTGGAGAACGCTAAGAATGCAGGACAACTATTACTTCACAAAAGTGAATACTGGAGAAACAATCCTTGCTCAAGACTCGAAAAATTTAGATAAATCTAAGCTAAGAACAGGATACATAATGGTTCCGCTGGGGTTGCAATACAACTTTTCAAAACTAAAAACAGTTGCTGAAGACATTACGTATCACCCGTATTATAAAGGTTTAAAACTGGGTGCGAATGTTTATGGTGGCGTCCGAATGGGAACAAATAATATTGTAAAAGGAGACCAAATGAATTTCCGAAATAAAGAAGATTACAATGTAAATCCTTTTGTATACGGAGCGCAGGTTACTTTAGGTTATAATAGTTGGAGTTTATTCGTGAAACGTGATTTCAGCGATTATTTTAAAAACAACAATTTCAACAATACCAAAATGGTTCAAGTTGGATTAACGTACGATTTCTAATTTTACATTCATATTAGCATTTTTGCAAAGAGTCAGAAGAAATTCTGACTTTTTTTATTTTTTTAACACGATGCGTTACATATTATTATTACATTTACGCGGAAAAAAAATCAAAATGACAAAATCAATACAAATCCTATCACTTGTTACCATCAGCGCTATGGCTTTTGGACAAGGAATTCAGTTCGAAAAAACCACTTTCAATGATATCTTAGCCAAAGCAAAAAAAGAAAACAAATTAATTTTTCTTGATGCTTACGCTTCTTGGTGTGGTCCTTGTAAATTAATGGATAAAAATATCTTCCCTTTAAAATCAGTTGGCGATTTCTACAATGGAAATTTTGTAAATGCTAAAATCGATATGGAAAAAGGTGAAGGAGTGGCATTGGCTAAGAAATATGGAGTTTCAGCTTACCCAACCTACCTTTTCATTGATGGAGATGGGAAGGAAGTTCACAGAACTTTAGGTTATGTTGAAGAAAATGACTTCCTACAATTTGCAAAAGACGCCATGGATCCTTCAAAAAGAATTGGTGCTTTGCAAAAAGAATATGAAAATGGAAAACAAGATTTAGTATTCTTAAAAAAGTTAGCCGAAATGACCATGTTTTCTGATGCTACATTCTCAGGACGAGTATTAGACACGTATTTCACGGAAAAAAAGAAGCAAAATCTAGATTTGGAGAAAGAGGATGTGAACATTATGATGATGGCTGCAAGATCTGCAAATCCTAAAGCTTTAGAAACTTTCGGAAAACACCAAGAAGCCCTAACAAAAGTACTTGGTGAGAAGTCGTATACAAACTTCTACAACGGACAAAAAGTTAACGCTGCAATTAACAAGGCATACAATAAAGAAACAAAAACGTTTGACGAAGCTCTTTTTTATACCGAAACAGCATCTATTTTGAGTAAAGAAGAAGCGGCAAAGGCAATCACAAAAGCAAAAGCTTCTCGTGCTTTGAAAGCGAAGGACTTCACAACGTATGAAAAGTTAATTTTAGAAAGCTACCAAGATTTTTCTAAGGCTTCTGCAAATGAATTGAATAGCGCGGCTTGGAATTTTTATGAAAATGTAACCAACAAAACTTCTTTGGAAAAAGCAGTTACTTGGGCATTACAATCGATTAAACTTTCCGAAAATTTTGCTAATACGGACACTCTTGCTCATTTGTACAGCAAATTAGGAGACAAAACCAATGCAAAACTATGGGCGGAAAAATCGATTTCATTAGCTAAAGCAGCGGGTCAAGAAACGGAAAGTTCAGCAAAATTATTAGAGTCTTTGAAATAAGATTTTAGTTTAAATACAAAACGAATCGGGCGACCGCG
>JAFAFC010000016.1 GCA_023423715.1 Bacteroidota bacterium
TTTGAGGTAAGTCTCTGGTGTGGACTTTTTGGGTGCTCTCATAATAATCTAATTTAATAATTATTTTTTTTGAAAACACTCCACTAAAATTTCGTAAATTCAGTCCACTTTTTGCTGACGATTTACACCTTTTACTACTTTATATTTAACCCTGCATTTTGCCAGTACAATGTTAGCAGAAGTTTTTTTTAGTCTACAAATGTTTCTTTCATCACACTTTTAACCTCTAAAATTTCTTTTTCACTCAATTTTCCAAATATTTTAAGAATTCTTCTTCGATCAATTGTTCTAATTTGGTCAATGACAATCCAACCTTTTGTAGTTTTTCCAGAGATTTCTATTCTTGTGGGATAAGATTTTGAAGTGCTTGTAATTGGTGCAACTACAATAGTATTCAAAAATTTATTCATTTCATTTGGAGAAACAACCACGCATGGTCTTGTTTTATTGATTTCACTACCGATAGTTGGGTCGAGATTGACCAAAACAATTTCATATTGATTAATTAATTCCATTCTTCAAAATTTTCGTCGTCAAATACATCGTCAATTAATAGATTATCATCGCCATTTTCATGCATTTTTTTAAACGATTTTTCCCAATTTTTTCTTGGTTCTGATTTTGGTTTTAAAATGATGAATCCTTTTTCAAGAATCAATTCAATCTTATCTTGAATATTATATTTTTCAAGAACAGTTTTGGAAAGTCTAATACCTTTTGAATTTCCAATATTTATAACAGATAATTCCATAATTATTATTTTGTTATTACAAAGTAATTACTTTTATTTGAATTATGCAAATTATTTATTGTAGGGTAGTGGTCGTAAAATTTCTGCTAACGGAAAAAGTATTGGCGAAGTGCGGGCTAAATTGGACAAAAAGTTCAATTTCGACTGCGTGAAGCCGATGCTTTTTCAGATTGTCTAAATTAAAGAAAAAAACAATATGAAAAGCAGCGGCGGATAAATATTTCCACTTTTTCTACTTTATATTTAACCCCGCATTTTGCCAATACTATGTTAGCAGAAGTTGCAATTATTTTGTTTCATTTTTAATTCCAGATAAAAATATTGAAACCAACATTAATGCAATTCCAATTATTAAAAATGGAAGCCAAAAAATAAAGGAAAATTCGGATAATTTTATTACAAATCTACTATAATCACCTCGCGAAACAAACATTCCCGCCCCAAATATTAGCATAAGAATTGAAGAGAATAATAATACTATTCCACTAATAAATAATTTTCTTCTCATTGATATTTTGTTTTGTGGATTTAAACTTTCAGGCTCATAAATTCCCCAAATATTATTTGAAAATTCGCCAGCTGAAAATAAGATTCTTTTTCCATTATTCTCAATTTCATAAACTTCAAAAGTATAATTTTTATTGTAAAGTGGATTTCTTACAACTATTTTTTCGCCAGTTTCATTCCATTTTTGATCCCAAATATTAATATTTTGAATAAAGTAGGGTTCATTATCTGTTATCGTTTTTGAAAAATTCCATTTCATAATGATTTGTGGCTTGTTTGTGCGCAATTTCTGCTAACGTTTTGCAGCTTGGCGAAGTGGCGGATTTTGAAGCACTTACTTTCAATTTAGCACTAATGTTCATTTGAAAACCAAATGTTCAATTTAGCACTGAACCCGCCATTTTGCCAAACTGCTGTTATGCACTGGCGTTATTTATGGTTGATTATAAAACTGTTTAATTTCAAATAATTCTCCTTTATCAAATTCCTTCAAATTGGATATTGCTTGTCCTTTTTGGATTTTTTCAAGGCTTCTGTACGCTTTTGTTCCGTCTTTATCGCTAAATCCTAAAAATTTGTTGATTGCTTTTGTGTTGTTTTTGTCTTTAACGTTTAGCAAGAATGAAATTTCGCACATACTTGAAAAATCAAAAGTCGGCTGATTAAATTCTTCAATTCCTTGCGATAAAAGAACAACAGAAACACCTTTTGAACGGATTTCACGCAAGATTTTCTCTAAAATATCTTGATACTTTTTCTCTTTAAATATTACGTGTGCTTCGTCAATTAACAACACATAACGCATTGCACGACAACCGTTTTCGGTTGGTGTGCTTTCCATATTCATAAATACGTTGTAAATATAATTGATGATTAAAAACAACGAAGTAAAACGAACAGAATTTGATAAATCGCCTGACAATGACAAATAAACATTTTGATTCAAGAAGTTTTTAATCTTTTTATCTTCTTGGAACACATTATATCGGCTTAATTCATCAATAATCTCCGTTAATGTATCTCGTTTGTCACCGACAATTTCTAAAAGTTGCTCATTGATTTCTGTAAAACTTGGATATTCTCCGGGTTTCTTTAAAATAAATGCTTCACTAGTTGCATCTCTCAAAGTACCACGTTGTTTTATGCCGATATTTGAGTATTTACAAATAATATCAACAAATTTGTCTATGCCTAATCTCTTGTTTGTATCATTGATGCTGTCGATAAATGAAAGTGGATTTACAGGAAAAGGCGTATTTGGTGCATCAATAAATTGAGATTTAGTTTTCTCAAAAAACGGTTGCATATCTTTCAAATCATCATCTTTTAAACCTTTAAAATCTAGGTAAATGAAATTTACGTGATGATTTGATTTTTCAGATATTTCCTTTAAAATCTGTAATGCAAATTGTGTTTTTCCTGTACCCGAACTTCCTGCAACCGCAATGTGATTATTGTTGTATTGGTTTGTATCATTAAAATTCAAAACAATATCTTTTGTTTTATCATCTAATTTATTTCCAACCAAAATTTTAATTGGTTCGCCAAAGTATGTTTTTTCTATGCTTTGATTGTTGTTTTTGACTGCTCCTAAATCAACTTTTACAAAGTCTAAAAATGAAATCCCTTTATCTAAATGTTCTGTTAAGAAGTCAAAAAAAGTATAATTGTTTTGGCTTGAAAATAAATTATCCATTAACTCCAAACCGTGGTCAATGTGTAATTTTATGTATTTTGGAATATTATCATCTGTTTTGTAAATTCCATAATGTTGGCAAATCAAAGACACATAAAAATCTCGATATTTTGCATCAAATAAAATATGGTCTTTATATTCTTTTCCTTTGGAATCGTACACGTTAAATTCAGATGAAGAAAAATGTTTATCGTTTTGTAACGAATAACCTAATGCAATTCTTGCAATTACATTTTCTTTTGTTCCAACAGGTAATTTTGACGTTAGTTTTCTAACGATTTCCTGATTGGCTTCCGATGTTCTGATGTTAATCTGCATTGTATAATTCGTTGTACTTTTTAATTAAATTTTCTGGAGTTGCTTCTTCAAAAGTTGAAGCATCTGTACTAATATTGTGAATAATGTAAGCTTTGCTGATATTTGGCTTCAACAACTCAAACTCACTTTCTGTCAATTCTTTATGAATCAATGGAAATAAAACTACTTGTTCCGAAACATTTGGATAAAATTCTTTGATTACATTTTCTGCGTGGTCTTTATCAAATTTTTGCATTGGAGAATCAATGAAAACAGGGAATGAAATATCCGATTCATCAACCAAGGCTTTCAATAGGGCAGAAGCGTACATTTGTCGTTCTCCCATAGACAATGAACCTTTGTCAATTTTTTCATTTCTTGCATTGAAAAGGTTAATATCAACATCATCACCTGCTTGGTTAATATCCACAACCACTTTTTTGATAAACCCTTTTTTGTGCATTAAACCGTTCAATTCGTTTAAGATATTTTCTTCCAATTTTTTCTTTGTTGCATCTTTAAACTCCTTGATAAAATGCTTTAGATTCTCAATTTGTCTTTGAGTAATGCTGTCTTTTTCTGAATAACGTCTTGAATCATCAATTTTCTTCCTTAAATCTTCCTGACGTTGTTTTAGCGTTTTCATTTCAGCTTTAAACGAACCTATTTTTTCTCGTAAATCATCTATATCATTCCCAATTGAGATAACACGATGGTCTAATCGCTCTTTATCAGCTCTTAATTTTGCAATGTATTCGTCTTCTGTATCTTTCTCCGCTGCATTGATTTTTCTACGAATAGAATCAAGGTCGTTTTTAGAACGTGAATATTTATCGTTTATACTTGTAAACTTGTCTCTAAAAGTATTTTTCAAAGTATTTACCAAAGTGTTTAATTCATTGGTTTCTACATCTGAAAAATCGTGCAACGTTGTATGTGTTTCGGAAAAATCAGGCACATCTGAAAAGAAGTGTTTTTTTATCAGATTTTTAATTTGGGTTTCGTAAAAATTACGAATATCAGTTGATATTACACCATTAAAACTTTTCTTTTCTTCTTCAAGGTCGTCCAAAATCAAATTTGTTTTGTCGCCTACATTTTCTTGTTTGAATTTATTCTCTTTAAATTTCTTTTCATTGTCTAATTGACTTGAAACATCCATTAAAGTTTCTCCTGCTAAACCAAAAGGAATTAAATCAAACAAGTCTTTTAAATCTTCTTGAAGATTGTTAATTGTAGATTCTAACCCTTCTTTTTCCGACTTTAATTCATTTAGTTGCTCCAATGTCATTAAGTTACCTTCTTGGATTAACTTCATTTGAATTTCGTTAGATTCACTTTGTTTTTCAACTTTTTCTTGGTTTAGAGTTTGAATATTTTCTTCAAATTCATCTATTTCAAGTTGTTTATTTTCAAGCGATGTTTTTATGTTATTAAAATCTCTTAATTCTTCTGGTTTTGCTGATTTTCTCCTGTAATCATCAAGTAAAATTTCAAGTTGGTCTTTTAGGTCTTCATACTTTTTGATACCTAAAACTTCTGTATATGCTTTACTTAATAGTCGTCTTTGCTCTGGTGAATTGATTTCAGCTAGTGAAACGATTTTTTCAGCATCAAAGAAAAAGAATTTTGCAATTTCTATTGGTAAAATAAAATCACGAATAAATATTTCTTCTCCGTCTTGTTTTCCGTCTGTTGTTAAATCTTGGATTAATTCGTTTTGATAACCATCTATCAAAACTTCCACTTTATCACTTGTGCTTGTTTTTATATCGTAAGTTCTTGTAATTTTAATTTCATTACAAGTAATTTCAGGGATTTTCACGTTAGTAAAAGTTACTGAAACCGAGAATTTAGTTTCACCGTTGGCATTAGCCAAGCGGTTTAAACTATTCCCAATATATTTTCCGTAACCACCTTTGTCTGTAATTTCTTTTTGGTAAAGTTCATCAACTTTTTCCATTTGTTTACCATACAAACACCAAACTAACGACATTAGAAAAGTCGTTTTACCAAATCCGTTTTTACCACTTACAACAATGATGTTTTTGTTGTCTTGTGGCAACAAATTTATTTTATTGCTTCCTTTGTAAATACGGAAGTTATTAAGCTCTATTTCTTTAATGAACATCTTATTTCTCCTTTTTTAGATATTCTTCAATTCTTGTTTCAATATCATCTTTCAAACCACGTTTGCGATTCAAAAGTGATTTGTTCTTTTGTAATGTCAAAAGCTCCTGAATTAGCTCGTAATCTTGTGGATTTTTCTCACAAGTTTTCTTTAGTAATTCCAATTCTTTTTCTTTTTTCTCGTTTTGGTTTTTCATATCCAAATCTGTTTTATAAGCGTTGTGGTAAATTTCCGAAACCTTTTGGTCAAAAACAAAATCACGATACCAAATTGTCTGAATCGCAATCAATTCTTGATTTGTAATCAACTCTATATGCGGTTTTTCTTTCTGTACTTCTTTTTGTGCTTGAAGTAATCTTTGTAGAACAGAAGCACGATACCAAGGGAAATATGGCCCCATTCCGTTTATTGCATCTGTTCCGTTTCTTCGTTGTGGCATACGATTTTCGATAATATTTCGTTCTTCTGCCAATTCGTTTCTTAATTTTAAAAGCGGTTGCAACCAAGTTAAACCGTTTTCAATCAATGCAGACATTGATTTGTCTTGTTTCACAACTGTGCAAGTCCAACAACCAAAACGGCTTTGTCCACAAGATTTGTGTTCTTTATCTGTTACAACAGTCGGACATTCGTAATCGTCTGCACTTGCATCTAAATAAATTTGAAACAATTCGCTATTATCTGCACCCCAAGGTGATAGCATTGTGTTAATTATGTACCAAACTTCTTCCAACATCAAATGTCGGATAGGTGCATACATAAATGTATTGTGTTGTGTTGGGTGTTTGGTTAGTCGTTTCCCTTTGATAGCGTGTTTTTTCATTGATTTGGCGCGACTTGCAGATTCTGCCGAACGCGTTCCAATCAAAATAACCGCTTCCCCAAACTCATCAACTTGTTCAACAATAAATCGTTGTGTTGGTTTGATTTTCAATCGCTCCGTACACCAACGGAAAGCGTTGTTTGGTGCAGGATAACCTTTACCAATAAGGTTTACCCAAAAAGAATCTTCTAATCGAGGAATGGTTTTTATCACACGTACAGGAATATCTTGCTCAACTGCGGCTTGTTCGATTTTATCTAAAACTCGATGAACATATTCAGTAATTACGGGATTTTCTACCATTGTGTCGTTGCAAACGACATAAATATCTCTACTTACAACTCCGTGTAAATCTTTGACTTGTTTCAAGGCTTCCCAAACCAATTGTAGCATTACGGTAGAATCTTTTCCACCGCTAAAACCAATAATCCACGGACGTTTTGTTTCGTCTGCGAACAAATATTGGTCTATTAT
This sequence comes from Bacteroidota bacterium, assembly GCA_023423715.1. Classification (GTDB taxonomy): domain Bacteria; phylum Bacteroidota; class Bacteroidia; order Flavobacteriales; family Weeksellaceae; genus JAFAFC01. Next base: position 6,680 of record JAFAFC010000016.1, read on the forward strand.
TTCGTCAATTATATTTTGTATAAATTTCGCCATATTTTCAGTTCACAAATGTAGTCAAATTAGTAGAGGTTTGTTCGTTTTGTTTGTGTTCTGATTCTGACTTTATATTTTTAGTTGGTTTCAATTTTACTTTTGTTGTTAGTTTTCCTGTCGTTTCTTTTTAGCACGGACGTTGTTTTACGCTTGTGCATAACGTTTTGGGGCTTTGCGAAGGAGCGGAAAAGAAAGCACAAAAGTTCATTTTAGCACTACCGTAGCATAAGCCATTTTCTATTTACTAAATTACAAAAAAAGGAAATAAAAATGGCTTATGCGGTGATAGAATTACTGACGTTAAATTTTGTACTTAACCCGCTCTTTTGCAAAACCCTTGTTATGCACAGTGCGAATTAGAATAGTTCAATTTGTCCAGTTTTTATAGGTTTCATTTCATTAATATAATCTTCCCATAAATCTAAAGTTAGATTAAAGTTATAAAACTCGTTTATTTCATTTAGTGTTATTTGTAATTCTGAAATTTCTATATTTTCTGCTAATTTCAAAAGGTCAATACGCATCAAAACATCTTTTGTAAATGTTCTTTTTGCATCGGAAAATGTAATAGATTGCAAAAACTGAACATTCGTTTCAGAATTAAGTAGCAATAAAGTATAAACTGCAAATTCTAATTTGTCAAAACCAAGAAGATAACAAGTATCATCAAGCATTAAAGGTTTTTCATTTTGTGGTAAAACTAATGTAAAATGAAAAGTTTTATAAAGTCCAGATATAGCAACTTTGTATGGTTTGAAAGAATAATCTCCCACTCCAAAAATTGAAAATAATGGTTTATTATTATAAATAGACGATTTCCTTCCATTAAAAATATCTTGATGTTTTGTCAAATATTCATAAGTTTTAGGATAATCATATTTGATATAATTGGTTTCTTGTCCTACTTTTTTTTGTGTTACGATTGTATATTTTCTCGACTCTGAAATGACAGTATTTTTTAAGTCTGAACTTTTTAAAAGTCCGTAAACCAAGTCATTTTCTAATTTGATTTCATCTTTAAGTCTGTTTACAAAATGTCCGTTCACTTTGTCTAATTCCATTATGGAGGAACAATCGTGCTTTATGCCTTGTCTCCATTCAAAAGGGCAAATTCCATCAATTTGTTGTGTGTTGAAATAGGTATCAATATTCGAAACAAACTTCATTTCTATCCAACCAAATCGCTTTCCGACATTGTTAGGTTGATATAAATTCAATTCTTCGCATTCAAACTCAGGTTTGCTATTCAACTTACAAATGAATAGGGAAGCCTCAACCGAAACATTAAATTCTTTCTTGCAATCAATGTAATATCGTTTGATTTCTGAAATTCCAAATTTGTTGTTTCTTTGGTCGTAAACGATGTTTTTAATCACTGAATTTTTAACTAACAAAGCCAATTGACCTTTCATTTTTTGAAAGGTTTCAATAAGGTTTATAGTAATGAATTCTGCAATGTCAAAGTTTCCTTTTCCTGTTATTGCATCAAGGCCGTTATGGTTTTTGAAGTTTCGCTTCTTAGGTAAATTTGATGAGTTTAAACTTCCCAATTGCGAATTTGTAACCCAAGGTGGATTTCCGATTATTAGAATTTCCTTTTCTGTATTTTCTTTTGCTAATTGCTTGAAATTATAGTCAAAAACACTATTGTGTATTATTGAAATTTCAGGTTTATTCTCTTTTGGATTTTTTAAATAGAAGTCAATAATATTGAATTTACATTCCCAAACATAAGGCTTGTAAATCTCTATTCCATAGATTTTTTCTATATTTCTAAATTGTTGAAGTGAAGCCAATATAAAATTCCCTTTACCACAAGTTGGCTCAATAATGATTTGTGGTAAACTATTTTTATTCGCTAAAATTTCAGCTACATTATTGGCTAAATTTAGATTAGTTTGAAAATCACCATATTCTGTTCTGTCAGGTTCAGAAATAATATGGTAACTTTCAGAAATCGCATTAATTAAATTTTTTAATTCTTCCTCCGTTTCAAAAAAATTAAGAATACCAAAAGAATTGAAAAGCAAATTATTAGCTTTTTTTAAGCATACGTATCCTTTTAGATTACATTTCATATAATCTATAACGGAATCAGTAATATTTGCTTCAAATATTTGCATATTTTTATTTTGGATTATTATAGCTTATAATTTTGTCAATTCCCGGAATATCGTCTGTCAAAGCAACAATTCTTTGATATTGTAATCGCCATTGCAAAGCGTTTGAAATAGTCAAATAACCTTGTTCTGGCGGTGTTACTAAAATTTGTTCAGCTACCTTTGCTAAAGTGATTTCGTCCGCAGGGATATTTTTATCTTGTAAAAAAGCAATAATGTCAGCTTCGTTTGCTCCGTCTTTTACCATCTCACGTAAACGGTAAGTTGTTGTATAATCAGCTGTTCGTTCTTTGTGAACAAATGAACAACTAACAAAGTTTAGAATTGCTGTTTGTGTTTTTGGGTCGTCTGATTTGTCGTATACAAAAACAAGCAGATTATAACCTAATCCGAAAATTTTTTGTTTAGCATCTTTAAAAGGGCAAGATGATTGCGGTTGCTTAATAGACGTTACCTTAATGTCTGTCTGAATATCATCAGAAGGTAAGTCAATTCCCTTTGCAGAAGAACCAACTATAACCTCATATTTGTCATTTAGATGAGATTGGAATTTATGCTCAATTAGTGTTCCTACAGCTTTACCGTCTGTTACTCCATAAAGTTCTTTGTGTTGAAATTTAGATTGTTCAACGCAGAATATTTGGGCTTCTTCTATTAATTTTTCTATTGTCAGTTTCTCTTTCTGTTCCATTTGGTAAAAATACAAAATTAATTCGGGGTAATTTTTGTTGGACAGTCAATATAATAATTTGATTTCTATTTAAGCACTGTCGTTGTAATCGCATTGTGCATAACTCTCAAATATACGAAATAGATTGATGCTGCAAAATTTTTTAAAACATTGACTATCAGTAGGCTAATTTTGTTTAACTTTAGTTCTATTCAAAAAACGAATAACCAAAATTATACAAAATGCGAACTACAAGGATTGTGAAGTCGTTGGATTCTAGTTTCGAGGCTTCTTGGTTTCACGCTGCTCCCGATTTTTTTAAGGGTAAGGAGATTATTTGGGTGGCTTTCAAAAATGAAAAAGCATTAATTGCGATGCTTCGCGAGCATTTTTTTGCACAATGGTCATCGAGCGAAAAGAAATGGTATGTCGCCGATACAAAACAGAATCGTGAAAAACTTCAACTTCCTGAAAAGTGGATCGGAAAACGCTCTTTAGACAAAATCGCAGAAATCAATCAAAAAGAATTGATAAAATATCAAAATTACTTGGTTTTACAGGGGCTTTCGGGAAATACGATACGAACGTATTTGGCGGAGTTTGCGCAATTGCTTTACGAGATCAAAGAGTTTCCGGTGTATAAGTTGACAGGTTCGAAACTTCAAAGTTACTTCCTTTTTTGTGCGAAGGAAAAGGAACTTTCGGAGAATCAAATTCACAGTCGGATGAACGCGATCAAATACTATTTTGAGAAAGTTTTGCATCAGCAAAAAATGTTTTTTGATATTCCACGACCTAAAAAACATCAGCAATTACCGAAGTATTTTAACGTTCGTGAGATTAAGAAAATGTTCAATTCTATTGACAATCCCAAGCATTTAGTGATGCTAAAACTTTGCTACGGTTTGGGATTACGTGTAAGTGAGATTGTTCATCTTAGAATTGAAGATATCGACAGTGGTTCAATGAAAGTTCTTATCCAAAGGGGGAAAGGAAAGAAGGATCGCTATGTCAATTTGCCCAAAAGTATTTTGGAAGAATTACGCGATTATTATCGAACATATCTGCCGAAAGTTTATCTTTTTGAAGGCAAAATTCCTGGTGAACCACTGAATATTAGAACGGCTCAAATGGTTTTTCGAAATGCTTTGTTGAAGGCTAATGTGAAAAAGAAAATAGGAATTCATGGACTTCGACATTCTTATGCGACGCATTTGCTGGAGTTGGGAACGGATATATCGTTGATTCAGAAATTGCTCGGCCATGAAAATATCAGCACAACGTTGACGTATACGCAAGTCACGGATCCTATTGTCAATAATGTGATTTCGCCTTTAGACAGAATCTGAAGTCGTTTCGGGATTTAATTTTTGACCAGTAAGTCGAGTAACCACCATCGCAGCAACCGTATCTCCCGTAGCGTTCAGTACCGTTGCCAAAGGATCCACTAAAGTTCCGATAATCATCACCGCAGGAATGGCTTCAGCGGGCAGACTATACACAGAAATCATCAACATTTCGCCAATATAACCGCCATTGGGGATTCCGCCAGCGACAATACTTACGAAAACTGTGATTCCTACGGCTAAAAGTAGATTACTTGGTTCGAAAAAATTTTCACCAATAATTAAAAACGCTACATAAATTTTAATAATAGAGGAGATGGACGATCCGTTTTTATGAAGTGTCGTTCCAATAGGAATTACCACATTGGCAATGGAGTCGGGGATGCCAATTTTCTGAGCCGCTTGCAAATTGATAGGCATCGTTGCGAAGCTACTGCATGTACTTACCGCCGTTAGAGAAGGGTAAATATTGTTTTTCCAAAATAAGCGAACGCCTTTTTTTCCAAATGCAACAAAGGCATATAAGCTAAAAAATACGAAGAAATAAATGATTCCAGCAGCGTAATACAGGCCTAAAGGTTTGGCATAAAATCCAAATAATTCTGGTCCTACGGTAGCCACTTGAAAAGCGAAATACGCTCCTAAACCTATTGGTGCAGCTTTCATGACGAGCAATAAAATTTGCTTCATGACTTCATAGCCAGAATCTAAAAAGTTTTTAAAGAAAACGCCTTTTTCACCAGACCGTCGAACCGCCGTGCCTAAAAGAAATGCGAAGATGAGTAACGCCAACATATTTTGGCGAGAAAATAATTGCGTGAATTCCCCGACCGTGAAAAAGCTTACAATTCGGTCGCCCCAATTTTGAGTTTCTGTGGGTGAATTTAAATCAACCAAATCATTGGAAGCTAAAGCTTGTGTTGGAAATAACCATACTACAACTATAGTATAACAAGCGGCGATAACAATAAATGATAAAAACGTAATCGCCATACTAAATAAGATGCGACCAAACTTTCCTTGTTTTTCAACATCCGCAATAGAGTGGGCAACAGCAAAAAATACGAGTGGAACTACGGAGACAAAAAGCAAATTCAGAAAAATATCACCAATTGGTTTCAATGCAGGAACCGCTTCTGGCCAATACAAACCAATGCCGCTTCCAACAAGAATTCCAAGTAAAAGCAAGATGATTCCAGAATAATTTTGAAACAGATTTTTCACACTATTTTTTTTCAAAGATAGGATTCTTCTCGGTTTTGAATTCTTTTCTGTTTTAAATTTTTGAAAATCATTCGTTTATGATCAAAAATGGAAAATGAATATTTCTTAAATATTTCTAAAAGTTAAGGGTCTATAATTTTAAATTTTTGTTAAATCTGTAAAAATTACCACATTTCTGATTTTTTTGGTAAGATTTTGGCTTTTTGTTTTAAAGTAATATTAAATACATAATCAGAAAAAACAGCGAGTGGTAGAAAATCAACTTTTTTAAAATAGAAACGAAATAGAACAAAAACCTAAAGTAGAATTTAGTATAAAAAGTGGTTATATGTTGGAGAAATTGTATGTGAAGTATATGCCTTTGTATTTTTTTGGCTTGGTATATATGATGTTATTTGGATGCGGGAGAACCGCAGGGGAAATCGGGAATTTGCAGTTGAAACCTTTTCACATGATTCTCAATTTTACAAGCTTTAAAGTTCCTTTTGAAGATTTTTTCTTAAATATTGTTTGTAATGTTGTCGTGTTCATGCCTTTCGGATTTTTAGGTTTGATTCATAAAAATTGTAAAAATATTGGGATTTTACTTCCCCTTTTTATTTGCGGAATTATTTTAATAGAATTAACACAGCATTTTACAGGACGTGGCGTTGCCGATATCGACGATGTTTTCCTGAATACAATAGGAATGCTTAGTGGTTATTTTTTATTTTCAAAACTGGCGATTTCCGAGGAAGAAGAAATTCACGATTTGGAATGGCAGACAGAATCTTAATATAGAAATCGCGAATTCATTTTGATTCGCGATTTTTTTTCGATAATTTTATTCATCATAATTATACCAGTATGGCGTACATCGATTATTATAAAATATTGGGTTTAACAAAAACAGCATCGCAAGATGATGTGAAGAAAGCCTACCGAAAATTAGCTCGAAAATACCATCCAGACCTCAATCCGAACGATAAAGAAGCTGAAAAACGTTTTAAAGAGATTAACGAAGCCAATGAAGTTCTTAGTAATCCCGAAAATCGTGAGAAATACGATAAATACGGTGAAAACTGGAAACATGGTGAGGAATATGAAAAAGCGCAACAGCAACAAAGAGCATCGCAAGGAAGTGGTTACGGAGGTGGATTTTCAGGTGCTGATTTTGGAGAAGGTGCAGACTTTTCAGACTTCTTCCAGAATATGTTCGGAGGTGGAGGCGGCGGTTTTGGCCGCAATTCGCGAGGAAGTTCTTCTGGGAAATTCAAAGGTCAAGATATTCATGGCGAGTTGAATTTGACTTTACAAGATGCAGCGACTTCGCATCAGCAAACATTTGATGTGAATGGAAATAAAGTACGAATTACCGTTCCTGCGGGAGTTTATGATGGTCAACAAATTAAACTAAAAGGGCACGGAAGTCCAGGTTACAATGGAGGTCCGAAAGGCGATTTGTATATAACCTTCAACATTGCACCCGATTCTCAGTTCGAACGCATTGGCGATGATTTGAAAACTAAAGTTGAAGTTGATTTATATACGGCAGTTTTAGGAGGTGACGTTCAAGTGCGAACGCTTAACGGCGACGTTAAATTGAAAGTGAAGCCCGAAACGCAATCAGGAACAACCGTTCGTCTAAAAGGGAAAGGATTTCCGGTGTACAAAAAAGAAGGCGTATTTGGTGATTTGTTCGTGACCTACGAAGTGAAAATCCCAACGAACCTTACCGAAAGGCAAAAAGAACTATTCCAACAGCTTAAAAATTCGTAGTCATGGAAGAAAAAATTTCACGAGAAGAACTCATCAAACTCTATAAAATTGAGATTTCGTTTTTTGATCAATTGGAAGAGTCCGGTTTGATAAAACCACAAATGCAGGATAATATCAAGTATTTATTGTTCGACGATCTTGCTTATTTTGAAAAGCTAACGTCTTGGCATTACGATTTGGATGTTAATATCGCGGGACTTGAAGTTATTGATCATTTAATGCAACGAATCGAAAGACTGCAGGCTGAGAATCGAAAATTTTTACAAAAATTTAGCGATTCCATCGGTCATTTCGAAGATATCGACTGGAAATAATAATTCAAAATGTGATTGGGATTGTTTTGTTATTTTTGTACAAAATTTTATCCATTTGAAGACTTTTTATCGAGTACTTTTTGGTGTCTTAGTGTTTTGGCAAAGCATCGTGTATGCACAAACGTGCTTGCAAATCACGGCAACCGATTTTCAAGATAATCCCAATCCGACTCTTTCCTGTGCTACGCAACCGGCGGGACAGAAATGTATTAGTTTAAAAGCAAATCTACCAACATTATATAGCACAAGTTCTTATGCTTTAAGTACGATTTCTTTTAATGGAACTAGTCCGTATGGGGCTTTTAATGAAGGAACACCTTTACAGGCCAATGTTGATGATTTGTTTTTTGCAAAGCTGAATATTCCTTTTTCATTTTGTTATTTTAATAGCGTTTATAACGAATTGGTTGTTGGTTCTAATGGACTGATTACCTTTGAGAAAAACCAATTAGATCAGGTTTCTTATCCCAATTTTACAGATAAAAATCTACCATTAAAATCGATATTTGCAGGAATGTCGGATTTGGTTTTTTCCGATGCTGATGATTCCGAAATTTATTACAAAGTTGTTGGTGATGCCCCATGCCGTAAGTTCGTAATCAATTTTTATAAAGGGCGATTGTCAGCTTGTCAAGAATCGGTGACCTCACAAATTGTTCTTCACGAAGGAAGCAATATGATTGAAGTTTTTATCAAAGACAAACCTGTTTCTTGTGCTGAATCAAGATTTAAAGAATCGGTTATTGGACTTTCGGGAACTGATTCATCAAATCCGTTAGCCGTGTATCCACCAAACAGAAATACAGGAATTTGGGCTGCAGCAAATGAAGCATACCGATTTTCTCCGAGTGGAGGCGCAATTTCGCCTTCTTCAATTTCTTGGAAAAATGATGAAAATATAAATATAGGTTATGGTTCTACCGTACAAGTTTGCCCAACGGCGAATACGACCTATCAAGTGGAAGCAACTTATACTTTATGTTCTGGTGCAACATTGAATTTAAAAGATGCAATTTCGGTAACTATTGATCCTTTATTTCCTTTATCTGCAAACTACGTTCATAATATTTGTGAGGTTGGTGCTCAAACGATCCATTTTCAGGATTTTAATACGAAAGTTACTGCTCAGGATCCTACAAATTTTTCATTTTCATATTATGCAAGTCAAAGTGATGCTGCTGCAAAATTAAATGAATTAACTTCGGATGTCACGGTTAACAACACGATTAAATATTTTGTTCGGATGGAAAGCACGGCGGATCCAAATTGTTACACCATTTCCGAAATTTTAATTAATTATAATGGAGCCGAATTAGCAACCAACATTGTCCCAATATGCGATCAAAACAACGATAGCATTGAGCAGAATTATAATTTAAGAAATTTTACTTCTATTTTATTTCCTAATGGATTAGTTGGGACACTTGGGTACTTCAAAACCAAGGAAGACGCCTCAGCAAATCGCAATGCTATTTTAAATGCAGATATTTCTCCATCATCCGAATTTTGGGTTCGCATCGATAGAGGAAGTTGTGTGAGTATTCTAGGTCCTATTAAAGTTAGTTTTTCTCCTGGGCCTGTGGTGAATTCATCAATTGATTATGCAATTACGACTTGTGACGATCTAGAAAACCAAATAGAGGAATATGATTTTAAACGTATTGATTCCTTAATTTCTAGTCAATCAGGAATTACAATAAAGTATTATGGTTCCTATGACGAAGCTTTCTTTGGTGGTTTTAACGAATTAAAAACAATTACAAGTGGTACGTATCCCATTTTTGCTCGAGTAGAAAATGGTGGAGGATGTTTTAGTATTTCTAAAATTAATTTGACCGTTACCTTCAAAAGTGTGAAAGCGAAAAATGCCGATGTTTATTTATGCTTTAATGGTACTGAAGATGTTACCGTTGATTTGGAAAGCTATGCACCGAGTCTTTTAGTAGGAAATCAAAATGTAATTTATAGTTATTATGCAAATTTTGTTGATGCGAGTAGCGAAGACCCTGCGGATTTAGCACGTTTGCAAATTCAAAAAGATCAAACAATTTCCGACGATGGAATTCGCGTGCGAAAATCGTATTTCGTCCGAATAACTGATAAAGATTCTGGATGTTTTACCATACGAGAGTTAACTTTCTATTTGCTAAATCCGATTCCTAAAACGCAAAATCTTGAAGTTTGCGATGTGTTGAATGACGGTAAAGAAACGTATATGATCAGAACGTTTTTGCAAAAACTTCAGAACTATTCTGATGAGGTTATTCAGTTTTTCCCAGATGCAACTTCTGAAGCAAATAATGTTGGTGAAATAACAGGAAATTATGATTTTACTTCAACCAATACGCTTTATATTCGTATAACGTCACATGGATGTAAACGTGTGTTTCCAATTCAAGTTAAACTTGTTCCTACTCCGAATGTTTTACCAATTAAAGAAATTATCATTGCAAATATTTGCGATAATAATGCTGATAGTCAAGAACCAATTGATCTTACAAAGTATCAGTCCCAGATTTATCTTGAAAACAAGCCTGCTCAGTTTTATTATTTTCTAGGATACGACGAAACGACGGGTTCGCTGTCTAATCAGATTTACAATCCTACGTCTTTTGTTGCGGGAACTTCACAACGTGTTTATGTACAAACGCGTTTTGTAGTCGGAGAGAATTGTGCTAGTGTTACGATTTTAGATTTGAAGCAAAATTTTTTAGCACCAATCTATGTTCACGATGCTACTTTGAAAAAGTGCTCATATGATTCGAGTTCGTTGGTTTCTTTTACTTTGTCTGATGCGTTGCCATTAATGTTTAATTCAGGCGAAAATACGTTAAGCTTAAACCAACTTCAAGTTACGTACTATAAAACGTATGTAGATGCAAATAGTGGAAATGCGATGAATGCCGTTTCCGTAAACTATCAATCTTTGAGTTCTATGGAAGAGGTTTGGGTGCGTTTTTACGATCCTGTTCATCAATGTTACTCTGTTGCTAAAATTACACTGTTAACTTATCTACCTCCCAAAACAACGCTTCAGAAATTATTGGTTTGTGACACCAATCTTAATGGGAAGTATGATGTTAATTTGACTTTGTATTACAATCAAATTGTTTCCAATTACAGTCCAGATTTTATATTTACATTCTTCAAAACAAAAGCAGAAGCGGATGATATCAACAATAAAAATGGACTGCAAGGAATCGAGTTTTTAGAATTGAATGATATTAATGAAACCATTTGGTTCCGTGCCGAGTCAATTCCTGGATGTTTTAGCGTAGCACCAATTAATTTTGTTGCTAATAAGCCAGTTATTTTAGCTAATTCAGGTCCATTTTCTTTGGTGGTTTGTGATCAATTAAATGACGGTAAGGAGGTGATTGATTTAACACAATTTGAATCTCAAATAGTTACTGGCGGTCAGTTTGAGTATTTTTCGAGTCTTACAGATGTTCATTCAAATACAAACAAAATAACGAACCCAAATTCGTATCAAGCAAATTCAGGATCTACGATTTACGTAAAGGTCTCTAAACCGAATGTGTGTCCTCAATTGGTGGAAGTGAAAGTTACGTTGAATACAACTCCCATTTTCAAGATTAATGATTTTTATATTTGTCCAACAGGTGAGCATATCGATGTTAAGCCTGATTTTTCTGGTTTAAACATTGTAAGTTACTCTTGGCGAGGTCCAGATGGTAATGTAGTTTCCACAAATGCTGAATTATTGGGTATTTCAAAACCTGGAAAATATGCAGTCACCGTAAAAAATAATCTAAATTGTTCCTATCAAACAACTTTTGAAATAATTCATAAAGAAGTTCCTGTAATTACAGAATTGAAAGCGGTTGATCGAACGATAACGGTGATTGCAACGGGAAGCAAACAAATAGAATATTCTGTGAATGGGGTTGATTGGCAACAATCGAATATTTTCCCAAATCTGCCTTTTGGAAACATGTTTTTCTATGTTCGATTTACAGGTGAAACGTGTTTAGGAAATATTGTGGAAGGCGTGATTCCTGAAGTCTTCAACACGATTACGCCTAACGGAGATGGTATTAATGATGTTTGGAAAATGACCGGGTTGCATGTGTTTAATGGGAAACCTTCAACAATCAAAGTTTTTGATCGATACCAAAAACTGGTGTATGAAAGTTCTGGAACAAGTGAAATAACATGGAACGGAAAATCAAATGGTAAAGAAATTCCATCATCTTCGTACTGGTACATAATTACACTACCGGACGGGCGAATTTTCAGCGGCTGGATTTTGGTGAAAAATAGAGATTAAAGTCCATTTTAGGCTCGTTTTTAATGTCTAAATTTGTTGTATGGAATTTTTAGATTTGCTGATTATTGGTGGAGGTCCTATTGGACTCAATTGTGCTCTGGAAGCCGAAAAACATAACTTGAAGTATGTGATTATCGAGAAGGGAACAATTGTAAATTCACTCTATCATTATCCGTTGTATATGCGGTTTTTTTCCACGGCGGAGCGGTTAGAGATTGCCGAAATTCCATTTATTACAACAGCTCCTAAACCTGGAAGGCAGGATGCTTTAGAATATTATCAGGGAATTGCAAGACAACGAAATCTAAAGATCAATTTATACGAAGAAGTCGTTTTTGTTCAAAAACAAGAAGATTCTCTTTTTAAAGTTACCACGTCGAAATCCGTTTACTTAGCTAAAAATATTGTTGTAGCAACTGGGTTTTACGACATTCCTAAAAAGCTGAATATTCCAGGAGAAAACTTACCGAAAGTAAAGCATTATTATAAAGAACCCTATCCATTTGCACAACAGAAAATTGTGGTTATTGGTGCGAGTAATTCAGCGGTGGATGCTGCTTTAGAAACGTATCGAAAAGGAGCTGAGGTGACGATGATTATTCGAAATTCTGAAATTTCATCTTCGGTGAAATATTGGGTAAAACCAGATATTGAAAATCGAATTTCGGAGGGAAGCATTGCTGCGTATTTTAATGCCAATATACTTGAAATTAAAGAACGTTCGGTGATTTATCAAGACTCGAATGGTGAAACTCACGAGATCGAAAATGATTTCGTTCTTGCCATGACGGGTTATGTTCCGAATTTTGAATTTTTAACTTCGATGGGAATCAACTTAGTTGGAGATAATTTGAAGCCTCAATACAATCCAGAAACGATGGAAACGAATGTTGAAAATATTTATTTGGCAGGAGTTGTTTGTGGTGGATTGGATACGCATCTTTGGTTTATTGAAAATTCACGAATTCATGCCAAATTTATCCTAGAAAATATTCTAAAGAAAAGAGGTTGAATTGATCCATTGCAACACTCTTTTCTATAAAATGCAGATTTTGTTGTGTTGAATTTTAGTTTTTAGAACCCAACATTTTTGGGATCAAAATATAATAGCCAACTGCCGCAATAACGAGCAATAAAGCTGTTGAAAACCATAAGCTGCTAAAGCCAAAATTCTCCGCAATGCTTGTTCCTAGGTACGGTGTGATGATGAAGGCTAATGAGTTCGAAATTCCCAACAATCCCATATACGCTCCTTTATTGTACGCGCCAGATCGCATCGCGGTTACTGTTGCCATGAAAGGTAAACTCCAAATTTCACCTACACATAGGAAAATCATGGCGAAATAGAGCAACCATAATTGGCTTCCGAATCCCAATAAAAAGAAGGAAACTCCACATAAAAACGTTCCTAAAAACATGGTGAATGCGACGCTAAACTTCGTTTCTGCAATTTGAACCAAAAGCATTTCGAGCAAAACAATCAATATTCCACTAAATCCTAAAAGATAACCCAACTGATGTTGTGAAAGTCCGGCTTCGCTCTTATAGAATATGGTCAACGTGCTGAACAGTTGGAAGAAACACATAGAAAAAGCCAAACTCAGCAAGCAAAATAGCAAGAATTTAGTATCTCGATACGGCGATTCTGATTTTGCAACCACGTGTTTTTTTGGTGCATCGGGGTTTCGATACGTTCTGTTTTTGAAAAACCAAACGTAGGTAATACCCGCCAAAACAGCTCCAGCAGCGTTGGAGTAGAATAAGAAATCATAGGAAATTGCAGATAAGATTCCGCCCAAAGCTGGCCCGATAGAAAAACCAAGATTAATGGCCATTCGGTTCAAAGAAAAAGCTCTTGTAATATTTTCAGGTTTTGCATATTTAGAAACCGCTACGGAATTGGCTGGTCGAAACGCTTCACTAATACAACTTTGAATAAAAATTATCGTTGCCAAACCTGCTTCTGTAGGGAACAATGGGATTAAACAAAATAGGGGAGCACTAGCAAATAAACTGACGGTTTGTACTTTAAACTCACCAATTTTATCGGTAAGTAAGCCACCTACATACGAGCCTACAACCGAACCTACACCGAAAAAACTCAAGACTAATCCTGCGCTTTTCAACGAAAATCCCAAATGATCGGTCATATAAATACCCAAAAAAGGCAATACCATAGAACCGGATCGGTTGATAAGCATAACGATAGCAAGCATCCAGCTCTCTGCTGAAAGACCTTTGAATGAATCGATGTATATTTTTACTAATCTCATAAACTTCAAAATTTTAAATAAAAAAAACAGGGCGAAAAAATCTGCCCTGTTTATTTATTGGTATAAATAATACTAAGCAGGCTTGTAGGAGTCCTTCAAGGTAACCGTTCTATTAAAAACAGCTTGATCCGACGTAGAATCGGTATCTTTTGTGAAATATCCTATTCTTTGGAACTGCAAAGGTTCTCCAATTTCTACTTCATTAAGAGCAGGTTCAGCGTACGCTGTAATCGTTTTCAACGAATCTGGATTAATGTATTCTAAGAAATCCGTATCCTTTTCAGCATCAGGCTGTTCCACTGTAAATAATCTTTCGTAGATACGAACTTCCGTTGGTAAGGCATGTTTAGCCGAAACCCAATGCAATGTTCCTTTTACTTTACGTAAACTTTCTTCCGTTCCACTTCCTGATTTACTCAATTCATCATATGTTGCATAAATCGTCGTGATATTTCCATCAGCATCTTTTTCAACACGTTCCGCTTTGATGATGTAGGCTGATTTCAAACGAACTTCACCACCTAATTTTAGACGGAAGAACTTTTTATCCGCATCTTCTTTAAAATCTTCTCTTTCGATGTAGATTTCTCTAGAAAATGGAACTTTTCTGTTTCCAGCGTTTTCATCTTCAGGATTATTTTCCGTTTCTACCCATTCTTCTTGATCTTCAGGATAGTTTTCAATAATCAATTTCACAGGATCCATCACAACCATGACACGCTTCGATTTCTTATTCAAATCTTCACGAACCATGAATTCTAATAGCTGAATGTCAATTAAGTTTTCACGTTTAGCAACGCCAACACGCTCAATAAAATTTTTGATGGAAGCTGGAGTATACCCTTTTCTTCGTAAACCAGAAATCGTAGGCATACGAGGATCATCCCAACCTGTTACGACGCCTTCTGCAACCAAACGTTGAAGTTTTCTCTTAGACGTAATCATATAGGAAACATTCATCCTTGCAAATTCTCTTTGTTTTGGACGAACGCGTTCTTCATCATAAACTTGATCCAAATACCAATTGTAAAGCGGTCTGTGGTTCTCAAATTCTAGTGAACATAACGAGTGCGAAACTTGTTCCAGATAATCACTTTCTCCATGCGCCCAATCGTACATTGGATAGATTTTCCACTCAGTTCCCGTTCTGTGATGAGGTCTTTTCAATATTCGATACATCACAGGATCTCTCATGTTCATGTTAGGAGAGGTCATATCAATTTTCGCACGTAAAGACATGGTTCCTTCTTCGAATTCCCCATTTTTCATGCGCTCAAACAAATCTAACGATTCTTCGATAGGACGATTACGGAAAGGCGATTCTACACCGTCTTCCGTTGGATTTTTACGTTGCTCAGTAATCACTTCCGAAGGTTGTTCATCAACATAAGCTTTCCCTTGGTTGATTAACGAAACTGCCCATGAATACAACTGATGAAAATAATCAGACGCATACAATTCTTTATCCCATTTGAAACCTAACCATTCTACATCCTTTTTGATAGAATCAACAAATTCTTGTTCTTCTTTTTCTGGATTGGTATCGTCAAAACGAAGGTTTACCGGCGCGTTATATTTTTGTCCTAACCCGAAGTTAATGCAAATAGCTTTGGTATGACCAATATGCAAATAGCCATTAGGCTCTGGCGGAAATCGAAAACGGATTTCATTAGCCAACATCCCATTGCTAAGATCATCTTCAATGATTTGTTCAATAAAATTTAATGATTTTTTATCCTCTTCCATACGGTTTATCAATCTTGGTGCAAAGGTAGGAAAATTAAGTTTTTTAGACGAAAATTCACTTGTTTTTTATGCGAGGTCGTTTTAATTTTTATTAAAAAGTAAATGTGAAATAAGGGGAAAAATCCTATTGTGTATGTTGTTGGGATGCAGTATTTTAGATAAAACTAATTTACCATCCCATGAAAACGCACGTGGCGATCGTTGAAGATGAAAAAAACTACAGCAATGCCCTGAAAAAAATAATTGACTTTGATGATGAACTCCTTTGTGTTGGTCAAATTTTCAATGGTGACGATGCATTAAGGGAGTTAAAAAATCTTGAACCTGATGTTGTTCTTATCGACATTAAACTTCCTTTTGTTCGTGGTACGGAAGTCGTTGCTCAGCTAAAGCCCAGTATGGAAAATACGCATTTTGTGATGTGCACGAGTTTGGAGGATGATGACAGTATTTTCAAATCTCTAAAAGCGGGAGCAAGCGGCTATATTGCGAAAGGGGAAAGTATGGAGAAGATTATCCAAGCGATCAAAGAAGTGATGAATGGAGGAGCGCCGATGAGTTTCGGAATCGCAAGACGCGTTTTGGATCATTTTCATGATCATCAAGAAACAAAAATCCTAGAAAATCTTACACGTTCAGAAAAAGAAGTCTTAGAAATGCTCTCTGACGGTTTGCAGTATCGCGATATTTCGGGTAAAAAAAATATTTCGCTGGATACGGTGAAAAAACATGTTGGCAATATTTACCGAAAATTACATGTGTCCAACCGCTACCAAGCGATGCGAATTTTTCAAAAAGTTCAACCGCCTAAGGATTGATCTACGCTTATGAAACTCCAGGGTTTTTGGAATTTGGTTTTCCTTTTTTTTGGAATGTTGGGATTTGCACAAAAAAGCGTCCCGCTAGATTCTTTGCATTACACTAACGAAATTGCATTGTATGATTTTTCTTCGTTTGCAACATCAAAAGAATTAAAAAGTAAAATTCCAATAAAGTGGGCTTCCCACTCCGTTTGGAAAGAACCTAAATCGAATTCAAATTTTAAATCAAAATGGCAAAAGTTTACGCTTGACGGAGTTTATGAGGATACTTTGTACGTATATGCAAAGAATAATATTGCGAAAATTCAACTGTTTTATGATGACGGTAAAACCATTCAAAAAATCGGACATTCGGGGTTTGCTAATCGACTTTCCGATGCGTCGGTTCCCGATAATTACAATGGAATTCAGTTAGCTGCCCATCAGCCTGGAGATTATTACATTCAATTTCAAGCTGAGCGTTATCATTTAGAGAGTGAGCCTCTTATTATCAGTCCATACCTTTATAAAATTAAATCAACCGAGAAAATCGGTGTTATTTCGTTGATTGTCGCAGGGTTTCAGATTTGTCTTTTTGTTATTTGTATGCTTTTTTTGGCGTTGAAATGGTTTAAAGGATATCCGAAATTGTTGATATTTTTTACGTTAATCAACGTGACAGATGCTATTTATTTTTTGTCGCGTTATCAAATTATTAATTTAGAATTACCGTTTTTTCGATATACCAATAGCCAAATTTGGAATGTCATTGGGGATGTTAATATTATCTGCTATTACATTTTTTATTCAACGTTTTTTAAGATTCCGTCGCGATCTTGGGCAGGATGGATTATTAAATTGGGTTCCATTTTTTGGGTTGGTCAAATTTTTATAGAGCTATCCAATTTCAATTCTGATTTTGGAAGTCAATTCGCCAAATATTATCTGAATAACGCCTCCGTTGTTGACTTTTTCGTTTTTATCGTGTTGGTCATTTTTGTCATAAAGAACCGATTGAATGAGCGATTTTATGTAATTGGATTTGTTGGGTTGATATTCATTTTCCTTAGCACGGCAGAAGTTGCTTGGCCACATCTTTGGGGATTGAACGATTGGGTGCAATTGGACTTTACATCGTTTGGCTTTATGCAGTTCGCCGCTGTTATTAATATATTTAGTATTGTTTGCGCTGTTTTGTATGACTACATTTTGAAGGAACGAGCTGCAAGTAAACTGAAAACGGAATTGGTACAGAAAGAGCTGGAGGAACTAACGATTTTGACGCGGGAACGGGAACGTATTTCGCACGATATGCATGATGAATTGGGAGCTGGAATCTCCGCAATGAAACTTCAAGCCGAATTTTTGAAGATGAAGTTGAAAAAACAAAATGTTGAAGAAGATATTGATGATCTCCTTAAAACAACCGAAGATTTGAATATTTCTATGCGTGAAATGTTGTGGAGTTTGAACTCGGGAAATGATACGCTTGGAAATCTCATTAAGTACATCAACATGTATGGAGAAACGTTTTTTCGAAAATCGAATATGGAATTTTCTTATCAATTGGAACTTCAAGATGCCGAGCAAAAAATCAATTCTGAAAATCGAAGAAATATATTTTTATGCATCAAAGAAGCGTTTAATAACTGCTACAAACATAGTGAAGCAACTCATGTTAATGCGGAATACAGTCAACAAAATAAGACCTTAAAAATTTCAATCGGCGACAATGGTAAGGGCATGCCTTTGCAATTCAAACAAGGAAATGGACTGAAAAATATGCGATTTCGAATGCTAAATGCAAACGGAACGATGGATATTCAAAGCGATTCTAACGGAACCTATTTAAAATTTGAGATTCCATTAGATTAACTTTTACAGATGCCAAAGTTGGTCGCCTTTCAAAACCAAATTTGTTGGAAAATTATTGGTGAAAAGTCCACCAGTTCCTAGTCCTTGCGGGATTTTAGGGTTTTTTGAAT
Organism: Bacteroidota bacterium; assembly: GCA_023423715.1. Taxonomy (GTDB): domain Bacteria; phylum Bacteroidota; class Bacteroidia; order Flavobacteriales; family Weeksellaceae; genus JAFAFC01. Next base: position 25,240 of record JAFAFC010000016.1, read on the forward strand.
AGGTATATTGAGCAATGGCATTCAAGCCGATATTGGATTCTAAAGCGGAGGTGATCCACCAACCGATTTGATTGTCTTCCGCAATGGAAATCCATTCGTCACTTCCTTGAATTCCGCCAACCAATGAAGGTTTTAAGATAATGTATTGTGGCTGAATGGTTTCTAAAAGTGTTTTTTTAGCTTCAAAATCCAAAACACCAATAAGTTCTTCATCTAAAGCAATAGGAGTTGGAGTTTGCGCGCAAAGACCTGTCATGGCTTCAATTTGCCCTGCTTTAATCGGCTGCTCAATGGAATGAATTTCTAAATCCGCTAATTCTCGCAATACGATTTTAGCTTGTTCGGGTGAAAAAGCGCCATTAGCATCAACACGTAATTCCAATTGATTTTTAGGGAAGTTTTTGCGAAGCTCTTCGATAACTTTCTTTTCTTCGTCCCAATGAACTCCAATTTTTAGCTTTATGCAATCGTAGTTTTGGGCGAGTTTTTGTTCAATTTGCTCTTTCATGAAATCAACATTTCCCATCCAAATCAAACCATTGATTTTAATCGATTTTTCGCCTGAACTGAACTCGTTATCGAAATACAAGTCTTTTCCTAATTCCCAATTTAAAATCGCTTGTTCCCAACCAAATAGTATGGAAGGATATACTTTTAAATAGCTTCGGATAACCGAATCGTCTTCATTGATATGATCACAAAGCCACTGAAGTTTTACTTCGTAATCTGGAAGATCATCGCAACTTAACCCTTTAAATAAGCCACATTCGCCAATTCCTTGTTTTGATTCCGAAGAAATTTCCAGAATGTATGTTTCCTTATAATGTAAAACCCCGCGGGACGTGCCGCCGGGTTTTTTAAATTCTAATGTATGTTTGTAGAATGATGCTTTTTTCATGTTAGCTGTGCGCATTTCGCATAAATTCTTCCGCTTTTTCTACCATTTCAATGCTTCCACAGAAGAAAGGAACTCTCTGATGCAATTCGGTTGGTTGCAATTCTAAAATTCGAGTAAATCCGTCACTGCATTTTCCACCTGCTTGTTCTGCTAAAAGCGCCATAGGATTACATTCGTAAAGCAAACGTAATTTTCCATTAGGTGATTGAGATGTTGATGGATAGATGTAAATTCCACCTTTAATCATATTTCTATGGAAATCGGAAACCAAAGATCCAATGTAACGCGAAGTGTATGGTCTGTCGTCTTCCTCTTTTTGACAATACTTTAGATAATCTTTTACTCCTTGAGGGAATTTGATGTAGTTTCCTTCATTAATTGAGTATATTTTTCCCGTTTTTGAAAACTTCATATTCGGATGTGAAAGATAATACGTTCCTAAACTTGGGTCTAACGTAAATCCATTCACGCCATGTCCTGTTGTATAAACAATCATTGTTGAAGATCCGTAAACAACATATCCTGCAGCAACTTGGTGAATTCCTTTTTGTAAGAAATCTTTCAATTCCACCGGAGTTCCAGGTTCGGTAACACGGCGGTAAATGGAAAAAATAGTTCCTACGGAAACGTTCACATCAATGTTAGAAGAGCCATCAAGCGGGTCAATTAACACCACATACTTACTTAAATGTCCATTTTCACTTGGAATAATTTCGATGAAATCATCACTTTCTTCAGAAGCAATTCCGCAAACAACTTCACGTTGAGAAAGCGCAGCGATAAAAATTTCGTTAGCCAAAACATCAAGCTTTTGTTGCTCCTCACCTTGAACGTTGGTATTGCCTGCGCGCCCAATGATATCGGCGATTCCAGCTTTGTTTACCTCTCTGTTTACCACTTTTGAAGCAAGACGAATGGCACTTAAAAGTCGGGATAATTCTCCACTAGAATATAAAAAATCTTCTTGTTTTTCAATGATAAATTCACCGAGTGTTTGTAATGAATTGTCGGACATGTTGATTTGTATTGTGAGTTTTCCCAAATGTAGAAGAAATATCGGTACTACACAATGATATATTTCACGGACTTAAAAAATTTGAAAATTAAAATTAGGTTTTGTTTATTCTCATATCGGCTAGATTTTCTATTTTTGAAAATTATTTTAACAACAAAATCAATCTAAGATTGATCATTTTTCTAGAAATTTAAGGGAAAAGATGAAAGTATTTAAGTTTGGAGGTGCATCCGTGCGCGATGCAGAAAGTGTGAAAAATGTTGCTGAGGTTCTAGAATCTCAAAGCTTTGAAAAGTGTGTATTGGTGGTTTCAGCGATGGGAAAAACAACCAATGCATTAGAAAATGTGGTTGAAAAGTACTTTAAGAAGGAAGATTATCAATCGGAGATTGCAGAAATAAAGAAAAATCATATTGATATTGCTCACGGATTGTTTGGTGAAAAACATTCTGTTTATAACGAAATCTCATTATTTTTTGATGATATCGAGTCGTTTTTAAGACGTAATAAATCACCAAATTACAACTTCGTATATGACCAAGTCGTGAGTTGTGGTGAGATGATTTCTTCTAAAATTTTAAGCGAATTTCTAAATGAATCGGGCTATCCAAACCAATGGTTGGACGCTCGTGACTATATCAAAACAGATAATACCTATCGTGAAGGTGTCGTAAATTGGGATCAAACGGAAAGTAATATCAAAACCTTGAATCCTAGTTTGTCTTACGTTACTCAAGGTTTTATTGGTTCGGATGATAATAATTTTGCGGTGACTTTAGGCCGTGAAGGTTCCGATTATTCGGCGGCGATTTTTGCATTTTGTTTAAATGCAGATGCTATGACGATTTGGAAAGATGTTCCAGGAGTGATGACGGGCGATCCACGAAAATTCAAAAACGTAAGTTTATTATCAAATATCTCCTACGAAGAGGCGATTGAAATGGCGTATTATGGTGCGAGTGTTATTCACCCAAAAACACTTCAGCCATTGAAACAAAAGCATATTCCGTTTTTTGTGAAGTCTTTTATCGAGCCTACAAAAGAAGGAACGAAAGTGGGGAATTCCGAAAGTAATCAAAATACAGAATCGTATATTTTAAAAGAAAACCAAGTGTTAATGCGTATTGCAACACGAGATTTCTCTTTTATTGCAGAAGAACATATGAGTTTGATTTTCTCTAATTTGGCGAAATATCAAATTAAAATTTCATTGATGCAGAATTCAGCAATTTCATTAGCTTTATGTTTGGAAGATAAATACCAACATATTGACGAGTTGAATAACGAGTTGAGTAAATTATTTAATACAGAGGTGGTGAAGAACGTTGCGCTTTTCACCGTTCGTAACGCGAATACACAAGATTTAACGCGTTTTTACGAGAACAGAAAGGTGTTGCTAGAGCAGCTTTCAAAACAAACCTTGCAAATGGTTACTCACTAATTTTTGCTTAAAAACACAACCATGAGTTTAATATCTAAAAATGAGCTAATTCAGGCAACAGGCCTTTCCAAATGGGGGATTCTGAAGAATCCAGCAGCTACATTTTTAATGGGTTTTACCAAACTTAATAAGGTAAACGAGCTTTATGATCGAGTTAAGGATAAGACCGGGAAGGATTTTTTTGATGCCTTCGTTCGTGAACGTAATATTCAATATATTGTATTCGAAGAAGATCTTGCCAAAATACCAAAAACAGGGCCTTTCATCATCGTTTCCAACCATCCGCTTGGCGCCATTGATGGTGTTTTAATGTGTAAAATCATTTCCGAAATCCGTCCTGATTTCAAGATTATGGGCAATTTTCTTTTGGAAAAAATTAAGCCAATGGAACCTTTTGTGATTCCGGTGAATCCGTTTGGTGGCGATCGTAAAAATATTAGAAACAGCTTGAACGGGATGCGTGAAACGCTTCGTTATTTAGAAGAAGGTGGATGCGTCGGGATTTTTCCTGCTGGAGAAGTTTCTAACAAAAATAATCAGTACAACGAAATCCGTGATAAAGAATGGGAAAAGCCCGCTTTGAAGTTGATTAAAAACGCCAAAGTTCCGGTGATTCCGATGTATTTCCATGCGAAAAACAGTAATTTCTTTTATAATATAGCCAAAGTTCATCCTGATTTACAGACGTTATTACTTCCATCTGAAATGATGCGCGACCGAACGTCGCCAATCCGTATTCGTATTGGGAAAGCCGTTACAGTAAAGAATATTCAGGAGCACGAATCACTAGAAGAACTTAACGAATATCTTCAAACGAAAATTTACTTTTTACGTTCCTATTACGAGAAAAGAAAGTCGTTGATGAATCTTCTTAAGTTACCGAATCTGAAGCTCAATTTCTCCATTAATAAAGAAGCAAACGTCGTTCAGAATATTATTGATGAAACGCCAAGCGAAGATTTAATTGCGGAAATAGAAAAGTTGAAAGCGGAAGACAAGCAACTGTTTTCTAACGGAAATTACGAGGTTTATTTTACGAATTACGAGAGTATTCCTTCGATTATGAGAGAAATTGGTCGTCAACGCGAGCTAACGTTTCGAGCCGTAGGTGAGGGAAGTAATTTGCCTTTTGATTTGGACGAATACGATCAGTATTACCATCATTTGTTCCTCTGGGATAATGAAGCGAAAAAGTTGGCTGGAGCCTATCGTATGGCGCTTGGAAAGGATGTGATGCGCAAATACGGTATTGAAGGATTTTATACCGCTTCTTTATTTGAATTTGATCAAGAATTGCAACCGTTTTTCCGAAAGGTAATCGAAATGGGACGTGCGTATATCAGTAGAGAATATCAACAAAAACCGTTGCCCCTTTTCTTATTATGGCGAGGAATTGTTCATGTTTGCTTGAGAAATCCTGATCATAAATTTTTGATGGGTGGCGTAAGTATCAGCGATAAATTCTCTGAGTTTTCAAAGTCGTTGATGATCGAGTTTATGCGTTCGCATTACTACGATTCGGCAGTTGCGCAATATATTCATCCAAAAAATGAATTTAAAGTAAAGCTTCGAGACCGTGATAAATCCTTGTTTTTCGAAGCAATGGAGTCGGATTTGAATAAATTGGATAAAGTGATTGACGATCTTGAACCAGAGATGAGAATGCCGGTTTTAATCAAGAAATACATCAAGCAAAATGCAAAAGTAGTGGCGTTTAATGTTGATCCAAGTTTCAACGATGCGATCGATGGACTGATGTATATCCGAATTAGTGATCTTCCCGAAAGTACAATAAAGCCTGTTTTAGACGAAATGAGTGATCAAATCAGGCGCGAACAAGAAAAAAATCAGCCTGATAATCAGTAATTTTATACGAATTCTGTTTATTCAAGCTATTTAATTTGCAACAAAAGGAAAAACTTCCTATTTTTGCCAAACGTTATTACAACAAAGGTTTCTTAGCTCAGTTGGTAGAGCAACGGACTGAAAATCCGTGTGTCCCTGGTTCGATTCCTGGAGAAACCACTTAAAGCCCGAGTTTATCGGGCTTTTTTGTTATCTCTAATCGAAATTTTTAGTTTTGATTTTCAGGTGATTGACTATTTTTGTGGTCTTTTTTGAAAATTTAATGCATTTATATTTGGTCTGTATGAGATAACTTTCTATTTTTGCACCACTAAAATCAACAAGGTTTCTTAGCTCAGTTGGTAGAGCAACGGACTGAAAATCCGTGTGTCCCTGGTTCGATTCCTGGAGAAACCACAAAAACCGCTTTTTAAAGGCGGTTTTTTTGTTTTTATTCATTAAATTTTCTTTTAGCGTTTTCTTCTTTTTGAATTTTATCTTAAAAATAAATTTCCACTTTAAATCATAATTGGAGAATAGGTATCTTTGACAAATTATTTCAACGAAATACAAATATGAAAAAACTATATTTTTCCTTTCTTTTTGTGACTGGTTTTGCTTCGACTGCTTTTGCACAGTGGGCGCCTGTTGGTGCTCCGTCGGCGGGAAGACGAGTAGAAGTTACCCCAAAAAAGCATTATTCTTTAGATATTGATCATTTAAGATCCCAGTTAAAAGGTGCTTCAATAATGGGAAAAGGTGCTCATGGAACAGTAATTTCGGTTCCTACTTTGAATGGTGGAATTGAACGCTTTCAGGTGTACAGCCTTCCTGTAATGGATGCTGCTTTAGAAGAAAAATATCAGCTGGGTTCCTATTCTGGAGTTGGAATTGATGATCCAACGAAATCAATACGATTTTCTATTGCTCCGAACGATTTCCAGTCCATGATTATGAAGGATGGAAGTTTTGAGTTTATAGAGCCTCAATCAAAAGATAAAAAAGTATATGCGGTTTTTCCAAAGTCGCCGAAAGGAATTGTAAAAGGACAATCTTTCGAATGTAGAACACATGATTTTATTGGTGAAGGTTCAAAATCAAAACGTATATCAGCTAAAACAACAGCATTTGATTCTAAAACGGAATCTACTTTTTCTAGCGATCGAAAGTTTCGAAATTACCGTTTAGCGATTTCGGTAAATGGAGAGTACACGGCACTATTTAATGGCGTTGCAGGAGCTTTGGCTCAGATTAACGCAACAATGACGCGTGTTAATGGTGTTTTCGAGAAGGATTTTGCAATTCACATGACGGTTCAAAATTTTCCACAACTTATTTATACCGATGCTGCAACAGATCCTTATTCTAATTTGACTTCAGGTGGTGATGCTCCTGGCGCATGGAATCTTGAACTTCAACAAACCTTAACAAACACCATTGGAAATGGAGCCTACGATATTGGGCATTTCTTTGGGCATCGTGGTGGTGGTTTTGCAGGCGATGTTGGAAACGTTTGTCGTAACCCATCTAGTACAAGCGATGCAACTTCGAAAGGAGCGGGAATAACATCTCCAGCGGTAAATGACCAGCCATTTGGTGACGCTTTTGACCTTGATTTCGTGGCCCATGAAATGGGGCATCAATTTGGAGCATGGCATACATTTTCACAAGAGATTCACGAAGGAAGTGTCGCACATATGGAGCCTGGATCAGGTTCAACCATTATGGGGTATGCTGGAATTACAAATTATAATGTTCAGGCTCATTCGGATCCGTATTTTCATGCAATTAGTATAGAGCAAGTTCAAAATTATGTGAACACGCAAAATTGTGAGGTTAGTACGCCGATTGCAAATAATCCACCGCAAATTACAGCTTTGCCAACTAGAACAATTCCTAAAGGGACGGCATTTGCTTTAACAGCTTCCGCAACGGATGCCGAAAATGATCCTTTAACCTATACTTGGGAACAGTTTGATGCAGCAACCACGCCTGTCACTGATGTTACCGTAAATAATACGAGAGGACCAAAATTTAGATCAATTATGGGAACTTCCGCGCCTACACGCTATTTTCCAAAACAAGCTTTGGTTCTGCAAGGGGTTTTAGCGAGTAAGTCAGATTGGGAAGCAGTTTCCAATGTGGCTAGAGATTTAAATTTTAGAGTGACCGTTCGAGATAATAATCCTAATGTGGCTCAACAGCAAACCAGTTTTGCGAATCAGAAAATTACGGTTGGATCAGATGGGCCATTTACCGTTGATACAAAAAGTGTTTACAATAACTTTCCAACGTCAATTATTTGGAATGTTGCCAACACAAATAATGCTCCGTATAACGTAGCTAATGTGAAAATTGACTATTCAACGGATAATGGAACAACTTGGAATACGGTTCTCGCTTCAACTCCAAATACAGGAAATGCTACAGCAAATTTTCCAAATCTTACGACTAATCAAGCTTTGGTTATTCGAGTATCTGCTTTAGATAATGTGTTCTATGCGGTTTCTCCTGCTACGACAAAAACAATGCAAGTATGTGATGGTTCTGCACCAAAAGAATTATCTGAAAGTAATTTAACAGGTACTTCAGCTATGGTTTCTTGGGGGCAAATTCAAAATGCAACGTATACCTTAAATTATAGAAAATCGGGAAATTCAACTTGGACTGTTGTTCCAAATCTAGCAACTCCTTTTTATACTTTAACAGGTTTAGAAGAAGGAATTTTGTATGAATATCAAGTAAATGCAGTATGTGGTGGTACACCAGGTGCATTCTCACCTACAAAACAGTTCAGAACTTTAGGATTAACATATTGTACAATATCAAGTGCAAGCTCTGACAGTGAGTACATTTCGCAAGTTGTTGTAACACCTGAAGATGGATTAAACGTTATGACGAATAATTCTGGTGCTTCTAGGTATACCGATTTTTCAAACGATGTTTCCAAAGAAATTAAATTAGTAAAAGGTTCTAAATTAAATACCATTTCGGTTTCAAAAGCATGGCCAACGGCTTCGTATCGTGATGCAATCAGTGTTTGGATCGATTTTAATCGTGATGGTGTTTTTGATGCAAGTGAAAAAATAATGAGTACGGCACCAAATGCATTATCGCCAGAGAAAGTTACTTTTGCTGTTCCAGCGAATGCATATTCAGATGGAAAGGCAACGAAAATGCGTGTTGTTATGCGTTATCAAGCAAATCATACAGATCCTTGCGCTAGTTTTGATGACGGTGAGGTAGAAGATTATAGTGTTTGGATAACCAATAATTTGAGTGTTGATGATACGGTAGTGGAGAAAGGTATTCGAGTTTATCCTAATCCAGCGACAGATATCCTGAATATTGCTGGGTTAAAAGATGAAGTGAACTATCAAATCTATAGCATGTCTGGTCAATTAGTCTTGAAAGGGGCAACTTCCAAAGAAATTAAAATTAACCAACTAGAAAGCGGAGTTTATGTTTTGATTGTTGAAAAAGATCAAAATAAAATTCGAACCAAGTTTATCAAAAAATAAAAAAATGAGAAAAGAGCTTCTGTTGAATGCTCTTTTTTCTTTGGTGTTCCTCATTTTTTAATAATGCGTATCTTTGCAGCTTAATTTTTCAAACATGAAATTGAAGTCCATCCTTTTAGTACTTTTTCTTGGTTTTACAAGTGTTTTGTATTCTCAAGAAAGTATTCAATTTGAAGATAAAACATTTAGTGAGATTTTAGCGAAAGCCAAAAAAGAGAAGAAAATCATCTTTATGGATGCTTTTGCAGCTTGGTGTGGACCATGTAAAATGATGGAAAAAAATGTTTTTCCGAAAGAAAGTGTCCGCAATTTTTACAATGAAACCTTTATCAACGCTCGATTTGATATGGAAAAAGGTGAAGGTCGTGAGATTGCAAAGAAGTATCAAGTTTTCTCCTATCCAACATTTTTGTTTTTAAATGGTGACGGAGAAGTGGTGCATAAATCTTTAGGATACCAGGAAGAAGCAGAGTTTTTGCAAGTTGGCAAAAATGTAATTGCGAACGCCAAAGGTGGTTTAACAATGCGTCAACGTTTTGAAAAAGGAGAATCTGATCCTGCATTTTTGTTTGATTTATTTGTGCAGAATTATCAAAACGACCCTGCTTTTGCAAAGCAAGTTTCAGAAAGATATTTTCAAAGAAAAAAAGAACCTGCTTTCACGCAACAAGAGTTAATGATGTTAATCTATTTTTTGAGAACATCAGAAGATCTAAATTATCGCGTTTTTGTTAATGCTAAAAAAGAAATTTTAAAATTTGTTTCGGAGCAAGAATATCAGCAAATGGATGTTAATTACAAGCTAAATGCACTATTGAACAAAAATTTTGATGATAAAGCCAACCAATTTCATGAAGATAAATTTCTTCAAGAAGCGTATAAAGTGGTAGCGAAAGAAGATGCAGATAATTTTGCAGATCGTTTCAAAGTTAAATTTTATTCAAGAACAGGGAATTTTGCCGAATTCTCGAAAGTAGCTTCAAAATTGTACAAAGATGGCGAGGGTTTTGATGCGAATGAACTTTATTTAGCAGCCTATCAATACAGTCAAAATTCTAAAGATAAAGATCAACTTAAACAAGCTTTGACATGGGCGGAAAAGGTTGTTATGAAAGGTCCGAATACAGATGCTCTTCTTTTAGTTGCTAAACTGTATTATCAAAATGGCAAAAAAGAGGAAGCAAAAATGTATGCTGATCAGTTAGTAACTATTTTAAAGCAAAACAACTTAAGTACAGCAGAAGTTGATCAATTAATAAAAGACATTAATAAATGATAAAAAAAATCGTTTTGGGATGCTTGGCTTTGGCTTCGGTTTCCGTATTAGCACAAGAACAAGAAATTTCAAAAGAAAATTATGAAACTCATATAAAAGGAAATGTTCTTTTTGCACCTGTTTTAGTATTTAACGGCGCTGTTGAAAAGCAAATTTCACCAAAAATGACTCTACAAGGGGAAGTTTTTGTATCACCTTGGAAATCTTTTGCCAATCGTTATGCACAAATTTATATGGTAGGTCTTGATGCTCGATATTATTTTTCGCAGGCATTTGAAAAATTTTATGTTGGAGCTAATGTTTCAGTCGCTGCCTTCCAACTACAAAAATGGAACTATAATAGTAATAGTTATTATGTTTTCAAAAATGGTGAGACAAGTCCGTATTTAAATAAAAATTTGTATCAAAGAGGAATGACTGTTATAGTAGGAGTTGTTGGTGGGTATCAGTTCAAGCTTAATGATAAAATGAATCTAGATTTGTATTTAGGCATAGGTTCTTCACAAGGTTTCTATAAAGGTTATGACAAACTTTCAGGGGATCGATATGATAATGTTGGAGAAACCAAAAATAGAGAGTGGAATCGTAGCGGTGAAATCCTACCTTACAAAGGTGGATTAATGCTAACTTACAAACTAAACTAATTCATTAGAACATGAAACTTTTCGGAACAAAACATATTATCCTTTGTGTTATCACCTTTGCCATTTTATTTGCCATGAATTACTTGGGGAATGACCTTCCTGATAAATTGGAAAGAGCCTTATTGACAGCGGTTGCAGGTGTTGTAGGATTAAGTATCGGTATATTTATTTTATACAAAGCCAAGGACGATAAGCCGCACGACAATTTCGATTAGTCAGGATAAATTCTATACTTAGAACGAATTTTTTCAAAATCAGATAGTCCTTTCTGCCAACTTGCACGGATTTCGGCTTCTGTTTTTCCTGCAATGATTTGTTTTCTCAATTCATCGGTTCCAGCTAATTTATCGAAGAAAAGGTTTTTCAAGAAAAAGTCTTGCTTTGGATTTTTGTAGCTTTGATACGATTTTAATAACCAATTAAGGTTCAAAGAACGTAAGTCTGTTCCCTGCTGAGCAAGATTCTCTCCATAACATAGTTTTCCATTCAAGAAAGGATCTTTTGCACCATAATTCGGTTTTGGAGTGAATTGATACGGCATATTTTTCGTCCACGGGCTTCCGTAAATTTGAAATGGCAAATCCGTTCCTCGCCCTACAGAAACTTGAGTTCCTTCAAAAAAACATAAAGATGGGTACAAGTTTATTGAAACATCATTTGGTAAGTTTGGTGAAGGACGATCCAAAATTGGATAACGATTCTTTTTATGGTATCCTTGCATCGGAACTACTGTATAATTCGCTTTAACGTTATTTTTTAGCCAATTTTCACCATTCACCATCGAACCGTATTCACCAATAGTTAATCCGTAAACGACAGGAACAGGATGCATTCCAACAAAACTCGTCCAAGCAGATTTCAAAATTGGTCCGTCAATATATCCATCGTGCGGATTCGGTCGATCCAACACAATTACTTGCTTGTTATTCTCAGCTGCGGCTTCCATAACATAGGCTAAAGTCGAAATATAGGTATAAAAACGAACGCCAACATCTTGAATATCAAATAGAATAATATCAATTCCAGCCAATTGCTCGGCAGAAGGTTTCTTATTATTTCCATATAATGAAACAATAGGTAAACCCGTTTTCGCATCAACACCACTTTTTACATGTTCGCCCGCATCTGCATTACCTCTAAATCCATGTTCAGGGGCAAAAATACTTTTGATTTTAACCTGATTCTTCACAAGGAAATCCACCAAATGTTTTTTGTCACTCATCAAACCAGTTTGATTGGTAACGACACTAATGGTTTTATTTTTCAACATTGGAAGATACAATTCAGGACGATCAGCACCTGTTTTATAACAAACATCAGAATTTGTTTGAGCTTGAACACGAATGCTTCCCAAAAAAATTAGGGATATAAAAAGTAAATTGATAAATTTGAAGCGTAAAGTCATTGATTTGAAATTTCCTATCTATTTTTCACGAAAAATCGCTACAGCCAAAGATACTAAAAATAACCTTTCACGGGTGATTGTCTTCATTGGTAGGCTGTCTGTTGCTTTAGGCATCATCGTTTCCTTAATTACGGTTTCCACAGGACTTGGTTCTAAGAAAGCAATTAAAAGCAGTTTGTCGGATTTTAGTGGTGAGATTACCATCAAGTCAAATCGTTCCAATTCTTCCTATAACTCGACTGTTTTAGAGCAAAATGGTTTGAAGTTAGATCAAATTATAAACCTTCCTCAAGTTCGTAATGTTCAAAGTTTTGTCAATACCAATGGGATATTAAGAACGGAAGATAACTTTGCCGGCATTATTTTTAAAGGTGTTGGAACTGATTTTCAGCGCGATAATTTCAAGAAATTTCTTGTTTCAGGCGATGTTCCCAAATTTTCGGATAAAGAAATAACCAATGATGTTTTGGTTTCTCAAAAGATTGCAAGCGACCTTCATAAAAAATTGAATGATAGTGTTGTGGCTATTTTTTCAAAGGAGAATGAAAAACCGGTGTATCGAAAGTTTAAAATTGCTGGGATTTATAAAACCGACATTAAGATGTTGGATGATTTATATGTGATTGGTGGAATAAAACATTCGCGTCGTATTCAAGGTTTTGACGATAATCAAGTTGGTGGATTGGAAGTTTATTTAAAGGATGTTGAAGATATTGATTCTGCGTTTCCGCAAATTGAAAACCTGATTGGTTATAAGAATTATGCCGAAAAAATTACGGACCGTTTTCCGCAAATCGTCGACTGGATCAATCTTTTTGATACGAATATTGGGTTAATCATTGCCATTATGTTGCTTGTGGTGGTGATTAATATTATCATGGTTTTATTAATTCTCATCATTGAAAGAACGAATTCTATTGGACTTTTGAAAACGATGGGCGCAACCAACCAGCAAATTCGAGCTATTTTCATCAACTATACCGTTATTATTATGATTCCAGGGCTGATTGCTGGCAATGTAATCGGAATTGGATTGTTACTTATTCAACAGTTTTTTGGTGTTATTAGCTTAAATCCAGAGAATTATTACGTAAGCAAAGTTCCTGTGGATCTTAATCCTGTTTATATCATTGGAATTTCAGCAGGAATATTATTGGTTTCAGCAATTTCGTTGATTTTACCAAGTTATTTAATCAGCAAGATTTCCCCTGTGAAATCCATTAAATACAGTTAAAATTTCTTATTATTTTTTGATTTATAGTGATGTAATTTAGAATTTGATTAGAATTCTGAAATGCACTCTAATACCCGTCTAAAATAGGTTTTTCGACTTAAAGCCGTATCTTTGTGATCCTTAAAATTAGAGAATGAAGTTTGCAAATAACATCCTTGAAACTATTGGGAATACCCCATTAGTAAAGCTTAATAAAGTTTTAGGTAAAGATTTTCCAGCTTTGGTTTTGGCGAAAGTTGAAACCTTTAATCCTGGAAATTCTGTGAAAGACCGTATGGCTTTAAAAATGATTGAAGATGCAGAAAAAGACGGCCGTCTAAAACCTGGTGGAACCATTATTGAAGGGACTTCTGGAAATACAGGAATGGGACTTGCTCTAGCTGCCATTGTAAAAGGGTATAAGTGTATTTTCGTTACCAATTCGAAACAATCGAAAGAAAAATGCGATATTCTTCGTGCTGTTGGAGCCGAAGTTATTGTTTGTCCAACCGATGTAAAACCGACCGATCCTCGTTCGTATTATTCGGTTTCTAAGCGTTTGGCAACGGAGACAGAAAACGGTTGGTACGTAAATCAATACGATAATTTGTCTAATAGAACAGCGCATTATGAACAAACAGCACCGGAAATTTGGGAACAAACCGAAGGGAAGTTAACGCATTTTGTTGCTGGAGCTGGAACTGGAGGTACCATTACGGGTTGCGGTATGTTTTTCAAAGAGAAAAATCAAGATATTAAAGTTATCGGAGTGGATACTTATGGTTCAATTCTTCAAGAGTACCATGAAACGGGAGAAATCCATTACGATCATGCGTATTCATACATTACAGAAGGAATTGGTGAAGATATTATTCCGGAGAATTACGATATGAAGGTGATTGATCATTTTGAAAAAGTAACTGATAAAGATGGAGCAATCTATGCTCGTAAACTGGCTTTAGAAGAAGGAATTTTCTGTGGTTATTCCGCTGGAAGTGCTATAGCTTCGTTGGTTCAGATGAAAGATCAGTTTACAAAAGATGATGTGATTGTTGTTTTATTGCACGATCACGGAAGTCGTTACGTAGCGAAGATTTACAATGACGAATGGATGCGTGAGCAAGGTTGGTTAGATTAAGACCGATCGAGATAAAATAGAAAAAGATGGACTTTTGTCCATCTTTTTTGTTTTGTAAGGATACGAGTTTGTTATTTTTTGACCAATTCTACACGTCTGTTTTCTGCTTTTCCAGCTTCTGAAGTGTTGTCAGCAATTGGATTTTTAGACCCGAAACCATTGGAGCTCATTCTATTTTTTGCAATCCCACTCGAAACTAAAGCGTTAAGAACCGCCGCCGCTCGATCTTTAGAAAGTTGCACATTATGAGGTTCGTTTCCAGTATTGTCCGTATATCCGTTGATATCAATTTTTAGATTCGAATCTGCATTTAAGGCTTTTGCAATTTCCGAAACGGCATTTTGTCCATCCGGTTTTAGCGTTGCTTTATCTGTATCAAAATTAATGTGAAGTACGGATTTACCTTTCTCTGTAAGATCTTTTTGAATTTGATCGGATTTAATAATTCCAATATCTTGTTTTAATTCGCCGCTTTCGCCCACGTTAATAGCTCCATAAGAAGAGTTGGTGGAAATCACAAAATACGTTGGTTTTCCATTGTTTTTTACTGCGTAAACTACAATGTTTTCTTGCTGAGGCGTTCCGAATGTATAAAAATAATCATCTCGATTATTAGCCATATTTAATGCTTTTTTCGCTTCCTCAGGAATTTTTCCTTCCCAAATTTTCTTCGCACCTAAGCTTTCAAAATGTTTCGAAAAAGCTTGAGTAAATTTATATTCGTCCCAAGTTCCTCTTCCCGGATCTTTTGGATCACTCATTGTGTAAGATTTTGAAAAAACAGGTCCTTCTACTTTTTGGAAACCATTTCCAGTATATACTTCAAGTTTTCCGAAATCGGTATTTCGATCACCTCCGTAACTCGACTTGTCATTTACCCATTCTGGAATCGTGAAATAGGGAAATTCGCCCATATCCGCCGTAGCATTCGGTATGGTTGATTCATCAAATCCAGCGGTAGTAGCGCCTGTACTTAAAGAGTCTTGCTTTACTTGACTGCTGTCTGTTTGCGTTGTTGTGGTTTGGTTTTCTGTTTTTTTACAAGAAATTACGAGGAAAATACTCGCAATAAGCGTCATTTTTACAATTTTCATTTTCAGTTTTTTTTATTCAAATGTATAAAAATCATAACGACATTCAATTGAATTTATTTTAATACAATCTTTTTACGTGACCTTTCACTTGCAGCTGGTGACTAATTCCATTTTCAATATAGGAACCAGATAGAGAAAAATCGATAAACTCACCCACGTTTCCGAATTTAGTGATAATGAGTGTAAGGTTGCTTGTATCTATACTGTTATTTGAATTTCCCAGTAATACATGAAAACCATTTGTATAAGTTCCTTCTTTCAATATGCTACTCCTAGAACTAATAGAAAATATTAAATTATTGTTATCCCAAGCGCTAATACCCAAATAATCATAATCCACTCCAGCACTTAAGCCTGTTATAATTACCTGTTCTGGAGCATTGTCAATCTTTAATTTTATAAACTGGGCAATATTTGCACACGCTTGTATTTCTCCTATATCAATTTTCGTATTTTTATTTATACTAATAGTGGTAGAATTAGATTGAAGTTTATTTTTGTCTATAACTTCTATGGTAGCGTTAGAATCTCCACAGGCAAGAGTCGTTAGACTGAAATGTCCATTTTCAATTTGTACAAACTGATTTGAAAAATTACTAGGAATTCCGAAATTTATCTTCGCTAATCCATTGGAAACTAATTGACTTTCACAATCTTTAACAATACCAGTAATGGTTACCATTCTTGCTGTTTTGTTATCAAAAACTAAGGTGACATCGCGATCCATATTTTTGTCTGAAGGCTCTAAAGTTTTAGTGACAACAGTGTTTCCACACTGATCAGAAATTTTTAAAGTTATTAAGTCATTTGCTGATACGATCATGGATATAACACCATCTTCATTTGTTCGCTTTCCATACATAATTGATTGCGTTTTACTATGTATATCAATCATTGTATTTTCTAAACGTATTCCGTCTTGATCTTTTAATGATATCTTTAGATTAACGGGGATATAAGGCAAACAACAACTCCAATTTGAAAAATGACTTACTTTCCCTACATAGAAATTTCCAACTTTTATTGCTATTCCTTCTTCTCGCCAAATACCTAGAGTTTCATCAAATGTCCACATCGGGATTTCATTTGGACTATCACTAATTTGAGTGGGATCAATAGGAATTTTTATTTCGGCTTGATGTTGGTTCTCGATTTGTAGTTTCTGTCCATTGTCATCCGTTAGTTGTACATGAATCATTCCAAAAGACTGAAGAAATTTTGCTGTTCCATCTTTTGAACTTCCTAGTAAAGAACCAGGCATTTTTTCGTAAAAATAGGGGGCTGATGACTGTAGATTAGTAATTCCTACATGGACATTTCCAGTATACTTTTTGCCATTTTCAGCTTTGAAGTTTCCATCAAATTTAATCTCAGTTCCATCAGATAATTTAACCGTTTGCTCTTTTCCCGTTTCAATTTTGGAAGTTGTTGCTTCTGGAAGAATCATGATTTGCACATGATTTGTTTTTTCAATAGGAATTAAAATTTTTGAAGCGAAAATATAACCTATTTTGGAGGCTTTAACAAGAGCGAAATTTGCTTTTACTTTTGCATTGTTAACCACAAAAAAACCGTTCTTATCTGTGGATGTAATACTTCCACCAATATCAATAGTTACGTTTTCAATGGGATCACCTTTTGAGTCTAATACAATCCCTTGAAAATTTCGTTGGATGGATGCACCAAAATCGTATTTAAATAATTTGCTTCCAC
Organism: Bacteroidota bacterium; assembly: GCA_023423715.1. GTDB lineage: Bacteria > Bacteroidota > Bacteroidia > Flavobacteriales > Weeksellaceae > JAFAFC01. The sequence continues at coordinate 42,443 of JAFAFC010000016.1, forward strand.
TTGGTGTCAATACCTGATCATCAAAGTTGAGAAACTCATTCTTGCAGCCAACAAAAAGAAAAAGGATGCAAAAGTAGAATAGTGGATAGAGTTTTTTCATAAATTCATTTTGCTAGTAGAAAAACAAATTTATAGTATTTTCGGCTTTTATCGTAAAATATTTTACCCTACAAAATCTCCGCTAATTTCTTTGTTAAGTTTCTTCTAGAATATTGATCAATAGAAGAATTTTTAGAAGTTTCGGATTTTGATTTCCATTGATTGTAGTGTTGAAGTAAATAGGTTTTAACTTCCTTTTTTTCAGCATAAGAAAAATGAGTTCCAGCTTTGGTTTCGTTTAGAATTTTGGCAACATCAGCATCTTTTGGCCCAAAAGAAAGAATAGGATTTCCAGTCGCTAAATATTCAAACAACTTCCCCGGAATAATCCCTTTGGAAGCACTTTCTGGGAAATTTGTAATCAATAAGAGGTTGGCTTCTTGCATCATTTGTACCGATTCTTGATGCGAAAGATATCCTAAATTAATAATTGAATCTGATAATTGAAGTTCGTCTAATTGATTGAGAATTTTCTCATCCACACGGCCTGCAAAAGTAATTTTAAAGTCTTTTGCAAAATCAGAATTTTCTTTTCGAAGTTCATGGATTGCTTCCCAAAGTATTTCTGGATTTCGCAACTGCTCTAAAACTCCAATATAACTCAACGAAAAATAATCTGAATCTGATTTTACGATTTCTGCGTTTGGATTTTGGTCGAATCCATTCGTGATACAAAAAGCATTAGCACCGTTTTTCTTAAAATTTTCTGCGTCGGAAAAGCTGGTTGCCAAAGTGATATCCGCATTTTGAAAAACTTTTTTTTCTAATCTTCGATGTTTCGCATCCGAACTTTTGGTGAGTTTCAAATGTTTGTAATACGAGATTTCCGTCCACGGATCGCGAAAATCAGCAATCCATTTCAGATTGGGGAGTTCTTTTTTTAAACCTAAACCAATCAAATGCATGGAGTGAGGCGGGCCGGTTGTTACCAACGTATCAATTTGATTTTCTTGAAGATATTTTTTCAAAAACGAAATCGAAGGTTTTACCCAAAATACACGAGCATCGGGAATGAAAAAATTTCCTCGTACCCAAATGGATAATTTCGATTTCCAACTTTGATTTTCGCCAACATCGAATTGTCCTCCCTTGAATTTTTTATTAGATTTATTGAGCTTTTCAGCCAATTGATAGGGTTCCCAAATCTTGGTTTTCACCATTTTAATTCCATTGGGAACTTCTTGCAAAAGAGATTCGTCTACCAAGGGATAACTTGGATTTTCTGGAGTATAAATAATCGGTTCCCAACCAAATTCAGGAAGATACTTCGCGAATTTCAACCAACGCTGAACGCCTGGACCGCCTGCGGGTGGCCAATAGTAGGTAACAATGAGAACTTTTTTGTTTTCCGCCATTACGAAACTGCTATTTCTACATTTTCATCGTTTTTCTTACTACGATAAAGAAGGTATAAACCTCCAGCAGAAAGAATTATAAATAAACCAAAAGCTAGCATGGAAACGGTTTTACCAGTCGTTAAAACTTGAGGTTCAAATACCATTTTCAATTGGTGATTTCCTGCAGGAACATGCACTGCTCTTAATAAATAATTTGCTTTGATATACGGAACTTCTTTTCCATCCAAAAACATTTTCCAACCCAGAGGATAGTAGATTTCAGAAAAAACAGCCAATTGAGGCGTTTTACTTTGAGTTTTTAATTCCAATTCATCAGCGGCGTACTTCGTTAATGTAATTTGCGCTGTAGAATCGGCTGCTAAGTTTTTTCCGTTGAAATAAGCTTTATCAGCTGCGTTTACAATAGCTGTAAGCTTCGTAATCGTTTTACCCAAAAGGTCAATTTCTTCGTTTGGTGTATTGACAAATTTAACATCCGATACAAACCAAGCATTTCCATTGGAAAGCGGATTGATTTGAACTTGCGGCTGCTCTTGAGAACCTCCAACGATGTATTTGGTGTTCAACATATTCAGGATTTCCGGAATTTGTTGTTGTCTTGTCGTGTCCGAGGAATAGAAATATTCATTAATCAAATCGTCGTATCGTCTCAATTTTACAGCGCTATAACCACCAATTGATGATTTGAAATACGATGTATTGGTTTCATTAAAAATTCCCAATGTTTGGTTGAAAATTCGATAATGTGACTTGTCGTGATTAGCAATATCGTCCAACGTTTTGTTTACCGGAACGGCTCTCAAAACACTTTGAAGATTCGGATTGGAGCCTGCTTTTTCAACCAATAAATCGGAACTTTCGGTTTGGAAAGGCTCTTCAGCAAAAATTTGATCAACGAAATTGTCATTATTTAAGTATCGCTTGTTAACACTCCACAAATCGAAAAAGCTGATTAAACCAATAACGAGTAAGGCGACATTGGTATTTAATTTTTTAATCAATGCGAAATATAAAGCTGCAGCTACAATTCCGACATATAAAAGAGCTTTAATAGCATCTTCGCGGAACATTTGATACCGTTCGTCCACTAAATAATCTAGTAGAAACGGAGGGAGATAGGTTCTTTCATTGCTCGTTGAAAAGCCTAAAATTGATTTTCCGAAAACTAATAAAAGCAACGTGATTCCTAAAACGACTCCGCTTACGATGAAAAGCGTTTTCTTTTTGTATTCGAAAGTTAAAACGTTCGCTTCTTGCGTTTCTGTTTCTGAATTGGAATTGAAGAATCGGTACAATCCAACAATCGCAATTAATGGGAATAGTAATTCAACCACCACCAAAATAGAAGACGGCGCACGGAACTTGTTGTACATCGGAACAAAATCGATAAACAAATCAGAAAGCCAAAGCATATTGCTTCCCCAAGCGAGTCCAATCGTAAGTATCGTTGCTCCTAAAATCCAATATCGATATTTTTTCCAAGCGAAAAAGAATCCTAAAATCGCTAAGAAAACAACGATAGCACCTTGATAAGCTGGTCCAGAAGTTCCCGGTTGGTCGCCCCAATAGGTTAAACTTCCTGAAAGTCCTTGTGAGATTCTTGGCAACAAACGATTGTATTCTTCTTCAGAACTTACATTTTCCATGATTTTGGATTGTAAACCTTCGGAAATTTTTTCGGAGCCAACTTCTTGACTTCCGCCACCCATTAATCTTGGAATGAAAAGGTTCAGCGTTTCCACTTTTCCGTAACTCCAATTTAGGATGCTTTGTTTGTCCATTCCTGTTTTGTCGTCGGAATGTTTGTCGGTATTTAAAATCTGTTTTCCACGAACGGTTTCTTTAACGTATTCGGCATTGGCCATAATTCGTTGTGAATTCATCGCCACACCAAGAATACAAGCCACACCCACGATTGCTGTTGATGTTAAAAAATGTTTCCACGTCGTTTTCTTTTGAAATGCTCGAATGAGTTCTGAAAGGAATAAAAATCCTAACCCAAGAAACAAATAATACGTCATTTGAGGATGACTCGCAGTGATTTGCAAGCCCATAAATAATGTCGTGATAATGAATCCCCAAATGTATTTTTTACGAATATAAACCAATAAAATTCCCGCCAAAAGTGGTGCGAAATAGGCTATAGTATGTAATTTTCCGTTGTGACCTGCTGCAATTAGAATATAGAAATACGTAGACAATCCAAAGAATGTTGCTCCTAAAAGAGCGTATTTCCAATTGCGAACGGCAACCATTCCTAAAAAGAAAAATCCTGAAAAGAGTAGGACGAGATAGTTAACTGGTTTTGGAAAATAGATAATTGCTTTATCAATTTGCTTAATTAAGTCTCCACGAAACTGAGAACCCATTTGATACGTCGGCATTCCGCTGAACATAGAATCACTCCAATACGTTTCTTTTCCGTTTTGAGCGCGATAATCTAAAAGCTCTTTGGCTCCACCTTTATATTGAATAATATCGTGCTGAAACAATTGTTTCCCGCTAATAACCGGACTTGCATACGTGTAAGCAATGATAATAAAGAAAATAAGACTCCCAATAATAAAAAGTAAATTCTTTTTGTTTTTAAGCATAATAAGCGTGTTAAAAAAAAATCCTTCCAAAAATACTATTTTGAAAGGATTTATAAGAATTATTTCGTTTGTTTTTCCTCTTTTACTTCTTCATAATCGACCGTTTCGGCATCCCATTTCAGATTTTTATCGATATTTTTTTTCGATTCTGCTGGTTTTTGCTGCTGCGGATTCTGTTTTGGAAACTTATAAAAACTCGAAAAGAAAAGCCTTTTCATAATGTTCCAAACAAAGAAAATGATGATAGTTGCGAGTATTAATTCTAAAACGAATTTCATAATGATTTGTTACTTATTTTGTTGCCACAACAGGGTTTACAATGATGTTAGACGTGGTCTCCGAAGACATGCTTTGAGATTGTTTTCCGTCGGTCATTGCTTCCGTTTGTGTTGTTTTTACCGTAATGTTTTGGTTGTTAATCCAACCGGAATTTTGGTCGTACTTAATCGTTCCATTTTGGTTCAAAACCGATGACATACTGTGTGTAACACCGTTTTGTGTTTGCTTATCTGCTTGTTTTGGAATTCCACCTTGAACTGAAATTTCAACAATTCCATTTTCTACGCTTTTTAGAGTGTAGTTGGATGTTAATTTAATTTTACCATCGGCACTTGCATTTTCAGAATGCGACCACTTTTCACCAATTTTAGCTCCTTTTTCAGGTAAAACCATAATGTTTTTACTGAATTGATCTTTCAAAACTTGCTCGTTGAAGCCTTTCTTAGTTTCAGCTAGCAATTCGGTTTTCATCTTCGCATCTTTGGTTAGTTGACCTAACGCCGTGTTTACTTTCGCATAAATAGGATCGAAACCTGTAATTGAAATAATTTTTCCAGCTTTGGACATTTTCATTTTCAAAGTATTACCCGTAAGCGCTTTGTCCATCGTCCATTTATTCTTCAAGCCTTCATCTTTAGGTGCTGCAGTTCGTGTATCAACACTTACAGATTTTCCACCGCCTGATTGCGTTGCTTTTTTACCGATGAAATTAATTGTAATGTCGTAAACATCATTGGTGATTCCATCAACCGTAAAAGTTACTTCATCCGTACTTTCGCTCGTTACACTTTGCGATTGGCCATTCGGAGCCGTAATTTTCGTAACATCTTTTTGGGAAGAGATAAAAGGATATGTTTTCCCTTTTTCTAAAAGGAAAGTTTGTTTGTAGATTCCTGCCGAATCCGTTATAGCAATAAGATCTTTTTCCTCAACGGGAACTTCAACTTGGACCGTTTTTCCAGTTTCGGGATCTACTTTGGTTACTGTTTTGGTTTCTTTTTTACAAGAAACAGCTAATGTTAAAAGAATTGCGAAAACACTTAATTTTTTCATTCAATTGGTTTAGTGCCTTTTAGGCGTTATACTTCGAGAAACAAAAATTCGTCTCTCTTAACATGATCTTTGGCGCACAACTTCGTAAAGAACGGCTCCACAAGCGACAGAAACGTTCAACGATTGCGTTTTTCCTACAATCGGAAGTTTAATTTTCTCATCGCTATGATGCATCACTTCTTTCGAAATTCCGGTTTCTTCATTTCCCATCACGATTGCGCATGGTTCTTTAAAGTCCGTTTCATATATCAATTTTTGCGCCTTTTCTGTTGAAGCAAAAACGGAAATTCCCGATTGTTGCAGAAAATCAACGGAATGCGCCAGATTTTTTTCTTTACAAATTTTAATATTGTAAATCGCACCTGCCGAAGTTTTGATCGCATCCGAATTAATTGGAGCGGCTCCTTTGTCAGGAATAACAATCGCATCTACGCCAACACATTCAGCTGTTCTACAAATTGCACCGAAATTTCGCACGTCCGTTAAACGGTCTAGAATTAAGATAAAAGGCGTTTTTCCTTCTTCAAAAAGTTGCGGAATGATATCTTCAATACTATAAAATGGAATATCCGAAATAAATGCAACAATTCCTTGGTGATTTTTTCGGGTAAAACGGTTCAGTTTTTCGATAGGGACATAGTTTGCACGGATGTTGTGTTGGGCAAGTAGCTTTTTCAAATCCATAACAATAGGTCCTTGCAATCCGTTTTGGATAAATATTTTGTCTATTGTTTTTCCAGCTTCTATGGCTTCAATAACGGGCCTTAGGCCAAAAATAAAATCATCTTTCATAAAATCTAAATTTCAAATCGGGATTAAAATTTCTCTCCGATTATAGCTCTTTTTTGAGCCATGATATAGCCATAATGCAGGCTTTCGTGCATGTTGTTGAAAATAATAGCATCCTGAATATTCTTCAAATCCAAACCAAAACTCGTGGTGTACGGCGTGTAATCTGAAAAGAAATCAGAATCGTAATCTTTCATCAAAATTTTCGCGGTTTCGGTTAACAAAAAAGAAAGATCTTCTACTTCCGATGCCGAAACATTCAGGTTGGGCAAGGTTCCTTTTTTATAATTTTCAACCCAATACGAATCAATTCGGAATGGATTTCCACTTAAATAATAATGCAATAATTGTTGGGTTGCTACGCAATGGGCGATGTTCCAATACATATTGTTATTAAATCCATCTGGAATCAGTAAAAGCTCATCCAAAGGGGTGTTTTGTAGCGATTGAAGAAGGTTTTTTCGTACTTCTCGATGCGCTAAGAAATGATAATTCATTTTCAACGGTTCTTAGGGTTCAAAATTAGACTTTTCCAACGAAAATTACAAAGATATACTGCGTCAAAATCACGATTTTAGGCTTGTTTTGTTAGAATTTGTTAAGGTCATTGCTTTTCTTTTGGGATTTCAAATCAAAAATTCTAAAATTTCTCAGGTTATTATCGGTATTTTAGGCTAGATTAATGTGATTTACTTTAAATTTGTATCCGTTTATTTTTAACAAACTTTAACTAATAATTGGCACTAATTGTGTTGACAAGTGCGTGTATTTATCGCATTTTTACACCTTATTTTGAAAATAGATTATGGCAGAATTACACCAAGCTGAAGATATTAGACAGCTTACAGAAAAGGTAAAAGAACAAAACTATTTTTTCACCCTTCTAAAACAAGAAATCAATAAAGTCATTATTGGTCAAGAATATATGGTTGATCGACTTTTGATTGGTTTGTTGGGAAATGGACATATTTTGTTGGAAGGAGTTCCTGGACTCGCAAAAACGTTGGCTATTAAAACACTTGCTGATGCGGTTCATGGAGATTTTTCTAGAATTCAGTTTACGCCGGATCTATTGCCAGCTGACGTTATTGGAACGATGATGTACAGTGTGAAAGAAAATGATTTTAGCATTAAAAAAGGACCGATTTTTGCGAATTTCGTTCTTGCAGATGAGATTAACAGAGCACCTTCTAAAGTTCAGTCGGCTTTGTTAGAAGCGATGCAAGAAAAGCAGGTAACGATTGGTGATGAAACAATGCCTTTGCCGAAACCGTTTTTGGTTCTTGCGACGCAAAACCCAATCGATCAGGAAGGAACGTATCTTTTGCCAGAAGCTCAAAGCGATCGTTTTATGCTGAAATGTAAAATCGATTATCCTGAATTTGAAGATGAACGCAAAGTAATGCGAATGGTTTCTACAGCGCATCAGCCAACTGTTAATGCCGTGATTTCGCTTCAAAATATTGTGGATGCTAAAGAATTGATCAACCAAATTTATTTGGACGAGAAAATTGAAAAATACATTTTGGATATGGTGTTTGCAACGCGTTATCCAGAAAAATACGGTCTATCCGAAATTAAAGATTACATCAGTTTTGGTGCGTCACCAAGGGCTTCTATTAACTTAGCTGTTGCTTCAAGAGTATACGCGTTCTTGAAAAATAGGGCATTTGTGATTCCAGAAGATGTGAAAGCAGTTGCTAAAGACGTTTTGCGTCACCGTATCGGATTAACATTCGAGGCGGAAGCAGAAGAAGTGACATCAGAATCTATTGTTGATCGTATTTTAGCACGAATTGAAGCGCCATAAACTATCTAGAAAAGACTACGATTAGGATGGATATTAAAGACATCGTCAAGAAAGTAAAACAAATCGAAATTCTTACTCGAAGAAAGACCGATGCATCGCTGATGGGTCAGTACCACAGTGCGTTCAAAGGTCAGGGGATGACGTTTGCTGAAGTTCGGCAATACCAATTTGGTGACGAAATTCGTAGAATCGATTGGAATAAAACGGCACGTTTCCAGGAACCTTATGTGAAAATAATGGAGGAGGAGCGTGAACTTTCTGTGGTGTTAATGGTGGATATTTCGGCGTCTATGGATTACGGAACTCAACATTCTTTAAAACGAGAATATGTTGCGGAAATTTGCGCTAGTCTTGGTTTTACAGCGATTGGAAATAACGATAAAGTTGGTTTAATTCTTTTCGCGGATAAAGTATATAAAGTGGTTCCGCCACAAAAAGGACGAAAGCATATGCTTTCTATTATTTCACAAATCCTTTCTACGCCTTATGTTCCTGCGGTTTCTTCGTTGGATAAAGCAATGGAATATATGATGAATGTTTTCAAAAAGAAATCCTTTGTTTTTATGTTTTCGGATTTTGAAGATGAGTATACTTCCCGTTTATTGGGCGTTGTTTCTAAAAAACATTCGGTTTTGGGCGTTCGTGTTTCCGATGATAAAGACAATGAAATTCCCGATATTGGATATTCCCTATTTACGGATTCAGAAACTGGAAAACAAATTTGGGTGAACACATCCAATGCCCGTTGGAGATATCAGTTTGCCGAAGAGCAGAAGCAAAAATACAATCGCGTACGCGAAGATTTTAAAAACGCTTCCGCTGGATATATGAATTTGAAGGCTGGCGATGATTATGTGAAACAATTTTATCAATATTTCAGAACTAAATAAGGAATGAAGCTGATTGAGATGCGCATGAAAACTATTTTTTACACTTTTTTATTCATGTTTTTCGGAAGTTTTACTTTCGCACAAACGATGTATTCCAATTTGGATAAAGAAAAAGTGTCTTTAGGCGAACCTGCGATTTATAAAATTAGAATTGAAAATTTAGCGGCAAAACCGATTCAAATTGCACCGCGAAATGAGATGTTGCCTTTTCATTTTGAGGTGATTCGAGATTCTATCAATCAACAAGTTGATATTTACGAAAGAACGATTGAGTTTGCGGTGTACGAAGAAGGAACGTTTACGATTCCGAAATTTGATATCAAAATTGGTGATCAAGTTTTAAGTACGGTTCCGTATAAAATAGAAGTTGTTAATTCGGCTAAAAAAGAAGATCAAATCAACGATATCATGAATAACAAGGAAGTAAAACTTGATATTCAGGATTATTGGCAGATGTACAAATTGTATATTTTAGCGGCTTTGATTGTTATTGCATTGATTATTTTCACGTATTTATTAATTAGATACGGTAAAAAACGGAAATCGGCTCCAATTGTGACGACCAATCAAACGTTGAAAAAATTAGATGCTTTAAAGAAAAAAGGCTTTATCGAAAGTGGTGACTATCGTTCATTTTATGTGGATTTAATTGATATTTCTCGAGATTTTCTTTCGCAACAATACCATATTCCAGCGAACGTTTTGTTAACGGATGATTTGATTGCGTATATGAAAACCAAAGATTCCATTTCGCAAGAAGCTGATAAAGTCGTTGAAGACGTTTTCTTGAGAGGAGACTTGGTGAAGTTTGCAAAAACGTTCCCAGATAGCGCAACGATGGAAAAAGATTGGAACGACATCCGTGCTATGGTGAAAAACTCCATTAAGGATGTAGAACTTGAAAACTTAAGAAAAGATGTTTAGTAATTGGAATTTTGAGTTTTACAGCCCTTGGTTTCTGCTGCTTTTCTTGCTTTTAGTTCCTATTTTTATTCGGGATCTTACAAAGAAAAGAAAGACGGGAATTAAAGTTCCAACCATCAATAATATGAAGGAGAACCGTAGTTTTCTATTCATTTTATTCATCTTGAAACTAACGAAATACGGAATCCTTTCGGCTTTAATTATAGCATTAGCAAGACCAAGAACGTTTTCGGTTTCTCAAGAACGGGATGATACCAAAGGAATTGACATGATTTTGGCGATCGACGTTTCGTATTCCATGTTGGCGCGAGATTTAGAGCCAGATCGTTTGCAAGCGTTGAAGAAAATTGCAATTGATTTTGTGAACAAAAGACCAAACGACCGAATTGGAATTGTCGCCTATTCAGGTGAAGCGATTGCGAAGGTTCCGGTGACTTTGGATCATCAGATTTTAAATGAAGAAATCCAAGAACTTAATTCAAATGAATTGTTGCAAGGAACCTCTATTGGTGATGGTTTAGCGGTTTCGGTTGCCCATTTGAAAGACAGTAAAGCCAAAAGTAAAATCGTGATTTTGATGACTGATGGTGTAAACACGGTTCCAGATGCGATTTCTCCTTTAGTAGGAGCAGAATTGGCGCGAAATAACAACATCAAAGTGTATACAATTGGTATCGGAACCAATGGATATGCGTTAATGCCGACTGCGGTGGATAGTTTTACGGGAGATTTAATTTTTACCCAAGCCAAAGTAACCATTGATGAACCAATTTTGCGAGAGGTTTCTCAAATTACGGGCGGAAAATATTATCGAGCGACCTCTACACAAAGTTTGGCGGATGTGTATAGTGAGATTAATCAATTGGAAAAATCCGATTTGAAGAGCAATACCTTATTCAATTACGAAGAATATTTTAGAATATTTCTTTGGATTGCCTTTGGATTATTGCTTTTTGATGCGCTTTTGCGTTGGGTTTTATATAAGAGTATAGTATAATGGAGTTTAGTTTAGGAAATTACACCTATTTAGCTTTATTGTTGGTTCTTCCCGTTTTGGGAGGGCTTATTTTGAATTATATTCGTTGGCGAAAAGCACGGAAAAATCAGTTTGCAGACAAACGTTTTCAGGATCATTTATTTCCGAAAACTGGTTTTTTTTCGAAGTTATTTCCAGCGTTATATTTCATTGCATTTTTGTTTTTAATCTTTGCCATTATTGATCTTTTGGCGGGAAAAGAACAAATGAAAAGTCAGCAAAAAGTGAGTAATGTGATGTTCGTGATGGACGTTTCTAACTCGATGAATGCGGAAGATATTGAGCCAAATCGTTTAACGGAAGCCAAGAATATTGTCATTAATACCTTGCCGAAATTAGGTTCGGATCGGGTAGGTGTCGTGGTTTTCGCTGGCGACGCCCATAGTATTATGCCTTTAACAACGGATTTATCTGCTGCTGAAACGTATATTGCTGGAATCGAAACTTCGATTGTTCAAATTCAAGGAACGGATTTTTTGAAGGCCATTGAAGCGGCTGTAAAGAAATTTAAAGGGGTGGCGAAAGGAGCTCGGCAAATCGTTTTAATCAGCGATGGTGAAGATAATGAAGGGAAAGAAAATGCGGCCATTGATTTAGCTAAAAAAGAAGGAATTCAAATTTCAACGGTTGGTGTCGGAACCAAAGAAGGAGCGCCGGTTCCCGAATATTTTTATGGCCAATTAATGGGCTACAAAATGAATCGAAATGGTGAAACAGTAATAAGTCAAAGGCAGGAAAATGCCTTGAAAAATATGGCTAATAAAACGGGCGGAACCTACATTGACGGAAATTCTATGGAAGATGCGGTGAGCAAGTTAACGCACCATTTAAAAAACTCAACAACATCATCTACGGTTATGGTTGATAGCCACAATGCGATTCATTATTATCAATATTTCCTAGCGGTTTCTTTATTCTGCTTTTTGATCATCTATTTGTTCAATCCAAAGCGTGATTTGAATATTTAAAACCTTAAAATCAGTATAATACCAAAGACTTTAACCCAATTTTAACATTCTAGACCTTACTTCTTAACAATTAAACGGATATTTTTGCAAGAGAATGATGAGAAAACTCTTTTCCGCACTGATTTTGGTTATTAATCTGAGCATGCTATTTGCACAAGATCAATACAATGCCTTGATTTTTGAAGGCAATCGGTCATTCGACTCTAAAAACTATGAGAAAGCTGCAACAAAATATATGGAAGCAGCAAAACTTAAAGCCAATGATTTCGGCTCTCATTACAATATGGGAAATGCTTTATACAAGCAGAAAAAGTACGATGAAGCAAAAGCGGAATATCAAAAAGCGTTGTCCTACGCTAAAAATCCTGACGACATTAATGCAGCCAATTACAATTTAGGAAACGCCTATATGCAATCCAACGACGCAACCAAAGCTGCCGAATTCTATAAAAAAGCTTTAAAGAAAGATCCATACAACGAGAAGATTCGTAAAAACTACGAAATCGCCATGTTGAAAAATAAAGATCAGAACAAGGATAAAAAAGATCAAGGCAAAGGTGGCGGTCAAGGTGGAAATGGAGACGGTAAAGATCCTAAAGAAGAACAAGACCCGAATGGTAAAAACCAACAAGGTGGCGGCAATGGAAATGAAAACCAAAATGGTCAAGGAGAAGGAAAAGACGCTAGTGATCAAAAGAAAAACCAAGGTGGCAAAATGCCGAAAGACTTAGAAGACGCCATCTTGAATAATATTAAAGGAAGAGAACAAGAAACGGCTCGAAAAATATTAAATAAAAACTCGTATACCGTGCCACAAAGCAACGAGAAAGACTGGTAAATGAAGCAAAAACTTTTGCATACTGTATTCTTAATGTTAACTGTATTTATGTACGGTCAGGTAAATATTGGCCTCGTTACAGATAAAAAAGAATATACAACAAAAGATTTAGTCGTTGTTACCATCGCGGTAGAGATTACAGGGCAAGATTTCGTACGTGAAGGTCCAATCATTTTACCCGATTTTTCCAAGTTTATTGAACGAGGGAGTTCTTCCCAAATGAACACGTTTCAGGATCCGAATACCAATGAAGTGGTTAGTCAAATGCTTTATTTGGTACAGCTGCAACCAAGAAAGGCGGGAACATTTAAGATGGGATCTGCGATTGTTCGTGTTAATGGAAAACCGTATAAAACAGAACCTTTTGATATCGGTGTTGAAGAAGCGGGAGAACCCGTTATTCAAGCGCCGCAAAGCGAAGTTGTTATCAATTGGGAAATGCGTGAACGCGAAGTTTTCGCATATCAGCCTACAGTAGCGACTTTAAAGGCGTATTCTAAAAATTTCAATAGTCTTAGACGTATTGGTGAAATTATTCTGCCTGTGCAATCCAATGTCGATTTTAAGCCAATTAGCACGAATCGTTCAGATATTGAGATGAATCAAAGAACGCACATGTTATCTCAGATTTTAGGAATTTATCTTTTATTTCCGAAAGAATCTGGGAATTTAAGCATCAATCCTGTTATGGTGAAAATGAAAGATCACCATCATGTTAAACAAGACCGAATTCGAGCTCAGAAATCCAATTTGTATGTGAAAGAGTTACCTGATGAGGCGCCTTTCAATTTTCAAAATGCGGTTGGAAATTATCATGTAGAAGTTTCTACCTCTTCAAAAGAGAAGTTTGTAGAGCTTCACAAACCCATGGAAATTGTTGTTAAACTTAATGGTCATGGGAATTTAAGTCCGGACCAACTTCCTGTTTTAAAACAGACGGGGAATTACAAAATTTTCCCTCCGAAAATCATTAAAAATGTAAAAACCAATGATTCAGGAATGGTTGGAAGCATTGAGGCGCATTATGTTGTGGTTCCACAAAAAGCTGGAAATTTGAATATTCAAGCAGAAGATTTTGCCTTTTTCAATCCTGATGAAAAGAAATATGTGAATCTTGGTCAGAAATCACTTCCCGTTAAAGTAATGACAGCAGAGCAAATTGAAGCTTCTAAATCGACTTTGGAGAAAGTTAATGAATATACAAGTACGGTTTTAAATAACGTACCACTTCCAATGATTAAAGAAGCGGATGTTTCCAAAGATCCCAAAGGAAAGGGAGTTATGGCATTTTTAGGAAATCATTTTGCCACTTTAAGTTTGGTTGCTGGTTTACTTATTGTTTCGTTGATTTTTATTCGACGAATGAAAAATGCGGAAGTTGAAGCGAATTCAGGAACAAAAACGAAAATAGAATCTATTGCAGAACTCGAAGAAAAAATAAAAAGCAATCAAAAAGTGGACTTTTCTGCTCGATTGGATTTTATGAAAAAGGAATTGAATTCAGAAAATGCACAAGGATATTTTCAAGATTTTGATTTTCTAAAAAGAGAATTGAATGATTTTGCTTTAAAACAAGATTTTGCAGATTTAAAAGACTTAATACAAGCTAAAGTTTCTGATAAGACCGCAGCAGAATATCAAAGTATTTTAGAAAAAATGCAGATGGAACGGTACGCGCCAGCGCCATCAATTGAGCTTTTGAAAGATTTACATCGTGATTTCGCTTTGATTCTTTCAAAAATTTCATAATTCTCAAAAAAAATTGATATTTTTGCGAAATTTCTAATTTATGGAATTCTTTGAACACTTTGACGTAAAGCAAACTTTATCCGCAACAATGGTACTTTTCGCCGTAATTGATATTTTGGGATCAATTCCTATTATCGTTAGTTTGCGTAAAAAATTTGGTCATATTGACGCTGGTAAAGCCTCTTTGGTTGCTGGTGCTTTGATGATTGGGTTTTTATTTGTTGGAAACAAGATTTTGAAATTTTTAGGAGTTGATGTCAATTCATTCGCAATTGCCGGAGCATTTGTCATTTTCATCATCGCGATTGAAATGATCCTAGGAATTGAAATCCAGAAAAGTGGGGAAACGAAATCCGCTTCCATTGTTCCGATTGCATTTCCATTAATCGCTGGTGCAGGTACATTGACAACGACTTTGTCCTTAAAAGCTGAATATTACGATATCAACATCATTGTCGGGATTATCCTGAATACCGTTTTAGTTTACGTCGTTTTGAAAACCGCCAACTGGTTAGAGCAAAAATTAGGTGATGGAACGCTGCAAGTTTTGAAAAAAGTTTTCGGAATTATCCTTTTAGCGATCTCTATTAAATTATTTACTGCTAACTTTGCACAGTTATTTCAGACGTACGTCCATTTTTAAGAAATTAGATTATGAAAACCGTTTATAAAGTATTTTTAGTATTATTCGTTTTGTTTATTGCATTCAATTTTTATGCGATTGATTACAATTTAGGCTTTATGCATGAAGATAATACCAAGTATATTTTTTCTTTGGCAGCTGCAATTCTTGGGCTAATTATTGTTTTCGTAATGGATACTTGGAGCCGAGTAGGTGCTGCTAAGAAATAACCATATTTTTCAATAACGCTTCCGATTTTAATTCGGTTTCTTGCCATTCTTTTTCAGGATTGCTAAGAGCTGTGATTCCGCCACCGACGAATAATTCGGCTTGGTTGGTGTAGAATTTTCCACATCGTAAATTCACGAAATAGTACGTTGTTTCTTTAAGTTGAATTTTAGAATAACCCGCGTACAATTCGCGATCAAATTTTTCGAATCTCGCAATGGCTGATTTACAAAAGTCTTTCGGAATCCCACAAACGGCTGGTGTTGGATGCAATTCTTGAATTAAATCTTCAACTTGAGATTCCTCTAAAATTCCTTTAAAATCATTTCGCAAGTGTTTAATATTTCCTGACGGATGATCGTAGGTTTCGGATACGTGTAAATTCGTCACAAAACGTTTCATCCGTTCTTCAATATAGTTAGTCACGGGCTTTTGCTCTTCAATTTCCTTTTCCGTCCAATTTTCAGTAATGGGTAGCGTTCCAGCTAAACTCATGGTTTCAAAAACCTTGGTTTTTGGTGTATATTTTCCTAATAATTCGGAGAAAGCGCCCATCCAACAAATTCCATCTTGTACAAAAGCATACACGAATGCGGAAGGGTAGGTTTTAATTAGGTTTTTGAAGGATTCAACAATTTGGATGTTATTGTACTTAACTTGCTTTTTTCGAGCGATAACAAGCTTTGGAAGTTCATTTTCTTTGATGAATTTTACTGTCGATTTTATTTTTTCAATATAGTCATCAAATGTTTCATTGGGAGTCGACTCATCTTTTGTAGGCAGCGAAAACGAAATGTCGTTCAATTCATCTTCAGAAAGTGGGAAAATCTCGCCTTGAATTTTAATTTCTTGGGAATTGTCGAACGAAAAAAAACTGATGAAATCTCCATCAGTATTTTCTTTCGTGCTATAAATAGTATTTTCAAAAGGAAGTCTGAAAATAATCATGTCTTAAGGTAATTTAGAATGCGGAACAATATTGTTAGTCATCGTTGTATGGCAAATCAGGTTGCCTTTTTCGTCACGAATTTCAATTTGAGAAACATGTACCGAATGTCCTTTTCTAATAAACGAAGCCGTTCCGGTAACGATTCCTTCTTTTTTTGCTCGCAAATGATTGCAGTTCAAATTAGTTCCTACTGGGAAAAATTTGTCAATATCAACATGTAAATAAGATAAGCAAGAGCCTAACGTTTCCGCCAAAGCTGCGCTTGCTCCACCGTGAAGAATTCCATAGGGTTGATGAACTTTTGACGTCACAGGCATCGTTGCAGATAAGGTATCTTCGGTAACATCCGTAAATTTCATGTCTAAGGTTCCACCCAAAGTTTTTGGTCCCCAATTATTTAAAAAATCGAGCGTTTCTTTCTTCTTTTGTTCGTCCATAATCGTTTATTGAATAGTTGGATTCCAGTTTTCCGGAACTTTTGGTTGAATATTATATTTGATTAAATAGTCTGAAATTTCTTTCAAAATCTCTTCATAACTACTAGAAACAATTTTTTCGTACGGGATCTTATAGCCCAAATACATCGTTTTGGTACCGAAATCTCCAACGGCAAGACAAATAGGAACTTTTGCTTCTAAAGCCATATAATAAAAGCCTTTTTTCCATTTAGTCACGTAGCTACGAGTTCCTTCGGGCGTAATCACCAAACTGAAATTGTCTTTTTTAAATTCATTCGCAACGAAATTGACTAAATCATTTTTTTGACTACGATCAATTCCAATTCCACCCAAACCTTTCACAACACCGCCGTACCACGCTTTCGTGTGTGCATCTTTGATAATGACTTTTAATTTTTTGCCCAAAGACCAATACGCCAGGTTTCCAAGAATATATTCGCTATTGTGGGTGTGTGGCGTTACTACTAAAATACAACGGTCTAGGTTGTCTACATCGCCATGAAGAACGACTTTCCAGCCAACAAGTTTTAAAAGTAATTTACCAAGAAATTTTTTCATAAAAAATAGAGGTTATAAAATGCAAAAAAGTATAACCAAAGCAGGTTATACTTTACAAATATATTGAAATATTATAGTTCTTGAAACTTAAAATAGGCTGCAAACGAAATCGATCAGTTTGATTACGATTTCAAAAACGACTTGTACCATAATGACATTTTTTTGTGTTGGTGTTTTTTTTCATTACAAATGTACTGATTTTCTTGAGATTCAATAGTAAAATTGATTTTTTTTTACGAATCTTTTTATGAAAATCCTTGATTGGTTTTTAACCGTTCAATTTTGGGCTTACAATAAGAGAAAAGTGGTTTTCCGTAAATTAGGATATCGTTGTACTTGCCACTTTTCAGCTTATCACTCTCTAGTCTTTATCTGTTTTTATGGTAATTTCTTTTTTACCGTCTTTTATCTGGATGTTAAGATCATTAACACTTGTTGGATCTAGCTTTAATGAGTCTTTGAAATATTGTTTAACATTTTTCGCTGGAACTCTTTTACCATTAACAATCAAGCTATCTTTATCTTCGTTAGAGTATTCAATCGTAGAACCATTAATTGTGATTTTGTTTTTCTCAAATGTAATTCCGTGCTTACTATTCGAGTTCGAGTTTTCTTCATCCGAATCATTAAACCCATCGTTATCTAAATCTCCATCGAAATCAATATCGATATTTTTAGCAGGAATAACCATTGTTGTTGTTGGTAATACCAATTCATAATCGATGTTGTAGTTTCTGAAACGGTGTTCGTACGGATATTTTACAAAGTTCGGAATATATAGTTTGTTGTCACGAATTTCTACAGGAACCGAAACGTTAATAGGTAAATTGTAACCTTTTGCTTCTTTTTTGATGATTAGATATGGTGTTTTCACATCCGCTCTTCTTGTAACCTCCATGTGTGGCCAGTTGTCCTTTTCATAAACCATTTTCTTGTCCGAATAGATATCGTCATCATATCCAGTAAAGTTTTGCGGAATGGTTACTTGCTTCATGTCAACAAAAATCGTGTCCGAAGTGGTGTTAATTGCTACTTCTTCTGTATCTTCTTTATGACCTTTCAGGAACATTTCGCGTTTTGCCATACTTAATCCAAAATACGTTGAAAGCCCGATTAGTAGTACAAATAAACCTCCGATAACCCATCCGATATTTCGCAATTTTGTGCTTGGAGAAATCAATTTGATAGCTAAAAGTCCGAACAATAACGCTGGAATCAAACTTCCTAAAACAATCATCGTACTTAATATGTAAGACAAGTTGTTTTCATCAAAATAGAAGTTCATTTCGTTAAATGGTGGGAAATCTGCTTTTGCTGAAATTCCAACTCCGAAGAACGCTCCAATTAAGAACATAATCGATATGAAAGCGAAGAATACTCCTAAAATATATCGAATCACATTCCAAGCTCCGGTACCAGCCGAATTAATCATGGGTTTGCTGTCTTGATACATTTCACCTACTTTTTGAGTAGATTCATTTGCAAACTGAACGATTTTATTCGATTCTTCTTTAATAGTATCGAAGTTTACAGGCTTTCCCTTCATTTTCAGGATATCAGATGTGGATTGTGCGCTTGGCAAAACCGCCCAAAAAATGATATATACTAAAGGAACTAAAAATGGTGTTCCTGGAAGCGGGATTAAAGCGAAGAAAAGCAATACCCAAATGATTCGCATCCAAGTGATTTCCATTCCTGTATAGTGTGCTAATCCTGCGCAAACTCCACCTAATTTACCGTTTTCAATATCACGGAAAAGGTGTTTTCCTGAAGGTGAAAATAAAGGTCTTTGCTGCTTCTTTTGGCTTTGGCTATTCGTTTCAGAATAGTATGCTTCTTCTTGCTCTTCGATGGCTTCTGGGCTACCGATTTGGGCAATTACTTTCTCTACGTCGTCGTCGTTGATTACCTCACGTTTTCCTAATGAATCTCTGAAAATTTCTACGATTCGGATTTCGATGTCGTGCATGACTTCTTCTGCCTCAGTCGCATCAAGAGAGCTTCTTAATGCCGCGAGATAGTCGCTGAGCTTTATATATGCGTGCTCCTCAATAACAAATGAGAAACCGGCTAATCCTATTGAGAGTGTTTTATTCATCGTTAATCTTTTGTAAGAACAGTCGTTTTACGGAGTCTGTTGGTTATTATTTTTAGTAATTTGGTTTACGGATTCTGTCAAATCTTGCCATGTATTCTGCAATTCTGCTAGAAACATTCTACCTTTTTCTGTTATTTGATAGTACTTTCTTGGTGGTCCACTTGTGCTTTCTTCCCATCGATAGGTGAGAAATTCACCATTTTTTAGTCGGGTAAGAAGGGGATAAAGTGTTCCCTCTACCACATCTAGTTTTCCTTTCTTAAGTTCGTCCATCAGGTCAGAAACATACATTTCTCTTTCATGGATTAAACTAAGGATACAGAATTCTAGAATTCCCTTTCGCATTTGCGCT
This sequence comes from Bacteroidota bacterium, assembly GCA_023423715.1. Classification (GTDB taxonomy): domain Bacteria; phylum Bacteroidota; class Bacteroidia; order Flavobacteriales; family Weeksellaceae; genus JAFAFC01. The sequence goes on from JAFAFC010000016.1 coordinate 62,095, forward strand.
TTCGTATTCTCTGTATTCATTGATATTAAAGAACTTTTTGGTTATTTATTAATCGCGATAAAAGTTATACCTTCAACTTTATATGACAAAGATATATATTTTAATTGGTATTATGCAATACAAAGTAGTAAAATAATTTAAATTAAATTTATAATTTATTGATTTTCAGTAATAAAAATTTTATTGATTTTTTTTGGTGTTTTAAAGTGTAACAAAAATTGGTTTCTATTACTTACTTCGTATAAATTCAAAAAAAAATAAAAATCATGAATAGATTTACGTCTACTTTTACCAAATTTGCTTCGCTAGTTCTTGTTTTAATCGCGGTTTTAGGCTTTTCTCAAAATCAAAATTCACTTCTTTGGAAGGTAAGCGGTAACGGTCTGAAGAATCCTTCTTATATTTTCGGAACCTATCATATGCTATGTTCAAAGGATTTTCAGATAAAAGATAAAGTGAAAAACGCCCTTAATTCTTCCGAACAATTTATGATGGAAGTAAATTTTTCCGATCCTGAAACAATGGCCGTTATGCAATCTGCAATGATGGCAAAACAAAAGTTGAGCGAGGTTCTTTCACCAAAAGAAGTGGAAGTGATGAAAGCAAATATCTCGAAGTTCGGTTATCGATTTGAAGATGTTGAAGGCATGTCACCAATGGTGATCAACTCTCTATTAATGGTGAAATATTTTGATTGTGCACCAACAGAATTGAAAATGATTGATGTTGAATTAATGAATCTTGCCGCTTCTGGTGACAAAATTATCGGTGGATTAGAAACAGCAAAAGAGCAAATGGAAACATTAGGAAAATTCCTGACACCAAGTGATTTGGTAAAAACGGTTTCAAAATTCGAGGAAGGAAAGGAGATGATGGTTAAACTTAAAAAAGCATATTTGGATGAAGATTTGGCTACTCTAGATGTATTAATGAAGGATCGTAAAGAGATGACACAAGAGCAAGAAGATCTTTTACTGAATAATAGAAACAAAAATTGGGTGAAAATGATGCCAGAACTAATGACTGATAATTCGACATTCTTTGCTGTGGGAGCGGGACATTTACTTGGAAAAGAAGGTGTGATAACGCTTTTGCAAAAACAAGGGTACACGGTAACCCCAGTTAACTAAATATACTTTTAGATATAAAATTGAATCGGCGGCCTTTCGAAGAAGGGCCGCCGATTTTTTATTTTTTAGAATTGCAAAGTTGCATTTCTTGATAGACAAATTCAGGATTTCTAAAGATACTTCTTCTTTTAACTTCGTGGGTTTTAAAGAAGTTTTTACCCGCAATTTCGTTTATCTTACTCTCAAAACTACTGTGCGTCACAAAGAAACACATTGCCGAGTAATCTGGTTTTTCTTTACGGATTTCCATTTCTTTCATTCGAGCCAATTTAAACCATTGGTTGCGCTCTTCATTTCGCACTTGATCCCAAAATAGCAAATCTTTGTGCTTATTGATATATCCACTTGGGAAAATCGCTTTGATGGGACTTTGAGCGATGCATTCACTAATCCAACGACTTGCAAAAAATCGAGGATCAATTTTTGGATAAAACATAAGAACGCGAACTTTCGGACTAGCAACGCCCAAATAGGCTTTCAAGCCTGCCATAGCCGCACTTCCTGTTGAAAGAATGCGAACTTCTTCGTCTTGATACCCTTCATTTTTCAAAACATCTTCAAGAAAATGCTGTGAAACCAATTGATTTTTCGGGTTTAGAATACTGTCTTTTGCTGGAAATAAAATTCGAGTTTTCCCAAATCCAACACGGTCTAAGGCAATAATTCGAAAGTTTTTATTGAAATCCTGATTTTTGAAATAACGTAAAAAATGTCCAGAATTTTTTCCACTGTCGTGAAGAAGAATTAGAAATGGCTTTTTGGCTTCATTTTGTACCTTCTTTTTGTTCGATAGATAGTAAATCTGATAACCATCCGAATTTACTGAATCGTACTCTGGTGGTGTCAATGATTCTTCCGCAAAGATGCTGTTGATCTCGGGTTGCGAATACACTTTGTTAAAGAACGTATATTTTATCCACAGAAAAGCGAGCCATCCTACAAAGAAAATGAGGGTCCACACAAGTATCCGTTTCAGCATAATTAATTTTTAATAAAGATATAAAATTGGTTTCAATGAATTTCGGCTTTAAAATGATTTATTTCATTGAAATTTTTCTTTTAATTACTCGTTTTTAGTGAATTGAATTTTAAATTCGTTCCAATTGATCTGCATCAATTGTTGTTTTGAAATTTCCATAATTCACAATTACCTTATTTTTTTTCACCTCTTCAATTGTCCCAACGCTGCTTCCTCCCGCAATTCTCACGCGTTGACCAGGTTTTAGCCAAAGTGTACGCTCTTCTTGACGTTTGGTTTCTATTTTTTCATGCGTTTCTGCAATCTTTTCTTGGATATTTTCCTTTTTCAATTGTTGCGTAATCTTTCGTTTGATGACTTGCAAGCGCTTACTTTCGTCTTTGTCGGTATCCAATTTTCGGAATTTCTCTTGCTCCAGAATTTTTACAAAATCACGAACAACATCTTTCCGCGATTTTCCTTTAACATAACTGTCAATAAAAGCTTCAATCTTATTTCCGAATTGTAGTTTTCGATGCTCTTCTTCGTACAATTTTTGAAAATTGAAAAGCTTCTGCTCCAATTGTTGATTCAATTTTTGAAGATTATCGCGTTTATCTTCAACCGATTCTTTGGTTTCGGCGAGATTGGTTTTCAATTTTTCAACTTCAAACTTTTCCTGTTGAAGTTTAACAATCGTCTTATCCAAATTCACCACATCTTTTTCTACTTTTTGCTTCGCAGATTTAATGATGAATCTTGGAATTTTATTTTTCTCGGCAACTTCAAATGTAAATGAACTTCCAGCTTGCCCGATTTCTAATTTGTATAAAGGCTCCAATGATTCTTCATCGAACAACATCGCGGCATTTTCCGCTGCAGGAAGTTGTTCCACCACCAATTTAATATTGGTATAATGTGTTGTGATAATGGCAAAACTCTTTTTCCCGTAGAAAAATTCTAGGAAACTTTCGGCAAGTGCGCCACCTAATTCCGGATCCGATCCCGTTCCGAATTCATCAATCAACAAAAGGGTATTTTCATTGGATTGACGGATGATACTTGACATTTTCTTCAATCGAGAAGAGTAGGTGGAAAGATGATTTTCAATAGATTGATTATCACCAATATCGGTCATGATTTGGTCAAAGAAAAACATTTCCGATTTGGGATGAACGGGAACCAAAATTCCACTCTGGATCATCAATTGAAGCAATCCAACCGTTTTTAAAGTAATGGATTTTCCGCCTGCATTGGGTCCCGAAATACAAATAATTCTGTTATGTTCGTTCAACGAAAGCGTTTGAGAATAAATCGGCTTGTTCGCCGCTTTATTTTTCAACCAAAGCAACGGATGATACGCTTCTCGTAATCGTAAGGTTTGATGCTTATTTAATTTGGGTAAAATTGCATTGATTTTTTCCGAAAACTTGGCTTTCGCACGAACCAAATCCAAATCGAAAATATACGCTTGATAATCCGTTAATTCTGGTTGGAATTCTGAAATTTCAGCGGTTAATTTTCGTAGAATTCGATCGATTTCTTTCTTTTCTTCCTCCTGACTTTCGCGAAGTTTAAAATAATGTTTTACAACCGAATCTGGCTGAATGTACGTAATAGAACCTGTTTTCGAAATTCCTAAAACACGTCCTGAAATACGCTTCTTAAAACCTGATTTTACAGCTAAAACACGCTGATCTTCAACAATACTTTCACGAATATCTTCAAGGAATTCAGAATAGGTGGTCAAAGATCGATTGAAATTCTCATCAATTGCTTTTCTCGCATGTTGAATTTCTGTTCGTAGAACCTTTAATTCTGGGGATGCATCGCTTTTTACTTCCTCAAAACGATTGAAAACACGATCAATCTTGTCGATGATTTCCTTTTTGTAAACTAAGTTTTTAACCTCTGAACTTAGCGTTGGAAATGTTTCGTCTAAAGCAGGTAAAAATTTTTGCAGCTTTCCGATTTGTTCGGTAAGACTTTTTATTTTGATGAACGCTTTATTTTCTAATCGAAAATTTTCGATAAGCATCAACTTCAATTCCTCTTCAATATCTTCATATTCATGGAATGGAATTGCATTCGAACTTTCAAAACTAGTCAGAAATTCCGACGTTTTTTTCAAAGTATATTCAGCATCCCCAAAAGGCATGGGACGTAAATTCATAATTTGCTCTTCCGTTTTTGGTGAAAAGGCATACGGAGCAATTTCGGAAAGAAGCTCCGGAAATTCTAATTCAACAAAATCTGTTTTATCAATGTTCACAGCGCAAATGTACTGAGATAATTTTAAAAATCTAAGGCTTTTTCTGAATGCGAATTCTTACTTTTGGATGGAATTTATTTGATTGATTTATGAATTGGAATGATGTTTTGGCTCCGATAAAAAACTCGGACTATTTTGAAAAACTTTGGCAAAAAGTAAAAATTGAGTATACTACAACAAAATGTTTTCCTCTTAAAAATCAAATATTTAGAGCGTTAGAATTAACGCCATTCGAAGATGTTCAAGTTGTCATTATTGGTCAAGATCCGTATCATAATGATTTTCAAGCAAATGGTTTGTGTTTCTCGGTTTCGGACGCAGTGAAAGCACCGCCATCGTTGAAAAATATTTTTACCGAACTGAAAGAAGATCTCAATATCGATCGTAAAAGTAATGAACTGGATGATTGGGCGAAACAAGGTGTTTTAATGTTGAATGCAACATTAACGGTGAAAGCTCACGAACCGAATTCTCATAAAGATTTAGGCTGGGAAACGTTTACCGATTTCATTATTAAAGAGCTTTCGGCAAAAAAGGAAAATGTCGTTTTTGTGCTTTGGGGCGCTTTTGCACAGAAAAAAGAAGCGTTAATTGATATGGAAAAACATTTCATCATAAAATCCGCTCATCCGTCGCCTTTTTCTGTTTATCGAGGTTTTTATGGAAGTAAACCGTTTTCTAAAATCAACACGTATTTAAAATCAATCGGGAAAAACGAAATTATTTGGTAGGATGAATTTCAGGCTTATTTCCGTTTTTTTCTAGTTTTAAACCAATTGTATAGCCTGACTTTGTAATAGACTTATTTGATTTTTCAGGAAGAACTTGTTCCAAGCTTATTGTATAGCCTTGATATTCATACGATTTTTGATAGCCTTTACTTGGTAAATTTATGGACGCTAAATTTGCTTTTCGTGGTCGTGCGATAAATCCCGTAAATTCTAAATCGGCCACAGCAACGCCACTCCAAATACAATTAACTTCTTTGGGACAACGGCTGTCTTCCGAAATTTGATGAAACGTAATATTCATTTTTTCGGTTGGTAAGGAGAAGGTTTGCCCTTCTTTTAAAATGTACAATCCGTCTTTTTTGACAATGGGGGAGTTTCCCACGGAGCCTTCCGTTTTCGTTGTTTCTGTTTTATTTGGGTCTTTTGAATTTTCAACTTTTTGGCTTTTACATGAAACGCCGAAAGTGAAAAGACTTAACGCAAGTATTGTTTGAATTTTCATTACCAAAGGGATTTAAAAGAATGAACAAGTACAACCAAAAACATAGCCAAACCAACCATAAAATTAAATCCTGTTCCGTAAATAAATCCAACAAATGCCCCCTTCATCGAGTTGAAAGCTTTTTTCTTATCTTTCATATCGTGCAATAATTCTCCAATAAAAACGCCTAAAAGCATCCCGATAAGGAAGCCAAAAGGAATTGGAATGAAGAATAAACCTGCAAACGTTCCAACCACAGAGCCAATGCTTCCCCATCGAGTTCCGCCAAATTTTTTATTGGTTTTGGCTGGGATTACGTAATTGAGAACAACCGAAAGGAGTGTGAGCAATCCAAAAAGGATAATATAAACCATACTGAGATCCGAATCGGTCCCGAATTTGTAAATTAACAAGCCGCAGAAACTTAGCAATAAGCCTGGTAAAACGGGAAGTATGGTGCCAATCATGCCTAGAATTAATAAAACTAAGCTAATAAGTGTAATTAAAGTGTAATCCATAAAGTGGGTTTCTGGGATAAAAATAAAAATATATAATACTATACCAAAGCATTTTCTTAATTTTGTAACAATGAAGGAAGAACTGAAAGATACCAAGGATTTCTTGATGGACATTAGTGATGCAATTAATGATTTCTATGCATTGTATTTTAATGGAAGTACAGCATGGATTTTTCAAGTTGCTACCAAAATAATTGTCCTCATCGGTTTGTTTTTTCTGATCGATTTTTCATTAAAATTTCTAGCCACTTTATTTTCAAAAACCTTTATTCGAAAAGCAAAAAGACCCTTTATTTATTCGCTTTTTGAGTCGAAGTTTATTAATTCTTTAATTCATATTGCGGCGCTATCTATTTGTAGTTTTGCATTAGATTCTTTGTTTTATGAAGGAATGCACAAGATTACGAAAGGCGTTTTAGACAAAATTGTTGATATCGCCCAAGTGGTCGTGATTTTTGGTGCAGCTTTACGTTTGTACCGAGCTTTGGAACTCTATTTCGTGAATATTGGCGACAATTACAAACTCATTGCTTTTCGTGCGATTTCTCAAACGTTGAAAATCTTTGGATTCGTGATTTTCTTTTTTATCGCGATCAAGATTATTTTCAGCATCAATGCAACAACTATTTTAGGAAGTTTAGGAGCGATTACAGCGGTTTTGGTTTTGGTGTTCCGAGATACGATTTTAGGTTTTGTAACGGGAATTCATGTGGCGACTTCAAAAAACATGAAGGTAGGCGACTGGATCGGAATTCCAAAATACAATATTGAAGGAAATATTGCAAACATCGACCTTTTAACGACGAAAATTATCAATTTTGATAAAACCGTTTCAACGATTCCAACATACGATTTAATGTCCACCGAAATCCGAAATTATCAAGTGATGACGGAAGGAAATCTTCGTAGAATTAAGCGTTCTATGATTTTCAATATTAAATCATTTCAGTTTCTAACAGACGAAGATATTCACAAATTGAAACGAATTAATTTGATTTCTGAGTATTTGGATGCCAAAGAAAAAGAAATTAATGAAACGCGTGAATCTCTTGAAAATTCTGATTTGGTGCTTAATGGACAGCAATTAACCAATATCGGAGTTTTCAGAAAATACGTAGAAAATTATTTAAAACACAACCCGAATATCGAACAAAAGGAAATTATTTTGGTGCGTCAATTAGAGATTACAACGCAAGGTATGCCGTTAGAAATCTATTGTTTTACCATTTTTTCGGGCTTGGCAGATTATGAGAGAGTTCAATCGGATATTTTCGACCATCTTTTGGTGGCAGCGCAAAACTTCGGATTGGAAATTATGCAAATTAATAAAATGTAAACATGACAAAATTAAGTGTCAATATCAATAAAATAGCGACTTTACGTAATGCCCGAGGTGGCGATGTTCCTAGTGTGACGCAAGTTGCGATCGATGCACAGCGTTTTGGAGCGCAAGGAATTACCATTCATCCACGTCCCGATGAGCGTCATATTACGCGAAAGGATGTGTATGATTTAAAACCTTTAGTAACAACCGAATATAATATTGAAGGAAACCCATATCTTGATTTTATTGAAATGGTTTTGGATGTGAAACCTGAGCAAGTTACGTTGGTTCCCGATGCTGAAGATGCAATTACATCAAACGCTGGTTGGGATTGTAAAACGCATTTGGATAAATTAACTGAGATTGTTTCGACTTTTAAAAATGCAGGAATTAGAACATCGATTTTTCTTGATCCAGATCCTGAAATGGTAGAATGGGCAGCAAAAACTGGAACAGATCGTATTGAATTATACACGGAAGCTTTTGCTAAAGAATATCCAAATAATCCTGAAGCAGCGATCAAGGATTATCTTGAAACGGCTAAAAAAGCAACAGAATACGGATTGGGAATTAATGCTGGACATGATTTAAGTTTAGATAATTTAAAATATTTCGCAGATACTATTCCAAATTTATTGGAAGTTTCGATCGGTCATGCTTTGATTTCTGAAGCTTTGTACATGGGATTAGAAAACACCATTCAAGGCTATTTGAAACGATTGGCGAAGTGGTAAATTAAACACGAAACACGGATGAGAAATTATTTTAAAAATATAGCGTCAGCTACATTTTTGACAGTCGCCTCTTTTGCATTTTCGCAAGATAATGTTAAGGAATTTCAAATAAATTCTAAAAATGGATTGGCGGACGAAAATGGTGTAGAACTAGTAGAACCTAAGTACAAAAACGTCAAAACATTGCAGTACGGAAAGGTATTTTTGTTGAGTGATGGTGGCAATGTTGATGCTTATTATAACGCGGGTACTAAGAAAAAGTTGTTACTCGATCATCTGAGTTGGGACGTTATAACAATGAATGCCAAACCACATCTTAAATACTCAGACAAAGCGGATAAAAAGACGTTTTTGATTAGTATTAATGACGATCAAATTATTCCATTAAAACAGTATTATCACTCGATTAAATCTGTGGGTGATTATCTTTTGACGATTGTTGAACCTAAAGAATTGCCTGCTAAACCTGAACCGAGAGTTATTGATAAAAAAACGGGTTTGCCACAAATTCAGAAAGTTCCTCAGGTTATGTATTCTGAAAGTTTCATAGTTTATAAAAATGATGGAAAATTTGTTCCTATTTTTAAGGCTTACGCAACCAATTTTTATCCGTTGTATGAGGATAAACGAAAAGTTACCAAAGAAAATAATTTGGTGATTGAGGAAGTTAAGATTGTCGATATTTCTGAACAAAATTCCGAAAACTTTGATTTTTTGGCTTTGGGTAATTTTAGAAAAAACAATGATATTTTGATTTATGATTCAAAATTCAAAAAAGTAGGCAGTTTCAATTATGACGGTATGGACGAATATAAAATTTCAAATTTGGCCTCCGAAGTTTTGAAAAAAGAATTGGATGTGTCTCCATTTTCGGGATCTGGAATTTCCCCAGTTTCGGGACCTGGAGGACCTAGACGTGTCGTTTATCCACATTTAGCAGTTGAGAAAAGTGCAGACGGAAAAAATATCCTATTTCAAGTGAAATCTGAAACAGAAAAGCAAGCTTTGTTCTCCACTACTAACACGATTGATATTTACGGGTCTTCAAAAATTATTGTGGAAACGAAAGACGAAAAAGATGATGCAGGATTCTCAGTCGGTTTGGATAGTGGGAAAATTTATTTCCCTAAAAAATACTGGGAAAAGTTTAATATGAATTAAGAAAAAAATGGAAATTTTACATTCAAAAATATACGGTCAAGAAAGTTCAGGAACACCATTGTTGGTTTTCCACGGCTTGTTTGGGATGCTGGATAATTGGGGAAGTTTTGGGAAGGAAATGGGCGAGTTGTATCCTGTACATTTGTTGGATTTGCGTAATCATGGTAAGAGTTTTCACTCGGATGTGATGTCGCATGATGCTTTGGCAGAGGATATTTTCAATTATATGGAATTTCACCAAATGGAAAAAGCCAATATTCTTGGGCATTCTTTGGGTGGAAAAGCTGTGATGCAATTTGCAATTTTACATCGTGAAAAAGTTGAAAAATTAATCGTGGTTGATATTTCTCCAAAGGCATATCCGCCGCATCATCAAGGGATTATTAAAGCTTTGGAAAGTGTTGATTTTTCTCAAATGAAATCTCGTTCGGATGTGGAAACGGTTTTAGAGCAGTATATTCACGAAAAACCAGTAATTCAGTTTCTTGCAAAGAACTTGTATTGGAGAGAAGACAAAACGTTGAATTGGAGATTTAATCTTCCTGTCTTAAGCGAGCACTATTCAGAATTTGTGGCGAATGCAATTAAGTTTGGCGTGTTTTCGGGTCCAACCTTATTTATTTCGGGTGCCAATTCCAATTATATTTTAACTCAAGATGAGTTTCAGATAAAGCAGCAGTTTCCAAATTCGAAAATTGTGAAGATTTCAGGCGCTGGACATTGGGTTCAAGCCGATAATCCTTTAGATTTTGCTGTTGTTGTCAAAGAATTTTTAGCGTAAATCAATTTTATCAAAAAATAGATTTCGAACAGCTGATGAAATTCAGCGTTAAAGTTTCAAAAAGCCTTTCTTTAAGTTCGTTAAAGAAAGGTTTTTCGTTATATTTGCATCTATGATTTTAGTAACCGGAGCAACGGGAATCTTGGGGCGAGTACTTGCACTTTATTTGCTCAAAAATGGAAAAAATGTTAGGGGAACGAAGCGACCTTCAAGTAATCTTGAAGAAGTTCGACATTCCTTTTCGTTTTATACCGACGATGCCGACGCTTGGTTTTCTAAAATAGAATGGGTGAATGTCGATTTTGACGATCAATTTTCGATTCAAAATGCGCTGAAAGACGTTTCCGAAGTTTATCATTGTGCGGCGAAGGTCAGTTTCAATCCTTCGGACAGCAAAGATTTGTATCATACCAATATTTACGGAACAAAAAATTTGTTGTATGCGTGCGAAAACTCGTCTGTGATTAAGTTTTTGCATGTAAGTTCTATTGCGGTTTTGGATAATTTCAATGATCAAGGTTTTTTAGACGAGGATTCGGAATACAATTCCAAAATAGATCATTCGGCGTATGCGACGTCCAAACATTTTTCCGAAATGGAAGTTTGGCGCGCTAGTGCAGAAGGTTTGTCCACCATTATTATCAATCCAGGAATGATTATCGGAAGTGGAAATTGGAAACAAAGCAGCGGCGAATTAATTGGCTCTTTTGTGAATACCAATTACACGTTTTCGGGCGGAACATCCTACGTTGATGTTCGTGATGTTGCGAAAGTTGCGATTGAACTTATGGAGCAAAATGCGTTTGGAGAACGATTTATTCTAGTTGCTGAAGCGAAATCGTATCGTCAAGTGGGAGATCAAATCAGAGCACTTTTGAATAAGAAACCTTTGAAAGTGATTTCCGATTCTTTGTTGAATTTTGCTTTGATTTTAAATCCTTTAGGAATCCTAATTCCAAAACTGAAAATGATTAACAAAGTTAATATCCAAGCGATTACCACCAATTCTAAAATTTCAAATTCAAAAATTAAAGAAAAATTAGACTATGATTTTATTTCGGTAAAAGACAGTTTGGCTTTTCATGTTGAAAATTATAAAAAGGACCATAAATAATCCTCCTAATGAATATTACTTCGTTTGTACCAACTAATGCGGCTAAATATCCGCTAAATCACGCTTTAGGATTCAAGAAAAAAGATGAATGGAAAGCGATTAGCTGGAAACTGTTGAAAACATTAGTTTTCAAAACGGCCAACGCACTTCAAAAAGCGGGAATTCAAAAAGACGATCGAGTAGCGATATATTCGGATAATTCGGCGGAATGGATTACGTTTGACTTGGCTATTATGGCTTTGGGAGCAATTACAGTTCCTATTTATTCCACCAATTCGAAAGAGCAAACTGATTATATTTTACGCGATTCCGAAGCGAAAATTATCCTAACAGGAAATCAAGAAAACTACGATATTTCATATGAATTAATTCAAGATTCTCCATTTTTATCCAAGATTATCGTTGCTAAAAAAGCGGTTTGGATTAAAAAAGATCGTTCGGAATATTTAGAAGATTTTATTGCGAAGGAAAAAGAAGATTTTACCATTCAAGAAGTAGATGACGAGCATCTTGCAACTTTGATTTACACTTCGGGAACCACGGGAATTCCGAAAGGTGTGATGATTACGCATGGAAATTTTTCTAAAGTTTTCCAAGCGCATTACGATTTTTTCAAATTTAAAAATCCGCAAGGAGAACATTCATTAGCATTTCTACCATTAACACACGTTTTTGAGCGAAGTTGGACGCTTTTGGCGTTAAATATGGGAACGAAAGTTTCATTTTTGGAGAATCCGAAACTGATTGCAAACGCTTTGGTAGAAGTGAAACCAACGATGATGTGTACCGTTCCTCGTTTTTATCAAAAAATCTACAACGGAATTCATGATTTGGTGAAAAACGGATCTTCTACGAAGCAAAAGATTTTCAGTTGGGCGCTGGAAACCGGAACCCAAGTTGCGAATTATACTCGTGAAGGAAAAGACGTTCCTTTCGGATTGTCTTTCAAAATGGGAATCGCCAATAAATTGGTATTCAATAAAATTAAAAATAAATTGGGAGGAAAACTTTGGTTTTCACCTTGTGGCGGAGCTTCATTGTCCGAAAATATTTCAAAATTTTTCGATGCGATGGGCTTACATATTACGGTGGGCTATGGTTTAACAGAAACGACGGCTACGGTAACGTGTTTTCCGTTGACGAATTATAATTATTCTAGTGCTGGCCAGCCAATTGGTGACACGCAAGTGAAAATTGGTGAGAACGACGAGATTTTGGTGAAGGGAAGTGGCGTTATGAAAGGCTACTACAACAAACCAGAAGAGACGGCAAAGGTTTTTACAGATGATGGTTGGTTTAAAACGGGTGATGCGGGTAGAATTGATGAGCAAGGGAATTTGTATATTGTAGATCGTATCAAGGATTTGATGAAAACGTCCAATGGAAAATATATTGCTCCACAGCCGATTGAGAACCTTTTTGCCAATTTGAATTTGATTGATCAAATCATGTTGGTTGCCGAAGGAAGACCTTTTGTTTCAGCCGTTATTGCGCCGAATTTTGAAGCGTTGGAAGAAACTTTGAAGAAGAATTCTATTCCAGTGGGGACGAATGAAGAAATGGTGCAAAACCCAGCAGTGAAAGAATTATTCACGAATGCAATTAACGAATTGCAGAAGGATTTACCAGGTTTTGAAAAAGTAAAGAAATTTGTTTTACTTCCAAATCCATTTGATGTTCAAACGGGTGAGATTACGCCTAGTTTAAAGGTGAAACGAAATATTGTATCAGCAAAATACGCTGATGTTATCGAAGAAATGTACGCTCAAAAAAGCCAAGATTAAATACAGAACCGAATTTTAGTAAAGATGGAAACTCAGTTTTTAGGAAACGCAACATATCAAACGTCCAATCAAGAAGTTCAATCTTCATGTCCATCCAATATTGCTTTAATCAAATATTGGGGGAAATACGAGAACCAAATTCCTGCAAATCCAAGTATCAGTTATACGTTGGATCATTGCCGTACGAATACAACAATGCGTTTTGTAGCTGGGGAAACGTTTGGTGTAAAAACTTTTCTTGCGGGCAATGAAGAGGTAAAATTTGCTGAAAAAATTGAGCAGTATTTTCGAAAAATTGAGCAGTATTTACCTTGGATTTTACAAGGAAAATACGAAATTCATACCGAAAATACGTTTCCTCATAGTTCTGGAATTGCAAGTTCGGCCTCAGGTTTTGGAGCGATTGCAAAATGTTTGATGACGCTCGATCAAGTTTTTTCTGAAAAGAAAGATGACAATTTTATAGTTAAAAAAGAGAGTTTTTTAGCACGTTTGGGAAGTGGTTCGGCTTGCCGAAGTTTGTATCCAGGCTTGGTGGTTTGGGGAAAAACAGATGTGGTTGCGGATAGTTCAGATTTGTTCGCGGTTCCGTATTCTAATGACGAAATCCATCCAGTTTTTAAGAATTTCAACGATTGGGTTTTGTTGATTCATGAAGGACAAAAATCGGTTTCATCTACTGTTGGTCATGGTTTGATGAATACCAATCCGTATGCAGAAAAACGTTTTCAAGAAGCGCATGAAAATTTCGTGATTCTAAAAGAAATTCTAAAAACGGGTGATATGAAAGGCTTTATAAAGTTGGTGGAGCACGAAGCATTGACCTTGCATGCGATGATGATGATGAGTGATCCTGCTTTTATTTTGATGAAAACGGGAACGTTAGAAGTCATCAATAAAATCTGGGAATTCCGTAGAGTAACGGATTTACCATTGTTTTTTACATTGGATGCTGGTGCAAACGTTCATTTGTTATTTCCAAACGATCTAGAAACAGATAAAATCAAAAACTTTATCACAACCGATTTGGTGCCACATACGCAAAAAGGTGGTGTCGTGAAGGATGTTATGCGTTTTTAAGCGATGAAAATGAAAATCCATCATATTGCGATTATTTGCTCTGATTATAAGGTTTCGAAGCATTTTTATACCGAAATTTTAGGTATGAAAATACTTCGAGAAGTATATCGAGAGGAGCGACAATCGCATAAATTGGATTTAGGAATTGACGATTCGTATGTTATTGAATTATTTTCTTTTCCAAATCCACCAAAACGGCCGTCACAACCTGAAGCGTGTGGTTTGCGACATTTGGCTTTCGCGGTTGAAGATGTGGAAACCAAACGAAATGAATTGATTGAAAAAGGTTTGAATTGTGAAGAAATTCGTGTGGATGAATTCACCGATAAAAAGTTCTTTTTCACGCAAGATCCCGATCATTTGCCGCTGGAATTCTACGAAGCTGAATTTTAGTCGAAATCTTTAATTTTGTAAAAATCACCATCATGAAAAAACTCGTTTTTCTTTTTGTTTTGATTTCAGGTTTTGCTTTTGCGCAAAAATCGGATGAAGACGATGTTAAATCGACAATTAACCGTTTTTTTGATGCGATGCGAAATTCAAATTCAACGGAACTTCAAGCAACTCTTTCCAAAACGGCGGTTTTGCAAACCATTAACAAAAATGGAGAAGGCATTTCAGAAGATATTCAAGCATTTACCCAATCTCTTTCGAATGTTCAGAAAGGAGATTTAGACGAGAAAATCGAGTTTAAATCCATTCAAATAGATCAAAATTTGGCTTCGGTTTGGATGCCGTATCAATTCTTTTATAAAGGAAAATTTTCCCATTGCGGTGTGAATAGTTTCCAACTCGTCAAGGAAAATGGCGAATGGAAAATTCAATACATTATTGATACAAGAAGAAAAGAGAATTGCGGTGAAGTGAAGCCTGTAAAGTAAACAGTAAAATCGAATAAATAAAAAGTAAAAATGAAAATAGGAATTCTTGGTGGCGGCCAATTGGGGCGAATGTTTATTCAGGAAGCATTGAAATACGATGATGAGTTTCATGTTTTAGATCCCAATCCAGAATGTTCTTGTGCGCACATTTCGCATTACGTTCAGGGAGATTTCAATAACTATGACGATGTTTTGGCTTTCGGAAAAGACAAAGATGTCGTGACGATTGAGATTGAACACGTCAATGTGAAAGCCCTTGAAGAACTCGAAAAAGAAGGCGTGAAAGTGGTTCCGAATTCTCAAATTATTAAAATCATTCAGCAGAAAATTTTGCAGAAGGAGTTTTATAAATTCAATGGTATTCCTTCGCCATTTTTTGAGGTGATGTGGGATGCGAACGAGCCTGTGATGTTTCCAATTCCGTTTGTTCAGAAGATGAATACGGGCGGTTACGATGGGAAAGGTGTTCAAGTCATCAAATCGGAACAAGATTATGAGAATCTTTGGAAACAAGCTTCGGTTTTAGAAGAATTGGTGGAGATTGATAAGGAACTTTCCGTTATTGTAGCGTTGAACGAAAGAGGCGAAAGCCGAACGTTTCCGATTACGGAAATGGTTGCCGATCCAAAATTGAATTTATTGGATTTTAATATTTGTCCAGCCGATATTTCTCAAGATACAATCAAGCAAGTAGAAGCGATTACGCAAACGTTTGTTGAAAATGTAAATTCACCAGGATTGTTCGCAATCGAACTTTTCTTGGATAAAAATGGAAAAGTTTGGGTAAACGAAACAGCGCCAAGACTTCATAATTCTGGGCATCAAAGCCAAGAAGGAAACTCAAATTCGCAGTTTGAACAATTTTATCGTGTCGTTTGCAACTTGCCGTTGGCGGATACCGATGCGTGTGGATTTTCTGGCATGTTGAATTTGGTTGGAGAAGATGGTTTTTCGGGTGATGTTCATTACGAAGGATTAGAAGAGGTGATGCAACTTCCGCAAACGTATGTGCATTTATATGGAAAAAAAGATACCAAACCTGGGCGTAAAATGGGACACATTAATGTTTTGGCCGATTCTCGCGAAGCCTTAATGGAAAAGCTCATTATGATTAAAAATAAAGTTCGAGTAATCTCGAAATAACGAAATAAAAATGACCAAGCATTGCTTGGTCATTTCTTTTATCAAATAGCAAAAGCTTATTTTACTTTCGCTTTTTCTAAAGTTTTGTTGTATGCATCTTTTGCGTCTTCAGTCGCTTTTTTCGTTGCATCTTTAGCATCTGCAGCTGTTTTGTCAATAGCTTCTTTCGCATCAGTACTTGCTTTTTTCAAGTCTTGTTTTGCGTCAGCAGCCGTTTCATTGATTGCTTCTTTCGCATCTCCAGCAGCTGTAGTAACTGCGGTTTTTGCGCTGTTCCAAGCTGTTTTAGCGTCATCTAAAGCCTTTTGAGCAGCAGCTTGAGCTTCTTTGTCACCACTTTTAATAGCAGCATCTAATTTAGCTTGAGCTTCGTCAACTTTTGCCTTAGCATCTACTTCAGAAAGCGTTGTTGTTTCAGTTGTTGTAGTCGTTACCGTTCCGATAGAATCTCCATCTACCAATTCTGAACTTACTGTTGTTGTTTCTTTTTTACAAGATACTACTAGAAGAGCGGCTGCAGCAGCCATTACAAAAATTTTTTTCATTGTTTTTTAATTTGTTTTGAGATTTTAATAACGCAAATTTAGTGCATTTCATATATCGAAGGTACAGATTATTTTAAATTCTGTTACATAATATTAACGTTTCAGCATACCTTTTCGGTAATTCATAATGAAAACGCCGGAAATAATTAATACAGTTGCCACGACGAATTTGATGCTAATTTCTTCATCTAAAATCAGCCAACCTAAGAAAATAGCGATAATGGTATTCACATATGAAAGCATTGAAACCTGTGTAGGCATCAGCTTTTGAAGAATATAGTGATACGCAAAAAACGTCGTAACCGAACCAAAAACAGCGAGGTAAAGAACAGCTCCCATACTTTTGAAACTCCACGTTTGAACGTCAATTGATTTTGAAAAGGCAAATGCAAAGATTAATTGAACAACTCCTGCGAGTGCAAATTGATAGAAAAGATTTAATATTAGATTTTGACCACTTTTCGAACTTACTTTTTTCGCAAAAACGGTTCCGATAGCCCAACTTAAAATCGCGAGAAAAAGAATGATAATTCCTTGTAAATATTGAGGTTCTAACAAATCTTCCAAGCCATCCCAGAAGATAAAAGCAACGCCCGAAAAACCTAATAGAATTCCAACAAAAGCTTTGATAGAGAATTTTTGTAAACCAACGACTAAACTCACAATGAAAATCATCACCGGTGATAAAGCCGAAATTAAGGATGTTAAACTTGACGATAAATTTTGCTCCGCAACGGTCGTTAAACCATTCGCACCAACGAGCATCAACAAAGATAAAGTAGCTTGAATTCTAAAATTTTTCCAACCAATCCATGCGAATTCTTTTCTGAAAAGTAGGATAGGGAGAACGATTAACGCGGCTAAAAACTGACGAAGTCCAGCGACGAACCAAGGTGGGATGGTTTCTACCCCAATTTTGATTCCTAAAAAAGTAGTGCCCCAGACCAAAGCCACGCACAAAATGGCGAGAACCAGTTTTGTATTCAACCTCCAAACATTTAAGGTGCAAAGATACCTCAAAATTCGGTTGATTTCGCCTTTTATTTTTATCTTTGATGGCATCTAATTTTACGTATTTATGGTAGGAATTATTATGGGAAGCCAAAGTGATTTGGCGATCATGCAACAAGCAGCCGATTTTTTAAAGAGTTTAGAAATTCCGTACGAATTGACGGTAGTTTCGGCACATAGAACACCAGAAAGAATGTTTGATTATGCTCAAAAAGCGAAATCTCGCGGCCTAAAAGTGATTATTGCTGGGGCAGGAGGTGCGGCGCATCTTCCTGGTATGGTGGCAAGTTGCACGACGTTACCAGTAATTGGCGTTCCTATTTTGTCCAGTAATTCCATCGATGGTTGGGATTCGGTATTGTCTATTTTGCAAATGCCTTCAGGGATTCCTGTTGCTACCGTCGCTTTGAATGGCGCAACCAATGCTGGAATTTTAGCAGCGAAAATTTTAGGTACCGGTGATGAAGAGATTTCTACAAAATTAGATGCGTATCAAAATTCATTGAAAGATAAAGTCTTGGGAACGGTTGGTGATATTAAGAAAATCCACCCGAACCAATACGATTAAGATAATTGGATTGTCCAAAAACAAAAAGAATCAACGAATGTTGATTCTTTTTTTATTTTAAATTAATGAAAAAGCCAAAGTAAAGCGTCGGGCAGTTGTTGTGCCCAAAAACCTTCGGAATGGGTTCCTTTTTCGTCGATTTTTACATTTAGATTTTGGTTTGAAAGTCCTTTGGCTTTTAGAATTTCCACAATTTCGTTGATGTCATTTACCATTTCTTTGGATTCGTTTTGTCCGGCTACGAAATATATTTTGGTGTTCTGTAAACTTGATGATTTCTTTTGAACGTAGGTTTTTAGGTCGGCTTCTGAAAACCACAACGCTGGACTGAAAACGCCAAGTTTTCCAAACTTTTCTGGATATTTTACGCCTGTATAAAGTGATATTAAGCCTCCCATAGAACTTCCAATCAACGCGGTGTTTTGAGCGTCATTTTTTGTTTTGAAATACGTGTCAATATAAGGTTTCAACGTTTGCGCAAGAAAATCAGCAAAAGCATCGCCGTGTCCACCGCCGTATTGCTCATTTTTCCAAGGCGAATACTCGTTCAAACGCTCGCTACCACCATTATCAATTCCAACGACAATTGCATTGACTTTATTCAATGTTTTTAGAGAATCCATCGTTTCATCCACTCTCCATTCACCTGAGTACGACGTTGCTTCATCAAATAAATTCTGTCCATCCGCCATGTAAATCACGGGATATCGAGCTTCGGACGTGTGATAGTCCTCAGGAAGATAAATCCAAACTTTACGAGTGGTTTTAAGTTGAGGAATATCAAAACTTTCACTTAGAATTTTAACATTTTTCGATGTTGTACTTTTCTTGATTATCTTTTTTTGCCACGATTCAACTGTAATTTCCAAACTTTTAGGAGTTGTTGAATTGACTTCTATTTTTCGATTTCCGATAGAATTTGCATTCGGATCACCTTCAGCAACATCCCAACTTCCTTGGGTTATTTTATATTCCACAGTCGATTCTTTTGGCGAAATTGAAAGCGTGAAACTTCCATCGTTTTGCTTTTTGAAAGCGTAATTTTCGTCTTTAGGATTCCACTCGTTAAGATTAGACGCCATATATAAAGTAGCGTCAAGCGGCGTGTCTTGAGGTGTCTTGGATATACGAATGGTGATTTGCGCGAATGTAAAACTCATGGCAAAAAATATAATTAAGTAGCTAATTTTTCTGAAAAACATAAACAAAAATAGCGAAAACTCCTTTGCTTTTCCATTCAAAATATGAGAAATAAACAAAAGCATTTTCTTTAGCGATTTTCCATTTAAAATTTGATGCAGAAAGGCGTATCTTTGCCCAGCAAATTAAGTATTAAGAATGAATCCATTTATTGAAGAACTAAAATGGCGCGGGTTATTCGCCGATATGATGCCAGGAACAGACGAACTTTTGAATAAAGAAATGACAACAGCGTATATTGGTTTCGACCCAACGGCTGATTCTTTACACATCGGAAGTTTGATTCCTATTAAGATTTTGGCTCATTTCCAAATGCACGGTCACAAGCCAATGGCTTTGGTGGGTGGGGCAACAGGGTTTATCGGTGACCCTTCAGGAAAGTCATCAGAACGTAATTTGTTGAATGAAGAAACGCTAAATCATTATGTAAATTGTTTGCAAAATCAATTGGCTCGTTTCTTAGATTTTGAAGGCGAAGGCCCTAACAAAGCCGAATTGGTGAATAATTACGATTGGATGAAAGATATTTCCTTCCTAGATTTCGCAAGAAACGTGGGGAAATACATCACGGTAAATTATATGATGGCGAAAGACTCCGTTAAGAAGCGTTTTTCGGGCGAAGATGGTGTTGATGGAATGAGTTTTACGGAATTTACATACCAACTTTTGCAAGGGTATGATTACGCACATTTGTATAAAACACGTAATGTTAAGCTACAAATGGGAGGTTCGGATCAATGGGGAAATATCACAACAGGAACGGAATTGATTAGAAAAACTGTTCAAGGTGAAGCGTTTGCTTTGACGGTTCCTTTGATTACAAAAGCGGATGGTTCCAAATTTGGGAAGTCTGAAAGTGGTGAGAACTACTGGTTGGATGCGAAAAGAACTTCACCCTATAAATTTTATCAATTTTGGTTGAATTCAACTGACGCAGATGCGGAACGTTTTATTAAATTCTATACATTCTTGGCGAAAGAAGAAATTGAACAACGTGTTGCAGAACATCAATTGGCTCCGCATGAACGCAATCTTCAGAAGAAATTAGCAGAAGAAGTAACGGTTTGGGTTCACGGTCGTGAAGAATATGAAAAAGCGGTAAAAGCTTCTGAAATCTTGTTTGGAAAGTCAACTGCAGAAGATTTGGTGTCTTTGGATGAAGAACTTTTCTTAGAAATTTTTGATGGAGTTCCGCAAAAAGAAGTGGCAAAAGCAGATCTTTTAAATTCAGGAATTGTTGATTTATTATCAGAAAAATCAGGCTTTTTGAAATCAAAATCAGAAGCAACTCGAGAATTGAAAGGAAATGCAATTTCTGTAAACAAGGAAAAAGTAACGGAAACCTATGAAGTTGCTGAAAAAGACCTAATTGACGAAAAATTCTTGTTACTACAAAAAGGTAAAAAATCGTATTTCATCGTAAAAGCAATTTAGTTGTTAGAAAATTCGATTCTAGTATAAACTAAGCTTCTCATTTTGGGAAGCTTTTTTCATGAAAAAAAGTATCTTCGCTCGATAAACACAAGTATGCATCCATTTTCTATTGAATTTCATTTTAGCGACCTACTTATTTTCAAAATTATTGCGGCAATTTTGGCTTTATTTGTCGTGGCTATCTGGTTTTATTACAACAAACATGTAAACATTGTAAAGCGTATTGTCGTTGGGATTATCGGTGGGGTGGCTTCGTATTTCGTTGTGATGCTGTTTTTTGGCGTAATACAATCGTTTTACACAACCGTTTCGGATAACCTTAGTTCAGACGTAACTCGAGCAACCATTGAAAAATATGATGTTTCGACAAGTTCGTATCGGAGTTCAAAATCAAGGATGGGGAGTTCCAAAAAGCGTCATAATACCTTCTATAAGCCACTTTTAAAAGTGGAAGTAAATGGAAAAGTAGAGCGGGGATTTGGCGATGTTTCCTTTAGTAAAAACAATTTGCTTCCAGTCGGAACTCAAGTTGATATTATTAAAGACGGAAAAGAATTTAGAATGATTTCACCGTTAAAAACATTCGCTTTTGTCATGAATGTTGTGGTCCTCATTTTCCTATTGATGTTCTATTTTTTGTTTTTCACCTATGCTAAATACGGTAGTTTTGAAGGCGTATTTCCAATTCTGGGATTGGTTTTTATTTTTGCACTCTTTCCGATTGCGTTTTGTGTTCTGATTTTTATTTTCCTCAGTTTCGGATACGAATATTTTATACTTCATGAACGAAATATAAGTTTAAAAGCCGCTATTTTCTTCACGGGAATGGGTGTTTTCTTACTTTTATGTTTGTACGGTTATATCAAGCATTTCTTTGAAGATGATAAAAAAGGAAAGAAAAAGAGAATGAAAAATCGAACGAAGAAAGTCAAGAAATTTAAAACAGATTCTTGAGTTTTTGTTGAATTTCAACTTTAAATTTTGTCGAATTCTAATTTTCCGAAACGCTTTTTTTGATTCGATACTAACTAAAAAAGTATCTTTGCGGTATGGATTTACAATACCTTGTTCGCGAGCCGGAAACAATTACATCCGATACCCGCATTTTATTTTTACTTCACGGTTTTGGCAGCAATGAAGAAGATTTGTTTTCGTTTGTTCCCACCTTGCCCGAAGATTGGATTGTGGTGAGTTTTCGTGCACCTCGAAAGTCCGATTACGAAGGCTATGCGTGGTATGATATCGACTTTATGAATGAAGAAAAATTCGTTGATGTTCCGCAAGCAGTAGAATCGTTAAATGGGATTTTGAAATCCATTCAAGAGGTAAAAGCTCGTTACGGATTGAATGATTCTAAGGTACATTTAGGAGGCTTCAGTCAAGGTGGCGTTTTGTCGTATGCTTTGGCGCTTACGTATCCCGAATTGTTTGATAAAGTGGCTTGTATGAGTGCTTATCCCGAAAAAAAGCTTTTGGTAAATATGGTTCAGGATAATAAAAAACTGCATCATCTTCGCTTTTTCATTTCGCATGGAACAGAAGACGCGGTGGTGCCTCTAGATTGGGGCAGAAAAGCGGCTGAATTGCTTTACGATTTAGGATGTTTTTTCTCGTTTAGAGAATACATGAATGGTCATGGTGTGAACCAGAAAAATTACATCGATTTAATGGAGTTTTACAAAAGCTAAGTCAAATTTTCATATTTGCACAGTCTTTGCTCACTAGATTTCATCGATTTTCTATGGATACCAATCAACTTCAAAACCTGATACAAGCGGCTCTTGATAAAGATCAGAAAGCCCAAACGCAATTGATTAACCTCTTTTGGGTGGATATTTTTTCCTTTGTGATGAAAAAAGTGGAGGATAAAAATGAGGCCGATGAAATTACCGTTGTTGTTTTTTCCAAAGTTTTATCCAAACTTGATTTATATGATCCCAATCAGTCGTTTCGAAATTGGATTTTAGCGATTGCACAAAATACCGTTATTGATGCGTGGCGTAAGAAATCGCGTGATCAAGAAGATGCCGATGATTTGGAAGATTTTGAAGGTCAATTTGCTATGTCGCCCGAAGAATTATTGATTTCTGTGGAAGAGCAAAAGCAACTCAACGCCATTGTTGAATCCATGGACGAGAATTATAAAGAGATTATTCGACTTCGTTTTTTTGATGAATTAAGTATTAAAGAAATTTCAGAAAAGCTTCAATTGTCCGAGTCTAACACGAAAGTGCGTATCATGAGAGCGAAAAAAGTATTGGCTCAATTGCTTCGCGACCATCAGTTTACAATCGAATAACGAAATCGATTTTGTAGATCGGTTTCATAGCCGATATTTTGTGAAATAATCCGTAATTTTACAGGAATTAAGTTTGAGAGAACATGGATAGCCCAGTAAAAGAAAATTTAGGACAAGATACTATCACGAACAAACCGAAATGGATACGCGTAAAACTTCCTACAGGAAAGAATTACCGTGAACTTCGTTCGTTGGTGGATAAATATAAACTCAACACCATTTGCCAGAGTGGAAGTTGCCCAAATATGGGTGAATGTTGGGGTGAAGGGACGGCAACGTTCATGATTTTAGGAAACATCTGTACACGTAGTTGTGGTTTTTGTGGCGTAAAAACAGGAAAACCTTTGGATGTAAACTGGGATGAACCCGAAAAAGTGGCTCGTTCTATTAAATTAATGAAAATCAAACATGCGGTTCTTACATCTGTAGATCGTGATGATTTGAAAGATATGGGCTCAATTCTTTGGGCAGAAACGGTGAATGCCGTTCGTCGTATTTCCCCAGGAACAACAATGGAAACGTTGATTCCAGATTTTCAAGGAATTACAAAACACATCGATCGTTTGGTTGAAGTAGCACCAGAAGTGATTTCACACAATATGGAAACCGTAAAACGTTTAACTCGTGAAGTTCGTATTCAAGCGAAATACGAGCGTAGTCTAGAAGTTCTTCGTTATTTGAAAGAAGCGGGACAAAGACGTACAAAAACAGGTTTAATGCTGGGTTTGGGCGAAGAAAGAGACGAGATTTTCGAAACTATTCAAGATATCAGCAATGCGAATGTGGATGTTATCACGATTGGGCAGTATTTGCAACCAACTCGTAATCACCTTCCGGTAAAGCGTTTTGTTACGCCTGAGGAATTCAAGGAATATGAAGATTTTGCTCGTGGATTGGGCTTCCGACATGTAGAAAGTTCCCCGCTAGTACGTTCTTCGTATCATGCAGAAAAACATATTCATTAAAATAGCATCGCATCTTTTTTAGATGCGATTTTTTTTAGAAATTTACACAACGAAATCATTCTATGAAAGCAGCATTACTCTGTATCGGCGACGAAATCCTTTCTGGAAATACGCTCGATACCAATTCTAATTTTATATCAAATCAATTAAAAGAAATCGGGATTCCTGTGGTTCAGATTTTAACGATTTCGGACCAAGAGTCTGAAATTAAAAAAGCCTTGAAAATTGCATTTGAAAATGCTCAAATTGTGATTTCTACGGGCGGTTTGGGTCCAACTCGAGATGATAAAACCATCAATGCGCTAGCTGATTTTTTTGAAGATACGATTGTTCGTGATGCGGATACACTTGAGTATTTAAAAGGTTACTTGGAGAAAAGAGGGCGAAGTGATTTGTTTGAAATCAATCAATCTCAAGCGGATGTTTTGTCCACTTCAAAAGTGATTTTAAATCCGAACGGAACAGCTCCTTGCCAAATGGTAGAACGAGAAAGTCAACTTTTTTTCTGTCTTCCTGGAGTTCCTTCTGAAGTAAAACCGTTAATAAAAGACCATATTTTACCGATTCTGAAAGACAAATTTGCATTACAATCCATTGTTTCTAGAAGTATTTCGGTGGTGGGAATCGCTGAAAGTAAATTGGCTCAGCAAATAGAATCGTGGGAACTCAACTTACCTGAATTTATTCAATTGTCGTATTTGCCTTTAGGTTCTCGAATTCAACTGAAACTTTCGGCGTTGGGAGATTCTAAAACCGAATTGGAAGAACGTTTGCAACAAGAGATTGATGATTTGCAATTGATTATTGGAGATCATATTATTTCAACTTCAGGTTATAAAATTCAAGAAATTCTAAAAGATGTTTTACTTAAGAATAAAATGAAAATTTCGGTTGCTGAAAGTTGTACAGGTGGCGGAATTGCACGTTTGCTTACTTCCGTTCCTGGGAGTTCGGTATATTTCGCTGGGGGAGTTGTAGTATACCAAACGAATCAAAAAACAGCTGTTCTTGGAGTTGATTCTGATCTAATTCAAGAGAAAGGCGTTGTGAGTGAGGAGGTTGCAACGGCGATGACTAAAGGGGTTCAAGATTTATTTCAAACCGAAATTGCGGTGTCAACAACAGGAGTTGCTGGCCCTGGAACGGATGAATTTGATTCTGAACTTGGTCGCGTGTATTATTCGGTTCGAATTCAAGATCAAGAAGAAGTTCATACTTTGTTTTTGCCGCACTTAGAACGCGAAGATTTTATGGATTTTGTGTCACAAAAAGTTTTGCAATCCGTTGTGGAAAGGTTTTTGCTTAAGTAAGTTTACAAAAAAATAGAGTTTATAGGTAACATATTTCCTTTTTAAATTGTTTAACAAGTAAGATAAAAAATGGTCAATATGAAAAATTTATGGTCAAGTTTAGTTTTGATGGCTGGCGTTTCGCTTTTTTCAGCCCAACAAACTCGTAATGTGGGAGAATTCAATAGTTTGAAGGTGTACGATCGAATTCCTGTAGAATTGGTACAGTCTAGTAAAGCAAAAGTTGAAGTTTTAGGAAGCAACGAAACGGATGTGGAAGTTGTCAATAAAAATGGTGAATTGAAAATCCGAATGACAGCGTCTAAAATCTTGCAAGGATCGGATACTAAAGTGGTTGTTTATTACGAAAACCTTAATGATATCCAAGCAAGTCAAGGAGCTACAATTTCTTCGAGTGATAAAGTAAAATCCAGCATGTTGAAATTAACAGCAAACGAAGGTTCTAAAATCAATTTGGAAGTGAATGCTGATCGCTTAAATGCGAAAGGAAATTCGGGTGGTGAAATTTTGGTTAGTGGAAAATCTAAAAGCCAAGATATCGTGATGAATTCAGGTGCGAAGTTTAATGGAAGTCAACTACAATCATCCAATGCAACGGTTGCGTCCAATGCAGGCGGTGAAGTTCAAGTATATGCTTCAGAATCGATTTCGGCAACGACGAGAGCCGGTGGTAGAATTGATGTTTACGGAGATCCAGACGATAGAAATGTGAAAAAAGTGGTGGGCGGAACCATCAATTTTAAATAAGAATTAAACTCAAGTATAAAAGCATCTTTCTCAAGGAAGATGCTTTTTTGTTGATATTATTTCAGTTTTTCGCGCTTTCTGAAGAAAAATATTCAGTATATTTAGGCTCCAAAATTAGTTATTAATGAAAAGAGTTACCTTTAATACTTTGGCCGTTGCCAGTGTATTCTTCTTGCATTCATGCGGTACCACGCAGAAAGCAACCCAATCAAATGAAAAAGAAGTGGAAGTGCAAATAATCGAAGATAAGCCTCAAATTAAAGATGAAGGCCTAGATATTTCCTACATGGATAAGTCCGTTCGTCCACAAGACGATTTGTACAATTTCGTGAATGGCGGTTGGATGAAAACGGCTACAATTCCTTCGGATAAAGCCAATTGGGGATCTTTCAACCAATTGAGAGAAACCACGGATTTGAATTCATTGACGATTTTAAATAAAATTTTAGCATCATCGTATCCAAAAGGTTCCGATGGAAGTAAAATTCAGAATGTGTACAACTCATTTATGGATGTTTCCAAGCGTAATGCGGATGGAATTGCTCCAATAAAAGGAAGTTTAAGCGAGGTTGATAAAATCAAAGATTTGAAATCATTCCAAGCGTATATTAACAAAGCAACGTTAACGGGTGATAATCCTTTTTACGGTTGGGGCGTTAGTGCTCACATGAAAGATTCTAAGAATAATGCTGTGTACATGGGCGGTCCAAGCCTTGGCGTTGGGAAAGATTACTATCAAAAAGATACGCCAGAAAACGCTAAAGTTCTTGAAGAATACACAAAATATGTAAGCAATTTGCTTTCTATTATTGGCTATAAAAATTCGGATGTCGTTGCTAAAAATATTGTGGCTTTCGAAAAATCAATGGCGAATACGTTGTTGACGAATGTTGAAGGACGTGATGCGAATTTGCGTTATAACCCAAAAACAATGGCTGACTTGAAAAAAGCATCTAAAAATGTGGATTTACCAGCGTATTTGAAAAGTGTTGGTGTAAACACAGATTTAGTTATTGCTTCTGAAAATAAGTATATTACGAATCTAGATCAGTTTATTAACACGAAGAATTTACCTTTAATTAAGGATTATTTGAAGTATAAAGTAGTTGCTTCAAATGCTACTACTTTGGATGAAAAACTAGATCAAATAAGTTTTGATTTTTATTCAAAATACCTTCAAGGTCAGCAAGAGCAACGCTCTATGGACAAAAGAGGTTTAGAATTGGTGAATCGTGTGATGGGTGAGGCTTTCGGAAAATATTATGTTGAAGAATATTTCCCTGCAGAAGCGAAAAAAGAAATGGAAACTTTGGTTTCGTACGTCTTGAAATCGTTTGATATGCACATTAAAAACCTTTCTTGGATGTCTGATGCTACTAAAGTAAAAGCATTGGATAAATTAAACAAATTCACGGTTAAAATCGCGTATCCAGACAAATGGAAAGATTATTCTAAATTGGATATTGTGGCTCCCGCAGATGGTGGAACGTTGTATTCGAATAGACAGAATTTATCGAAATGGGGTTATCAGAAATCTTTAGAAAAAGTTGGTAAGCCTGTAGATAACTCAGAATGGGGAATGACGCCTCAAACGGTGAACGCGTATTACCGTTCTTCAGCGAACGAAATTGTTTTCCCAGCGGCAATTTTACAAGCTCCGTTCTTCAACTTTAAAGCAGATCCTGCGGTTAATTTTGGAGGAATTGGTGCGGTAATCGGACACGAAATCTCTCACGGTTTCGATGATAGCGGTTCACGTTTCGACGGTGATGGAAATTTAAATAACTGGTGGACAGAATCGGATCGTAAGAATTTTGATATCAAAGTAGGGCAGCTGGCGGCTCAGTATGATGCCTATGAAGTAGCGCCAAACATCCATGTAAACGGGAAATTTACCTCAGGAGAAAACATCGGTGACCTTGGTGGTGCTGCTGTTGCTTTTGACGCGATGAAAATGTACTTAAAAGACAAAGGAAATCCAGGTTTAATCTCGGGTTATACGCAAGATCAGCGTTTCTTTATGAGTTGGGCAACAATTTGGAGAACGTTGGCAACGGAAAAGTATAAGATTAATCAAGTGAAAACCGATCCGCACTCTCCGGGATTGTTTAGAGCCATTGGACCAACGATCAATATTGATGCGTTCCACGAAGCATTCCAAACAAAACCAGGCGACAAAATGTATAAAGCGCCAAACGATAGAATTCGAATGTGGTAAGCAAATAAATACTGAAAAAATCATCCATGAAAATGGGTGATTTTTTTTATTTTTAAACTTTAAATGAAATCAATGGAAATCAAAATTCAACGAAATATTCATGTTCCTTCACCTAAAACACGAACTTTAGTTGCCGACGCATTTTATCTCGAATCCAAAGAAAAACTGCCTTTAGTGGTCTTTATTCATGGTTACAAAGGCTACAAAGATTGGGGAGCGTGGAATTTGGTTGCAAAATCCTTTGCGGAAGCAGGTTTTTATTTTGTGAAATTCAACTTTTCACATAACGGAATGAGTTTGGATAATCAAACCGATTTTGATGATTTAGAAGCGTTTGCGGAGAATAATTATTCTAAAGAAATGGCTGATGTAAAAGCAATTCTAGCGTATTTCACGCAACAACCAGAAGTTGATGCTTCCGAACTAAATTTAATTGGACATAGTCGTGGTGGTGGAATTGCAATTATTGAAGCTTTTGAGAATGAATCCATCCATCATTTAATTACGTGGGCTGGTGTGGAAACCTTGGATCGTTTTCCTAAGAATGATGCTTTTAAAGAATGGAAAGAAAGTGGAGTCTATTCGGTTGTTAATGGACGAACTGGACAAAAAATGCCGCATTATTTCCAATGGTATAAAGATTTTAGTGAAAACCGTTCGCGCTTTGATGTGGAGTCGTCTTTTGAACAACTCAAGGCATTACCATTGATTATTCACGGAACAAATGACGAAGCAGTTTCAGTTCAGGCTGCTCATAATTTAGATCAATGGAATCCCAAATCGGAGTTGTTTTTAATTGAAAATGCAAACCATACTTTTGGTGCAAAAGAACCTTGGGAAGAAAATTTTTTGCCAGAACATTTAAAAATAGCCGTTCAAAAATCGATTGAATTTTTGAAATCGTAAACTTATCTAAAAAAGAGCAGTACTTGTAGTATAGTCTAAATTATACTGTATTGATTATCAATTATATTTGAATAGGCTTTTTACTGTATTCTCAAATAATTTTGATTTCTACTAATTTTGAATTATTTCTTCTAAATTTTAATTTAATTTTACAATTGTTTTATTTAAAGTTAATTCTAAAATAATTTTTGTTTATAGTTGATAATGAGCATTTAATATGTTTTAATTGTAAAACACTTTAACTAATTTGAAACTTACTTATTTTCAATTTTATTCCCTTCTAAATCGGATTTAAACTGCGTAATCACTTGCATCAATTCATCAAACGTATATGCCGAATTTTCTTCCAACAATTCAAATTCTTGATTGTTAATTCGTAAAACTTTGAATCGTTGTTTGATATACGTTCGAGAATTTTGAGAGTGAACTTCTCGTTCCTTAGTCAACGATTTCAATTCATAAATATCGTTCCATAGAAATTTATGTTCACCCAAAACTAACAGTTCATTAGCAGAAATTTCTAACAAAGATTTAGATAGAATTTGACGACGTTTTAAAATGAAATAAAGCGTTATTCCTAAAAAATAAACCAAAGTCCCGATTTGCAAAAGAAGTTGTGTTTTTGGATGGATTTCGCCTTCGTCCTTCATGCTGTAACCAAGCAACGCCAAACTAATAGGGATTCCTGCAACCTGCAAAACCAAATAATTCTGAAATAGTTTTTGTACCGAATATCGAATGACGACTTTTTCCATAGTCTAAAAATAAAAATTCCCGATGAACTCGGGAATTTTTGTTGATTTTATTTAATGATTTTCATCTCATCGAGAAGCCAACGAGAATCGGCATATTTATCAATAATAAACAGAATATATTTACTGTCTACCATAATGTTTCGGCTGAATCTTGGGTCGAAGTTGATGTCACTCATCGTTCCTTCCCACTGTCTATCGAAGTTTAATCCAATTAGGTTTCCGTACGCATCCAAAGCAGGACTTCCAGAGTTTCCTCCTGTTGTGTGGTTGGTTGCTGTAAAATTCACAGGAACTTCCCCAGATTTGTCTTTATATATTCCGTAATTTTTCGTGTTGTACAAGTTGATTAACTTTTTTGGAACATCAAATTCATAATCACCAGGAATGTACTTCTCCATGACACCTGACAAATTCGTCTGATAACCGTAAGAAACCGCATCACGAGGGTTTGATCCTTTTACTTTTCCGTAGGTTACTCTTAATGTAGAATTGGCATCCGGGAAAAATTGTCTTTCCTTATCGGTTTCCATTTGTTGCGCCATATACGTTTTTTGCAACGCATCAATTTGATCTTGATACGATGTTACTTTTCCAAGAGTTTTGTCTGTATAGGTTGCTCTAATATCTTTCCAAAGGTTTACCAACGGGTCTTTTTCAATAGCAGCAAGTAACGCTGGCTGATTTTCGAAAACTTTATCCAAATTAGTTGACGTATTCGCGCCATTTAAAGTTCCTCTTCCTGTAATGAATGAGTTTTTAGACCAATTTTCTAGAACAATAGCTGTTTTCGCAAGATCTTTATATTGTGCAAATCCAGATGGTAAAAATGCTGCATCTGATTTGTTCGCGTATAATGACAAAACTTGAGCCGTTACTTTAGCATCCAAATCACCTTCGTAATCTTTATAGATGCCACGAAGTCTATTCTTGAAAGTTTCGATTGCTTTTGGAGTTTGAGTTCCTTTTTTCGCAGCTTCGGCAAATGTTAAGTATAAGTTTGCTAAGGCAAAGGTTTCCGAATTTCTTGGAAGTTCAGAGTAATACGCTCTGTTCAAAGCGTAAGGCGCTTGAGCAGCATACAGCGAGTTTAGTTGATCTAAAGTTGCTTTAACTTGCGGATTTTTGCTGCTTAACTTTTGTTCGTATTCTTTTTTCTTACCAACAGCGTTAGATTTTTTCAAACCTTCAACCTCACCAATCCATTTTTTCCAAGAGTTGGCAATTCCCGCATATTTTGAAGCATATTTGATACGTGTTGCATTGTCGGTTCTCATTTTTTCATCTAAAACCTTCAACGTAACATCACGAACAGAGATCATTGCCGGATCAATTTCATTCATGATTTTTTCAACAGCGATTGATGGAAGATATTCTTGAGTTCTTCCCGGAAATCCGAAAACAAACGTGAAATCGTCCTCTTTTTTATCTTTAATCGAGATGGGAAGATAATGTTTTGGCGTAAATGGAACGTTGTCTTTAGAGTATTCTGCTGGTTTGTTATCTTTTCCAGCGTAAATTCTGAAAACCGCGAAATCTCCCGTATGTCTTGGCCAAACCCAGTTATCACTATCCGAACCAAATTTTCCAATGGATTGCGGCGGAGCACCTACCAAACGAACATCTTTGTACGTATCAATCACATAAGCGTAATACTTATTCCCGTAATACATTGGTCTAACAACGATTTTTTGATAACTTTCAATGTTTTGAGCTTTTTTATAAGCCTCCGTATTTTCGTTGATTTTTGTACTTAATTCTTTTCCTGTCAGGTTTTGAGTTCCTGAAAGAATTTGCGAAGTAACTTCTTTGATATCCGCAATGAAATCAACGGTAACTCCAGGGTTTGGAAGTTCTTCACCGGTATTTTTTGCCCAAAATCCGTTTGTTAACAAGTCATTTTCAACAGTTGAATGAGATTGAATATTATCATAACCACAATGGTGATTGGTTAATAGTAACCCTTTTGGAGAAATCACCTCAGCGGTACAACCACCATCGAATTGAACCACAGCATCTTTAATACTTGGTTTTTCGGTGTTGTAGATATCTTTTGCGGAGATTTTCATCCCCAATTGCTTCATTTCTTTTTCATTAAGTTCCGTCGGAATCCACATTCCTCCGTATTGCTGCGCCATTCCGAAAGAAAAACTTAAAAAAGCCGCCGCAATAAAGACTTGTTTTCTGATCATAATTAAAAAATTTGCCTAAAATTAAGAATAATTGCCCAAATAAGACGGCTGAAAAATGAGGTTTAACGTTTTTAAATTGGCATTTTTTAAATTGAAATTACACGTACCTATTTTAACTCGAATGAAAATGCTGTATATCTCTTTCAGAATTTTATAAAATGAAACATCATAAAATGACCTAATTTAGTAACAATCAATAAAAGTAAGATTATGGACACGGAAAGATTACACAAGAATGAATATGATACGTACACGATTATGACCAATTTTGCAACGTACGATGATGCGGTAACCTATGCGAATGAAAATCAAGGAGAATTGCTTGAAGTTGGTTTCACAGATGGTTCGGATGCGATGATGGAGAACAATGATGCGCATTTAATTGAAAATAAAAAAGCCTTTCGTGTGGTAATTGGACCAGAATATACCGTTCTATATTCCGATTCTGACGGTTTTCAGGAAATGGCAGAAACGATTCTAGAAGAAATGAAGAAGAAAGAAAATGATGTGGCACCAGAAGATTGGATGGCCGACCAAAACATTGCTTCTGGCGATCGAATTATCATTTTGAAAGATGGAGAAATTAATACAGTAACTACTCGCGAACGAATTAAATATTTGATGCGAGGAAATCTATATGAACTTGGCGTAAAAATCAGCCATTAATTTGAACGAGATTATCCGAAGCGCGGCAAGGCGTTGTTTTTGGTGGCGTTTTTATTTTGTATTTTT
>JAFAFC010000037.1 GCA_023423715.1 Bacteroidota bacterium
AAAAAAAAAAAAAACCCGTCCCCCCACCCTCCCCCCCCCGCAACTGTTATTTTATACTTATTTAATCTTTATTAATTCGCAACGTCACTAATAAATTTGATACGCAACATTCGGATTTCTTCATCCGAAAGGTCGTCACCAAATTCTCCCGTCAACACTTTCATGCTATCGCTTTCTGATTCGGTCATGAACTCCATAAATTCTTCCACAATATCTTCGTCAAAATTATCTTCGATATAGTAGTCGATATTCAACTTGGTACCTTGATAAACAATGGATTCCATTTCTTTTAGAAGTTCATCCATTTTTAGATTTTTAGCACGAGCAATATCTTCTAAATCAAGCTTTTTATCAGTACTTTGAATAATGAAAACCTTGTGGCTCGATTTGTTGGCGACTTGTTTCAAAACCATATCTTGCGTACGCTCGATACCGTTTTCTTCAACGTAGTTTTTGATATAATCAGCAAAATCTTTCCCGAATTTTCGAGCTTTCCCTTCGCCAACACCGTAAACTTTTGCAATTTCTTCCACCGAAATTGGATATTGCACCGTCATATCTTCCAAACTCGGATCCATGAAGACCGTGTAAGGCGGGATTCCAAGTTTTTTTGCAATCTTTTTTCGAAGTTCTTTTAGTTGACCAAACAATTCCTGATCTAAACCACCACCCGACTGCACTTGAACATTCTCTGCTTCTTTCGTCGTTTGAGATAAATCATACGTTCGATCTTCTGCGATTTGGAAAGGCTCTTTATAAACACCATCCAGAACACTTTGTCCTTTTGGTGTCACTTTTAAAACACCGTAGGTTTCAATATCTTTTTGTAGGAAATTCTGAACCGTTGCTTGTCGAATAATCGATTTCCAATAGTTTTCAGATTTATCTTTTCCAATTCCGAAAAGCTTATGCGTTTCTAGCTTATACGACTTGGTTACCGCCGTTTCTTTTCCAACAATAATGTTGATTAAATCTTTGGTTCGGAATTTTTCTTCCAATTTTTTAGAAACATCAAGAACCAATTTTAAATCTCCAGAAGCATCCAATAATTTTGGTGGATTTATGGAATTATCATCCATTTTGGCTCCTGCACCAGTATTCGGATCAAATTCTTCTCCGAAATAATAAAGCAAATATTGTCTTCTGCTCATTGAAGTT
This sequence comes from Bacteroidota bacterium, assembly GCA_023423715.1. Taxonomy (GTDB): domain Bacteria; phylum Bacteroidota; class Bacteroidia; order Flavobacteriales; family Weeksellaceae; genus JAFAFC01. Next base: position 1,159 of record JAFAFC010000037.1, read on the forward strand.
TCGGCATAGCCAACCACTTCATTTAATAGCTGCAAACCGATTTCACGTTCCGAAACTGGCTTTTGAGCCAAGAATTTCTCTAACTTTTCAACGTCTTTAGGATCATAAAAAGCAACGCAAATTCCTTCGCCACCGTCTCGTCCCGCTCTTCCCGTTTCTTGGTAATAACTTTCTAACGATTTCGGAATATCATAATGAATTACAAAACGAACATCTGGCTTGTCAATTCCCATTCCGAAAGCGATGGTTGCCACGATAACGTCGCATTCTTCCATCAAAAATTTATCCTGATTAGCAACGCGTGTTTTTTGATCCAAACCTGCATGATACGGCAAAGCATCTACTCCATTTACTTGCAGCAATTGTGCAAATTCTTCAACTTTTCTTCGGCTTAAACAATAAACAATCCCCGATTTCCCTTTATGTTGATTGATAAATCGTACAATTTCCTTATCTACATTCACCTTTGGGCGAATCTCGTAATACAAATTCGGGCGGTTGAAACTTTCTTTAAAAACTTGTGCGTTAACCATTCCTAAAGTCTTTTGAATATCATCTTGAACTTTAGGTGTTGCCGTTGCTGTAAGCGCAATTACCGGAACTTCAGCAATTTTATCAATGATTGATTTTAAATTTCGGTATTCGGGACGGAAATCATGTCCCCATTCCGAGATACAGTGCGCTTCATCAATCGCGCAAAATGAAATTTTCACATCACGTAAAAACTCCAAATATTCTTCTTTAATTAAACTTTCTGGGGCAACGTAAAGCAGTTTGGTTTTACCGCTTCGGATATCATCAAAAACCTGTTTGGTTTGGGATTTATTTAAAGACGAATTCAAGACATGCGCTGTCCCTTCCTCAGAAAGGCCATTTACCGCATCTACCTGATTCTTCATCAAGGCAATCAAAGGCGAAACAACAATCGCTGTTCCTTCCGATATAAGTGCAGGAAGCTGGTAACAAAGGGATTTTCCGCCACCAGTAGGCATCAACACAAAAACATCTTTTCCTCCTAAAAGGGTTTCGATAATCTTCTCTTGCTGCCCCTTAAATTGTGAAAAACCGAAATACTTTTTTAATTCTTTGGATAAATCGGTTGAGTTTGTCTTCATCTAATATTAAGTTTGCTAAATTTGCATGTAATCAAAAGTACTAAATAATAATTAGAAATAAAAATATTTACAAGTCTTGGTCAAGATTCAAAATTTATTTTTTTTCTATAGTTTCATACGTAACTCATGACAACAAAAGAAATACTAAAACTTGCAAAAAGCTCCATCGAAATTGAAATTTCTGAACTCCAAAAATTATCCGAAAGATTGGACGACAGCTTTATTAAAGCCGTAGAAACCATCAACGCAGCCAAAGGAAAATTGATCATCGTTGGGATCGGAAAATCTGCACATGTTGCCAATAAATTGGTAGCGACATTGAATTCAACAGGAACGCCTTCGCAGTTTTTACACGCTTCTGAAGCGATTCACGGAGATTTAGGATTGATCCAAAAGCAAGATGTGGTTCTTTGTATTTCGAATTCGGGTAATTCTCCTGAAATTGTGAACTTGATTCCATATTTGAAAAAATATTCTTCCGCGTTAATTGGGATGACTGGAAACTTGAAAGGTAAACTTGCAGAAAACTCGCATATCATTTTAAACTCCTATGTTGAACGTGAAGCGTGCCCAATCAGTTTGGCTCCAACAAGTTCTACAACGGTACAAATGGCTTTGGGTGACGCTTTAGCAATTTGTTTGATGGAAATGAAAAAATTCAAAGACACGGATTTTGCAAAATACCACCCTGGAGGAAGTTTAGGAAAGAATTTAACAGCAACGGTGGATCAATTCGTTTCTCAACAAAAACCTGAAGTTCCCGAAAATGCAAATATTCGTGATGTTATTATCAGTATTAGTGCTTCAACACACGGAATTACGGTAGTTACCAATGCTGGAAAAATTTTAGGCGTTATTACCGATGGTGATCTTCGTAGAATGTTGATGAATAATGAAGATGTGAGCAAGCTTACTGCTTCTGAAGTAATGAGTAAAAATCCGAAATCGATTGAAAAAGCCGCTTTAGCAAAAGAAGCAATGCGTATTTTAAAAGCCAACAATATTGGTCAACTTATAGTAACTGATAACGGAAAATATTACGGAATTATCGATATTCACCGTTTGTTAGACGAAGGAATTAATTAATATGATGACAGAAAATCAAGCGAAATACGACTTTTCACTTTCGAGAGAGGATTATTGGGAATATTATTTATACCACGCGTCAACCGATCCGCAAACATTAGCAAAACGCAAGAAAAATCATTGGATGTTTCTTGTTGTTTTAGTGGCGATTACTGCGTTTTTCATTTATCGAAACTATACGATTAATCAGCAATTCAATGCGATGTATATTGGGATTTATCTCATTTTATTGATTGTTGCAGCAGCTTTACGAAAGGTTTTAGAAAAAAATAGAATTAAAAATCTATTGTTAAAACAAATCGATCAAGATTTGGCTTCCGAAATTGGAAAAACACATGAAATTCAGTTTTCAAATGACGGAATTCAATTAACAGAAAACGGAGCGACAGCTTTAATCGCATATTCTGATTTGAACCGAATTATTGAAGCGCCAAATCATTTTTACATTATTTCAAAAGACGATTCGGCTTTAATTGTACCTAAAGAAGCTATTGATGCTACTTCTTTTGAAAATTCATTGCAAGAAATTGCCACGGAAAATTCAATTTCATACGATAAAGATTTAAAATGGAAATGGTAGATTTTCATACGTTGAGATTATTACCTAATTTCGCAACTTCCTAAACCTGAGAACAGATCGATGAGTGAAGAAAAAGACATGTCTTTTTGGGGACATATTGGAGAGCTTAGAGGCCATTTAATTAGAAGTATTATTGCCATTATTGTTGGCGGATTGATTGTTGGTTTCAACATCAATTGGATTATGGATCATGTTTTCTTTGGCCCAACTCGAAACGATTTCGCAACTTTTGAGCTTATCAATCATTTTTCTCGTGAGTTTTTAGGACACGACAGTTTTCATCTTCCTGATGAGTTCCGAGTTCAACAGAAAAAACTTTTCCAACAGTTCAACGTGATGATGGCAGTTGCCATTTTTGGGGGAATGGTTTTAGCGTTTCCGTACATTGTTTGGGAACTTTGGCGTTTTATTAGTCCCGCTTTACATCCCAACGAGCGTAAGAATTCGGCATTTATGATTAATTTCATTTGGATTCTTTTCGCCTTAGGAATTTGTACTGGTTATTTCTTGATTTTACCTTTAGCAATCAACTTTGGATTGTTATTTAAAATATCCAATTCCATAGAGCAGCTATTCGATTTATCAGATTACACCACGCTTTTCCTACAAGTTGTTTTAGGAATGGGATTGATTTTCTTATTTCCGGTTATCGTTTATTTCTTGACAAATATTGGAATCTTAACTCCAAAATTCTTGAGAACGTACCGAAGACATGCAATTGTTTTAATTATGGTGGTTGCGGCAATCGTAACGCCAGCCGATGTTTTCTCGATGATGGCAGCGGCGGTTCCGTTGTTGTTATTGTACGAATTCAGTATAATTATGGCGAATCGTACGTATAAGAAAATACAAAAGCGAGAAGCAGCATCAGCTTTAGCGAAAACACAAGAGTAATTTTCGAGAATTTTTCCGAAATCATTTTAACATTCAAAAATTAAATTTTTGACGATGTTGAATGCGTATTTTTCAAGCATCGTACAAGTCAATTCAAAAATTCCTACTATTTTTGAAATCGAAATTTCAAATTCATATGAAATTTCAGTATTCAACCACAATTTAGGAATATGAAAAAACTTTTTATATCATGTATTTTCCTTTCGGGAATTGCATTTGGACAACAATTCACCAAACAAGATACGCTGAAAGGCTCTAATACTGAGTTTCGAAACTTTTGGGATGTTAAAAAATACGAACTTACCGTAGAACCGAATTTTGAAACTAAAGCTCTTTCGGGAACCAATAAAATATCTCTAGAAATAGTAAAAGATATACTGAATCCCGTTTTTCAAATTGACCTTCAACAACCGATGAATGTTGACAAAATTATGTGTTCATTTGCAACCATTGATAATTACAAACGAGACGGCGATTTCATTTTCATTCAATCTAAAGGGAAATTCAAAAAAGGACAAAAACTTACGATTGATATCGACTATTCTGGAAATCCAACCATTGCAAAACGCGCACCTTGGGACGGCGGTTGGGTTTTCACCAAAGATACCAATGGAAATCCTTGGGCGACTGTTGCTCAGGAGGGAATCGGAACTTCCGTTTGGCTTCCTATCAAAGATATTTGGAGTGACGAACCCGATCACGGAATTGTGATGCATATTGTGACGCCAAAGGATTTAGTTGGCGTTGGAAATGGTCGATTGATTTCGCAAAAAACAGAAAACGGGAAAAATATTTTTACTTGGCAAGTAAAGAATCCCATCAACGATTACAGCATCGTGCCTTCTATCGGAAAATACGTTAACTTCAAAGAAACATACGCCGGTGAAAAAGGAAAACTGGACTTGGATTATTGGGTTCTCGATTATAATTTAGAAAAAGCCAAAAAGCATTTTCAGATCGTTCATCCAATGATGAAAGCCTTTGAAAATTGGTTCGGTCCGTATCCTTTTTATGAGGATTCCTACAAATTGGTGGATGCACCGCATTTGGGAATGGAACATCAATCGAATGTTGCCTACGGGAATAAATATCTGAACGGCTATCTTGGTCGCGACCTTTCTGGAACAGGCTTTGGCTTAAATTGGGACTTTATAATTATTCATGAAACGGGACACGAATGGTTCGCCAATAATATTACTGCCAAAGATCAAGCGGATATGTGGATTCACGAAGCCTTTACTACCTACTCGGAATCATTATTTGTAAATGATTTTACGAGCAAAGAAGCAGGTGATAAATACACGCAAGGACTTCGAAATAATATTCAAAACGACATTCCAATTATAGGAAAATACGGTGTCAGAAATGAAGGAAGTGGCGATATGTACCCGAAAGGTGCCAATATGATTCACACCATTCGCCAAGTGATCAATGATGACGCGAAGTTCCGAACAATTCTTCGAGGAATGAACAAGGATTTTTACCATCAAACGGTAACTACAGAGCAAGTTTTGAAGTATTTCAACGACAAAGCAAAATTTGACTTCAAAACGATTTTTGATCAATATCTGAGAACAACTCAAATTCCAACTCTAGAATATCAACAAAACGGAAAGGAATTGAAATTTAAGTGGACCAATGCGGTTGATAATTTTAATTTACCAATTCGAGTAAAGCAAGGTTCGAAAGAAATTACATTGAAACCAACGAATAGCGTTCAAACAATTCAACTTCCAGATGCAAGTTCTATAGAAACGAATCCGAATTATTACGTGAAATATAACAACACGATATTATAAACTACGATTCCATTTTTAGCCGAATCCTGAAGGTAGAACCTTTGTTGATTTCGGTTTGGGCAACATAAATACTGCCTTTGTGGTAATCATGAATAACGCGGTGCGCGAGACTTAAACCAAGTCCCCAACCGCGTTTTTTCGTTGAAAAACCGGGATTAAAAACCTTTCGAGCTTGTTTACTCGTCATTCCACAACCGCTGTCCTTAAAATCAATCACCAAACTTTTGTTTTTTTCATACATGGAAACCTGTAATCTCCCCGCACCTTTCATCGCATCAACAGCGTTTTTTACCAAGTTTTCGATGACCCACGAAAACAGAATTCGATTATGCGGAAGCAAAATTTCTTCTTCGGGAAGTTGCAAACTAAAATCAACTTTCGTCGAAATTCGGGTTTTCAAATAATCAAAATTCTGTTGTAAGGTTTCATTCAGATTATAATCGTTCAACTCAGGAACCGAACCGATTTTTGAAAAACGCTCCGAAATCGTTTTCAGTCGAACGATATCTTTTTCTATTTCGGAAACGCCCATGGCATCCGCATTTTCCATCTTCATAATTTCAATCCAACCAATCATGGATGATAATGGCGTACCAATTTGATGAGCCGTTTCCTTCGCCAAACCAGCCCAAAGAAAGCCTTCATCTTGCTTTTTCACCGTTCGCATCAACCAAATGGAGCAAAATAAATACGCCAAAATGAACAAACCCAAAAACAAAGGATAGTATTGCAAATTGTTAAGCAATCGGCTATTGTCGAAATAAACGTATTGTTTTGTGTCGGCAAAATTCATTTCAAACGGCTTATAATGCCGCTCCATTCCCAGAATATATTTATTAAGTTTTTCTGGATTGCTTAATACATCTGCAGGAATATTTTTGTACGTTCCTTCTTCTAACAAAGGTTTTTTATTAGCATCCGTAATGATCAAAGGAAGTTGATTATTCTCCTCTAAAATAGGCAAAATTAAATCCATTGTTTCAGCAGAAACCGACTCTGAATTCTTTTGTAAAAACTGCATCGATTTCACCAACAATTCTACCCTGCTCGTTTCACGAATTCGTAAATCTTTAATCAAAACGCCTGAATAGACGATCATTGCCGTAATTACAAGCGTAAAAAGGACGTAAACAAACCAAATATTAATTCTTGATAAATAGGGCTTCATGAAACTATTTCAGCGAATTTAAAACTTGATACAAGGCATCGCTGATGTTTCCGCCTTGATAATTGTTGATGATGATGGCAAACGTGTAATTTTTATAGTATCCCGCAAACGATTTGGTGTCTTTCATCGTTCCACTTTTCATTTTCATACCATTACCTTGCGTTGGAAAACCTTCAAAAAAAGCCGAATACCAATCTTGTTTTTTCGCGTATTGCAACGCTTGAACTTCTGCTTTTGCCGAAACATAATTCTGGGGTGAAAGTCCACTTCCGTCGGCAAAATTAATGGCATTTCCATTAATACCTTTCGATTTCCAAAATGATTTTAAATACTCAATTCCAGCAGAAAAACTTCCTTCGTCTTTCTTTTGCTTTGCCATGGTTTTCACGAAAGTTTCGCCATAAAGGTTGATACTTTTTCGCATAAACCAATACACGATTTTATCTAAAGTTGGCGACTTATACTCTAAAATCACCGTTTTATTTTGATTTGAACTGATACTTTTTCCGTCGATTAGATTTCCAGAATATGTTTGTACCGTTCCAGAAACTGAAATTCCATTTTTTTGAAGTTCCGTTTGAATTTCATTTCCTAAACTTAGTGGCGGATTCGGTGTTGCTCCAGAAACGGTCATCGTTTTTCCTGCAGGAAGTTTTCCGTTGATATAAGCCACTTCGGAGTGCGGAGCCGTAAAAATCAAACTTTGATCGGAACTTCCAGCCGCTTTCACTTCGGAAACCCATTCCACATTCGGTAAATCGATATTGGATTTGATGATTTTACTTCCATTCATTTCCAAATCAAATTGGTTTTCACGCCAATTCACTCCCCAAACTCCAGCTCCATAATAATTCCCCATATCGTTCCAAGGCCAACCACCAGGCGTCGTTTGGAAATCAAAATACGAATCATCAACAATAATATTTCCTTTAATTGAACTAATTCCTGCTTTTTTGATTGCCTCTAGAAGTTGTTTTTTGAAATCTTCAGGTTTGTAACCATCGTACCGCCAACTTCCCAACGTAGGATCACCATTCGATTGAATGTACAAATCACCTTGTAATTGGCCATTTTCTAATTTCCCAGTATATGATGCGGTAGTTGTGTATTGATAGTTTTTCCCAAGCGTTTCTAAAGCCGCAGCAGCCGTGAAAATTTTCTGAGTTGATGCCGTAGAAAGTCCTCTGTCGCCTTGATATTCATATACTAGTTTACCATCTGCATCACTAACATACAAGGACAAATTTGCCGCAGAAGCTGCATTTGTTTTTAATAAATTTTTAACTGCTGCATCAAGTTTTTGCGAAGTGGTTTGCGCAAATGCCATTTGGGAACACACCAATAATCCAACAAAAATTATCTTCATAAAAATCAACTTCTAAAATTAAATAACGAAAAAAAATAAAAAATATTAATCTTCTAAAGCGTACACAGCAAAACTTGCCAACCAATGATCGCCACCGTAATTTCCTTTAAAAATCAGGGGCAATGCGTTATTTAGGAAACGATCTGCATCTTGTTTAAATGCATTTTTCAGCTTATGATTTTCGGGTAATGACTTAGAAATTCCTTTCATACACCACGCACGGGAAAACGATAAACCTACCAAATGAACGGTTTGAAAGTCATTCAAATCACTTACAATAGGCATCTGTTCAATGTTTTTTAAACTTCGCTTTGAGTAAAATTTGGTCAACCAAGATCCAAATTCTTTTTGAGGTAAAATCCGACGCATCAAATCGGCAATTTGTAAACTCGGTGAGAAAAAATCACTCCCATCAGGTTCTAAATATGCAGGCGTATCTTGATCGTTCAAATAAAACTTTTTGGAGTTTGAAATCAACAAACTTTCAAACTCTTTTTTCTGCGCAACCCGAGCCCAATCAATTGCAAAACCTAATGCAAAAGCTGAATTAGGATGAACTCCTGTTCGATTTGGATAGGTTTGTTTAGGTAAATAAGATAACCATAAATCCACAACTTTAGAGGTTAGAGGTTGTAAATTTTGATGCCACTTTTTGGCTCTTGGATCGTTCCAAGTTAGCAATTCTTCATCCAATTTCAGCAACCAAGCCCATCCATACGTTCGCTCAAAGGTAGAACTTAACTGAAATTTTGTAAAATAATCTGCTTCAGATTTTAACTTTTCAGGTTTAAAAGATTGATCTAAAATTCGTTCAATTTCCTTTGCATTTGCGAGGTGCGGTTTTGTTTTCAGTAAGCGCACTAACATCCAATGTCCATGGACAGAGCTATGCCAGTCAAAACATCCATAAAAAGAAGGATGCAACTCTTTTGGCGACAACGAAACTTCCTGAGCGGTATTGATGATATGCGCTGTTTTATTCGGATATTCCTGATTAATACAATGCATAGGAAGTTGTGCAAGTTGAGATGCCACTTCATCCGTTAACGAAGGTTTTTGCTGACTGAAAGCCAAAAAAGGCAATAGAATTGGGATTAAAGCTAATTTCATTCATTAAAAATACTAAAAACTCTCCATTTCTACGAACAGAAAAAAATAAGCTCTTTCCATTTACGAAAAGAGCTTAGCATATTTAATTTTTTCCAAGGACAAAAACTGCTGGAATTTTGTGAAGATCAATTTTCGCTGTTTTCCAATCTTTGATTTTCAATGTTTTAACCATTTCATCTTGCGGATGATTGACATTCGCAGAAATAGAAAGCAATGTATTAGGAGCCAAAAACTTAGTTAAATCTTCCAACAATTGATTATTTCGATACGGTGTTTCCATGAAAATCTGCGAATATCCCGTTTTTTGAACTTGACTTTCTAAAAATTGAATTTTGGATTTCCGTTGCCCTTTATCAATCGGTAAATACCCATGAAAAGTAAATTCTTGCCCGTTGAATCCACTTCCAATCAACGCTAAAATAATAGATGAAGGTCCGTTTATAGGAACCACTTTGATATTATTTTCATGCGCCCATTGAACCATAATATTCCCAGGATCTGCGATACAAGGAAGTCCAGCTTCCGAAAGCAAGCCAAAATCTTGACCTTCCAACATCAGTTTTTGAGCTTCTTTCAAATCATTAGACTGCGAATATTTATCAAGAACAAAGAGTTTCAAATCACTTTGCTTTTTTTCAGGAGCGAAAAATTTAACAACTTTACGAGCCGTTTTTTCATTTTCAACAAAGAAATAATCTGTCTTTAAAATATAGTCTTTAATGACAGGAGCAAAATAGTCGAGCGGACTCGCATCCGATAAATAGGCAGGAATTAAAAATAACATAGCACAAAATTACGAATTCTTACGAAGCGGAAGTCTGAAGTTTGGCAGCAATTTTATCGGAAGCTTCATCGAGCATTTCATAAACCTTTTCAAATCCTGAAATTCCGCCATAATACGGATCAGGAACTTCCTTTCGTCCCACTCCTGCAAACTCCAAAATAAGATGAACTTTCGATTTTTGAATTTCAGAATCCGCCAAGTTTAAAACATTAAAATAATTCTCTTCATCCATACAAAAAATCAAATCAAATGCATCCAAATCCGATTTTTTAATCGGCCGAGAACGTTGATCGGTAATATCAATTCCGTGTTCATGAGCCGTAGAAATCGAGCGAGAATCAGGCAATTTTCCTTGATGCATCGCAATGGTTCCTGCGGAATCAATTTTGAAATCACTAGAAAGTTTTGATTTTAGAATTCCTTCTGCTAAAGGGCTTCTACAAATGTTTCCTAAACAAACCATCAGTATTTTCATAACGTAACTTTTAGGCATAAAAAAAGGAATTTCTCAAACTTGCATCCGAAAAATCCCTATCTATTATTTTTGTATTCTTATTGTTTGATACGTTCCGTAAGGTCTTTCACAAACTTTTTAATCTCTTTATCAATTTTGGACACGTCTTTAATCGTATCACAAGCATACATCACGGTTGAGTGATCTTTTCCGCCCATTTCTTCTCCAATTTTCGAAAATGTAGCGTTGGTTAATTCTTTAGAAAAATACATCGCCAACTGTCTTGGTAACGCCACTTCTCTACGACGCGATTTCGAAAGTAAATCTTCTCTTTTGATTCCAAAATACTCGCAAACCACTTCTTGAATGTATGGAATATTGATTACCTTTTTCTGTGTCGAAGCGATTTTGTTAATCGTTTCTTTTAGCAAATCTAAACTTAAATCAGACTTATAAACCGTAGAATACGCAATTACAGAATTGATAACACCGATAAGTTCACGAACGTTAGATTTTACCTCACCAGCAAGGAAATCAACCATATCTTCGGTTAAAACAATTCCGTCACGATGTAGTTTTTCTAGGATAATTTTCTTTCTCGTGTCGAAATCTGGAGATTTAATCTCTGCAGAAAGTCCCCATTTAAAACGAGAAACGATACGCTCTTGAATATCTTGAATGTCAACTGGAGCCTTGTCCGAAGTTAAAATAATCTGTTTACCATTTTGATGTAAATAATCAAAAATATGGAAGAAACTATCTTGTGTCGCAGCTTTTCCAGACAAAAACTGAATATCATCGATAATCAAAACATCTACGATTTGATAGAAATTTTGGAAATCTGTTTTGTTCTGAGCTTTCGCCGCAGAAACGAATTGCTGAATGAATTTTTCCGAAGAAAGATAAAGAACCACTTTCTCAGGGTATAAATTTTTCACTTCAAGCCCAATCGCGTGAGCCAAGTGCGTTTTCCCAACACCTACTCCACCATGAACAAATAATGGGTTGAAAGCCGTTGCTCCAGGGCGCTTTGCAATAGATTTCGCAACTGTAGAAGCAAATTTATTGCTCTCTCCTTCAATAAAGTTATCGAATGAAAGTTGAGCGTTTAGGTTGGGTTCAATAGTCACCTTTTTGATTCCAGGTGCAATGAAAGGATTTACTAAATTTTTCGCTTTTGGAGTCGCTTCCTGAACTTTAGGCGCAGGAATCGAATTTCCTTTCATGTTCTGCACAACAGGTTTTTGCTGTCCAACTGGCTTATTCTCCATAACAGAATACCACAACTTCACCCCTTTACCAATGTATTTACGTAAAGCTGCTGAAAGTAGAGACAAATAATTGTCTTCAATATATTCTTTATAGAAATCGCTAGGAACTAAAAGCGTAAGATTGTGATTCACCAAAGAAATAGGCGCCACTTTTTCGAACAAAAGATCAAAAGACTTTTCAAGCTTCTTAAGATCATCATTGTCTTCCGTAGCATTTAAATTGTCTCTCATAAATTGGAGACATCTTTCCCATATCAACGATAAATCTTGATCCATTATTTGTGCGAAAAATTTTAATTTGAAACGTTAGTAATTATCCTCAGACAAAGATGCCATAATTATTGTGGAAAAAAAAATCTTTGATGTATTGATTATTTAAAAATATATTTGTATGTCTTATTAATCACTTGAAAATGCTACATACAAAACATTCAATACGAGTTCGTTACGCGGAAACCGACCCGATGAAATACGTCTATTATGGTAACTACGCTACCTATTTTGAAGTTGCCCGAGTCGAACTTTTTCGAAGCATCGGTATTTCGTATGACGAGATCGAAAATCGTGGAATTTGGCTTCCCGTTTCAGACTATAAAATTAAATATTTAAAACCAGCTAAGTACGATGATTTGTTAGAAATTCATACTTTTATAAAAAAAATTCCGGGCGTTCGAATTGAGTTCGAGTACGAAATTTACAATGAAAAAGAGGAAAAACTAACGGAAGCCTCTACGACATTGTACTTTCTCGATGCCGAAAAAGAAAAGGTCATTCGCTGCCCCGAATTTTTAATGAACTACATCGAAAAACATTGGAAAAATGAATAAAGAAAACATCATTCTCGCTTCAACCTCAACACTTTTTGGAGGCGAGTATTTAGATTACTTGAAAAACGAAATTATTTCATTATTTAATGGAATAGACGAAATTATTTTCATTCCGTTTGCAAGGCCTTCTGGACTAACTCATGACGCATATACAGAGAAAGCACGACTTTTCTTTGCTAAACTTAATATTCAAGTTCGCGGACTTCATGAATTTGATGATATGAAACAAGCGTTACAAAGTGGAAAAGGTTTTTTTACAGGCGGTGGAAACACATTTCTATTGGTAAAAATCTTGCATGAAAATGGTTTAATGGATGTTTTAAAATCAGAAGTTCAATCGGGAAAACCCTATTTAGGTTGCAGCGCAGGAAGTAATATTGGTGGATTGAATATGAAAACGACGAACGACATGCCGATTGTGTATCCACCAAGTTTTGAAACGATGGGCTTGGTTCCGTTTAATTTGAATCCGCATTATTTAGATCCAAATCCGGATTTACATCACAATGGCGAGACTCGAGAAACTCGAATTCTAGAATTCTTAACTCAAAATGACACGATGGTCGTTGGACTGCGAGAAGGAAATTGGATTCGAAAAATTGGAGATTCTATTACCGTTCAAGGCGAAAACGAAACGCGAATTTTCATTCAGGGAAAAGAACCTTTTGAAATTAAATCGGGTTCCGATTTACTTCAACTGAATTAAAATAAAAAAGCTGCATTTTTCAAGTGCAGCTTTTTTTATTCTCTACTTTAAAATTCTCTATGCAGGATATTCTGGTTTCTCATTTTCAGCTTCCGTGATTTTGTATTTCGGCGAAATAAGCATTAACACGACACCAGCAATCATAAATGGCAACGATAGAACTTGTCCAGTGTTCAAAGTCCCCAATTTAATAAACTCTTCGCCTTGCGGTTCTTTCAAGAATTCTACAAAGAAACGAATCGACCAAAGGACAAAGAAAAAGAAACCAAACAGCCATCCTTGCTGGTATTTTTTATTGGTGTAACGATACAAAATCCACAAAATCACAAATAAGATAAGATAGCCAATAGCTTCAAACAACTGCGATGGATAACGTGGAACCGTTGCTCCATATTCATTACTCATGTTTGGAAACAACACCGCAAAAGGTGAATCTTGAGCAACAGCTTTACCAATAATTTCTGAATTGAAAAAGTTTCCCATTCGAATAAAGAAACCTCCTAAAGCCACGACGATTCCCAATCGATCATACACCCAAAGCGGATTTTTCTTGATGATTTTAAAGGAATAATACAGTGTTGTCAAAAGCAAAGCGATCGAAGCGCCATGACTTGCCAATCCCATAAAACCAGTAAATTCTAAAGTTGGTTTCGTGCGAATCGGAAGAAAAACTGACCAAAAATCTTCTTTAAACAATTCGGGTTGATAGAAAATAACGTGACCTAAACGCGCTCCTAAGATGGTTCCGATTAAGGTCCACGTAAACAAAGGTTCCAAATATTTGTCGTTAACGTTATCGATTTTGAAAATTCGATGCATCAACAAATACCCTAAACCAAAGGCAAAAACAAACATCAAACTATAAAAATGCAAGGTGAATCCTCCAATTTTAATTCCTTTGGATGGATCCCAAATTTTATATTTCGTTTTTAGTTCTACCGTACTTCCCTGCCCAATCAATTCATTTTTGCTTTGCGGGCGGTACATGTATTTAATATCGTTTTGCTCTTGAGCAACCGGTTGGAAATTCTTATCCAATATTTGAAAACCCGAAAACGCAAACATTTGATACAATCCCGAAGCCTGATCATTAAGATCATCATTCAAAATTACTAAAACGTTGTTCGAAATTTCTTTTTTAGAAAATGCATCCAAATCATGCCCCGAAGTCGTTGAAAAGATTTTTACGGGAACATTTTTTTGGTTTACTTCTAAAAACCCATCAGACAAACCGTCTGGATACAATTGTGCGAACGTTGTCTGAAAAGAAAACGCCAACATGACCATGACAAATCGAAGAAAAAACTGCTTCATTTACTCTAGTTTAACATTATTTTTTGGGCGGTACAGGATCATAACCACTTCCACCCCATGGATGACATCTCAAAATACGTTTCATTCCCATAAACAGGCCTTTAAAAGGTCCATGAATATTCAGCGCATCGACCATATAATGAGAACAAGTAGGCTGATACCTGCAATTGTTTCCCAAAAAAGGCGAAATCGCTCCTTGATAAAATTTGATCAATAATATCAATGGAAAGGATAGTATTTTGTACAATGTCGATTTCAAAACGATACAAAAATAACTTAAAAAAGTCATACATTTGAAAAGAAATCCCCATTGATTCCAATTTCGTACACAACCTTTTTCTTTTGCAAAACTACTTTTGCAGAAATTACGTTTTGATAGTTGGTACACTATTTTTGAAATTGTTACACTTTTGGGTAATTCATTTGAGAAAAAATCATGAGCAACATTCCTTTAGCTGAAAAATTACGTCCCAAAACCTTAGATGATGTCCTTGGACAAGAACATTTGACGGGGAAATCGGGTCCCATCCGAAAAATGATTGAAAACGACACGTTGAATTCATTGATTTTCTGGGGGCCTCCAGGAACGGGAAAAACGACTTTAGCTGAGATTATCTCGGAAAACTCGGGACGAAAATTTTATAAACTTTCCGCTGTTTCTTCAGGCGTGAAAGACGTTCGGGATGTTATTGAAGAAGCAAAAAAGCAAAATCTTTTTTCAGGAAAATCACCCATTCTTTTTATAGACGAAATTCATCGTTTTAATAAAAGTCAGCAAGATTCGCTTTTGCATGCTGTAGAAAAAGGTTGGATCGTTTTGGTGGGTGCAACAACCGAAAATCCAAGTTTTGAAGTTGTTTCCGCTTTGCTTTCTCGATCGCAAGTCTATGTTTTGAAAGCACTTTCGTACGAAAAGTTGGAAGAACTAATTGACATTGCATTAGAAAGATACAATAAAGACGAAAAGGAAAAATTCAAAATTGAAGAAAAAACAGCGTTGATTCAATATTCCGGTGGTGATGCTCGAAAATTAATAAATTCCGTTGAAATCGTTCTTAATCAATACAAAAACTCCAAGAAAGAACGTATTTCTAATGAAGACGTATTGTCCGTTTTGCAAGAAAACATGGCGCTTTACGATAAAAATGGCGAGCAACATTACGATATTATTTCGGCTTTCATCAAATCCATTCGTGGGAGCGATCCTAATGCGGCGGTTTATTGGCTTGCTCGAATGTTAGTCGGCGGTGAAGACATTAAATTTATCGCTCGTCGAATGGTGATTTTAGCATCTGAAGATATTGGCTTGGCCAATCCCAATGCATTAACAATGGCGAATGCATGTTTTCAAGCCATCAACCTCATCGGAAATCCAGAAGCTCGAATTATTTTAAGTGAAACGGCGGTTTATCTTGCGGTTTCGCCCAAAAGTAATTCAACATACCTTGCCATCAATATGGCGATGGATTTTGTAAAAAAGACGGGAAATCTTCCGGTGCCATTGCATTTGCGAAATGCACCAACCAAGTTGATGAAAGAAATGGATTACGGTAAAAACTATCAATATGCCCATTCCCATCAAGGAAACTTTGTGGATTTAGAATTTCTTCCGCAAGAAATTACTGGAGCGCAATTTTACGAACCAGGCTCGAATTCGACAGAAAAGAAAATCGCCGAAGAACTCAAGAAAAAATGGAAAGACAAATACAAATAAATAAAGCACTGAAAAATCAGTGCTTTATTATTTGAAAAATCTAATGTTAAATATGAATGAATGTTTCTTGCTTAATCATTTAATCGAATTTATAATCACAAAAAAAATGCCGTTATCGAAAACGGCCATCTTTTCTTAACAAACTTTATAAAAACTTTATAAACCGTTAATAATTCGGTAAAATTGTCTTTTGTGTGATTAATCACGGACAAAATTTCTTATTTCTACTATTCATCCAACAAAAACTCGTCGTAATCTCCTAAGAAACGAGCTTTCGCATGAATTGATTCCAATTCTGCTAACGAATTTTGATATAAAACATTATCCCAATCGCCA
The DNA here is from genome assembly GCA_023423715.1 of Bacteroidota bacterium. GTDB lineage: Bacteria > Bacteroidota > Bacteroidia > Flavobacteriales > Weeksellaceae > JAFAFC01. The sequence goes on from JAFAFC010000037.1 coordinate 17,683, forward strand.
TTCACGTTGATAAAAAAGAAATAATTTCCTAAACCTGTTTTCAGGGTTCTGGATTCAATTTTTGAAAGGTTCATTTTACGCCAAGCAAAAACGGAAAGAACTTGATGCAAACCTCCCGCATGATCTTCCGGAAGCGTAATTAACAAAGACGATTTGCGAGTAATGGGAACTCGATTTAATTCTATTCTGTTTCGTTGTTTTGAAATCACGATAAAACGAGTATGATTTTGTTCAAAATCTTGAACATTTTCATGTAGAATTTTCAAGCCATACAATTCAGCAGCCGATTTATTAGCGATCGCCGCCCATTTTTCATTGGGATTATCTGCAACACGCTTCGCCGAAGCCGCTGTAGAACTAAATTCTTGAGTTGGAATATCTTTAAAATACGAAAATCTGAAATGAAATGTTTGTGCTAATGCCTGTGGATGCGAATAAATTTTCTCGAAACTATCGTTATCAGGATGAACCATCAAATGATGGGCAATGGGTAAAACAGCTTCGCCTTCGATAAAAATATCTTCGAAATCATACAACAAATCCAACGTCATCGAAACCGTTCCTTCAATGGAATTTTCCAAAGGAACAACGGCTTTATCGACCATTCCGTTACGTACGGCGTAAAAACAATCCAAAATGGTTGTTTGAGGAATAATTTCTTCGTGGGCAAAAATTTTGGAGGTCACCAACTGCGTAAAACTAGCTTCTGGACCTAAAAATGCAATTTTCATCTTGCAAAAATAAAAAAAGCACTCAGATGAGCGCTTTATTTTATTAAATTCCTGGTGATAATTTCGGTTTGCTATGAACAGCAAGGAAATTATGTCCTTCCACCGAAATCAAACTGTATTCATTTTTCGGACTTTCTACCAAATTGTATTGTGACGAAACCTTGTTTCCATCCACATAAATCGGTTGCGACGGATCGAGATTGTATTTCTTGTTTAAATCTTGAATCGAAACCGTTTCCAATGTCGGAGAGTCCTTTTTCACTTTAACTAAAATAATACCTGATATCGGATTATCAAAAAGCGTTTTTAACTCTTGAGGGGAATGCGCCGCATTTGTAAGAACGGTAACCGACTCAATAACGTGCATTTTTCCATCCAAGACATTCAAATTAGTTGAAACCGCATTTTCTATGAAATAAATTGACTTCGATAATTCAAAAGCTTTTGATGCCGTGTAATTTCTTTGATCTTGCTCTTTTTTTGAAGTTCCTTTAAAATCGTTCTTCAAATCTTGAGTAAAAGCAAAACTTGAACAAAGCGCCAATGCGAAAATAATTCCTTTTTTCATAACATTCATTTTTATCAAATATACACTTTATTCTGATTTCATAACGGGAGTTCTTTCCGAAATTCCGTTCGCGTTAAATGCTTCAATCTGAAAATAATACGAGTCAACACGATCGGCTCCCGTCCAGAAATATTCGTTCTTACCATAAACCATAATGCTTCCGTATAATTTGTCTGGATCTTTCCCAAAATAAATCACATAACCGTCTGCGGCGATGTTTTGACGCCATTTCATCCAAATGCTTCTTCTCTCGCCAAATTTCTTCGGATCAGCACGAAGCGGAACAAAATCTTCCACCATTTTTGGAGCAACGCCACCACCTTTTCCAAAAACACGGAAACCACTCAACGCAAATTTCCCTGTTGGCATCTTCAGATTTTCCATTTTCAAGAATCGAGCGGTTGCTGGCTTTTCCAATTCAACATAATCGTGTGGAACGTCTTTTTGGTTCTTGGATTTGTCAACAATAACTTTCCAATTCTTACCATCATTAGAACCATAAATTTTGTATTGATGCATCTTTCCATGCGTTTTTCCCATAAATTCTACATCCTGATCGGCATAATTTATCTGAATCGCATTGATTGTAGAAATTTCTCCTAAATCCGTTTGAAACCACTCACCCGAATTCCCCGATTTCGCCGACCAATAGGTTTTAATATCTTCATCCACCGCATAATTTGGTTGATAACCTCCTAACGTTGATGAAACCTGAACCGGTTTGTTGTAATTCAGCAACATCCAACCCGTGAATAAACCTTTTGTAAAGTCTTTTCCTTGTGCATATTGAGGTAACAATGTAGGATAATCGCCATATGCCGTATTGCTGTACATGACATCATCTTTATCAAAACCAGCAGGCCAAATCCCTAAACGTCTTTCGAAATTATTTTTAGTTGAAATAAAAATCGTTGAAACATGCCAATAATTGTTGAAATTATCTTGGAACGTTGCTCCATGACCAGCACCACGAGCAAAACCACCTGGTTTGTAGGAAAATGGATTATGCTTTTGGTATTCATATCCTTCGAGCGGATTTTTACTTACATAAACGCCATCCGCATAACCACTAAACTCGGTTGCAGGAGCGCCATACTGCATATAGTATTTCCCATTATGCTTCGTCACCCAAGCGCCTTCTGTAAAGGGCTGCAAGAAAACATTGTCATTGTATTCGCCAAAGCGTTCCCAGCCGTGATCTTCAGGTTTTAGCTTAATAATAGGTTTCACAAAACCTTCCGATTGTAAGGTTTTGGTTTTCACTTCTGTTCCTAAAAGCGGCCATTCATTACTAGAACCCCAATATAAATAGAGTTTGTCTTTATCTTCATCATAATGAAAAGCAGGATCCCAAGCACCAACTTTCAAGGTATCAACAGCGATCTTCCAATCATCAACGGTAGGATTTGTGCTTTTCCAAATAGGAAAATCTTGCTCCCAAGTTGAGCCATACACATACAACGTATCTTTCATCGCCCAAACTGCAGGAGCATTAAGATCATGAATGTATTTGTTATCACGGAGAAATTTACGTTTAACAAAAGTCCAATCCAACATATTATCACTATGCCAATAGCCTTCTTGATTGGTAGAAAAAAGAAATAATTTTTTCTGAAAATTAACAATGACTGGATCAGCCGTCGCACGATGCTTCCCTTGTTTAGAAAAAACCTCGAAAGGCGTATATCCATAATCGATATTAATAGGATTGCAATAGGTTTTTTGTTGCGCAAAAGCCAATGCCGAAACCGACATAAAAACAGGAATCCATCGATTTTTAAAATTCATAACCACACAATTTAGCTTATAAAATTAGAAAATTAAAACTAAAAAGACGAGGGAATTACGTTTTGAAATCAGCGTTCATTTCGTATCTTTGTGGGCATTAAGAATTTAATAAAAGGAAGAATGAAATTTTTTATTGACACAGCCAATCTCGAACAAATTAAAGAAGCTCGTGATTTAGGTATTTTAGATGGTGTAACAACCAATCCTTCATTAATGGCAAAAGAAGGAATCAGCGGTGCTGAAGCCATCAAAAACCATTACAAAGCGATTTGCGAATTGGTAGATGGAGCTATTTCTGCGGAAGTACTTTCTACAACGTACGAAGAAATGATTAAAGAAGGTGACGAGCTTGCTGCTATTCACCCGAACATCGTGGTAAAAATCCCGATGATTAAAGACGGAATCAAAGCGTTGAAGTATTTTTCTGATAAAGGAATTAAAACCAATTGTACCCTTATTTTCTCTGCTGGACAAGCTTTGCTAGCGGCAAAAGCGGGTGCAACGTATGTTTCGCCTTTCTTGGGAAGATTAGATGATATTTCTACAGATGGTTTGGCTTTAATTGAAGAAATTAGAATAATCTACGATAACTACGGTTACGATACTGAGATTCTAGCGGCTTCCATTCGTCATTCGATGCATATTATCAACTGTGCAAAAATTGGTGCGGATGTGATCACATCACCACTTCCTCCGATTTTGTCTTTATTGAATCACCCTTTAACAGATAAAGGTTTGGAGCAATTTATCGCAGATTCTAAAAAATTAGTGTAAGCTAGTTTTCTAAAAATAAAAAACCCCTGAAAATTCAGGGGTTTTTGTTTATTCTTTAATTAAATCTTTATCAATTGGATTGAGATCAGATAACTTTCGGGTTTTGGCTTGTTCGTTTTGCTTGCGTTCCATTTCTTTCATATCAACTTCTTTTCCATTTTCTATCATTTTAAATGAGGTAACAGTGCCACTCATACTTCCAGTCATTGCACGCATAGATTTCCCTGGATCCAAATAGTTTTCTTGATAGGCTTTTCTAAACTTATCGTAGTTAATTTTCATTAATCGATTCTTTTTAATATCGGCAATACCATACTTATTCTTAACTCCTTCCAATTCGAAATTATATAGATTTTCCGAATCTGAAATTTTCACAATAAGACCTGGTAATCCGTGAAAAATATATGGTCCATCTTGAACCGGAATATCAGATGTAAACCAAGCTGTCCACTCTCTTCCTAGATACGAAAGCAACGCTTTTTGACATTCCCATTCGCCAATTTTTTGTTTTTCTGGAAGAATTTTCCATTCTGGTTTGCGGGTTTCATCATATTCGAATAAATTACCACCAACTCTATCCATCACGGTTGTTGCATAGCTAGGATAGGTTTTGTTCACAATTGGAGAAAACGTTGCCATTTTCACACCACTAAAATCTAGGTTGAAATTTCCCGTTCCTTTCGCTTTTTGAATGGATGAAGAAATAGTTGAGTCTGCTTTTACTTTATCTTCGTTATAAAATAGAGAGCCTTCTTTGGAAACCACCAAAGCAACCATTTCTTCCAAGGCCTTTTTCTCAGAACCATCTTTGCTATTCTTTTGCATGGTCAATTTATACGTGAATTTTTGGTTTTGAGCAAAGCTCATTGCAGCCGCCATTACGGCAAAAAGTAGAAATAGTCTTTTCATAAATCGTGATTTTTTTTCGGTGTTAATTTATATAAAATTAGTATTCAATATTTTATTTTTTTTGAATTAAAAAACCTAAAAATTAATTTTTAGGTTCCTTAAGTTTATTCATAAAGATTAGGTTCAATCTTGTTGTTGTCTTTTTTGATCCGTTCTTTTGTGTCCTGCTCCATAAAACGTATCGCTTCATCATTAGAAGATGACATTCTTCCATCACTGTTTTGAAAACGATAGGTTATTTTACTATTTGGGCCTGCGCTTGCAAGCATTTGACGCATTTCCTTAGCTGGATCATTCGCATATTCTTTGTACGCTTTTTTGAATTGAGCTGCTGTAACATTTAATTCTTTACCATTCAATCCACCAATCACAATGCTTTGTCCTGGAATATTTAAACTTTCATCCGTTGCTTTATCAGTAGCAAAAGTGGTATTTCCTTCCAACGTAATACGATGCGTTTTTGACGCATCTTCTAATTTAACAATCAGACCTGGAAGTCCATGAAACTTGTACGGTCCATCTTGAAATGGTAAATCACTAGAAAACCAGGCCGTCCATTCTCTTCCACCAAACGAAGTTGTTGCTTTTTGAGCCATATATTCACCAACTTTTTCCTTTTCAGGTAGGATATTCCATTGCATTTTGGAGGTATCTGGTACTTTGTAGCGATAGTTTCCAATAGATGTTTTTAGAATCATTTCAAAAGAAGGATAGGTTTTAATAACTTCTTCCTTCACCAAACCTTGCTTTCCCGTTGATTTTACAGAGAAACTTCCTGGTGTCGTTCGCATTTGCTCCTTAATTTGCGCAGTCATAATAGAGTCTGAAATAAATTTCTGACGGCTATAATAATGGGAACCTGTTGGAGTAATATCCAAATACATCATCTCCGTTTTCACAGTATCTTTTACATTGATATCGGGAACAAATTTGTATTCGTACATAAAACGTTGATTTTGTGCCGATACTAAAGCTGAAAAAGCTAAAAATAAACCTAGTAAAAATCTCATATTAATCTCGTTTTAATTCAATTTTGTTATTATTTTTTCGCATGCGCTCCTTCAAATTTTCTTCTTGTTTTTTCATGTCGTTATTTTGACCATCTGCCATAATCATAACCATACCCCCCATTTGCATTTGTTTATATCCTTTTGTAGGGTCGTTTTCATAATCTTCTACCAAACGATTGTATTGCTTTCTGTTAATTGCAATTTCCTTAGAAGAAAAAGGCATTTCAATTTTTTGAATAGAATTTTTGATTCCTTTTAATTCAAAACGATGGGTTCCTGTGTGATCTTCCAATTTGACAATTAAACCCGGTAAACCATGAAATTTGTACGGCCCATCTTGAACGGGAATATCTGTCGAAAACCAAGCGATCCAATGACGGCCACCGAAATCAGTTTCGGCTTTTTGAGCGTTCCATTCTCCGATTTTTTCTTTCTCTGAACTTATTTTCCAATTGATTTTTCGATCTTCTGCCACTTTGTACTGATCCATCAACAAACGCGTATGCAGGAAAACATCGTATTTCGGATACGTTTTAGTAACCGAATATCGAATTGTTCCCTTTCGGTTTTCACTCCGAATATTAATCATTCCTGTTGCTTTCAATTGTCTTTCCAAATCCACTTTCATGATGGAATCCGACTCGTAAACGGTACGACTGTAAAAATGAGATCCTTCCTTAAAAGCATCCAAATACATGAGTTCATTTTTCACATCTTCTTTATTTGTGGAGTCCATTACGAATTTATATTCGTACATAAAGCGTTGATTTTGCGCGAAACATAAAGCGGAAAACAGGATTATAAAAATCGTTAATTTCTTCATAGTTCAGTGATCTGGGAATTTGGAATTTAGTTTCGAGCACCTGCGGCGCTCGAAACTAAATTAAAAGTGTTATTTCTTCAAGGTTACTTCAATCTCGCTTGCCTTTTGACCATCATTGTTATTTTTGAAAACACTGATATGATCAATTTTTTTTGGATCTAAATCTTTTAAATCTTGTTTAGAAGCCTCTTTCCCATCGATTGTAATCTTAGTGTAAGAATCACTTTTGTACGAATCATTGCTTGAAAAACCTTCACCTTTTGTTGCAGGATAAGCATTGACATTCAACATCCAACCTGGCTCTGTTTTTAAAGGAGATTTTGGAGGTGTAGGCGCTTTTGGAGTTGCAGGTGTAAACGTATATCGAGACGAACTGGTAATGTACTTATCCGTTTTCAAAAGCTTGGCTCTTTCTTTTGCTAATTTTGCAGCTTCTACAGCAAGTTCTTTTTGTTTTTTGTTTAACTCATTAAGTTTTTTCTGTTCTTTTTTGGTAAGATTCTGTCTTGCTTTTGCATCATCATAAAATACACTTTCTAGACGATATACATTTGATTTACGAATTTCTTCATTAGCAATTTTACTTGCTTCAGCTGCTAATTTATTGGCTTCTGCCGCTCTTTTTGAAACTTCTTTATTAACCAATTCAAGTTCTTTCAAAGTTATATTTTCCAATTTAAAGTTCATATTTTTCAATACTTCTTTTCCTTGCGCTGAATTAAAAAAATCTTTTCCTTGTTCAAATGCTTCTTTGTATTCCTTGGAATTAAAGTATTCTTTATTTTTAGCTAATTGCTCTTTTAATTCTTTGGAACTTGTAGATTCAATGAACTTAAAGTCACCATTAAATAGTTCTTTAGCGTTCAAAGCATCAGACATGTATTTCATCATATTTTCATAACCTTCTCCTCGAGGCTCAATTGCATTGATTTTTGCAATATCACTAATTTTACCAGTCAAGTCATTTATTTCCTCCATTTTTGATGAAAACTCTTTAGAATTAGGCGTCAAAGCCTTTAACTCACTAGATTTTTCTTTTAATTTATTACTTAATTCAACAATGTCTTTTGGTTTTTCTTGAATTTCAATCAGTTTCGCAGTCACTTCTTTCTTAGGTGAAATCGTGTCCTGTTCTATCATTTTAACAGCTTCTTCTATTTCAATATTTGTAGCTCTAATTTCTCTGTTTTTAGCGTTTACCAAATAGGCAAAAGCCATGACAAACAAAATGGGTAAGGCAAAAAGCCTACGCGCATAACTGTACTTTGTTTTAGGTTTTTGTAACATTTTTAATCGTTTTTTTAAGTTTGAGCTTAAAAACGGACTGGTTGCTGGCAATACTTTTCCGGAAAAATGGCTCGCCAAAAGCATCTGCGCAAATGCTTTCGTATCCGAATTCTTCACCGATTTTTTATCGGCTAAATACTCATGAATTAAAGAGATTTCTTTTTTGATAATATGAAAAAATGGATTGAACCAAAATACAGCGACCAAAACTTCTGATAAAAGCTTATCGATGCTGTGTTTCTGTTCAATATGAACCATTTCGTGTTTTAGAATTTGGCGTCCCAAATCCGATTGCAAAAGGATGGTATCTTTCCAAAATAGATTTCGGAAAAATGAGAAAGGCGCATCCAATAAGTTCGTTTGATAAAACTTAATTCCTTGGATATTTTCTTCGCTAAACGTTCTTTTAAACTGAATAATCTTTACGATTCCGTAGGCCAATTTGGCTAGAAAAAAGAAAGAAACCAGTCCAAGAGCGTAAGCAGCATATTGAAGATAAATGTAGTCATGGTTTTCTGTATTTGCGGTATTAAAATTCTGAAACTTACTCAACAAAATATACATACTAGAATCTACTTCGATGGTAAAGTAATCTATCTTCAATAGAGGCAATACCAAAGAAACAAGCAACACGCCAACCAAATAAAATCGATTGTAGTGATGAAACGTTCTGTCTCTTAAAAACAACTGATAGTACGAAAATAGTACACCGGAACATAAAATCATTTTACCGATGTAGAGTAAAATTGCTTCCATTAGTCCTTATCTTTAAGTTCATTTAACAACATTTCAAGATCTTCAATGCTCATTTCGTTCTTTTCGACAAGGAAAGAAACTGCATTTTTATACGATCCTGAAAAATAATTTTTCACCAAACTTTTCATGGATTTCCCACTGTACTGCTCTTGGGTAATCATCGGAAAATATTCATGCTGTCTTCCAAAAACCTCAAAATCGACAAAGTCTTTGTCTTTTAAAACCTTTAATATGGTAGATACCGTATTGGTATGCGGTTTCGGTTCTGGAAATTGATCAAGAACATCTTTTAGAAAACCTTTTTTGATTTTCCATAAATACTGCATGATTTGTTCTTCTGCTTTGGTTAACGTTTGTATCTTCATCTCAATAACTAATTACGTAGTGATACAAATATAGATATTAAAACAACCTATACAACTATTTTTTTAGTGATAAACACTAAATTGTTGATTTAGAATTAATTAATTTTAATTTTTAATACTTTAATAAGAATTTTGGCTGAAATATTAACGAAAATTGGGAAGGAAATTTTCGTAAAAATTAACCTAAAAAATACATAAATCGAAACACACATTCTGTACAAACAGAAAATAGAACAATTAAACTTTAAAATTTGGAGTAAATACTTGAGTACCTAAATATTTAGTTTTATCTTTAGAAAAAAATATTTATGAGAAAACTTTTACTACCTGCAATTTTAATTACCAATTCATTTTTTGCGCAAGAACTAGTACCAAATCCAAGTTTTGAATCTTGGGTAGGGAGAACACCTGATTATCCAACAAGTTGGAATTGTGCTGAATGCTCCAAGGGAGATGCTCATAGTGGAACCTTGGGAGTTCTATTGAATATGCCAAGTACTAGCTCGCTTCAAAGTTTAAATACAAATAATGGTGCATTAAATGTTGAATCTGGAAAAACCTACTATGTTAATTTTTGGTACAAAACAGATAGCTCGGATATCACAGCAGCAACTATCAATGTATTCAAAGCTAGTGGCTCAAGATACTTTTTTGGACAAGTTACTAATGTAATTAAAGATAACCAATGGCATATGTTCACAGGCTCTTTCGTAGCAGATGTAACTAGTTTGGGAAAAGTTGATTTATCTTCCTCAATTCCTTTTGGAAAGTCTGGAAAAATCTTCTTCGATGATGTTTCAGTGTCAACAACAAATCTAGGAACTTCAGATCAAAACAAGTCTTCGTTTAAATTGTATCCAAAACTTGTTGATGAAAGTATTCGTTTTTCAGAACCAGTTGAAAAGTTTGAAATCGTTTCTGCAGAAGGAAGAAGTATTACTGTTTCCTATTCTAATGGAGACAATCAAATTTCTTTAAAACAACTTCAAAAAGGAGTATACTTTATTAATGCGAAAAGTAAAAAAGGAAATTCATTACGAGAAAAAATCATTAAAAAGTAACATTAATCTAAAGAATAAAAAAAACGTTTCAAATATTTGAAACGTTTTTTTCTAGTAGCGGGGACACGACTCGAACGTGCGACCTCCGGGTTATGAGCCCGACGAGCTACCTACTGCTC
>JAFAFC010000008.1 GCA_023423715.1 Bacteroidota bacterium
TTTTGTATGCGCGCGGGCACCCCCGCCGCAAATCCTAATTATTGAAAAAAGCGAGTAGTGAAAGCCGGAAATGCTGCCCCAAAAACAAAAAACACTAGAGAATGCAATTTTTGGAACGGAATTTTCATACCTTTGCGGACTTATCTACAACTGGGGTTGACTGGTTTCGACAGCAGGAACAATGGGTAAGTAAGCATGCAGAGAACCGTGGCGCGATCTCTTTAATCCCTTGCTGCAAATTTTAACTGGCAACGAAGAGTATGCTCTTGCTGCTTAATCTGAAGTTTAGTAGGATTAACATTTTTCCTGAAGTATAGTAGGGAAACAAGATGTCCCGCGGAAGTTCGGTTCTGCGACGTCCGAGTTCGGGGCATAGAAATGCGGAAATAAGCTTTTGGAAACTTCGACCAGAAGACGAAAATTTTAGAAGTTAAGCGTAATGTTGGGTGTTTACTCTCTGCCTTGCGTCGAAAACCAATAGTAGAATAAGCATGTAGAAGTCTTATGTATTGCCTGTTTGGACGAGGGTTCGAATCCCTCCAACTCCACAGAAAACAAAATAACCATCTGAAATTCAGGTGGTTATTTTTATTTTAGTCAACAGTTTTATAGTGAACTTCCGAAAGATTTCGTAAAATTTCAGCACTTTGTTCTGGTGTAATATCCCGTTGTGGCTCAGCCAACATCTCATAACCTACCATAAATTTTTTAACTTCGGCAGAACGTAGTAAGGGCGGATAAAAGTGATGATGAAAATGCCATCCTGGATGCGCTAATCCATCAGTAGGCGCTTGATGAATACCAGCAGAATACGGAAAAGAAGTTTCAAACAAATTATCGTATTTGATTGTAAGTTTCTTTAGAATTTCGGCATACGAAAGGATTTCAGAATCGGAAAGTTCCGATAAGTTTATCTTTTTCTTTTTGGGTAAAATCATCGTTTCATAGGGCCAAGTCGCCCAAAACGGAACCAAAGCAACAAAATCTTGATTTTCTAAAACCACACGCTCTTTCTTTTCCAATTCTTGCACTACATACTCTTCAAGTAGAGACTTTTGATGCTTTTGAAAATAATTTTCTAACTGCTTTTGAGTTTTAGAAACTAAAGTTGGAATACTCGATTGCGCCCAAATCTGACAATGCGGATGCGGATTGCTACATCCCATCACCGCTCCTTTGTTTTCGAAAATCTGCACGTGTTTGATATTGGGTTTTGCACCCAATTCTTCATATTGACTTTTCCACAAGTGAATAACTTCCACAATTTCTGAAACCTCTAATTCTGGTAAGGTCAGATTGTGTTTCGGCGAAAAACAAATGACACGATTTTCACCTTGCTCCGGTGCTGTTTGAAAAAGTTGATTTTTAGAGTCTTCAAATAAAACTTCTTCCCGACCTAAAGCAGGAAAATCATTATCAAAAACATAGGTTTGACTGTAGTTTTCATTAATCTCACCGTTGGAGCGCTTATTTCCAGGACACAAATAACATGAAGGATCGTATTCGGGTAGCGAGTTTTGCTCCGTTTTTTCCTGTTGCCCTTGCCAAGGCCTTTGCGTACGTTGTGGCGAAACCAAAACCCACTCGTCTAATAAAGGATTGTAGCGTCTATGTGGATGTTTATTGATATTAAATTCTGTCATGATTTTCTAAAATTTGAGTTCCGTTGGAAATATTAATGGGATGAACTTTTAATTCAATTCCGAATTTTTGAAGATAGCGCTCTTTCAAAACTGAGCTTACTTCATCAATTTTATCCGATTTAATTAGGTTGATGGAACATCCACCAAAGCCTCCACCCATCATTCGACTTCCCAAAACATGTTCGCCTTTCAAAGCTTCATCCACTAGAAAATCTAGTTCTTTACAACTTACTTCATATTCTTTGGATAATCCTTCATGAGTCTGAGAAAGCAACTCTCCAAACTCTTTAAACTGTTCGTTTTCTAAAAATTGAACGGCTTTTAAAGTCCGCTCAATTTCTTTAACGATAAACTGCAATCGCAATGTTTGAACGTCAGATAAATGAACTTCTTTATTTTTAATCATTTCCAAACGCAAATCTCGAAAAGTTTGCAAATTGGGATAAAGTTTTTTAAGTAAATCAAAACCATCTTTCACTTCATTTCTTCTTTGATTATATTCTGAAGCAACGAGCGAATGTTTCACACAAGAATCAAACAAAACCAAACTATAATCACCAAAATTTGTTGGATAATATTGAATTTCTGTAGTTAGACAATCAAGCAGTAAAGCTGAATTTTCTTTCCCAAAAACAGACGCAAATTGATCCATAATTCCACATTTTACGCCTACATATTCGTGTTCTGTCCATTGACATTTTAAGGCGATTTCCTTTTTGGACCATTGTAATTGGGAATAGTCGTTCATCAAAGCTGCAAAACCACAACTTAAAGCCGCAGAAGATGAAAGTCCAGCTCCAATCGGCAGGTTACTTGAAAAGACAAGATCCAATCCAATCAATTCATCTTTAGTTGTAGTGCTTGATCAATAACGCCAAGAAAATAATTCTCCCATAAATTTTCACTTTTGTGAATTGGAGCATTCAAGTCAAATTCTCGAAATTCATTGATATCAGCAGCAAAAACTCGAATCGAATTCAAGTCATTGGTGCGAGCGGTAAAACAAATATATTTATCAATAGCAGCGGGTAAAACGTAACCATCATTATAATCAATATGTTCACCGATTAGATTAATTCTGCCAGGTGACAAAACAATTTTTTCTGCATTTTGATGAAACTTTTCTTGAAATATTCGTTGCGTTTCTCGGATCAGCTCTTCCGTATTTAACATAAGTACATTTTCATTTATTAGATTTTATTTACACTTTCAGAAGAAAAGATAGAGATTTTATCCATCAATCGAAAGGTTTATTCAAATTTCGCAATTTCATCAACGAAACCAAGAATTTTTTCAAGAAATATTTTAAAATCTAAAAATACTTAGTAAAAGACAAATAAATGATCTTAAAAAACTGACGAACTTCTTCTTTTTGAGATTTTTTTAATAACTAAAATAAAGTATTTTTGCAGTCTATGAAAAGATGGTATCTCTACCCCTTTTCCTTAGGTTATCATTTAGTGACAGCCATACGGAATGTCTTTTATAATCTAGGGATTTTTAAGTCGAAAAAATTTAAAACACCAATCATCAACGTTGGGAATCTTTCTGTTGGTGGATCTGGAAAATCACCTATGGTCATGTATTTGGCGGATCTTTTGTCCAAACATTATCGTACTGGAGTTTTGTCTCGCGGTTATGGAAGAGTGACCAAAGGTTACGGAATCACCAATTACGAAAGTAATTACAAAATCGTTGGTGATGAAGCGATGCAGCTTTTTGAACGTTTCAAAAATCGTTTTGTAATCGCCGTTTCCGAGCAGCGAGTTCCAGGAGCCGAAAAAGTGATTTCGGATATGGATTTGGATGTTTTGGTTTTGGATGACGCCTATCAACACAGAGCCATCAGACCTGGATTCAATATTTTGATGACGGACTATAACGATCCTTATTTCAAAGATTTCGTTTTACCAGCTGGAGATCTTCGTGAAAGCCGCAGTGGCGCAAGCAGAGCCCAAATCATCATGGTTTCTAAATGCCCGAGTGATCTTACCGAAGAGAAAAAACAATATTTTGTCTCTAGAATCAAGCCGGCTTACAATCAAAAAGTCTTTTTTTCGTCGATTCGATATGATGAAAACATCTTTTCAGTTAATAAAAAATTACCCGATAACAACCTTGCCTATTACGATATTCTACTTATTACAGGAATTGCAAATCCAAAACCGTTAGTTCAGCATTTAGCTAAATTTTCTCAGAAAGTAAAACATTTGAAATTCAAAGATCATCATAATTTCAGTGATGCAGATATCAAAAACATCCTTGCCGAGTACAAGAAATTAGGTGAATACAAGCTGATTCTTACAACGGAGAAAGATTATGTACGCCTGAAAACGTTTGATTATCTTAGAGAGTTGGTGTATTATTGGCCAATTAACGTGAGTATCGATAAGCAACAAGAGTTTAACCAAATTGTATTGGATTATGTTAGAAAGAATTAAAGAAACCGCCGAATTCATCCAAAATATCATTCAGGATACGCCTGATTTTGCTATTGTTTTAGGATCTGGTTTGGGCGCTTTGAAAGATGAAGTAGAAGCTATTCACACATTAGAATATCATGAAATTCCGAATTTTCCACAAACAACGGTTGTTGGACATAGTGGAAGTTTGATTTACGGAATTCTCGAAGGAAAAAAAGTATTGATGATGAGCGGCCGCTTCCATTATTATGAAGGGCACGACATCCAAACCGTTGTTTTTCCGTTCCGTGTTTTCCATTTATTAGGAATTAAAAATCTGATTGTCTCTAATGCTTCTGGTGGTGTTAATAAAAACTTCAATGTAGGTGATGTGATGATTATTTCAGATCATATCAACATGATGCCAGAACATCCTTTACGAGGTAAAAATATCGATGAATTGGGTCCACGTTTTGTCGATATGAGCGAGCCATACAGCCATAAAATGATATCTATAGCTGAAGAAGTTGCTAAAGAACAAAATCTAACGGTTCACAAAGGAGTTTATGTTGCGCTTCAAGGTCCGACTTTCGAAACACCAGCAGAATACGGGATGATTCGAGCAATTGGCGGAGACGCCGTTGGGATGAGCACCGTGCCTGAAGTGATTGTTGCCAAACATCAAGGCATGGATTGTTTTGGAGTTTCTGTGATTACCGATTTGGGCGGACCTGAAATTTCATTCGCCGTTTCTCATGAAGAAGTTCTTGATGCCGCTAAAAAAGCAATGCCGAACGTTATTGGACTTGTCAAAGGTTTGGTTAAAAACTATTCGTAAAACGATAGAATTAAAATAGAAAGCGTATCAAATTGATGCGCTTTTTTTGTTGATTTCAAGGAAACTGCTAATTTTACTTTTCTAATGCAACCCTCCCAAAGAAAAATAATTCATGTGGATATGGACGCGTTCTATGCCTCGGTAGAACAGCACGATCATCCCGAACTGAAAGGCCTTCCCATTGCCGTTGGTGGCGGGCATCGCGGTGTGGTTGCAGCAGCGAGTTATGAAGCTCGAAAATTCGGTGTCCGATCCGCCATGTCAAGTAAAATTGCGAAAGAAAAATGTCCTCAACTGATTTTTGTAAAACCAAGATTTAGTCGATACAAAGAAGTTTCCAAACAGATTCATGAAATTTTTCACGAATACACCGATCTGGTAGAACCATTGTCTTTAGATGAAGCCTATTTGGATGTCACAGAAAATAAAATGGATATTTCTTCGGCAAATCAAATTGCTCAAGAAATTCGAAAAAAAATCTTTGACAGAACGGGTTTAACAGCTTCCGCAGGAATTTCGATTAATAAATTTTTAGCTAAAATTGCCTCTGATGTCAACAAGCCAAATGGACAGAAAACTATTCACCCCGACAAAATGCATGATTTTCTTGCAAAACTTCCCATTGAACGGTTTTTCGGAATTGGGAAAGTTACGGCAACCAAAATGCACAACCTTCAAATTTTCAATGGTGCCGATTTGAAATCGAAAAGCCTCGAGCAATTGGAATATTGGTTCGGAAAATCAGGAAAGTACTATTATTACGCCGTTCGTGGAATTCATAATAGTGAAGTAAAACCCGATCGCACCCGAAAAAGCGTTGGCGTAGAACGAACATTTTGGGACGATATCTTTGACCAAGATGGAATTAACGAAAAACTTAAATCACTAAGCTCGGAACTGCATGAACGCCTTTCTAAAAACGATGTTCAAGGAAAAACGCTTACCTTAAAAATCAAATACAACGACTTCAGTTTGTATACCCGAAGTTCCACCCAAGAAATTTTCTTTTTTGGATTTGAAAATTATTATAAAACTGCTCTAAAACTTTGGGAAGATCGCCCTTTCGATAAACCGATCCGACTTTTAGGGCTTTCTGTGTCGAATTTAAATACATCCGAGCAAAAGCAAATTTCAGTTCAGTTAAAGATCCCGTTTGAGGAATTTGAAGACTAAAAATCTATGATTTTTCACCACGTTTAAACTCTTAATAAGTAAATTGAGTACCTTTAAAGTATGGAATTTTCTCAATTGAAACCAACATATCAAAACGCACCACATTTCCAAGACTTTTGGACGAAAGGAAATGGAAAACAATTACAACAATGGAGCGGCGCTAATTTGAACTTTACTGATTTTGAAAAATTTGCTCCGTACTACTATCGTTGCGACGACTTGGGTGATGAAGTTGTAAAAGACATTTACTTCAAAAAATCCTTTAAAGAAGCAACTTCCGAAATAGAAAACTACATCAAAAATGGTGTTGATTTTAACGATCCAAATATTCCAGAAAGTGTAAAAAAACTTTTCCAGCAAACGCAGGAAGTTCCAAATTGGGCCGATTGGAATTTAATTGAAAGCGGAGCTGGATTATGTCGAAGATCAGGTTTAAATTCATTGATTGTTCTCCGTGATTACACTTTGATGGGTGGTTACGATTACGCTTACCTAACAAAGCCACTTATTTATACTGGTGCGCTGAAAAAAGGAGCAGTAAAACGTTTAGCCGACACACTTAATTTTTGGGTGAATGTTACCCGAAAAAATGCACTTCAACCTCATCAAAAAGGGTATGAAATGGCAATAAAAACTCGATTAATTCATTCCTACTCTCGATTAATGATTTTAGAAAAATCAAAAGATTGGGACACTGAAAAATACGGAATTCCCATCAACACTTGGGATATGGTTGCCACGTATATTGGATTTTCGTTGGTGTTTTTACATGGGCTTAAAAAAATGGACATGCACATTTCCGATGAGGAAGAAAAAGGTCATTTTATGCTTTGGAAATACATTGGTCACCTCATCGGAATTCCAGAAAATCTTTTACCCAACACGAAAAAAGAAGCTACAGAATCTTTTTATTTATGGACTTCTATTCAACCTTCATCGGATAAAGATTCGGTTTTGCTTGCGCAATCTCTTTTAGATGAAAACTTGGAAGCCACTTTTTTAAAATATCATTTCCAACGCAAAACCTTGCGGAATCTACATGCTTCTATGAATTGGTTTTTATTGGATAAAGAAGTGAATGAACGTTTGAAAATTACAAACGTGAAATTTCCTAATGCATTTGCAAACATGATTCGTTTTAGAAATAGATGGTTTCAAAAGTTTAATTCGCTCGAAAAACAGATAAAAATTGGTGGCGATGCCCAAGAAAAAGTTTTGGATGATTATTTAAAAATCGCTCCACGAAATGTTCATGGGTAGTTTTGATTCAAAAAATGAATCAAAAAATACTTTATAAAAGTCCATTTTTGGCAGCGAAGTGAAAATGAAATCATTAGCAATAATTGCTACAAAACGTAGCAACTTTTCAGAAATTAATTCCGTATTTTTGACAAAATAAATTTTAGAATGAGCAACGCAGACGATAAGAAAAAAGCTCTAGCCCTCGTGCTAGAAAAACTAGATAAAACCTACGGAAAAGGAACCGTAATGACATTAGGAGAAGATTCTATTGATCACACAATCGAAGTAATTCCGTCGGGATCTTTGGGATTAGATTTGGCTTTAGGTGTAGGCGGTTATCCAAAAGGAAGAGTTATTGAAATCTACGGACCTGAATCCTCTGGTAAAACAACTTTAACGCTTCATGCCATCGCAGAAGCTCAAAAACAAGGCGGTATCGCAGCTTTTATTGATGCGGAGCACGCTTTTGATAGAACGTACGCGGCTAAATTGGGAATTGATTTAGAAAATCTAATTATTTCTCAGCCTGATAACGGTGAACAAGCTTTGGAAATTGCAGATAACTTGATCCGTTCTGGAGCAATTGATATCGTTGTTATTGACTCGGTTGCAGCTTTGACTCCAAAAGCGGAAATTGAAGGTGAAATGGGAGATTCGAAAATGGGATTGCATGCAAGATTGATGTCTCAAGCTTTGAGAAAATTAACCGCGACTATTTCAAGAACAAAATGTACCGTAATCTTCATCAACCAGTTGCGAGAAAAAATCGGTGTGATGTTCGGAAACCCTGAAACGACGACGGGTGGTAACGCTCTTAAATTCTATGCTTCTGTACGAATTGATATCAGAAAAGCTTCTGCTCCAATTAAAAATGGTGATGAAGCCGTTGGTTCTCGTGTGAAAGTAAAAATCGTGAAAAATAAAGTTGCTCCTCCTTTCAAAATGGCGGAATTCGACATTATGTACGGTGAAGGTGTTTCTAAAACAGGTGAAATCCTAGACCAAGCAGTTGAAATGGGAATCGTTAAGAAAAGTGGTTCTTGGTTTAGCTATGAAGAGACTAAATTAGGTCAAGGTCGTGATGCCGTGAAGGAAGTTTTGAAAGACAATCCTGAACTAGCGGAAGAGCTTGAAAATAAAATTAAAGAGGAAATTGCGAACAAGAAATAAGCTTTTTCTTTTGAAATATTGAATCGGGGGGGGCG